>NZ_JBNYYG010000008.1:0-140286 GCF_050565405.1 Paenibacillus macerans | reverse complement strand
TGTTCTTTTTTGGACATAAAAAATACTCCCCCTACAGTAACAGGTTTTATTATTTCACCTGTCTACCGTATGGGGAGCATATCAGTAGATTGTCATCTACGCAGGGGATAGCCCTTTTCCAGCTTAAGGGATCGATCAGAACGCCCAGTTTCCTTTGGCGAAGATCGCTTCTTCCTTGCCATCCGCCGTAATGCCGTAAATATCCATCTCGCCGGAGCCGACCATAAAGTCCTCATGCGCCAAGCTGGAATTCAGTCCGTGTTCGGCCAGTTCCTCTTGGGACATCGATTTGCCGCCCTCGAGATTAAAGGCGTACCCGTTGCCGATGGCCAAATGGTTCGAGGCGTTTTCGTCAAACAGCGTATTGTAGAACAAAATCCCGGATTGCGAGATCGGAGAGTTATGCGGTACGAGCGCCACTTCCCCCAGGTAATGCGAGCCTTCATCCAGCTCCACAAGCTGCTTCAGCACATCGGCACCCAGTTCGGCTTTATAGTCCACGATGCGTCCGTTCTCGAAGGTGAGCGAGAAACGGTCGATGATCGTGCCGCGGTAGCTAAGCGGCTTCGTGCTGGTAACCGTGCCGTTCACTCCGGTTTTGAGCGGTGCCGTAAATACTTCCTCCGTCGGAAGATTGGCCAAGAACGTGTTTCCCTGCGCGTTGATGCTTTCCGCGGCCACCCAGAGATGACCTTCCGGAAGCTCAATGGTCAAGTCGGTGCCGGGCGCCAGGTAATGCAATTTCTTGTAGCGTTTCGCGTTCAAATAATCGGATTTTTGCGTAAGGTTCTCGATATGCCGCTTCCAGGCTTCGATCGGATCCGGCTGATCCAGGCGCACCGTGCGGAAGATCGCCTTCCATAGCGCATCGACGCGCTGATCCTGCGGAAGATCGGGGAATACCTTATCCGCCCACACCTGGGAAGGGACCGCCACGATCGACCAGCTGAATTTGTCGGACATTTGCAGCTCGCGATATTTGCTCATCACTTTGCCGTAGGTTTTCTGATGGTTGGTCAAGCGTTCGGTGGAAACGCCTTTGAGCAAATCCGGATCGGAAGAGATAACGTGCAGGACGGCTGCGCCGTTCTCGACGTATTCGAGCATTTCCCCGGCGTACCATTTCGGCTCGTCCAGGAACGATTCCTCCGCAGCCAGATCGTACCGAAGACGGGTGACGATGTCGTCGCTCCAGTTGACCTTGACGAACCGGGCGCCGGCTTCATAGGCTTGCTTCACGATAAGGCGAACGAGCTCCGCGCAATCAATGGTGGCGTTAATGATCAGGTTCTGGCCTTGCTGGACGTTTACGCCTATTTTTACGGCCAGTTCTGCGTATTTTTCCAGCTTTGTTTGAAAATCGGACATTTACGGTCTCCTCCATACTTTGGAAATAATTTATTGTTCTATCATACACCAATCCGGAATGAAATTGTAATGCATGTTCTTCGTATTGATATTGACCCAAAACATGGTACGATATTGCAGGAAGGCTGTACAAGTTTTCAAATTATGGGACTCGCCCGAAATCTGGATTTACGATGGAGGAATCACGATGCAAATCACCGAATTGAACATTATCCATGCGGAAATGAACCCGCAGGAAGACGGTACTTTTATCGGCAAAACCGTCTTTGAAATCAGCTCGCACAAAGCAGGCTACGAAATTACGTTTTTCAGCAAAAAAGGCCGCGATTGGGATTACAGCCTGCATTATGCCGGCGAACCCGGGGTTGAGGAGCAGCTTCTTGAAGTGGATGCCCGGATCGAGGAAGACGATGCCTGGTTTGATGCGCTCCTGGATGCGGCTATGAACACGCTTCCGCAAGACTGATCGGCCGGCTTCGGCCGGTCGGACCAAGGAAAAGGCCGAATGCATGAAAAAGGAGGAAGGGAGGGGGAAACCATTGTTGCAACATCCTTTTTACCGGACGTCGCTGGGGATCATTTTGCTGCTGACGATCATTTATTTATTGGCGAAGGTCAGTTTCATCTTTAATCCGCTGGTCACGCTGGTGCAGATTCTGATCGTGCCGGTCGTCATCTCCGGGTTCCTTTATTACCTGCTGCGGCCGATCGTGCAATTTCTCGAGCAGAAGAAGCTGAACCGGGTGTTGTCCATTCTGCTCATTTATCTGCTGTTCGCCGGGGTGGTGACCATTTTTTTTATCGTCGTCTGGCCGCCGCTGGAGAAACAGATCGTCGAGTTCATGAATAATGTGCCCAAACTGGTGGACAGCATCCAGAAGCAGATGAACGATATCCGCAATAACCGGTATTTCTCCATGGTGACGAATGAAACGAGCCCCGAGCTGATGAACAAGGTGACGGAGTACCTGAACTCCGCGATGGAGGCGATCTCCGGTTACTTATCGCATTTCTTCACCTTCTTGAATGACTTCGTCATCGTGGTGGGGACCGTGCCGATCTTCCTGTATTACATGCTGAAGGAAGACGAGCGGGTCACGCCATCGCTGGTGCGGATGCTGCCGGGCCGTTATCGCAGGGATGGAGCGAACGTCATTCATGATATCGACAATATGCTGAAGGGGTTTATCGCCGGTCGGATGATCAGCGCCGTGCTGCTGGCGTTCATGAGCTTCATCGGGTTTTGGCTGATCGGATTGCCGTACCCGCTGCTGCTGGCCATCGTCGGGGCGCTGTTCAACTTCATTCCTTATTTCGGCTCGCTGCTGGGGGCGATTCCGTGCGTGATCGTGGCGTTTACCGTCTCGCCGTCCATGGTGTTCTGGGTCATCGTCATCGTAGTCATCGCCCAACAGATCGAAGGGAACCTGATCTCTCCGTACATCTACGGCAAGACGATCAACATTCATCCGCTCACGACGATCGTCCTGTTGCTGGTAGCCGGCGATTTTGCCGGGATCCTGGGGATGATATTGGCCATCCCGGTGTACATGATGCTGAAGATCATCGTAATTAAAGCGCATAAACTCCATTTCGCGGAGAAAATCGAGGAACTGATCGAGTGAAATTGCCAATTTAATTCCAATTCCCGGATATCGTGATTATTATCATATCTCCAGCCCCCGAAATTGCGCGATGATAAATCTAATAAATAGATATTCAATACGCTCGGGGGATGATAGATATGGCAGTCAATGCCAAAGGCGGGAAGTACTTTTACGCATGGAGCAAAATACTTCCTGACGGATCGTTTTACCTTCCGGATCAAGCCCTGCATGAGTACCATATTAGCCCGGACTCCAGGATCATACTGATGACGGGCCGGAATACGGTCAAAGGCTTCAGCGTCGTCTGCAAAGAATTGATTGCAAATTCGCCGCTCGCGTCGATTTTCGCCAGCATTCCCCAGCTTCAGCAATTCGCCATCCCCGAAGGTGAGACCATCACGTTTAAGGAACGTACTTTCTGTTGGGTGAATTTGAACAGCAAACGTTACTTTACGCTGCCGATTCAAACCTGGAAGCAATTTGGCCTGAAGCCGGGAGATCAACTGCTTAGCTTGCGAGCTACCCACTTAGCCTTCAATAACTTGTCGGAAGGGCCGTATATCGATCAAGCCAAGCAAATTCGCGACATTCATGTGTATGACTGAAACCAAAGATACCGCCAGCCTAGGGAGGACGATTCCCGGCTGGGCGGTATCTTTTTTTTATCGGGACTTCATAAATCGGGCGCCCGCTACGCAAAATGTAGCTATCGATGAAAGGGGGCGCTCGATTTGAAAGCCATTACCTATCAAGGGAAAAAAAGCGTCAGAGTCAAAGAGGTGCCGGACGCCAAGCTGCAAAAGAAAGACGATGTGCTCGTCCGCATCACGTCCACCGCGATTTGCGGATCGGATTTGCATATCTATAACGGCGAAATCCCGGGGATGTACGATGATTACGTGATCGGACACGAGCCGATGGGCATCGTCGAAGACGTCGGGCCGGACGTTACGCGCGTCAAGAAAGGGGATCGAGTCATCGTGCCGTTTACCGTGGCGTGCGGGGAATGCTTTTTCTGCCGGCATCAGATGGAAAGCCAATGCGACCATGCCAACGAGAATCGCGATACCGGCGGATATTTCGGCTATTCGTCCCGATATGGAGATTACGCCGGAGGACAAGCGGAGCTGCTGCGCGTGCCTTACGGGAATTTCGTGCCGTTCGTCGTGCCGAAGGAGGCGGAAATCGAAGACGAGAAGCTGCTGTTCCTATCCGACATCATCCCGACGGCCTACTGGAGCGTGGAGAATGGCGGGGTTCGACCGGGAGATACGGTGATCATCCTGGGCTGCGGTCCGGTAGGCCTGCTGACGCAAAAGTTCGCCTGGCAAAAAGGAGCCAAGCGCGTCATCGCCGTGGACCATCTCGATTACCGCCTGGAGCATGCCAAACGAACGAATAACTTGGAGGTTTTCAATTTTGAGAAGCACCCGGACCTCGCCGGGCACCTGAAGGAAATCACCCGCGGCGGGGCCGATGTGGTGATCGATTGCGTTGGCCTGGATGCCAAGAAATCGGTGGTGGAAAGGGTGGAGACCGCGCTTATGCTGCAGGGGGGATCGCTCGGAGCCTTCCAGCTCGCCGTCAAGACGGTGCGCAAGTTCGGCATCATCCAACTTACCGGCGTCTACGGGCTGACCTACAACCTATTTCCGCTCGGCGAACTGTTTGAACGCAACATCACGCTGAAGATGGGACAAGCGCCCGTCATTCACCTCATTCCCGAGCTGTATGGCCAAATCGAATCCGGGCGCTTCGATCCGACCGATATCATTACCCACCGGCTGCCGCTCAGCGAAGGGGAACACGGCTATAAAGTGTTCAGCGAAAAACAGGAAGACTGCATCAAGGTCGTACTCAAGCCGTAAAATGCAAGCAAGCGGCGTTCCGCTCTAAGCGTGCATGCCGCTTGCTTGCTTCTTAATGTAATAGGCTACCATCACGCCGGTTGCGATGGTGCCGGGTATTTCGCGATGAGTCGCGCATAGGCTTCCTTCGGCCGCAAGCCGACCAGTTTCTCTACCGGTTCGCCATGATGAAAGAAGATCACCGTCGGCATCGACATGACCCCGTATTGCGAAGCCAGGCCGGGCAACTCGTCGCAATTCACTTTCAGCACGTTGACCTTGCCGCCGAAATCCCCGTGCAGCTCTTCCAGGATCGGCGCCAGCACTTTGCAGGGTGGGCACCACGGCGCATCGAAATCGACCAGCGTCATGCCCGGGGCATGAACGGCCTCAGAAAAATCGGTTTCGCTATTAATGCGTTTCATCGTCATCATCATTCATCTCCATTTCGGGATTTTCCGTTAAAATGTATTGAATCCGTTCCTCCAGATTGGATTTGATCGCCTGGAGCAGCTCGATCTGTTCGTTGACCTCCTTCAGCTTGTTGCGGTACACCGGCATGACTTCGCGGCAAAACGCTTCCTTGCTGGTCATCACGCATTGCAGGAACCCGGCGATTTGCTGCGTGGTCAGACCCAAGCTCAAATAAAACTGAATCGTCTTGACCTGCTCAGCGGAGAAGCTGTGGTAATCGCGGTAGCCGTTCGCGAGCCGCTGCGAGGTAATCAGCCCCTGTTCTTCGTAATAACGAAGCGAGCGAATGCTGACGCCGGTCGCTTTGGACAATTCGCCGATTTTCATAATCCCTTGCTTCACCTGCCTTCTTGATCTCATTATAAACCCTGACACTAATGTGAGGGTCAACGGGAAATTTGCGCTTGCGGTTGAGCAAAATCTGATGCCTGGCAGCTAAAGCCCGTGTATAATGGAAAGCGTATGAGAATGCCCCCGGGCGGGGGAAGTCGACAAGGAGGTATTCTATGAAGCCGGCTTTATTGATCATTGATATGCAGCAAGCTTTTCTGACCGATCCGCGTATTCAAACCGAGGTGCCTGGCGTTTGCGAGTACATTAATGCCGTCGCCGATATGTTCCGTAAGGCGGGGCGTCCGGTCGTGGCCGTTCAAGACCTGGACGGGGGAGAAGGGACGCCGGGGTTCGAGGTGATTCCCGAGGTTAAGCTGGCCGAATCGGACCTGAAATTGACAAAGGCCTGGAACAATTCATTCTGGAAGACCGACCTGGAGCAACTGCTGCGGGAGCATGACACCGACTTCGTCGTGGTTTGCGGTTTCGCCGCCGAATACTGCGTAACGTTCACGTTCAACGGGGCGCTGGAAAGAGGTTTCGGCGCGGCTATTTTGCAGAAAGGCATTCTGGGCGAGCACGCCGACTCGGTGAGCATGGTATACCGGGATCGCAGCCTTATCAGTTATGCCGTGCTGCGGGCGTTGCTGCAGAACTCCTGACTCGCTTCACGGAATTACATACTTCAATTTTAATAAGCGGAGGTTGTTCGTATGAATGCTCACGAAATCGATTATCGCATCATCGGAAATGAAATGCAGTGCGTGGAAATTGAGCTGGACCCGGGGGAAAGCGTCGTGGCCGAAGCCGGCAGCTTCATGATGATGGACCCGGATATCCGGATGGAGACGATTTTTGGCGATGGCAGCAACCAAGGCGGCGGCGGGCTCATGGGTAAACTGATGGGGGCCGGCAAACGCCTGCTGACGGGCGAAGGTTTGTTTATGACCGTGTTCAGCAATGCCGGCTACAACCGGCAAGGCGTTACGTTCGCTTCTCCTTATCCCGGCAAAATCGTGCCGCTGGACCTGCAGATGCTCGGCGGCAAAATCATCTGCCAAAAAGATTCGTTCCTCTGCGCGGCCAAAGGCGTATCGGTCGGGATCGAGTTTCAGCGCAAGCTGGGTACCGGCTTCTTCGGCGGGGAAGGCTTCATCATGCAGAAGATCGAAGGCGACGGTCTGGCCTTCGTGCATTCCGGCGGCCTCGTGATCGAAAGAGATTTGGCTCCCGGCGAAGTGATGCGTCTTGACACCGGCTGTCTCGTAGCCATGACCGCTTCGGTCGATTACGATATCGAATTCGTGAAGGGCGTAAAAACCGCCTTGTTCGGCGGGGAAGGACTGTTCTTCGCCACGCTGCGTGGTCCAGGCAAGGTTTGGGTGCAATCGCTGCCGTTCAGCCGCTTGGCGGACCGAGTGCTGTCGGCTTCGCGTTATTCCGGCCGCAAGGACGAGGGCAGCATTTTGGGCGGTCTCGGCAATTTGCTGGACGGAAGATAATCCAATCAAAGGGACACTGCAGGAGAGAAATGCTATTGACATTCCGCTCCTTATGTAACTAATATTGTTACAAGACGATGGAAAGGGGGATATGCCGTTATGACGATCAGCTCCAGATTTTCCGTGGCCATTCACATTTTGTCCCTGCTTGAAATCAACAAGGACGGGGTCAGTACTTCGGAGTATATCTCCGGCAGCGTCAACACGAACCCGGTGGTCATCCGCCGGATCATGGGCATGCTGAACAAGGCGGGGTTGGTGGAGGTTCGGCCGGGCGTTGCCGGGACGAAGCTGTCGCGCCAACTCGGCGATATCACGCTGCTCGATATTTACCGCGCGGTGCACGTCGTGGAGGAAGACGGCCTGTTTGCGATGCATGACCGTCCCAATCCGGATTGCCCGGTCGGGCGCAATATTCAGGCGGCGATCGAGCCGATCTTCTCCGTGGCGCAAAAAGCGATGGAAAAGACGCTGGCGGCCGTAACGCTTCAAGATATCGTGGACGACATTTCGGCCAATTCGGAAGCCGTTTAAATAGGCGTTTTATGGACTTAACCGCTAGCTACGATATAAGCCCCTTATTGGGGCTTTTTTTGTTATGCGTCGTTTTTTAGATCAAGATCAAACCAGCTTGCGAGCCATTGACAATCCCCAAGCCTGTAACTATACTGATTACAATAGTCGATGTAACTAGAGTTGTTACATTTGAACGTTACCTTTGCGGGGCGTCTCGGACCTGGTTCGGCCGTTCCCTCATTAACAAGGAGGAATTTATCCATGACTCATCCATTGCCCATTCATCCCGCCGCGCAAATCGGCGCCGTACGGCTGAAGGTGCGCCATCTTGGGAAATCTCTCGCTTTCTATCGCGAGGTGATCGGCTTCCAAGTATTGCGGCAAAGCGGCCATACGGCCGAGCTGAGCGCCGACGGACAACGACCTTTGCTGTTTCTGGAAGCCAATGAGCAGTTTCGCGTCATGCCCGAAAGATCGGTATCGGGATTATACCATTTCGCGATTTTGCTGCCGGACCGGAATTCCCTGGGGCTCGCGCTGCGCAATTTGATCAAACATCAGATTCCGGTAGGCCAAGGCGATCATCTCGTCAGCGAAGCGTTATATTTGAATGACCCGGATCAGAACGGGATTGAAATCTACGCCGATCGCCCGCGTGAGACGTGGCAAAGAGACGCGCAGGGAGAATACGTCATGTCCACGGATCCGGTCGATGTGGAAAGCTTGCTGACCTTGTCGGCGAAAGCGGAATGGAGAGGACTTCCGGAAGGGACTCGGATCGGGCATGTGCATTTTCACGTCGGCGATTTGCGCAAGGCGGAGCAATTCTACTGCCGGATCCTCGGATTCGAAATCACCGCCCACTACGGCGGGGCGGCATTGTTCGTATCCGCGGGCGGTTACCATCATCACATCGGCTTGAATCTGTGGGCCGGCGCGGGAGCGCCACCGGCGCCGGAGGATGCGGTCGGCCTGCGCTATTTCACGACGACGCTGCCGGACGCGCCGGCGCTTGAAGCGGTGGAGAGCCGTCTGATCGAAGCGGCGGTGCCATATGAGCGGGAAGCCGGCGAAATTCGCCTAACCGACCCTTTCGGCATCGGCATCAAGCTGGCCATTCAAGGCTGATCGCGCCGTCATTCGTTAGGGCTGCGGCCCTGGATTGACTCTTCCTTTCAGCCGGGTCCTTCACCTATAATAGATTTACGTAAACTTTATAGGAAAGGACCGGTCGCGATGAAACTGTTCCCGCAGTTGGAAACGGAAAGATTTATCCTTAGAAAGCTAACCTCGGACGATGCCGAAGATCTGTTCCGCTACTTCTCGAACGACGAGGTGACCAAATATTACGATCTGGAGCGGCTTGTGGAGCTGAAGCAGGCCGAGGAGCTCATCCAGAATTGGAACAGCCGATATTTGGAGCGCCGGGGCTTCCGTTGGGCGATAACGGTCAAATCGGAAAGCGACCGGGTCATCGGCACCTGCGGTTTTCATAACTGGTCGCAGGGGCATTATAAGGCCGAAGTCGGCTATGAACTGAATCCGGATTATTGGCGGCAGGGCGTGATGACCGAGGTATTGCAAGAGATCATGCGGTTTGGCTTCGAAGATTTGGGGCTGAACCGGATAGAAGCGTATATCGACCCGGACAACATCCGTTCCCGTTATTTGCTGGAGAAGACGGGATTCCACGAAGAGGGGTATCTGAAAGAGTGCTTTTTCGAGAAAGATCAATTTGTGGATGCCGTCCTGTTTGCATTGTTGAAGAAACAATACGATAAAGGACTCCACCGTTAACCATGAAGAAGAGATTTGTTCCCGCGTAGCCTTGAGAGGCGAGGAGACAAATCTCTTTTTTACGTTCGACGATATCCTGGCAGCCGTCGGGCGGCTGGTGTAGTGTAGTTAATTGCGATCTTGGCGCCAAGCCCGGCCGCTGAATTTTTTTTTGCATAGATCGGCCTTTACATGCGAACCATTTCACTATGACTTGCTGAGTAATAGTGGAGCGGGGGGGTAATGCATGGTATTCTACATCTCTTTGGCGGTAATCCTGCTTTTTGTCCTATGGGGCGCGGTAGCTCCGGAACAAATGGCCGCATCCGCAGAACAAGCCCTGTCTTTTTCAACCGTAAATTTCGGGTGGTTCTATTTGATGGCGACGTTAGCCTTTCTTTGTTTCTCCTTCTATTTGGCTTTCAGCAAATACGGGCAAATCAAATTGGGGTCGGACGATGACGAGCCGGAATATTCCACGGTCTCCTGGTTTGCTATGCTATTCAGCGCCGGGATGGGGATCGGCCTGGTGTTTTGGGGCGTAGCGGAGCCGTTGTCGCATTATCTCGTTCCTCCGGAAGAGGCTAAAGGAGGTACTGCGTTAGCCGCGCGATTGGCAATGCGGTATTCGTTTTTCCATTGGGGGCTCCATCCCTGGGGGGTGTACACCGTCATCTCGCTGACCTTGGCTTATTTCCAATTCCGCAAAGGTTACAAGGGACTGATCAGCATGACGTTTATCCCGCTTTTGGGCAGGAAGCTCGTCGAGGGTTATCTCGGTAAAACCATCGATGTGTTGGCCGTTATTGCCACGGCTTTCGGCGTTGCCACCTCACTCGGGCTCGGGACTCTTCAAATCAGCGGAGGGTTGCATCATCTGTTCGGATGGGACAATAACATCACGGTTCAGGCGATGATCATTTGCGTCGTGACCGTCTTGTTTCTGATCTCCGCGACGACGGGACTGGATAAGGGAATACGAATTTTGAGCAACACCAACCTGGTCATGGCGGTAATTTTGATGCTGTTTGTGTTATTTGCGGGTCCAACCTCGTTTATTTTTGATACGCTGACCGTCACGCTGGGAGGATATCTGCAGAACCTCATCGTCATGAGTTTGCGGTTGACTCCGTTTACGCAGGGAACCTGGGTTGGATTATGGACTTTGTTCTACTGGGCTTGGTGGATCGCCTGGGCGCCGTTTGTCGGCACCTTCATTGCCCGTGTTTCGAAGGGACGGACGATCAAGGAATTCGTGCTGGGGGTGCTGCTCGTCCCGAGCGTTTTCGGATTTCTGTGGTTCTCTGTATTTGGCGGCACCGGCCTAAACCTGGAAATGTTCAATCATGTGGAGCTCGCCAAAGCCGTTCAGGAGGACGTAACGACGGCTTTATTTTTAACGTTGGAACAACTCCCTTTCGGTCTGCTGGTAACGGCCATTGCTACCATGCTCATCATCACCTTTTTCATTACTTCCGCCGACTCGGCAACGTTCGTTCTGGGGATGCTGTCGTCTCAAGGGAACCTGAATCCATCCAATAAAGTCAAAATCGTTTGGGGTATCCTGCAATCGCTGATGGCGTTGATCTTATTGATCAGCGGCGGCTTAAACGGCTTGCAGACCGCTTCGATCGTTGCCGCGTTGCCATTTGCCGTAATTATGCTCGGCATGTGCGTCTCGCTGCTTAAAGCGTTGAAGGAAGAAGAGGCGGTACGCAAACAAAAAGAACGGCAAACGAGAAAAATCATTGAAAAATTACTAGATCGGGAAAAAACCGACCCCTCCGGCGCCAACGGATGAAGCCGATTTCCGTCAAACCTGAGTAAGGAAAATAGCCCTTATCGGCTTTCTTGCAGGAACTCCCGTTCGTAAATCGTCGTTATTCGCTTCAGCACGTTCGGTGCGTGTTCCCCGAATTTCACTTCCGCGATCCGGCCCTTGACCAAAAATACGCCGGTCTTGCCGCGCTGCTCTCCGAATGCGCCGTCGTAAAGCCGGCCGGCCCCATGGGTAGGCGGTGCGAAAAAGAACTTCATGACCGGCTTTAGCCAGATGGGCAAGCCGGATGATTTGCCTTTGCGCAGCGTATTATTGCTGCCCGGATCGACGCTGCGGATCAGGATGCCTTCCTGGCCGAGCAACGGAGCGATCGCCCCCGTCCATAACGAAAGCGCCAGCTTGGAGGTGGCGTAAGGTCCGATTAGTTTGCGGAACGTTTTCGGACGCTCGAGCTGATCGAGATTAAATGCCTTGGTCATTTTCAACGCGGAAGACGAAGTGTTGATAACCGTTTTATGGCTTCCGTTAAGCAGGAGTTCCTTCAGCTCCATCAAAATGATGAAGGGAACGACGGTCATCAGCTCGTAATGATTTTCCCGGCCTTGCTTGGAATAGGTCAGATCCGGAAAGCTGCGACCGGCGTTGTTGAAAAGCACGTCGATTCGCGGCTCTTTGGCTTTGATCTCCTCCAGCGTACGCCGCAAACTGGCATAGTCGGTAAGATCGGCCGTCTTATAGATCCGAAACTGCCCGGTATTGACGGCTTTATGGAGCTTCATCTCTCCCGCCGGCACATCGGAGCGGTTCAGGGCAACCACCTGCCAGCCCTCGTCAAGCAATTTCCGCGCAAGCTCCAGCCCGATGCCGGAGCTTGCGCCTGTGATCAGCGCGATGTTTTCCCGTTCATTCGTATGCATGTGAATTCCCCTCCAGATTGGTTTGCGGGATCGTACTCCCGCCGATAGGGAACAGTTTATATATTGGAGCCGACTCCAAGTCAAGCGTTGGAATACGTTTTTTTGCTGCCGCCAGCCTCCTTGACTTGGAGCCAGATCCAAGTTGTATAATGCTTAACAAAGCCGTCCCGGAAGGACATAGGAGGGAACGTGATGAGCATGAATTTGCCTCGAAACGCAACATTTACGATTAAGCAAACCGCCGAACAATCCGGCATTTCCGAGGATACGATCCGATATTACGAGAAAATCTCGCTGCTGCCGCGAGCGGAGCGGAAGGACAACGGACATCGCGTCTATCGGCCAGAGGATATCGAAACGCTCAAGCTGATAGGCTGCCTGAAGAAAACCGGGATGCCGCTGGAAGAAATGCGCCCCTTCTTGCGAGTTTCCGCCGACGCCGATCCCGCGGACTATCCCGAGTTGGTGGATTTTATGAAACGGCACCGGGAAAATATCATCCGTCAAATCGACTCGCTGCAGCAGGTGGTCGATTTTATCGATCGGAAGCTGGAAGAAAGGAAATACCGCCAGGACTGCCCGGAGGAAATCCAAACCGGAAATTCCGAGGAAACGAGGGGAACATCGAAATCCAAACCGGTCTCGCCTGCGGAAATGAGTTATTTTTCCGTACCGTCAAAGCGGATCTAATCATCTGTGAACGTCGTTATTGAACAATTCCCGTTCTTTTGCCATAATAAGCGAAGCAGATGACTCGTCTCACATTACAGTAGAGTCGCATCCAAAGGGGGAAGTTTCGTTGAAGGGAATCATTACGGTTCTGGGCAAGGACAAAGTCGGTATCATCGCCAAGGTGTGCACGTATCTGGCCGACAACAACGTCAACATACTGGATATTTCGCAGACGATCATTCAAGGGTATTTCAACATGATGATGATCGTTGATATTACGGCGCCGGCCAAAGGCTTCGAGCGGCTCGTAGAGGAGCTTCAGGAGCTGGGCAAGTCCATCGGCGTGGAGATCAAGCTGCAGCACGAAGATATTTTTAATACGATGCACCGGATCTAAGAAGGGGGAGACACCAATGATCTCACGCGTAGAAGTACAGGAAACGAATTCGATGATCCGGGAAATGAACCTCGACGTGCGCACGATAACGATGGGCATCAGCCTGATGGACTGCGCCCATGAAGACATGAACGTATTCAATCGGAAAATTTACGATAAAATCACCCGCTCGGCGGAAAATCTGGTCAAAACCGGCGAGGATCTGGAGAAGCAATTTGGCGTTCCGATCGTCAATAAGCGCATCTCGGTCACGCCGATCTCGATCGCGGCCGGCGGGCTTAAAACCGATACGTACGTGCCCGTGGCCGAAGCGCTCGACAAAGCGGCCAAGGAAGTGGGCGTGAACTTTATCGGCGGCTTCTCCGCGCTCGTGCAAAAAGGCTGCACCACCGGCGACCGTCTGCTGATCGAGAGCATCCCGGAAGCGTTGGCCGTAACGGATCGGGTATGCTCCTCGGTGAACGTCGGATCCTCGCGCAGCGGCATCAACATGGACGCGGTCAAGCTGATGGGCGACATCATTTTGCGAACTGCCGAGCGGTCGGCCGACCGGGGTTCGATCGGCTGCGCCAAGCTGGTTGTGTTCTGCAACGCGGTGGAGGACAACCCGTTCATGGCCGGCGCTTTCCATGGCGTCGGGGAACGGGAATGCGTCATCAACGTGGGCGTCAGCGGTCCCGGCGTAGTGAAGCGCGCGTTGGAGGAAGTGAAAGGCAAGGATTTCGAAACCTTGTGCGAAACGATCAAACGGACGGCGTTTAAAGTCACCCGGGTGGGACAGCTGGTAGCGCAGGAAGCGTCCAAGCGCCTGGGCGTCCCGTTTGGGATCATTGACCTGTCGCTCGCGCCGACGCCGGAAATCGGCGACTCGATCGCGGAGATTTTCCAGGAGATGGGCCTGGAGGAAGCGGGGGCTCCCGGAACGACGGCCGCGCTGGCGATATTGAACGATAACGTGAAAAAAGGCGGCGTTATGGCATCCTCGTATGTCGGCGGACTCAGCGGCGCGTTTATTCCGGTCAGCGAGGACCACGGCATGATCGAAGCGGTGCAGCGCGGGGCGCTGACGCTGGAGAAGCTGGAGGCGATGACCTGCGTGTGCTCGGTGGGGCTCGACATGATCGCGATTCCCGGCAGCACGAGCAGCGCAACGATTTCCGGCATTATCGCCGACGAAGCGGCGATCGGCATGGTCAACAACAAAACGACGGCCGTGCGCATCATTCCGGTTATCGGTAAAGAAGTCGGCGAAATCGTCGAATTCGGCGGACTGCTCGGTTACGCGCCGATCATGCCGGTCAATTCGTTTAATTGCGCCCCGTTCATCAATCGCGGCGGCCGCATTCCGGCGCCGATCCACAGCTTCAAAAACTAGGCGGCGGCCGGCATGAATAAAACGATCGGACTGCTGGCCCATGTGGACGCCGGCAAAACGACCTTTGGCGAAGCGCTGCTCTTTCATACTCAAACGATACGCAGCCGGGGCCGCGTCGACCACCGCGATGCTTTCCTGGACAGCCATGCTATCGAAAAAGCGCGCGGAATCACCGTATTCGCCGACCAGGCGGAAATGAAATACGGCGATTCCACGTATTATTTGCTGGACACGCCCGGACACGTCGATTTCTCGGCGGAGATGGAACGTGCGCTGCAGGTGTTGGATTACGCCGTCATCATCATCAGCGCGGTGGAAGGCGTGGAAGGCCATACGGAAACGGTCTGGCAGCTGCTGCGCGCTTACGGGATTCCTACGTTTTTGTTCATCAACAAAACCGACCGGACCGGCGCGGACCCGGATAAGGTGCTGGCGGACATCCGCCGCGAGTTGACCGAGGATGTGCTGGACTTAAGCGGATGGACTCGCGAAGAGCGGTTGGACGAAGCGCAAAAGGCTTGGCTCGCTGAGCGGGACGAAGCGCTGCTGGAGCCTTATTTGGAAGGCACGCTGTCCGAAAAGGAATGGAACGGGCACATGATCCGGCTCATCCGCGGCAGCCAAGTATTTCCCTGCCTGCAAGGCTCGGCGCTGCTCGATCGTGGGATCGCCGAATTCCTGAAGGTGCTGGAGCGGTTGACGGTGACCGATTATGACGATCAGCTTCCTTTTGCCGGACTGGTTTATAAAATCCGCCATGATGAACAGGGAACCCGGATCACTTTCATCAAGGCGCTGCAGGGAACGCTAAAGGTTCGGGACGAAGTGGAATATGGGCCGGAGGGGGATCGCCGGGCGGAGAAAATCACCGCGATTCGCAAGTATAGCGGCCAACGCTTCGTCCAGGCGGAGGCGGTTCGCGCCGGCGAGCTGTTTGCCGTGACGGGATTCACCTCGGCGGCGGCCGGCGAAGGCGTCGGGGCGCTAAACGATACGGTCAGCCGGGAGCTGGTGCCGACGCTGCAGTCGAAGGTGCGGTTTGAGCCGCCGGTCCATATCAAGGAGGTTCTGCGCGTGTTCCAGCAGTTGGACGCGGAGGACCCGACCTTGGGTTCCCGCTGGGACGAAACCTTGCAGGAGCTCCATATCCACGTGATGGGCAAAATCCAGTTGGAAATTTTGCAGCAAGTGCTGCTGGAGCGGTTTCGGCTGCCTGTTACGTTTGGGCCACCGGAAATATTGTACAAAGAAACGATCGCCGAACCGGTATACGGCTGCGGCCATTTCGAGCCGCTGGGGCATTATGCGGAAGTGCATCTGCAGCTTACGCCGGTCGGCAGAAACAGCGGCGTTACGTTCGTAAACGCTTGCCACGCCGATGATTTGGCTACGGGTTATCAGCATCTGATCGGCCAGCATGTCCTGGAGCGGGAGCATAACGGTCTGCTTACCGGCTCACCGTTGACCGACGTGCGAGTGACCTTGCTTACCGGACGGTCTCACAACAAGCATACGAGCGGCGGCGATTTCCGGGAAGCAACGTTTCGCGCGCTGCGACAAGGGCTTGAGAAGGCGCGTAACGTGCTGCTTGAGCCCGTGTACCATTTTAAAATTAAGGTCGGCACGGAATATCTCGGCAAGGTTCTTACCGATATCCAGCAAGCCCATGGCCGGTTCGAACCGCCGGAAACCACGGAGACCTCAGCCGTCATAACAGGCGTTGTCCCCGTAGCAACGTTCATGGATTACAGTACGGAGCTGGCTTCCATGACGCACGGGAAAGGCGCGTTGTCGCTGAAGTTCGGCGGGTATGAATCCTGCCACAAGACAGAGGGGGTCATCGCTCGGCGGCGGTACGACAAAAATGCCGATCCGGCTTACACCTCGTTGTCGATATTTTGCTCGAAAGGGCAGGCTTATTCCGTTCCCTGGGACGAAGCGGAGCGACATATGCATGTCTCGAATAACATAACAAATGTTATGTAAACTAACAGGTGTTAATTTCATCGCATGAAAACAGGAGGGACGCCGCTTGGCATCGCCTCCTGTTCTTTTATTGCTCGTTAAGTTGGGACAAAGCGACCTCTTGTTCGTTCTCCGGCTGACCGAGCGGATAAATCCGGGCGGTTTCCTTCTGATCGTCGACGTGCTGAATGTAGATCGGAACCCCGTTGCACGTGACATCCACCATCGTAGGGGAGGCGACGATTTCTTTGGCGCGTTGGCTGTTCATGCGTATTCCTCCTGAACCGTGTTTTTAACAAAAGATAGCGTGTCCTACGGGGGAGGGGTTTATGCGGTTTGCCCCAATTTCGTTTATCGGAACAAAGTTATTCGCCTATTTGGGATCCATTATTTACTTTCAAATCTATTCTACTTATATTTAAGAGAGTAATACATCAAAAGATGGTAGAGGAGGAATCGATTTGATGCATTGGAGCAATAAAAATGTCGGAAAGCTGTTCGCCGCAGGCGTGCTCGCCGCCGGACTCCTGTCCGGGACGATCGGCGCAACCGCCAACGCCGCTGAAACGACAGGGGGGACGGAAGGGTTTCAGCTGCGCGTCCTGCATACGAACGACACGCATGCGCATCTGGACAACATCCCTCGCCGTGTGACGGCGGTTAACGCGGCCAGAAACGATCATACGCTGCTGCTCGACGCGGGGGACGTCTTTTCGGGGACGCTGTATTTCAATCAATTTAACGGTCTGGCCGATCTGTATTTTATGAACGAGCTGAAATACGACGCCATGACGTTCGGCAACCACGAATTCGATAAAGGGCCGGCGACGCTGGCCGAATTCGTTAAGCAAGCCCAATTTCCGTTCGTCAGCGCCAATCTCGATTTCAGCTCCGAGTCTGCGCTGAAAGGATTAAGCCATGCAGGCCTCGGCAAGCCTGGCGAAAGCGGCCGGATTTATCCGGCCATCGTGAAGGACGTCGCCGGGGATAAGGTAGGCATCATCGGATTGACCACGCCGGAAACGACGGCTTTGTCTTCTCCGGGTCCGGGCATCAAATTCGCCGATGAAGCCCTAAGCGCGCAGAAACAGGTGGACGCGCTGGAAGCGGAAGGCATCAACAAAATCATCGTGCTGTCCCATCTCGGATACACGGTAGACCAGAAGTTGGCCGAAGCCGTGGACGGCATCGACATTATCGTCGGCGGGCACTCCCACACGAAGCTGAGCGCCCCTGAGGTGCATCATGCCGAAGCCGAGCCGACCCTGATCGTGCAGACGGGCGAATATAACCAAAACTTGGGGCAACTGGATGTGACGTTTGACGAAACGGGCAAGCTGAAGACCTGGAAAGGCGAGCTCATTGCGTTGGATGCGAAGGACGCCAACGACAAATTCGTGATTCAGGGCAATGCGGCCGCGGAAGCCAAGCTAAAGGAATATGCTGCTCCGCTGGAAGAATTAAAGCAAACCGTCATCGGGGAAACGGACGTAGACCTGGACGGCGAGCGCGGCAGCGTTCGCAAGCAGGAGACGAACCTTGGAGATCTGATCGCCGACGGCATGCGCTCCAAAGTCATGAGCATCGTCAAAGAATCCGATGTCAAAGGGTACGTCACGATTCAAAACGGCGGCGGCATCCGCGCCTCGATCGGTACCGGAGAGATTACGCTCGGCGATTTGCTGACGACGATGCCGTTCGGGAATAATTTGACGGCGCTTAAGATGACCGGCGCGGAAATCATCGCGGCCTTGGAGAACGGCGTTAGCGGCGTAGAAAACGGGGAGGGGCGCTTCCCGCAGGTGTCGGGCCTGCGCTTCTACTATGACTCCACGAAGTCGGGTGAAGCGATCGACGATGTCACCGGGGAGAAAACCCGGACCGGGCAACGCATCGTTAAAGTCCAAATCCAAAACGAAAACGGCAGCTTCGCCGATATCGATCCGAAAGCTTATTATATCGTCGCGACCAACTCGTTTATGGCCGGAGGCGGGGACTTTTATGCTTCCATGAAGCAGGCTAAGGACGACGGACGATTCTATGAACTGAATCTCGTGGATTACGAAGTGTTCCGCGAGTATCTCGATAAAATCGGAACCGTTAAAGCCGCCACGCCAGGCCGGATTACCGATTTGAAAGGCGCTGCGCTTCCGGCCGAGGCCGGAGTTAAGCCAACGGACGAAGGCTCGAATCCGGGAACGGAAGCAAGCGACTTTTCGGACGTATCCGCCGATCCGAACGCAGCGTTGATCGCTGAGGCGGCAACTGCCGGGATTGTCCAAGGGAATGGGGACGGAACTTTTCGCCCGAACGCTTCCGTAACGCGTGCCGAATTTGCGGTGATGGTTAGCCGGGCCTTTGAAGTTCCGGCATCCTCCGACGCAGCCGGTTTTGCCGACGATTCCAGCATTCCGGCCTGGGCCTTGCCGGCGGTCGCTTCGCTGAAGGCAGCCGGTGTTCTCGAGGGAGTTATCGGTCAAGCCTTCCTGCCGTCCAGTACGATCACCGCCGAACAGGCGTCGGATATCATAGCAGCCGTATCCGGCACGGATGCCGATTTGGCCGGACTAGTTGCCAAGGCTGCGGTGACACGCAGCGATTTGGTTCTGTTGATCATGTCCGCGATGAAATAACTGGACTTTTCGTATAATGCTTCAACCACCGCCTAACCGGGGTCATCCTTGGTTAGGCGGTGGTTTTTTGCTGCTTGGACATTTTCTATAGGCGGATGGGGAGTAGGTGCAGATTGTCTCCTTTTTAAGCAAAATAATGACCTAATTCGAGATCGGCGATCAGTCCGGGCCGCATCGGTTTCCAGCCCAGAAGCTCCCGTGTGGCCAGACTCGCTTGCGCTGTGTTGTACAAGCTGGTGATGTCGAATGCCGCAATGGTGCCAAGGAAGCCGAAATGGGCGGCAGCTTCTTCAGGTGTTATGCTGACCACCGGCACGTTCAATTGCCGCCCGATGACTGCGGCGATCTCGCGGAGCGGAATGCCTTCATCGCCGGCGCCAAGCAGCCGTGAGCCCGCCGGGGCGGATTCCAGCGCCAGACGGTACAGAACTGCCGCATCGAGGCGATGCACCGCCGGCCAACGGTTCGTTCCGTCGCCGATATAGGCTGCGAAGCCCTTCGCCCGGGCGATGTTGATCATCATTGGCACAAAGCCCTTATCGCCTTCACCGTGCACGGACGGTGCAAGCGTGACGATGGATGTCCGAATACCCCGCTCTGCCATTGCGATCACGGAATGATCCACGGTATGTCCATTTGCGTGAGCCGTGGTAATGAACGGCTTTCCGGAGCCTTCGAGCGCCGCTCCCATGACTTGGGCGGCCCGAAAATCCAGAGCCAGCGCACCTTCAAAGTCGGAAAAATCGTTGGTGAACGCCAGATGAATCACGCCGTCCGCAGCCGCGGCGGCGCTACGCAGAATGTCGAGATCGTCCAGGGTGCCGTACAGCGCTTCGGCTCCCGCCGTGTTTAATCCCGCAGCTTTCTCTTCGGAACGACAAAGACCCGTCACCGTATGTCCCGCGCTGATCAGTTCCCGGACGACCGAGGAACCGACATACCCAGTTGCTCCTGTAACAAAAACATGCATAATGATATCCTCCTTCATTAGTTGACTGCTTGAGCATGTTAAGTATAAACTATGAAGTGAACTCTAGGGCAAGCAGTCTAAAGGAGAAATGATTATGAAAATTCAGGAACTGGCAAACAAGATGGGATTAACGATCCATACGATCCGCTTTTATGAAAAGGAAGGCTTGCTTGATGATCGGCATGTCGGGCGAGAAAGTAACAATTATCGCAATTATTCGGAAGAGGCTGTCGAGCGGTTGAAGCTCATTAAGAAGTTCCAGTCCATCGGCTGTTCGCTGGCAGAACTGAAGGAAGTTCTGCAGGACCACGACGCCAATGCGCACACGAACCTGCAGATTATAGATTGGATTCGCGGCAAGAAAAAGGAGATCGAAAGCAAGAAGAAAGAATATGATCAAATGCTGGATACCCTTAACAAGATGCTGGAGTATCGGACTCTGCTCATGGACGATCCGCAAAAAGCTCAAGAGATGCTAAATACTTGGCAAGCCGGCTCATCCCATTAAGCTGCTTTGAAGCTTCCCCATTATGCAGTTTATTATTACGTAAAATAATAATTTGACGAATAAATAGTAATGGATTATTCTAGAAACAAGGAGGCGTGCGCCGATATGGATAAAATTACGAAATCTCATTATATGAGCCGCATTGATGATAAATTAGCCGAGCTGCCGTGGTACGTGACCGAATACATCGATACGCGCAAACGGAAATTGTCGCATACGACGCTGCTGAATTATTGCCATGACTACATTATCTTTTTTGATTGGCTCGTTGCCGAGAAATTCGCCGCTCCCAGCCGACAGGAAATCGAATTATCGGTGCTGGAGAAACTGACCGTGCGGGAAATCGAAAACTTCCTGACGTATTTGGAATATCAACTGGGCAACTCGAAGCTCACGATCAATCGGAAATTGTCCGCTTTGAAATCGCTGTTCGATTATTTGCAAAACAAAGCCGAAACCGAAGATTTAAAGCCGTATTTGGAGCGCAACGTGATGGCCAAAATCGAATTCAACGCGGTGAAAGAAAGCCAAGAAACGATCGCGGGCCGCATTGAAGGCAAAATTCTTCGAGCCGATGATTTCGAGTTGTTCCGGCAATTTATCGCGCACGATTTCGGCGCCCAAAACCGGGATAACAAGCGTTTATACCATTTCCACGAGTTTAATCGCGAACGGGATACGGCGATCGTATCGCTGATTTTAGGATCCGGATTGCGATTATCGGAAGTCGCCGGCATTAATATCGAGGATTTGGATATGAACAAAGGTTTGGTACGGGTCATCCGTAAAGGCAATAAAGAGCAATACGTTTATTTTAGCCAGCAAGCGATGGCGGATCTGCAAAATTACCTGCAAATTCGCGAGGCCCGGTATAAGCCGGAAAAAGCGGAGACGGATTTGTTTATGGCCGCGCCGATCGGACGCAAAGGCAAAAGCCGGCGGTTGACGCCAAGAGCCATCGAAAAGCTGATCGAAAAATACGCCGCAGCTTACGGCAAGCCGGCACTGACGGTTCACTCGTTAAGGCATTCCTTCGCCACGCGTTATCACCAGGAGAACAACGACGTGCCGCGACTCAAAAATCAATTAGGCCATTCATCGATCCAAACGACGATGATCTATACGCATTTAACGGATGAAGAGATGAGAAAAGCCGTTAATAATATGGATAAATGAAGTGACGGAATCCTAGCAAACACGATCGGAACAAACCGAATATCAGGCTCCGCCTGGTTTCTTTTAATACTTTTTCACAAAACCAGTATTTTGTACATATGTCTATAATTCGGCATAAAGCCTTATTCCATAAGCTTTCGTATATAATGTCATACATTATATACGACTTTCTCAAATCTGCAGTTTATAAGTTCGTCTCTTTACCCGTTTTTACGTTTAACAATTTTATATTTGCGATATAAAATTCTAGCACACTTCCGCACCTGTCTTCGTTTGTATTTAGGTTTGTACACTCCCCATCATCGACATCATCTGTAAGTTAGTGTCAATAAGACTGAACTATGGGGTACCGCCGAAATGGTGTCTAAACAAAAACCGCATCGCCATCATGGCGGTGCGGTTTAACTTTGCCCGAAGTGCAGCTATTACTTTATCCGTGTTTCAACGAATAAGTCGGTTTCATTGTGTATTTCAGAAAGCTGGGAATGATAGATATAGTGTGATCCTTCAAGGATGGCTAATTCTGCGTTCTGGCCGAGCCGTTTCAAATGCTCTGTGTGATATTCCTCTCCTGTTTTGGAAGCGCCTATTATCAAAACAGGAATGTTGTCTGGAAAATCCATATCCATTACTTGAAGAATATTATCATTTAGACGCTTCATCTGATCTATGAGATTATCATTATTTACATGGTTCATAAACTTGGTGTAATCATCAATTTCTTGTTGGGTATATCCATTGGATTCCTTCATGGAAAGTACGGATGATACGATAAGAGGATTAACATATCGACCTAGCCCAATAGCCTCTTGTACCTTACTTATCCCATACGCAAAACCGGGTGTATCAGGTCCCTTCGTAGCCGATGATGTTGGGTCGAGCATAATAATTCCGGATATTTCATCAGGGTATGTTGATGCGTAGTGTTCAGTGTAAATGCCAGATCCGGAATGAGGCATTAGTAAATACGGAGGGGAATAACCAGCTTCGGATAAAGCCGTTCTTATTTCTTGCGTAACATTTTCATTCGTCCTCGGCACTTCTGTTTCATCGCTAAAACCAACACCAAAATACTCAACACTGACAACGGTATAATTTTTTGACAACTCTCGCATCAATGGCCCGAAATCAGCAGAGGGCAACGGATTTCCAAAACCTGGTAGTAGCACAATTGTTTTTTCTCCTTCACCCATTGAATAGATGTGCATGTTTTGACCATTTACTTCAACCATTTCTCCATATGGTGTAATTTTTTCTAACTCATTGGAAAAAAACACCTGATTGATAATTAGGCTAATAAGGTTTATCGATACAATAATGCATAGGATAACAGCAAGAATAGTCAACATTTTTTTCTTCCACCTTTTATTTCTTATGTGTTTACGTATTTCTATTCATCTCACTTTCTTCGGGGGGTGCAAATATAATTGAAATATCTCTTGGTCTTCTTCCTTCTGACATTTCGTGCGAGTGTTTTATGAGTAACCCTTGTAGTTCCAAAAGGAATTGGTCAAATTCCCGATCGTCCATCATTAAGATAGTATTATTGAAAAATATCTTGTTGTTTCCCGGCTTAAAGTTCTCTCGATTGAAATACTTATCAAATTTTGTATAGATGTTCATAAGAAACGTAAACACCTTTTTTGGGACGTCCTCCATAGTATTTTGCTTGCTCAATTCATCCGTATTGAGCGAAAGAGTCCTCTCAACACTTCCACGTACTTTTCTTTCCTCAACAACTGTCAGCACATGGGCATCTATTAGGATGTTGATATGCCGATATAGAGTAGTTCGTGGAACATCACTTATTATTTCGCTTAGCTCGGTAGCTGTCTTTTTTTCTTGCGAAGCAAGTATCTGTACAATTCTCATTCGCGTAGGATTGATCATTACATCATATATATCCTTTGACATGTTACACCTCCATTGTTTCCAATTATAATATTAATACCAATAATGGAATTATTCAAGTCGTTATAACTAACATTGCAATTTTCTAAGGTGCAAATGAAAACATAGATTGGATTGCTTCCTTGCTTAGTTCATCCTGATACGGACAATTGTATTGGTTAACTAATTGTTCTGAAGCTAAATGGTAAAATTCAACGGAACTTAAGGAGCCATTTTTTCTTCTAGGCGTATTTAAAAGCTATCTCAGGAAAACTCAAATCCCTCATTTTTTCGATATCGCCCCAGCGAGGAACACTAGTTTCTTGACTTCTCTCCCCTGCTATACTCAACCACGCCTTAAAGAAATTGTCACTATACTTAGTCACTATTTTTTCAAGTACCCAGAATAAACTGTTTGGATGGATACCTCCCGATACACTCATTTGATGTCTGACAATTTGGTCTGCAAAGTACTCCACCATCGTTCTGCACAGATTATTACAGTAGAAATATTCTTCCTTTAGCGGGGACTTTCTCCAAAAAACAAATTACAATGCTGCGCATGAATGATCCATTTAGATAGCCCTTTTTGCAAATGTTACCTGCCAACGAACTGGCATAGAATTCACATTTGAATTTCGCATGCAGTTTTTACTTTCTCCTCCTGTCATACACCTTTTAAACGTTGAAGCCTTACAGAACCCGTGCCCAGCTATTCGAACAAATCAAATAAACAAGCAGCGCCGGGAACCCCGACGCTGCTTGTTCTAATGACCTAAAGTGGCAGTCAGCAAGCCAGTCGAGGCAAGCGCCCGTCTCTTTAATGAATATAACAAAAAGCCCGTTTGCCTCCTATGATACGGTGGCTGCAAACAGGCTTTTTGATTCCGCCTATATCCTGATATGTCTTCGTTCAATGCCAACCACTGCACCGCCAACCCGAACCTGGTTGATTTCACCGCTCTCGCTCAGGCGCAATCCTACCTTGATTTCGGAAGGACAATCCATCGAATACCCTTGCCTGAACATAACGTGCTCCACTTCCCGAAAAGATCGTTGGCCATGTTGGTACAAATAGCTGAGCAGGGCACCGTTGGATGTTCCTGTCGCGCTCTCCTCAGGAATATCGTACAGCGGCGCAAAATTCCGGCATTCCGCAGCAGCATCGTCTGGCGTATCCATCGTGAACAGATGATATCCAACCACATCATATTTTTCGCTGATGGCGGTTATGGCGTCAAAATTTGGCTGAACCTCATTCAAGAGCTTCCTGCTGCGGATCGGGATTAAAATGTCCCGCAGCCCCGTCGAAACAATCTGGATGGGCAACCCGGTTTCCAGATCCTCGGCATCCATCCCCAAAGATGGGGCGATTTCCTCACAGGATATCATTTCAAGAAATTGTGGTAAAGCCTGTGACAAATAAACAAGACCCTCGGAGCTAATATCGACATCCAAAATCCCTGCCTTAGTTTCTATCGTATATGAGGTCCCTTCCTTTGCCAAACCCAGCGAATGCATTAGTCCAAATGCAGCAATCGTGGCGTGTCCGCACAGATCAACCTCGCTGGCGGGGGTGAAATAGCGGATTTTGTAATCCGCAAGCAAGGATTTTTCCATAAAGGCCGTCTCCGAAAAGCCCAATTCCTTCGCTATGAGCTGCATTTCGGCACCATCCAGCGAAAGGTTATCCTCCAAGACAACGCCTGCTGGATTACCGCCACGCTCCCCTTTCGCAAACGCATTTAACGTATACACTTCCACATTCATGTTCCGCTCGTCCTCTCCTTATCTTCGGATGTGCGCAAAGCGCACGTCCCACTCGCTGCCATAAAACGGTTGTCGAGGCTCCCGCGCAATTTGGAATCGTTCCGTTGTCAAGGGACCATTACACCACGGACAGCTATGTCGGCAGTCAACATTTGCACAGGCTCGCCGTTTTCCGAACAGACCGGACTCTCTTGCTCTTTGAATCGGAACCCGTCTCGAGAGCATCCCGTATCCTTACGTTCAATTTGAATACCCTTCCATTCCAAACAATTCGTAGCTATCCAGCCGGAGAATCTGTAGGTACAGCAAATTGGACCATTAATAAAGAAAAATACATAGTATTTTGTACATACGTCTATGAAACAAATTTTATCAAATTATTTGAAGGAACTGTTTAAAAAATGCTCACCTATTCCCCTCTATCTTTTTGTCGAATTAAGGATTAATAGTTTTGCAAGGTTATTCCAAAATCACTTCCCCAATTAAATGAAAGAAAGCCCGCCGACCGATTAAGGTTAGCGGGCCTTTACCCATAATTTCAGATATCAACAATTAGATTGGCCAATCATCAATAGTCAGATCATAAGTGCCTGCTTTAGTTGCTGCTTTAGCATACACATCATATCCGCCTGTAGCAACACCTTTTATAGTTTTCATTTCCCCAGGCCCAACGTATGTTGAGCTATATGTTTTCCCATTATGGTCTTCGATGTAAAAATAAATACCTCCACTATTGCTAGAAAAATTTGTAACATTTACATTGGCTTTTAGCCAGTTATTTGGCTCCGTAGCCACCAGTTCCCACGATGTAGTTGTTAGATAATAATCATCCCTAAACGCCATTGATGGTGTGAATATGGGTGAATCGGAAGACACTTCCTTAACTTCTTTAATAACTTCTTTAACATCAGTAACATCTTTAGCCAATGCAACACCACTCGTTCCCAATAACATCGAAGCAACTACTAGTGAACTTAGAAGCTTTTTCATAGATATACCCTCCCTTTCATGTGAAAAATATAACTTACCTCTCTACTATAAACACCATAATTTGGAATGTCAATGATATAATGGGGATTATTACAATAATAAACTATCATCGTTTACTAATAAAAAAATGTTACTGTGTTTAATATAATCTTCCGTAGGCCATCCTAAGGCAAACACCATATCCCCCTCACTCACTCACTGTAACAGGCGGTAAGTATTTATGATAACCTGGTCCCAAACCCCTTTTTCCACCGCTTCGCTTTGCGTAATCATGATCTTCAAAATTCATCACCGATCATTTTAAACCCTTATTCCCATGCACAACCGAACTGCTGCGCTTTGAAGCCGTTTCTTGAATTATTTTACCAGACCGGACCATTGACGCACATTCCCCGATTTACCCACCTTAAACTGGTTATGCTGTAATTATTACCATTTATATGGCAAAATGATCCTTTGTACCTATCTCAAAATTCGACAAATCCGACGAGAATATGATCATACCCAATCCTAATGACGCAGATCATTTCTGTTAATAGGGATCTACGACCTAAAGATTGAACACATCACTACGCGGGAGGTAAGGCCTGGAGTTTCATATGATCCCTAATCGTGTCGTCCGATAAACCTAACCGCAATCACACATTTATATTAACTTAAAGGAGTGTACATCTTCGTGAAAACCATCTCTTACCTCCGCAAGCCCACAATGATTCTTGTCTTTGTTTTGATATTGGCGCTTTTGGGCAATCCGGCCACCAAGGCCGCCAGCACTGAAGATGCACCCGTCTCCAAAACCAGAACGACTTGGTTATGGCACACCGTTCTTATCCAATCATCGTCCTCCGAGCTGTTGAACTTTACCAAGTCCCAAGGCGTCGGAATTATATACTTGCAAATTAGTACCAAAGTGGATCTTCCCTCCTACCGCAGCTTCATTCGCCAAGCCTCGGAAATGGGCATCGAGGTTCATGCTCTAAACGGAGCCCCGGACTGGGCCCTCGCCATAAACCGTCCGAAATTGGACGCTTTTATGAAATGGATTAACGATTACCAGCAGCAAGCCGCGCCGGAGGAGAAGCTAAAAGGAATTCATGTTGACATTGAGCCGTATTTGCTTCCGATCTGGAAAACGGACTACGACACCCTGGTGACTGAGTGGCAAGGCAATGTCGATGCGTTGGCCCGACAGGCGGCTGACTTGGAACTTCCGCTGTCGGCGGCTCTTCCCTTCTGGCTCGATAAATATAAAGTACCGGGCAGCGAACAAACTTTGAGCTCCTGGATGATCTCGCGCTTCGAATTCGTTACCCTGATGTCTTACCGCGATAGCGCCAAGGCCATTTATGATACGGCCAAAACCGAGTTTGTCGAAGGCGAAAGCATGAACAAGAAAATCTATACCGGTGTGGAAACCAAGCCCTCCAACGAAGGGAATTACATCACTTTTTACGAAGAAGGCAGCCAAGTTCTGAATGAGCAGCTCGTCCAGTTGGAGCAATTGGGCGGAACGCAAAGCTCGTTCGGCGGTATCGCCGTCCACGACCTGGTAGGCTGGATGAATCTCGTGCAACAAGACCAATCGATGTAAGCTTACTACCACCCGTTCTTTGCACCGGCCTGCCGGCGAAGAACGGTTTTCTTTTACTTTAGATAAGAAACGAAAGCCCGCGCAACGATTAATTCGATCCGTATAAATAAAGGGCGCCCAATTGCTCGGCCTGACGTCTTCCTCGGCGAAACGGAGCAAGGCGCTGCAAGCCGGCGCCGACGAGGTCATTTGGCCGATTGCAAAGCGTTCTCAACTTGGGTGAGATGCTTCGTCATCGTCGCAGCCGCCGCTTTCGGGTCCCCGTCGCGAATCGCCTCGAACAGCTTCCTGTGTTCTTCGAACAACTTGTCGGCCGTTTCCTTCCCGCTATAAAGCCACAGCTTGCAGCTATCCTTAATCATCCGGTGCATCGCGTCGGCAATATGCGCCATCATTGTCACCAGTATCAGATTGCGCGACGCCCGGGCAATGGCGAAATGGAAATTCGTATCGTAAAATCCGCTGATTTCTTCGTTGCCGACAGTATCCTTCATCTGCTCGATGATTTTGCCGATCTCCTTGATATCCTCATCCGTACGGTACTGTGCGGCAAGCCCCGCGGCTCCGACCTCCAGTATCTTGCGAACCTGCAGCACTTGCGCAAGCTCGGCGTTCGACGTCTGCAGCGAGTCCAGCACCGCCGACGATTCGATGCCCGGCTTCTTTACATAGGTTCCGCCGCCCTGCCGCGATTCGATCAGGCCGAGCGCCTTCAACTGGCTGAGCGCCTCGCGGACCGTCGACTTTCCGACCCGATACTGGGCCGCCAGTTGGTCGATGGTGTCCAGCTTCTCTCCCGGCTTGATTAGATCCAGTTCGATAATGCGTCGGAGCTCATCCGTGATGATTTCGTAAATTTTCCGCTGCAGGCTCATGTCATCCGTCCCCATCCCGTGTCGTTAATACTTTAACTTACTATTTTCCTATACTGTTGTATGCAACTACAGCATCGGTAATATGATATTGTTCCGAAACTTCCGCACCAACTGTAATCAGAATATATTCTTGTTTCCCCACTCGAGCGAGGCTCGCAAGACATCGACCCGCTTCATCGGTGTAGCCGGTTTTCCCTCCTAAGATTTTCCCGTCGGCAATGCTCTGATTGTTAAGTTTTTTTAAACATAGTACTGTAAAAGGTTATCCCGTCAGGGTGCTTATTCGTTTGCGGTGTGGAATGGCGTGATGAAGTGAAAATCTCCCGGAAAGTATCATTTTGCAAAGCATAGCTTAGCAGAATAGTCAGATCTTTTACTGTAGAGTAATGGTTTTCATTGTGAAGTCCAGTTGAGTTCTCAAAATGTGTATTATGCATGCCGAGATCTGCCGCTTTTTGATTCATCATCCCTACAAAGTTCTTCTCCGACCCTGCAATGTAATCGGCAAGCCCAATACAAGACTCTGCCCCACTAGGAAGCAGAGCCCCATATAAAAGGTCAATCGCCATTACCTTCTCACCCGGCTGGAAACCTGCCATAGAGGCATCTGCTTCTGACAGACCCTGAAACACAGAATGGGTAAGTGTGATTTTTTCCTTCAAATCAGGCAAGTTTTCTATTGCGACAATGGCTGTCATCATCTTTGTTAACGAAGCGGGATAGATTTGATCTTCACTGTTTTTCTGCATCAGAATGGCATGATCTTTTAAATTCATCAGGATCGCATTGGGACTGTTCAGCTCGCCGGGAGATATGAAAACAGAGGGTTCAGGTTCTAGCTTCGGCGATGGATCTGGTATTGTTTTATAGTCATATTCCTTCTCGAATATTTGGTGGTTTCCTGGAGTAATGATGGATTTGTAACCAAAAGCAGCAATGACAACCATCAGCACAAGTGCTACGGATATGCGTATTCCTGACTTTTTCCTTTTTCCTTTTCGTACCACACAAAACAACTCCTTACTGCAACTCGTAAACCGCGTCATTTGAAAGCCCTGCACACTACTACTTGATATACATTTCGTGCCAGAGGCTAAAGATGTATAGCACCCACAATTCTCTCCGGCCGGCCAGGTGAGCTTGTACCATGCGGTCAACGGACGATTCCACACATGTCGATTTGTCCTTTCCCTATAAAACAAGGAAATCAAAATAGCTATTGGGGTATGGTTCGTTTCTCAATACATAGTGCCACCATTCGAAGCTATAGGGTTCAAACCCACTGTTTTCCATGATGGAACGCAAAAGTCTGCGATTTTTCGATTCCACGCTGGCAATCCCTTTTGCTGCATGATGTGAACGCTCATCCATAAAGTCGAAGCCGCCTCCCATGGAAACAAGCGCCCCCGTATCTAAGCGGTAAAGCGTAAGATCAATAGCGCTTCCGCGGCTATGACTTGATTGTGACGCGATATATCCTTTTGCAAACATCTCGGATCGCTCGATATTCGGATAGAATCTTTCTTTTGTGAGGTTGTCTTCCGGTTGTTCGGACCAACGCAGGAAGCAATCTACCGCGCGTTTGGGCCGATACCCGTCCCATAACAGCAATCCGTACCCAAGTGCCGACGCTTGTCTTTGTACCTCCAGCAACGCAAAGGCGAGGGCATGTGTTCCCACGATACGATTGAGTTCATACCCGTCTACCGGTTTGCCAGTGAAATTGTCCCACGTGGCATATTTGGCGTCCCAGCGAACGCCGTGCAATATTTCATCCAAAAAAACAAATCCCTGTTCCATGCTTCTCACCCCTTTAACGCCAATACGATCAAGCGGTCAATCAGTTCGGGAAGCGTTATGCCCGCAGCGGCCATCATACGGGGATAACGGCTGTATGACGTGAACCCGGGCAAGGTATTGACTTCGTTAAGCACAATGCGGCCGTTATCTTGTAAAAACATATCAACACGGGAAAGACCTTTACAGCCAAGCGCCATATAGATTTGTTTTGCCGTTTCCTGTATTCGCCCTCGTTCCTCGGAGGGCAGAGCTGCGGGAACGGTTATCACCGCGTTTTCAGAGCCTTTTTCCGGCTCAGCTTCCTGATGTATGCGAAAGAACCCGTGCTGCAGCCTGATTTCGTCCACCTCGCCAACCATCAACTCGGAACTGTTTCCCAATACGGCACACCCGACTTCACTGCCCACAACAGCCTGCTCAATTAAGATTTTACTGTCATATTGCCCCGCCGATTCAATGGCGGCGTCCAATTCGTCCGCGCCACCTACTTTTTTTACGCCATAGGATGAACCTGAACGCGCCGGCTTGACAAAAACAGGATAGGGAAACGCCTCTGCCGCCGGCCGATCGTCTTTATGAATAACGCAAAATTCGGGAGTAGCTATGCCAGCGTTTCTCGCAATGATGTAGGCCAGCGATTTATCCATACAAATCGCGGAGCTTTGAATATCGCAGCCCACATAGGGGATGCCGGACAATTCAAACAAACCTTGTATGGCTCCATCTTCGCCCAACTTGCCGTGCAAAACCGGAAACGCTACATCAATGTGGTGAATTTCATATTCATGGTTTTTTATAATAAGCAATCCGTGCATTTTTTTATCCGGTAAGAGCACGGCTGAGCAGCAATTGCCTTTCTCCCATTCCGTGACCGGTTTTTCGCACATTTTCCATTCACCGGATTTCGTAATCCCAATGTAGATCGGCTCGTATTTCTCATTGTCAAGGTTAGCGGCGATCTCTATTGCCGATTTTACCGACACATCATGCTCCTCCGAGCAACCGCCAAACAGGATTGCAACTTTTACTTTATCCATGTGCTAGGCTCCTTTCGAAATCCAAACAGTTTTTGATTGTTTTTAGGGCGGTATCACGCAACGCCTGATCGGTATAATAAGCCGTATGCGGCGTGATGATCACGTTCGGCATCCTTTGAAGTTTCAATAAAAATGGATGATTAATTGGTTTTTGTGTGCAATCAAAGTAGAAATACCCTTCCTCTCCCTCCAATACATCCAATGCGGCGCCGCCCAGTTTTCCGGTTTCCAATGCTTTAACCAGCGCATCCGTATCCACAAGCGCACCGCGCCCTGTATTGATAATAAACGCGCCTTGCTTCATTCCCCTCATTTGTTCGTGGCCGATGATATGGCGCGTATCCGCACCCAGCGGCACATGAAGCGTAATGATATCGCTATTTTGCAACAACACATCAAAAGGAACATAGTCTGCCTCTACTCTTTGGCTACGGTCAAAGGCAAGCACATGACATCCAAATCCCCGCAGCCGCTCAATCACCGCTTGGCCAATTTGGCCGGTTCCCAGCACGCCGACGGTCATATCGCGCAGTACCTTGCCACGGACGCTGCCCAGCCTGAAATCATGTTTTTCCACAGAGCGCGTAGTAGATTTCGCATTGCGTACCGCCATAAGCATCAGCATGACGGTATAATCGGCAACGCTATCCGGCGAATACGCCACATTGCCAACAGCGATGCCCATTCTCTTAGCGGCAGTTGTATCGATATGATTGCAGCCGACGCTTCGGGTAGAGATATATTTCACGCCGGCTCTCTTCAGCGCAAGAAGAATCGACGCGGAAACCTCGGATTTGTGTCCCACGCTGATACATGGATTGCCGGGGGCTAATATGGCGCTCTCTTCCGATACGTCGGCGTTAATGATCGTGGGCGTAACGCCAAAGCGCGGCGAAAGGGCACGGAATGCATCTGCCTCGTCCTGCCCGCATCCATAAACGGTTATGCCGATGTTTTTCATAATGAAGACCATTCCTTTCTCTGCCGAAACAAAAAAGCTCGTTCTTACGGTTTAAGTCTACCGCATAAGAACGAGCCGTTTTTTAAAATTAAATTGTTAATTTCCTAAGAAAAAGTAAAGATAACCTTGAGATTTTCCTAAGAAACGAATATTAGTTCCCGGGGTCCCCGCAAAGTACCTGAGTAAGCTTCGAAGTAAAGCCCCACTTTGTGGGGGGATTTTAGGAACTCCTTGTATCACCCAAGTCCGGCAAGGCCGGAAGCTCTACCGTGAACGTCGTGCAGTTATCACTGCTATCCGCGTAAATCTGCCCGCCATGCTGAACAATGATTTCTTTGGCAATCGCGAGTCCAAGTCCCGCGCCGCCCGTATCGGAAGAACGGGCATCGTCCAGCCTGTAAAACTTTTCAAATATGGCAGCGAGCTTATCTTTGGGAATGCTTCCGGCGTTCTTGAAAACGATGGACACCCTATCCCCGGAGAGGCCCGCCGTAATGTCAATGACGCTGCCCTTCTCGCTGTATGCAGCGGCGTTTTTCAAAATGTTGTTAAAGACCCTTGCCAGCTTATCGGGGTCGCCGAATACGGTCAAATCCTCGGAAGCATGGATAACCGCCTGTTTTCCATTCATGGCAAGCTGCGGATAAAATTCATCGGTCATCTGCACCAGCATATAGTATAGGTCTATGTGCTTTTTCGTGAGCGTTATCGTTTGGAGGTTATATCGCGTAATCTCAAAAAACTCGTCGATTAGCTGTTCGAGGCGATACGCTTTGCCCAGCGTAATATGCACATACTTCGCCTTTTGCTCTACCGGCATGTCCGGCGCCTCGTCAAGCAGGCTCAGATAACCGATAACGGATGTAAGGGGCGTTTTAATATCGTGCGCCAAGTACATAACAACGTCATTTTTTCTTTGTTCGGCCAGCTTTGCATCCTGCTCTCGCTTTTCCAGAGTCCGTTTTAATGTGCCCAGCTTCTGTTCCATGAACTCCATTTCCGCAGAAAGTTCAATGGGTTTATCTTCGTTCTGAATAAGTATATCAATGCCGGTATTGATCTCGTCAAAGTATTTTGCAAATTTTGAAAGCATGACGCGGCATAGAATAAGAATACTAATGGCAATCGCCACATAAATAAAGATTTCTATATTGTTCCGTATCGTATACTGATATATGATCATCGCGTCCTGACGCTCCAGGTTATAACTGTTTTCCAAAAAACGTACGATCCACTCCCCAAGTGTCCCCCTGATAAATAAACGCAAAAACAACACGAATACAACGGCTGCCATAACAACCACAACGATATACTGGTAGAGTTTTCGTTTTAGTTTGGAATAATCGGTTTTTTTATTCTTATTTTTCAATTTTGTAGCCAACCCCCCATACCGTTTTTATATACTTCGGATTATCAAGGGTGTCGTTCATTTTCTCGCGTAGATGCCGGATATGCACGGTGATGGTGTTGTTGCTCTTGCTGAAATATTCGTCGCCCCATATCTCATGAAATAACTGCTCGGAGCTAACCACATTCCCCTTGTTTTCACAGAGGATGCGCAGGAGTGAAAACTCGGTGGGAGTAAGGGATAACTGCTTCTCGTTCAGAAAACACTCATGCGTGTTTTTATTTATTATAAGGCCGGAGTGGACGATAACATCTTCGTACCGCTCCGTTACTCCATTGTATTTTTTGTATCGGCGCAATTGCGCCTTGACCCGCGCAACTAACTCCAGCGGGCGAAAGGGCTTCGTTATATAATCGTCCGCGCCGATGGTTAACCCTGTAATTTGATCTACCTCCGTATCTTTCGCGGTCAGCATGATAATCGGATAGGTATGCTTGTCCCGTATCTTTTGGCAGATCGTAAGGCCACTCGAATCGGGAAGCATGATATCCAGTATGGCAAGGTCAAGCTCGGTCTTGTCGATGCATTCCAACGCTTCTTTGGCAGTATAGAATTTGAAAACCGTATAATTCTCGTTTTTCAAGTATAGCTCAACCAAATCGGCAATTTCGCGTTCATCGTCCACAACAAGTATTTTATCGCTCATCGTTCAACCCTCTTTTAACAAATTTAACATTGGATTTAACAGACTGCAGGAAATATCTCTAGATCATAATCTATCAAAGATTGCTCCATGACACAAAACAACCCCAAATCAATATGCCATTGTTTGTACCGCTGTAATACAACCTACTGCTTTGTTTTCAAACAATGCGACAAATGGCTTTTTTAGAGTTTCTCGTTATTCGTAATTGTTTTGATTGAAAGGGATAAAATTGGGCAGAGGCTCCCGAGCTTTTATCAATACTCTAAGAACCTGCTGCCTGATATACGATTAATTCTCATACGGAATATAATTTTCAATCATGTCCCATAAGGCCTCAGGAAGCATCAGTTCCGAGTTATCGCCCCTGTGCAATTTTTTCTTGATAAAGTTTTCTTTATCTTCGCGTACCTTTTCAACCCACAGTGGATCTAAAAGCAAACCTCTTGCGATTGCAATGAGTTCTATACTGGTAGACAAAGCCTCGACGGCATCTTCAGGAGTTCTAATTTCACCCACGCCAATGAGAGCAGTACGTTCTCCAACGACATCTTTAAGAATCTCTATCCTGGATCGGGTATCATCAGTACCCCGACGCGGCTTCGACCAGAAATCATGAAGAGAAACGTGAATATAATCCAGCCCCTGATCTGCAAGTCTATTAACGTTCTGTTTGGTATCCGCCATGGTCAATCCATTCCATTCTGCTTCCTCCGGTGAAATTCGATAACCAATAATAAACGTCTTTCCGCTATCTGCCGCTACTTTTTTGATTTCACTTATTACAGCGAGTGGAAAAGCCAAACGTTTTTCTAAAGTGCCGCCCCATCTATCAGTACGACGATTGTAATGAGGCGATGTAAATTGCTGAACCAGAAATCCGTTAGCACCATGAATTTCGACTCCGTCGAAACCGGATTCAATGGCTCGTCTTGCCGCATCTCCGAATTTCCTAATAATATCTTCAATTTCTCCATCCGATAATTCACGCGGAAGCGGGAAATTGGAGTTATCTGCTGTAACAGCACTGGGCGCTTCACCTGCTCCATTAGCACCCTCATGGAATAACTGCATAACGGCAACCGCTCCATATGATTTCAATACAGTGCTAAGCCTGCGCAGTCCAGGGATATGTTCGTCTGTTTCTGCTGCAGGCAAACCCGGATAGTGACTCCCTTTTTTTATAGTAGTAGCCGATGTAATGACCATACCAACATCTTTAACTCTCATCTCGTAATAAGCTAATTCATCCTCGGAAATAAATCCGCCGGGTAACGAACCTAAATGCCCCATTGGAGACATAACGATTCTATTTTTTAGTTCTTTGCCGCTTTTTAAACGAAGCGGTTCAAAAAGAGGTTTGTATGCATCTTTCATAATATTCCCCCCCCTGGGATCAGACTATTAAATTTTCAAGATTGCATAACCAGGGGCGGCCCAATTATCCAAGTGTCAAATTGCTCAGCGATCTTTCCAATTTCCTCGAGTGAATATCGGCTAATTTCAGGAAAGAAATCGTCAATCCCTCCAGGAGCAAATGTGAAAAGAATACGGCCCGTATCAGTTCCAACATTTGCCCACGCATGAGGAACGCCGCGAGGAACCACAACGCTCGTTCCGGGAGTCGCCTCAAATTCTGTGTCCCCGCATTGGAAAAGAAACGTTCCTTCAAGAATTTCAAATATCTCTTCCCTTTCCTTATGAATGTGCTTTGGAGGTCCTGACAAAGCCGGTACACGTGCTTCAATGACGGTTACCGCTCCACCCGCTTGGTTGCTGTGGATCCGAATAGCCATTTGTTCTCCCGGCATTGTGTCGAACCATTTAAGTTCCTTGGCATAAGTAACGACGGCTCCGGATAAGTGGTCGTTAGTCATTTTCATCTTCATTCTCCTTAAGGTTCGTTAGTTTATTTAATGGGTTAGCTTTAACAAATGAGAAGTCAATTCTTCCGGGTGGGAAAAGAATGGCGAGTGATCCGAATCCAAGGTAATAACTTGTTCGCAAGGCGTTTGCGAATACATCCCACGTTGTAATTGGATTGGAATTGCTCTATCTTTAAGTCCTTCGATATATACACGAGGTACCGATCCGAATTTCTCGCCAGACAGTTGGACAGGCGTTACCGACGGTATGAGCGGCTCTAAACAAAGCTTTTCATAAGCGCTTTTGAAATCCTCTTCGGAACAATCGGCAAAAAATGCACCATGCCACGATCCGTGTACCAGTACGAACGTACTCATTAAATTCACTCCTATTAGTCAAAAATTCAATAAAACATTAGGTTCATTGTTTACATGGGGATCCTCGTGGACCTATCAGTAAAACCATGCCGTAGACAAAATAAATAAACCTCCCAAACAACAATCCTGCGACAAGCAACAATGCAAGCAATAAACGAATGGATAATATTTCCAGTGACATTACAAACATTTTCTTATATGCTTTAAATAAGAAACTAACTTTATTTTTTATTCTGAATAACACAAAGAAAGTGAGCTGATAAACAATGGAACAAGTAGAGTTTGAAAGTCATTGTATTGAATCCATTTCTGAAGTTCTGCAATTTCTTTCAGGAAAATGGACTTTTCTAGTCCTAACCGAACTTCTAAAACAGCCTCAGCGGTTTAATCAGCTGCGACGAAATTTAGATAACGTCAATACAAAAGGGTTAACAGATACTCTAAGAAATTTAGAAGAGCAACAAATGATAAAACGTCAAGTGTTCCCGACAGTACCCGTAACAGTCGAATATTCCATTACTGAAAAAGGCAAAGCATTTTCAGTAGTGTTTGAACAAATCAATCGATGGAAAAGCGAATGGGATTCTTCGGTCCAAAAAACTTCCTAAAGGATTTGTTTGATTTAGCCGTCAAACTAGCTGAACGTTTGACGGCTAATACATATTAATCGTTGATTAATCGGGGGTTCCGTTATTCACGAACGAAAAGCTTAAATCCATCAAACATACTGTACGATTTCGTTAACTGGCTTTCTTCTCTTAGGGCGCCCTTCCCGAACGCGATATCCAAAGGCCACCATGACACTTAAGCCATATTCATCGTCTCCCAGCAAACCTTTCTTCTGAAGAAGATCATTGACGGCATCCAGGTTGAACCCTTCAATAGGGCATGAATCAATTCCAATATGCGCCGCAGCCGTGGTCATATTTCCCAGAGCAATATAGGTCGATTTGGAGGCCCAGTCTAACAAAGCTCTTTCGGAATCCAAGTGCAGCTCCTCATAAAATTGCCCATATGCAGGCTTCATTTTTTGAAATATCTCCAAAGGCATCTGTAAGGCTTGAGTTTGATGTTCCACCAAATAAGGAGAATCAAAGGTAAGATTCTTTCGAGCTAATATCAAAACGAAATGACTTGATGTAGGAAGCTGACGCACACCTCCTGATACATGCGGAGCTAATTCCTTTCTAAATTCGGGGCTTTGTACAACAACAAATTTCCAAGGCTCATTCCCCCCCGAGCTGGGAGATAACCGGCCAGCCTCTAGAATAAATTGAAAATCATCTTCGGAGATTTTCTTGTCCGGGTCAAATTCTTTGGTCGCATGACGGTAATAGTAGGTTTCTAACAATTCTTTTTTTCTTAGAGTGACATCCATTTGTTCTCCCGCTTTCTAATATAATTGTCTTTACTCTAGTTATCTTCAGTCGTGTGAGCTATTGGGTAATTGGCACGAACCATCTTCACATAGGGAAGCATCAGGATCGAGGGAGGAGGATTTAAATGGAATCAACGGGTTTTCCTCTTTCCAGGCTTGCTGTAACGCTTCCGCAAATACCTCTGCGGGTTGTGCACCGGAGATGGCATATTTATCGTTGATCACGAAAAAAGGCACTCCTCGTATCCCTAATCGACTTGCTTCCAACTCGTCAGCCCTTACCTCATCACCATATTGGTCGCTCTCCAGCATCGCAGCCGTATCGCTGCGATCCAAACCGGATTGTACAGCAAGATCCACCAAGGTATTCACATCCCCCAGATGCAGAGAATCCGTGAAATAGGCCTGATATAGCCTTTCCAACAAATCATCCCCTTTGCCAAACGTCATAGCATACTTCAGAAGGCGATGAGCGTTAAACGTATTGGTGGGCTTTGCTGTATCGTAGTTGAATTTTAAACCAACCTGTTCAGCACGTTTTGAAATCGTCTCCTGCATGGCCTTCATATGTTCTCGGGTCGATCCCTGTTTAGCAGCAGCCAACCCGTAAACATCGTCCGAGGGATTCACCTCCATATCTGGATCCAGCTCGAAGCTTCGATAAACCATGTTCACGGCCTCGGGATGGACAAGCTTTTCTAATCCTGCTTCAAGACGACGTTTGCCGATATAACAAAACGGACATACCATATCTGTCCATACTTCTACTTTCATGCTTCATCCTCCCTTATTTTTCTAATAGATAGTGCCTCGAGGCCAACTATAGCAGGTAATGATATTTATTATAAGAAGGATATTTTTTTTAATATGCTTTAGAAAATGAAAGTTATGTTCATTCGAAGTCATACCCTTATAAAATTCAGCATCCCTCCCCTTCCTTAAAAGCTGGATCAAGACTTTACATTTTTAAAGCATATATAAAAAAAATGCCTTCTTTTGAAAAGAAATTATACCTGTTATAGTAGGGCTCGAGGCAATTGAATCTTCAATTACCAACCTAAACGGGAAGAGGTTGTTATCATTATGTAGGTACACGGAAAGTAATTTACATTAGGGAAAGAATAACGTAAAGGCTATGGTTTTCAATTCACATAAAAATTCAAGTAAGGAAGAAACTACGTCTAGGATGAGAAAACGAATGTTCCATTGACCTATTTCAATATGCACTTCAGCTGATGGTGGGTATTAGGAATTATTACCATACTTTAAATCATTTTAATAAAGGACGTGATCAGAATGTCAGTATACACAGATCAACAGCTAGCAGCGAAAGTCGCTGAACTTGAAGAAAAATATCAACGTTTGGAAGACATGGAGCAGATCAGACAATTAAAAGCGCGCTATTTCCGTTTTACCGATGAGAAGAAATGGTCTGATTTTGCGGCTCTTTTTACGACGGATACCCATATTGAAGCTGACGGAGCTGAATATCCAGGAGGAGGGGAAGCATTTGCTAAAATGATAGCGGGCCTTGTGGGTAAAGCGCCTTCGGTCCACCACGGACATATGCCTGAAATTCAAATGATCGACAAGGAAAATGCCGAGGCAGTTTGGGCTATGGAGGATTTGTTGACCTTCCCTGATGCGGAGAATGCATACCCAGGCCATAACGGGTATGGCCAATACCGCGAAACGTACAGAAAAATAAACGGCGTTTGGAAAATCAGTAGTATGAAGCTGACGCGTTTCCGGATGGATCCTCTTGCAAACTGGGATCCTAATACGGATCCAGTGACTGGCAAGTAACAGCTGGTTAAAAAAATTATATAAAAATAAAGCAACCCCTTTATCGCTTAATTTGAGTTATAAAGGGGTTGCTTGTATCAATCCCGAAATCCACCAAACCTCAAAGGATCTAATTGAGCAACCCACATAATAAAATTCCTTTCCTTAACTGTCTTGACTTTAGTGGGTAAACCTACAATATGAATATCAAAAGAGACACCGATTAAGGTGTCTCTTTTGATAGATACTATGGAGGCAAGAGGAGTCGGACATTCGGCACTAAAACCTCGCCCATTATGAATCAACTTGAACCGTTGATAACGAGACGAGGACCGGACCGGCAAAATCCGCAGCTTCCTCGCCTTTTGGATTGTGAAGACGGAACAGGAAAGCGTCACCTGTTTCTGACAGCCATACGATATAATCGTTAATCCCTTCACCGCTCGAGGATTGAAGATAGAGCTCAGCGGAACCCAGGGGATGCTCGACAAGCTCGCCACTAAAATCGGATACTTCGCCGAACTTTTCCAATGCCTCTCTTCCTTCGGTTTCAAGCTGCGCTAGATCATAATTTGCAGGTAGCGATTCGATTTTGACCTCGTATTCCGGATTACTGCTAAGAAAGAGACGTCCTTCGGCGGCGTCGAATGCAAACTTTTCGAAAACGTATAAGGAGAAGTCTTCACCTTGATGCAACGTGGCCGTGAGTGTTTGGTTCCCTTCGCCCGTCATCATATCAAAATTTTCGATCTGGGGACGCGTCACTTCGGGAGCTTTCTCGTTCTCAGCCGCAGGAGCCGTGACCGCCTCATTAGCCGGTGTTGAAGTTTCAGGGCTGACGGAAGGTTCAGTTGCTCCTGAGCATGCTGTAAGCGATAGTACCATGACGAAAATCGAGATTTTCATCATGAAAGCTAAATATTTTTGATACACGTTTGATCACGCCTTTCTAGTGTTAGTCCGTACGCGCTTCATGAGTTATTACCCGTTTTTTCATTATTCCATTCCCCTTTCGTATATACTAATGGAAATGAAAATTTTACGCTTCCCAATTATTTTATTCATGCTGCCATCCCTTGCCTCAGAACCTGGCATCCTTCTATGCGATTCTGGACATTCCCCCGAAGGTACACAGCATCATGACGACCACCATACGATCGATCGTGCGCACGGCGTTATTCGGCGCGGAATATACGCCTAGCCGTTCGGTACAGTGCACACCGGAACTGGAGTCTGCCTATCAAGAAGCGAAAGAGTTGTTTGCCCTGTACCAAAAAATGGCGGTTGCCGAAGGCGCCGGAACCGGAGCTGGCGCATGGGCGAACTACATCATTCTCGAGGAGCTCCGCGAATTCGCCATGAACGCTTACTGCCTGCGCAGATTACATGATGGCTTCGCCATTTAGCTACAATATTTCAATATACCCTTCCGTTCCATGCACACGAATTCGTTGCCCGTCTTTGATGAGTTTGGTGGCATTCTCTACCCCGACAACGGCCGGCAAGCCATATTCCCGTGCAATAACGGCTCCATGGGTCATGAGTCCCCCGACTTCGGTGACCAAGCCTTTGATGGATACAAACAAGGGGGTCCAGCTAGGGTCGGTAAAGGCGGTGACTAAGATATCCCCTTCTTCCAGATCGGCATCTTCCATGGTTAAGATGACACGCGCCCTTCCCTCTATAACTCCGGAAGAAACGGGCAGACCTGCAATCGCTTCGGCGGGGAGAGTTTCTCGGTTGTACTCTCCTGTAATGATTTCTGCATCCGACGTGATCACACGTGGCGGGGTCAGTTTTTCAAATAATTTATACTCGTCTTTTCGTTTGCCGATGATCCGGTAATCCAATTGATTGGTGCGTACTACTTCATGAAGTTCCTCAAACGTCAGATAGTAGATATCTTCTTCTTCACGAATAACGCCCGCTAGCATGAGTTGTTCGGCTTCTTTCAGCAAAGCCTGCTTATAAACGAAGTAGCGGCTAACATAACCGTATTTGGGATACTCCCTATACCCAATGAAATTCCGAATTAGATCGATCATTCGTTTGGTTTCTTTAGCCTTTTGTTCGCCGTCCGGCAATGGCTTCAATCGATCCAATAATTCTTGTTCTTTTGCCAAAGCTTCCTGCCGCCCTTGTTCAAATTTCCGACGGCTGGCATGAGGCTCCAAGTTTTTGATGTTGCCCAGAATCAACGGGACAAGTGTGATTGGTTTTTCGCTCCACCTGGTTCTCGTAATATCGATTTCCCCGGTACACCGCATTCCGTATTTGCCGAGAAAATCATGGATCGCGTCACGGGTTTCCTGTCCGCCCTTAAACTTAACCAGCTCATCCAAAAAATTATCCTCTTTTGCATGTTGTAAATAATCAATGACTTCCGGATAAGGGCGAATCACATCCGCGACATCCAATAGCGCCAGACCCATTTCCGAAGTAATATTGCCCGGTACAGATTGAGAAAGCGTATCTGCCGCGTTTTTTTCGCCCAACCATTTGTACATGTTTTCATTGATCCATGATGAAGCCTCCATAGCAGACATAAACACAGCCGTGCTTTGCGGATCAAATAAGATCTTCTTTAATTGCTGCTGGATATCCTCCAGGATAAAATCAAACAAATCCGCTCCCGATTTCGCTTGGATGTTTTGTTTTAACTCTTCTATCGAGGCTTGACAACGCTTAATCAAATCGGAAACGATGGTCGGATCGTTCTCGAATTGTGCCAGCATATCTGTATGACTTCTGCTCAGAACCGGTGCTGTTTGTTCATTTGGTAACAATTTAATAAAATCTCGTTCGATTAGGGTCATGAGTGCCCCTTTGATGAGCGGATCGGATCCCAGGGTGTTTAATAAAGCTTCCCGGCCGACAGATGTAGCCAGCCTGGGTGCAACATCAACAAACAACCTCCCGCCGGCTATACGCATAGGTGCAGGAGTAATTAGCAGGTAAAAAGACAATCCCAATGGTTTGATGGGATCTGTCATCATTTGTTGATGACCGACAGAGAGATAGACGTGATTTTCTTGGGTCTTCGCTTCAGGGATCGGGTATAAAGTCGTGATCGGACGGCTCTGGACCATATAAAAAGTGCCGTCAGCCAAACACCATTCAATATCTTGCGGCTGGCCGAAATAAGCCTCGATCCGTCTTCCGATGCCCGCCAGCCGTAAAATTTGCTCATCCGTAAGGGTTTGCGTCTTTTGCCGATCAGGATCGATCTGCCTTGTCTCTGTTCCCCCTTCTTTTCGTCCATAGATCGCCAATGTTTTGGTTGCGATCCTCTTCTCGGCGATTTCCCCTTCCCGTACTTTATAACCATCGGCGGATACCAAGCCGGACACCAGCGCTTCCCCAAGCCCAAAACCGGCATCGATGGATAGCAGCTTTCGGTTTCCGGTCATCGGATCGGCGGTAAATAAAATTCCCGATGCCTGGGGGAAAACCATCCTTTGCACAATAACGGATAAATAAACCTGCCGGTGGTCGAATCCATTTTGCACACGGTAGATGACCGCGCGATCCGTAAACAGGGATGCCCAACATTTGCGGATATGCTGCAAGATGGCATCGACGCCGATGATATTTAAATAGGTGTCTTGTTGACCGGCAAAAGAGGCATGCGGCAAATCTTCGGCAGTCGCGCTGGAACGAACGACAAAGCCAAGTTCTTCACCAAACCGGGAGAGATAATGAGTCACTGCTTTCACAACATCGGAAGGAATTTCTGCTTCCAAAATGGTTTGCCGAATCTTCCCGCCGATTTCGCCAATTTGATCTCGATCTTCCGCTTTTAGCTTGGTTAGTTGACCCAACAAAGCATGATACGTTTCGTTTTGTTCGATGGCTTGTTGATATCCCGCGGTTGTCACGCAAAATCCCTCGGGTATTTGTATGCCTTCGATTTTTGATAATTCCCCTAAATTTAACCCTTTTCCGCCAACGAGCGGAAGCAGCGTTTTTTCGATTTCCTGGAGGCCGAGAACCAACGAACCCATTCAACATCTCTCCTAACCATTAATTTGAGAAAAACATTTGACAGGAACTCACCGGCATGGTATTATTAAAGTGTAGGATAAGATATTTATGCCATTTTGGCGAGAAACAGTCGTGATTTGATTATATCATCGCGCCTTTTTGCGCGCAATACAAAAGAACCTGGTAAAGTTGCCCAGGTTCTTTTTTTATTTTCCCTTCATTAGTCGCATCATTCAGGCTGCGAAGCTGGCAAGTGCAGCAGTTCGAGAACCGTCACGAAGGAGTATCCCTCCTCTTTCAATTCCGGAATCATTTGCTTCAACGCTTCGATGGTGTTTGAAAGATGGTCTTTTCCATTGGCGGTGTGCTGCAGAACGATCCCTCCGGGACTTAACTCCTTACGGACCAGCCTCATAATTTCCTTCGAGGACACCCCCGACCAATCCATCGTATCCACCGACCAGTTGACAACCGCCAAATTCATTTGGTTGATCCGGTCCAGTTTATCTTCGCCCAGCTCGCCATAAGGCGGTCGAAACAGGATAGGACGATATCCGATCATGTCTTCGAGCACTTTTTGCGTGTCTTCGACCTGTTTCATCGCCTCATTCATTGAAAGGTCATCGAATCTCGGATGAGACCAGGAGTGATTGCCGATCACATGCCCTTCCTCTGCGATTCGTCTAACCATGTCGGGATAGGCCTCGGCCTGTTCTCCCAATATGAAAAAAGTCGCCTTGATATGATTTTCCTTCAATACCTCCAGGATTTTTGGGGTAACGATACTATCCGGACCGTCGTCGAACGTTAATGCCACCTGCTTTCCGTCCTTCGATGAACCGTTGAAATAAATCTTGTTTTCGATTTGTTGCTGATTCTGATTCAGCGATTTCGGCGGAACCTCTTTGAATTCTTCAGAGTGAGAATTGTGATACGGAGCTAATTGTTCAAAATAGAGTTCGGATTGCTCCGACAGCTGAGGGCTAAACTTTGTAATGGAAGTCCCCGAACTCCAAGCCAATTTGATACCTAATAAAAATACGGATAAGATCAGTAGAATATAGACTCCTTTGACGGGCTTTCCGCTTTTGCGGTGACTTCGTTCGCGGTCTCTGCGATTGCTCATTTTGCCTCCTCGCGTGTTTCCTTGATAGAGATACAGGGACTTTAGCTTTGGAAGATCCCTGCCTGAACACAATCTTAAACCAGAGATGTGGAGAACGTTTCACCAAGATGTCACCAAGTTGTATACAAATAGATATTCAGGCGATTCAGACGCAAACAAGCCCGAATGAATAGCAATCACTCGGGCTTGGAGGAAATTAGTATCACTTGTTCATCATGATACCACAGTATTTTTATTTGTCTTGTTCAGTTGCATCGATGCCGATCGTATTTGTTTTTGAATCAAATGCTATCGTTATGTCAAGGGCCTGTGCGAGATCACGAAGCTTGAAGTAGTTGTTTCCATCAATGGTATATGCAGTGAGCTGTACCTCCTGATCATCCAGGTAAACTTTTGAAGTCGATAAGGATGCCTTTTTGGCCGTTGGCTTTGCGGATACCTTCAGCTCTCCTCCTTGGGCGGTATAAGCTTCATCCGATGTCAGGCTTATGGCGTTATGCTCGGCGTCCCAGCCCACTTCAAAGGTCTTGGCGGTTCCGTTCACGGCCATAGCAATATCGCGAAGCTTGAAATAGGTATTATTGTTTATGCTATATGCCTCAAAAGAAACCTGTTTGCCATTCACTAAAACCTTTGAAACCGAAGGAGTAGCCGGTGCCGTTTTTACTGCCGGTTTTACAGCAGAGTCTGAAGTCGGTGCAGCGGGGGGTGTAGTCGAATCAACCGGGTCCGAGGTTGGTTCATCAGAATCCGGAGTCGATGCGGCTCCGCCACCGGAAACCAGGTAAATCATTTTACTGGTCTGATCCGCATCGCCAAAACTAAATACGTAATAAAGATTACCGGTAAAGCCGCCATAACTCTTGTGAAGTTTTGCGGTCGCAGTTTTATTCGCCTCGATTTCGCTAACGCTTTGTTCCGAACCGTCTATGGTCCAGAACAGAGAGCCGCCATAAGCTCCATCAGCAGTATAGTAACGTACTACAGCAGGCATTTTTTCTTTGGGCGTAAATTTGATTTCCGCGCCGTCTTTAACGAGAACGATTTTATAGTTTTCTTCGGCAAGGATATCTCTGAAATCCTGGTTGTCATCATAGACTTCAAGTTCGAATTTATCCGACTGAGTGCCTACTTCGCCGGACAATGCATAGGTATACTTGTCGGCAGGAACCTCAGAAGCCATTGCAGGAATTGAAGTAAAGACCAACATGAAGACGGAGAGCATCAGAGCCAAAGAAACCATAGTCTTTTTTCTCACAAAACTACCTCCTAAAAATATGTACTGGTACCAAACTCCCCCTCATATTAGGTCTGTCCTCCCCCATAGTCAATAACTATTACCCTATCAGCTTAAAAATAGGCGAATATATGAAGATATTGTGTGTGCAAGAATATCATTAATAGTAAATAAATGTTCTTTTATGCTCTCCCTCACCTCTCCGTCAGAGATTGGTTATTGATTCCGTAAATTTATATTGAAAAATGAATCGCGTGTCATTATTATAAAAGTGACAGGCGATTCATTTTATAGGATCAGAAAGGAAGTGCTGAAGATGTCTCCAAAACTGACGGACAACAAAAAAGAGCAAAGGAGTTTGCAAATCCTCCACGCGGCCAAGCGGGTTTTCTCCGAAAAGGGCTACGGTCCGGTGACGCTAAAGGATATTATCGAGGAGACCGGCATGAGCCGAGGTTGGATTTACTTGTATTACCAAACCAAAGAAGATATCTTCGAGGCTCTTTTGGATCATTTGGATGCGGAGCATGAACGGTTCATTGAAGAGCTTACGGCTTCGTCCCCATCCATATGGGAAGTGATCCAATCGATTTACGCCCAGTTTCTCGCGGAGCTTCGCCGTTCTCCCCCAGGCGGCTTGATGGCCGCCTTCTATGAATACTTCCTGATCGGTTGGCGTGATGAAACGCGCCGGAAGTTGCTTCTGAAACGCTATGAAAAGGGAATCTCGGAATTTGCGGATCTGCTTCGGACCGGCGTCGAGCGCGGAGAGTTTTCTCCAGTTATGGAAATTATGGACATTTCCAGAATCGCCGCGGCTTATCAGGAAGGCATCATGACCCATTCCATCGCCGTAGGCGTCGAGAAAACGAATAGCGAAATGCAATTTAAAGCCCTCCTGCAATATTTAAAAAGTATGCTGCTGCCTGGCGAAAATTCGGATCTCCGGGATGAATTCAAATGATCACGCTTTTTCGTAATCCGACGTTCTGCAAACTGTTTATTGCCACATTTGCCTCCCAGTTGGGATCGGTGGTCGGGAACATGGCATTCGCTTACTATTTGGTGGACCGATACAGCGAACAGCCGTCGTTGGCAACTATGGCAGAACTGATGTATTCGCTACCTACCTTGGCGGTGTTCTGGATCGTCGGCGTTATCGCCGACCGGTTCGACCGCAAGCGTATTGCCGCCTACAGCGACTGGATCCGAGCGGGATTAACCTTGCTCCTGCTGCTGTCAGTTCACCTTGATTTGCTTTTCCTCTGCTTCCTGGTTCTTTTTCTGCGCAGTTCGATATCCAAATTTTTCGGTCCCGCCGAAATGGGGTTGCTGCAAGGAAGTATCGATCCCAATCAGTACGTGCAAGCCTCGGGACTAAATCAGATGATTACAGGGATATTTATGCTCTTCGGCTTGAGTTTGGGAGCGGCCGCCTATCATTTCATCGGTATTCAAGGCGCTATCCTGATCGATGGGCTAAGCTTCCTGCTCTCCGGTGCGCTGCTTGCCTCGGGAGATTTTCCCGAACAGACGCGGACTCCCAACGGAAAAAGCCGAATTCGCGAACTCCGGTTATCGCTTCTCTTGAAGGATTTTGGGCAAGGCCTTCATTATATCGCGGGAAATCGGCTGCTTCTCGTGCTGCTTAGCGGATTTTTGTTCTTCGGTATTGTCAATGGCGTGTTTGCTGTACTCCCCATCTTTGCCATGAAATATAAGCTAAGTCCCGATCAGTACGTCGTTCATTCTTCGCTCGTAACCGTCTTTCTGGGCATTGGCTTTCTTCTGGGGAGCATCCTTGGCCCTCATTTGATCCGCCGATTCACAAGAGCGCCGATCCTGATAGCCAGTCTTTCCATATCCGGCCTGATTATCGTCGGACTAGGCTTTACCGGTCGGGTTGAAGTTTATTTTATGTTTGTATTGTTGGCTGGAATCATCATAGCTCCCATTAATATCGCGCTTGGCAGTTGGATGCCGGAGCTTGTTCCTCCGCAGCATATGGGTCGCGTAAATGCTTTGATCGAGCCGGTCATGATGCTTGGCCACTCGCTGGCCTTGGGTGGGATCGCCCTAGCCTTTCCGGTCTGGATCACGGTAACCTGGCTGCATTATATTTTGGCTATTTGTAATTTGGCGGTCAGCTTCATCTATTGGATCGCGCTCCGGCCTTTAGCCCGCAAACGTGTGGTCCATGAAAAATAGTGTTTATAACTACTGTTCAGAACAACATGATACTTTGATTCCTTAACAAGTGACGCGAGTCGTGTTGGACTTTTCCCTCACCGGCTGAACTTAGCATACGGCATTGTTGTCTAACTCCTCGATCGCGAAGATATGTTTCTCTAAATTATAGTAATAATTACCGCTTGTAGCCGTAAATTCATAAACGCAATAGTCTGGATCCTCAACTCCTGCCTTTTGATTGGCCAAAAACTGTTTTGTTCGTATGGATGACGTATTCGTAGAGAACCAGAACTTTTACATACCGTCATGTACCGTTTTAAACATCTGCTTAGAGTTTGGGTAGCCATTTTCATCAATCGAACTGACAATAATGGTACGAGCATCGTTTACTAAAGAAATGATTTGCTCCAGCGTAACTTGTTCCATAAAATTACTCCTCATTTCGTTTTAAATTTTGAAGAACTATACCTAACATGTGATCGAACCGATCAATTTCCTCATCCGAAAACCCTTTGTAAAATAGTTCATTCATCTGTGCTGAGACTTTTTCGTAGGTTTCATGAAGTGCTTTAGCCTTGGATGTTAACGTAATTCGTGTTTGTCTTCTGTCTTTTAGATCTGGATTGCGTTTGATGTGGCCTTGTTCGGCCATTCGATCGAGCATACTCGTAAGAGTCGTCTTGGCAAGTGATGTTTTCTCACCAAGTTCTGTAATCGTTAAATGATCCTCCTGCCAGAGCACGTATAAGATCCGACCTTGTGCCCCATTGAATTCTTCGATAGAATTTTCTCTCAGTAATTTTTCAAAGATTCTATCGCTCAACTGTTTAATTTGAGAAATATAAAACCCGCCACGTGTTTCTCTAACCATAATCACCATCCTTTTTATACCATATAGGATATTACTATATAGAACTAATATCAAGTCATAACGTGATCTTTTTTATTAAGCGGCGTAGAGCGGGTAAAATCAATCATTTCACACACAACAGACGGCAGTCCCGGACAATGAACCATGTCCTGGACTGCCGCTTTGTTACTGATCCGTTATAACGCAGTATCATCCACACGATTTAGCCACTCTTCAATGCTCCCGATGACCGAGGTCACGCAACCATCCTCAAACGGCGAGATCAGTCCGGCGACCCGCACAAGCTCCGTGAACGATCGGCTGCCTCCCTGCTGGCATAGATGCAAGTAATCAGCCCAAGCTGCCTGGCGATTCTCGTGCATCTTCTTCCAGAACTGAAATGCGCAAATTTGCGCCAAGGTATAATCGATATAATAGAATGGAGAATTAAAAATATGGCTCTGCTTTTGCCAGAAACCGCCCTGCTCAAAATATTCGTTGTCCGCGTAGTTGCGGTGAGGCAAATACTTGCGCTCGATCTCCCGCCACGCTTGCTTCCGCTCCGCCGGCGTCGCCTCCGGATTCTCATAAACGTAATGTTGGAATTCATCGACCGTTACGCCGTATGGGATGAAAATGAGCGAGCTTGCCAGATGATCGAAACGATATTTATCGGCTTCTTCCTGAAAGAACAGGTCCATCCATGGCCAAGTGAAGAACTCCATGCTCATGGAATGGATTTCGCATGCTTCGTAAGTCGGGAAGGCGTATTCCGGCACTTCGAAGCTGCGGCTCTCATATACCTGAAAAGCATGGCCGGCTTCATGCGTCAGCACATCGATATCGCCGGACGTACCGTTGAAATTCGAGAAAATGAACGGTGCCTTGTATTCGTTGATATAGGTACAGTAGCCGCCGCTCCGCTTGCCTTTTTTCGCGACGAGATCCATGAGGCCGTTTTCCTTCATAAAGGTGAAAAATTCGTCCGTCTCCGGAGACAGCTCCGAGTACATCTTCGCCCCGTTGTTCACAATCCATGCCGAATCGCCTTTTGGCGTCGCGTTGCCTGACTGGAAGGCAAAGTTCTCATCGAAGTACAGCAAGCGATCCACGCCGATTCGGTTCTTCTGACGCTCTTTCAGCTTCGTGGCGACAGGCACGATATGCTCAAGCACTTGGTTCCGGAAGTTCGCCACCATTTGGGCATCGTAATCCGTACGCGCCATCCGCGCATAGCCGAGCTCGACGAAAGTGTTGAATCCGAGCTTCTTCGAGATGTTCGTTCTGACATTGACCAGATCATCATAGATTCGATCGAAGGTCTCCTCATGTTCAGCCATAAAACCGCTTGAGGCATCCATCGCGCGTTTGCGAACATCCCGATCCGTAGATTGCTGAAACGGAATCAACTGAGATAATGTACGTTCTTCGCCTTCGAACGGAATTTTTGCGGAAGCGATCAGCTTCGCATACTCGGTCGTCAGTTTGTTCTCCCGCTGCAAATCCCCGATGACCTCGGGGCTGAACGTTTTCAGCGAAAGCTCGGCAAGCCGGAATAGCTGGCGCCCCCATTTCTTCTCCAGATCTTCGCGGAATTTGGAGCCGACCAACGCCCGGTAGTAATCCGTAATATACTCCTGTACGATTGGACCGCTCTCGTCAAAGAAGTCCTGCTCCGCTTTATAGAACTCGTCGTTGGTATCGATCGTGTGCCGGATGCTGGCGATTTCTTGAAGCGTATCAAACTCGCTCCGCAGCTTATTGATTCCCGTCATGGCCCGATCCTGATCTTCATAAGTAGCCGCAGAGCTAAATACGTTCAGGAGCTCCTTGAACTTTTGTTCGAAAGCTTTGACATCCGGACGCTCATATGGATATTCGCTAAAATTCATGGCATGCACCAATCCCCTCACTGAAAATATAATCGGACCCGCGAAAGATTATGGTTATTATACTACATCCTCTTTTGGGATTGCATTACGGATGAAATCGCGAAGAAGACCTGCCCATCGCTTTGGACGTTCCCAGGCTAAACCGTGTCCGCAATCTAATCCTCCCTTATGTACTCCCTTATATAAATCATGTAATAAATCTATGCGGGGAGATGCCTGGAGATGAGGGGCTTTAATGAGAAAAGCGCGCTGATCGCAGCGCGCTTTGGAAAAGTTTTAGAGAAGCTGTCCGCCCGACACTTCAAGGCGCGTCCCATTCACCCAGCCCATCTCATCCGTGCATAAAGAGGCGACAACTCCGCCGATATCGTCAGCTTCACCGACCCGGCCTAGCGCAATTTTCGAGGCGACAAACTCCCTCATCTGTTGATTGTCCCTGACAGCCCCCCCGCCGAAATCCGTAGCGATTGCCCCTGGGGCTACCACGTTAACGCGAATCCCTCGTTTCCCCCATTCTTGGGCCATGTACTTCGTCAAAACCTCAATTGCACCTTTCATCGCCGAATAGGCTCCGAAGCCCTCAATCACGAACCGGGTCAAGCCCGTTGAGATGTTGACGACTCTTCCGTTGTCGGCTAGGCGGGGATACAGCTTTTGCGACAGGAAAAACACACCCTTGAACTGCACATTCATCATGCTGTCGAATTGCTCCTCTGTCGTTTCCGCAACCGAAGCATGTACTCCGAATCCCGCGTTATTGACCAAAATGTCGATTTGCTCCCGACTCCACTTGTTGTTCAGCACGTCCGTCAATTGTGAGACAAATGCATCGAAAGAAGATACGTTCCCGGTATCCAACTGCAACGCTGCGGCTTTTTGGCCGTTGTTTTCGATTTCCTTAACGACTTTGTCCGCCTCCTCTTCCCGGGTATGATACGTAATGATAACGTCTATTCCTTTGCGGGAGAGCGCGATAGCGGCATTTCTGCCAAGCCCGCGGCTGCCTCCGGTTACAAGCGCGATTTTTTGCATTGAATTCATCGATCCCGTCTCCTTTTTATATCGTTTTTAGCCACTTGATAACTTGGTTTTCGTGGTCTATAGTGAGTATAGTACTTCGAGTTAACTCTAGGTCAAGGGGTAGGGTGAAAAAAATGAATTATTCCATTAACGAGGTCGCGAACAAGTTCGGACTGTCCGTTCACACGCTGCGTTTTTATGATAAAGAAGGCCTCATGCCCTTTATTGGCAGGGATAAATCCGGCAACCGGGCGTTCACGGATACGGATCTCAAATGGGTGGCCATGGTATGCTGCCTGAAAGATACGGGGATGTCCATCAAAGAAATCAAGCGGTACGCGGATTGGTGCTTGCAGGGGATGCAAACGATCGATGAGCGAAAAACAATGCTCTCCGAACATCGCAAGCATGTCGTCAGGCAGATTGAGGAATTGACGAAAAACCTTCAGCTCATCGATTCGAAAATCGCGATTTACGATGATCCGGAGTTGGCTCAAAAAATGTACGGCAGTCTCGAAAATACACCTTAAAGAATAAATTTCCTCCTTTGACAAACACTATGGTGTAAAAAGGAGGCTGATGTTTCATGTGCCAACGCTTCTCCATGGCGACCGACTTGCCGGAGGTTCAGGAGCATTTTCAGATTGAACGGGTCATGTACTACTATAGAAACCGCTATAACATTAGCCCAACGCAGCATATGCCGGTTGTGCTTCAGCAGCGGATGAATGCATCCGGGAGATGGATCTAAAGCATGCGTGGGTCAAACGCTGATTTGCCCAGTTCCGTTAAAATTAGAAATAGCAGACCGCCAAGCCTTGATGTCGGGCATAGGGTCTGCTTTTATTTGTCTGCTACTCGGACTTTGCCCCGGAATGCTCACTATCGTATTCGTTCGATAACTCCTCAAGGGATTTGATCGGACCATGCGGGTGTTGGACTTGTTTTCGGCTTTTCGCTACATTGGCTTCTCTTTTTTTGGATCGGGTCATGGGAGGCCTCCTTTCGTCTTGTTTGGAAAGTTGGTTTCCATCCCGATAGGTTGATACGATCTCAGGCAAAATATTCGGGTTATCAAAAAATCGTCGGCACCATCCCCCCATCCATGCGAATGGGAGAACCCTTAAACGCGGATGCATGAGGGCTGCATACAAATGCGGCTAATCGGCCTATTTCAAAAGGCTTGATGAACCGCTGTATTTCGGATTGAGGCAAGTTTGCCGCCAAAAATGCTTTCTCTTTATCGGAAAAGGTCAACTCTTTATCCGGGTATATTCCCTCAATGATGTGCTGCACATTTTCGGAGAGGGTGGGTCCCGGCATGATCGTATTGACGGTAACTTCCGTGCCTTTCGTTAATTTGGATAAGCTTTTTGCCAAGGATAATAACATGGATTTGGTGATCGCATACTGAGGCATTTGGCCTGAAGGCATCACGGCTTCTTCGCTCGCAATGAAGATGATTCGGCCATAATCGTTTTTGAGCATGTTCGGCAAGTAGAATTTCGATAGACCATTTGCCGCAAGAACATTCGTACGGATGTATTTTTCCCATACCTCATCGGTAACGTCTTCATAGGCCATCATTTCATAAATCCCCATATTGTTAACCAAAATATCGATATCAGGATATTTATTGAATAAAGCTTCCCTTTGCTTGACATCTGCAAGATCGGCTGCTGCATTTTGAGGAGAGGTGGCCGGAAAATCTGATTTTATTTCTCGCACCGTTCGTTCTACCTCAGCAACATGGCGTCCGTTAATGAGTACATTCACGCCTTCTTTGGCAAGCTCAATGGCGATGGCTTTCCCTATCCCTTTCGTTGATCCTGTAATTAAAGCCGTTTTATGGTTTAATCCCATATCCATGATCCATTTCTCCTTTTAATCTTGTACTTCGGATAGGGATTATATTACCTTGTCTGAATGGTTGAGTAACTAGCCTATTGCGCCAAAGTTCTAGCTTAACCCGCCAATTTAGTTAATAAATCGTCGGTATTCCTAGCCGTCCTTCTGATCTCGAGATTGACATAAATGCCCAGTACGCCAATTCGAAGGCGTATCCCCTTCCCACAGGCGGAAGGCACGATAGAACGAGTTCTGGTCCTCATATCCGATTAGGAAAGCCACTTCTTTAATATCGAGGGAGGGATCCGCTAAGTACTCCCGTGCTTGCTCATGTCTAGCTTGCTTCAACAGATGCTTAAAGCTCGTGTTTTCATTAGTAAGCCTGCGCTGCAAGGTCCGGTCGCTCATTCCAAGCTCCTTCGCGACGGCCTGAATGTCGGGGCTTCCTCCGGTGAGGCCGCGTTTCATGATCCATTTGACCGTCTCGGTTATGGAACGGCTGCGCTGCTGCTCATTAAGCGATCGGTCCAGAGCGGGAGTCAGGATCTCCAGCAATTCTTCGTTGTACGAGGCAAAAGGGAGGTCTAGATCTTTTCGATACAGCATCAACCTGTTGCTTTTGCCGCCAATCCGGATACGGCAGCCGAAGTAGGCTTCAAGGGCCTGGACATCGCCCATGGGTTGCGAAAATTCGACGAAGCGCGCCGTCAAAGGCTGACCCGTGCCCCGGCGCCCAAGCTCCAAAAGAAACGCCAGTGTGATCCCGATCAGCAGCGGCGGACCTGAGTGCCCGGAATCCTGCCATTCCAGGTCGATGGCACAAGCGTCCCCCTCCTCCTTGATTCTTAAGCTTTCCGGAGGACAAAGCCCTTTGTACCTCACCATACGGTTCAGGGCGTCGCGATAGTCGCGAGCATGGTAAGGCGCCAGGACGGTCGGCGGATACTTGGCGGTTTCAAAAGCGGTGGCCAGTCGGATGATTCCCGTTGCAGCGTCGCCCATGAGATCGGAATACGCCTGCCAGATCGCAAAATATTGGGCGCTGGTGACGACGGGTTCAGACATGATGGTCAGCGGCAGTCGGGCTTTGCAAGCTACATCGCGAGCGTCGATCCCTAATTGGTGTAATCCTGACCAAAATCCTGGTGGCATATTTATGCGGTCAGAGAGTTGAGACTTCATGCTTAGGCTCCTTTAGCTGCTTTTATTTATGAATCATAACCTGTTCCATCTAAAAAGCGCCACACCAAAATGGTGTGGCGCTGTTGAAAATCACCCCTTACGCGTCCTCCTCCGCGACTCCAAGCGCGATGTTCCGCTCCTTGAATTTGGCATTATGGGAAGAAACGTAAGCTGCCGCTGCCGCATCAGGCTCCATATACAATTTTGCACTATTGACCGCCAGCGCCGCATCGGTGAAGGCGCCGGCGATCAAATGGAGCTTACTGGCATGGTGCGCCACATCTCCGGCTACGAATACGCCGGGCAAGTTGGTCGCGAGCCTCTCGTTCGCGTGGATGTCCCATTGCCCCATCTCCAATCCCCAGTTGACGATGTTTCCGAAATCGCCGCGCAATCCGTGATTCACGATCACGGCATCCACTTCGAGCCATTCAACCGCTTCCGACAACACGCCTTCCGAATCCACGCGCACGATCGATACGGCTTCGATCGCTTTACCCCCGGCGTTGCCGCGAAGCTGTTTGACGGCATACGGCGTCAGGACGCGGACCGAAGATTCCAGCATTCGCTTCACGTTGCGCTCATGCCCGCCAAAGCGTTCGCGACGGTGTACGACGGTTACGCTTGCGGCTAGCGGTTCCAATTCGTTCGCCCAATCCACGGCGGAATCGCCGCCGCCGGAGATGAGCACCCGTTTGTTGCGGAATATTTCCAACTCCTGTACCGTGTAATGCAAATTCCCGACTTCGTAACGCTCGGCCCCTTCGATGTCCAGCTTCGCAAGCTTCAGCACCCCGCGGCCCAAGGCAAGGATTAGCGTTTTTGTCCAGTGCCGTTCCCCCGTTATTGCCTTGAGCATCATCGTGCCATCGGCCAATCGCTCCAGTTCGCAGATTTGCTGTCCTAATACGAGCATAGGATCAAACGTCATCGCTTGCTTGATCATTTGCTCCGTCAACCGCTCGCAGCGAATCGGCGTAACGCCGCCGACGTCCCAAATCATCTTTTCTGGATAAATCAGCGTACGGCCGCCAAGCTCCTCTTTTGCCTCGATCAGCTTCGTTTTCATATCGCGCATTCCGCTGTAGAAAGCCGCGTACAATCCGGCAGGTCCGCCTCCAATAATCGTAACGTCGTAAAGTTCCAAGTCTTGCGACATCCGTTTGCCTCCTCTATTTGAACAAGTCCGGGTACATTTCTTTCGCCAACAGCTCCATCCCGTCGATCGTGTTGTAGCTATATCCGAACATGTAGTTGTAATCGACGGCATAAATCTGTTTATTTTTGATCGCATTCATGCTGGATAATTTGGGATTCGAATAAAGTGCCTCTTTAATTGTATCTGCGCTAACACCGTCGGTAGTGTCCCAATTCGGAATGATTAACACGTCCGGATCAGCTCCAATCAGCGTTTCCACGCTAACCTCTCCGGTTTCCTCTTTGAAAATATTGTCCAATTTAACCATCCGGAAGGCGTCATTGAAGAAGGTCTCGTCTTGAGCCGCGTAAACATACACTTCGTTGGGATCGCTCATATGCAAATAAGCGAATGTTTTTTGTTCGGTAATGCTCGACAATTTCGAGGCAATGGCGGCTTGTCTGTCCTTTAACTCCTGAATAAAGCTTTGGGCTTTATCCTCCACGCTAAAGATCTTCCCTAGATTCTCTAGATCCTTATAAATCGAGTCATACGTTCCCCCGGTAACCGAAGATTCAAGCACGTAAGTTTTGATCCCCATGTCGTTCAGCACGCCCACGGTGCCTACTCCCCAGTCGGCATTATCGAATAACCCGCCGCGCCCCAACACCAAGTCGGGATTCGTGCCCAACGTCACTTCTTTACCGACGTATTCGTCACTTAAAATGTTCAATTTCGCGTATTCGGTTTCCACCGATGGATCCGGTGCGCCAAAATTGGCGCCAACGCCGACGATTTTGTCCGCCAAACCTAAATGCAGCAGCAACTCTGCAGCCGGTTTCGTATTGGCCATGACGCGTTCCGGCGCTTTTTCAAAGATTTGCTCTTGCTTATCCCAAGTCGTGCCGCCTTCCGCCTTGGCAAAGTTTTGGATCGTTACGGGATAATGGCTTTGCGCTTCAGCCTTCGGTGCGTCCGAGCCGCTTGTCGCCGAACCGCCGCAAGCCGTTAACATCAATATAAGAACGAAAGCGATGCTTATCCATAGATTCTTTTTCACAATGGTTCCTCTCCTTTTAGATGCCATATGCGAAGCCTAACCCGTTCGTCACGGGGTTAATATAGGTCTGGCATTTGACTTGATAGAGCGACTCGATGGTCTCCGGCGTCAATACTTGCTCCGGCGTGCCGTGAGCGTACACCTCGCCCTGTTTGATCGCATAGACATAATCGCAGTAATGGGCCGCCATTTCCAAATCGTGAAGCGCCGCCAACACGCCGATGTTTAGCTCCTTAACGCAAGACAAAATTTCAAGCTGATAACGAATATCCAAATGATTCGTCGGTTCGTCCAATATCATAAACCGGGGTTGTTGGGCGACGGTTCTCGCCAAAATCACCCTTTGTTTCTCGCCGCCGGATAAAGATAGAAAACTGCGGTCTTGATAATCGAGCAAATTCGTTTTCTTTAACGCTTCCTCCACGATCGCATAATCTTCCTGTTTGTCCGATTCCAGCCATTTTTTGTGCGGCGTTCGGCCCAGCATGACCATTTGCTGCACCGTCAAATCAAAGTTCATTTCATTAAATTGGCCAACCACGCCTAGGCGCTGGGAAACTTTTTTTTCGGAGGATTTCAGCACGTCCATGTCGCCCAAATAAACGGTGCCTTTTCGGGGAACCAGGCTTTTGTAAATACTTTTTAGCAGCGTCGATTTTCCGCATCCATTGGGTCCGATCAGGCCTACGAATTGTTGGTTTTTCACGAAAATCGAAACGTTTTTGACGATTTCTTTCTTACCGATCCGGATTTCCATTTCATTCGCGGTCAATTCCATTTGTTTAGCCTCCGAAATTGTAGCCTTTTTTAACGATCATGTAGATGAATAAGGGCGAACCGATCACGGAAGTTACGATCCCGATGGGCAATTCGACATTATGAATCAACGTTCTGGACAAAATGTCCGACCAGATTAAGAACAGCCCTCCCAGCAGGAGCGTACCCGGCATTAACTGTTTATGATCCGCACCGAATAGGCCCCTCGTGATATGCGGGATGATCAGACCGACAAAACCGATCATGCCGGCATAAGCAACCATGGTTCCCGTAATCAGAGCGGTAACGATCATATAAATCTTGCGGTAGGCGCTTAAATTGATGCCTAAGGTTACAGCCGACTCGTCGCCTAACAGCAGCGCATTCAGGACTCGGTGTTGAAAAAGAAACATGCCGCATCCAAGTAAAATGATCGCCGCCAGGATAGGGACTTTCTCCCAATTGGAAGAAGCCAAGCTGCCCATGGACCAAAAAGTGACCGTTTTGATCCCTTCCGCATTATTGGCAAAATAAATGATCAAGCTCGAAAAAGAGCTGCACAAGGCACCGATGACCACCCCCGATAAAACAAGTTTCACCGATGTCGCTTTGCCGCCGATACTGGATAAAACAAGCACCCCGATCGAAGTGATCATGGCGCCGACGAACGCTCCGAAGGCTACGCCGAACTGGGATAACAGCGCGCCGCTTCCGAACCCGACCAGAATGGCGAACGTAGCTCCCAGCGAAGCCCCCGACGAAATGCCGAGTATGTAGGGATCGGCAAGCGGATTTTGTACGACGGCCTGCATCACGGCTCCGCACAAAGAAAGTCCCATGCCGATCAGCAGGGCAAAAATCACGCGGGGCATTCTTACTTGCCAAATAATGTTTAAGTAAGACTCGCTGTCGACATGATCCAGGGATCCCCAATGGCCGTTGGTCAGTCCATGGACCATGATATCCATCGCTTGCCGGAACGGAACGCGGACTTGACCGATCGATACGGAATAAACGGCGGATACCAGAATCAGGCAAATCAACAACAACATAAAAGCGTAATAGAACCCGCCCATCCCGCTTTTTTTGGTGTCTTCGTGATTCAAAAAAATTCACCCCCTCTGTAAATCAAGTAGTAACCTTATATATGATAATGATTATCATTATCATATATACTACGTGATCATTTTCCAAAATTCAATCGGTATTGCGAAAAACGAAAAAAAAACCGCGATTAACGCGGTTAATTATCGTGCCTACAGATTAGGTTGCCGGCCTTGCCGGCTTTTATTTCTCTGCCGCGTACAACTGCCCGCAAGCGGCGTTGATGTCGCTCCCGAATTGGGTTCGGACCGTGACATGGATTCCTTTTGACTTTAGAATCCGGACAAACCGGTTGACCTGGTTTCGGTCGGATTGTCCATAACTTTGCTGCGTGGCGTCGGTCGAATTGTAGGGGATCAGGTTCACGTGATAGAGATGCTCCCACTCCCCTCTTCCCCTTAGCAAATCAGCCACCGCTTCCGCGTGCTCCGCCGAATCGTTGATCCCCCGAAGCAGGATATAAGCGATGTATACTTTTCTCCCCGTCTCCCGGATATGAAGATCCAGCGCTTGCATCACCTCCTGCAGCGGGAACTTGTCATTGATCGGCATCAGCCCGCTGCGCTGTTCATCAAACGGGGAGTGCAGCGAAAAGGTCAGGTTCACTTGCGGGAACTCCTGCCTTAAGCGCTCCATACCCGGCAAAATCCCGATCGTCGAAACCGTGATTCTGCGCTGGCTTAATCCAAATAGCCCCGCGTCGGTCAACAGGCGCAGCGCCTCAAACAGATACGGATTCGCCAGCGCCTCCCCCATTCCCATAAAAGACACGCTGTCCAAGGAATGTCCGTTCAAATGGAAATGCAGCAACTGGTCGGCGATTTCGTCCGCGGTCAAGTTCCGTTTGAGGCCCAGCGTTCCCGTGGCGCAAAACCGGCAGCCGAATCCGCAGCCGCACTGGGAGGAAATGCAATACGATTCCCACCCGCGTTTATAGCTTAATCTGACGGCCTCTACCCGTTCGCCGCCGGGGATGGAAAATAAGACTTTATTGACTTGGCTAGAGCTTCTCTCCAGTACCGGCGTCAGGCTGGAGACCTGATTCCCCAGCTCTCGAATCAAAGTTTCGCGCAGCCGTTTCGGCAGCATGGACATGTGCTCAAAGTGGCTGACTCTCTGTTTAAATATCGCATCGGCGATTTGCCGATATCGATAATCGGGTTGCCCCAGGTATTTGAGGATCTGTCCGATCTTTTCATATTTGGAGGTTGGTTTCATGATCTTTTCTCCTTTGAACCGGAGAAAAAAACGCCAAAGAAGCCCGTTCCACCGGCGCTCCTTGGCGTTTGCATTAACCAACTATATTAATTGCTAGGTGTCCCTATATATAGATGGATAAAGCTCCGGTTTCCGATTGGTTTGTTGTGGAACCGTGCCATCGCACGAGCGGATTGACAGGTTCGCTTGATCATCTGCGATTACCAACAAGTCCTTCATGTTTTTCATCCTCCTAAATAAATGGCGTTCTTAGGTCTATCGTTACAGTTGAATCACTTTTGTGGCGATATTTTCGCTAAACTCCCGGTCATGCTCGACGAACAGGATGGTGGGCGAGTACTCCAGCAGCAAATCCTCGATTTGCATGCGGGAGATGACATCGATGAAATTGAGCGGTTCGTCCCATACCAGCAGATGGGCTTTTTCGCAAAGGCTTTTGGCGATCAGCACCTTTTTCTTCTGTCCGCCGCTGTAATCCGCGATATCTTTCTCGAACTGCAGCCGGGAAAAATCCAGTTTGCGCAAAATCGCTTTAAACAAACTTTCGTCGATGTCGTGATCTCCGGCAAAGTCCGTCAAATGTCCCTGTAAATGCGAGGTGTCCTGCGAGACGTAAGAAATTTTCAACTGGCTTCCCAGACGGAGCGTCCCCGTATGGAAAATCGCCTCGCCATGGATCAGCTTCAAGATGCTTGATTTGCCGGAGCCGTTTCTGCCGATAAGCGCGATCCGGTCACCCTGCTCAATCGTAAAGCTGATATCCCGGCACACTTGCTTCTCTCCGTAAAAAATCGAGATTCGGTCCAGTTCGGCCAGTTGGTGCTTGTGGTAGGGCAATTGAGCGATCTTCAAGCTTTCCGAGGTTTCGATGTTTTTGAGCAGCTGCGATTTTTCCTCAAGAGCCGATTGCTGCCGCTGCTCGATCGATTTGGAGCGCTTCATCATTTTCGCGGCCTTGTGCCCAATATAGCCTTTGTCTACCTTGGAACCGGAATTTCGCGTGCCGTTTTTCGTTTTTTCCACCTCGTGTGACCAGTTGCTGGTTCGCTTCGCCGCTTCCGACAAGCGTTTGACGTCTTTCCGCAGCTTTTCGTTTTCGGCCAGCTCGTAGTTGTCCTGGCGTTGTTTATTTTCCCGCCAATCGGAGAAGTTGCCCTTCTGGATTTCGATGTTGGTCTTGTTGATGGACAAGATATGATCCACGCAATGGTCCAGAAATGCCCGGTCGTGGGACACTAGGATAAAACCGCTTTTGCGGTTCAAATAAGCGCTGACGAGCTCCCGGCCCTCCATATCCAAATGGTTGGTCGGTTCATCGATCAACAGGAAGCTGTTTTCCTTCAGGAACAAAGCCGCCAGCATCACTTTCGTCTGCTCCCCGTTGGATAAGGTATCGAAAGGCCGGTACAAGACGTCATCGGATACCTGCAGCAGAGAAAGCTCGCGCATCAGCTCCCATTGGGCGTAGTCCGGAACGATTTCCTCCACGACGTCAAGCGTGTTGTATTCCTTGTGTTTGACCTCGAATGGAAAATACTCGAAGCCGACATCCGCGGAAATATGCCCGCCGTATTCGTATTTGCCCAGCAGCAGATTAAGGAACGTCGTCTTCCCCCGTCCGTTCCTCCCGGTAAAACCCAATTTCCAATCGGTATCGATTTGAAAGCTGACGTCCTCGAAAATGTTGTCGTAGCTGCCGTCGTAAGCGAACGTCAGGTTCGCTACTTTAATTAATGACATGAAGCAATCCTCCTGCAAAAAAAATTGAGCCGCAAGAAAGTTACTTTCTCGCAGCTCAATTCAAATACAGCAAATCCGACCCACGTATCGTGTCAGTCAGATCAGAAATATTCCGCTTGAGTGAAAAGAATAAGTAACTTTCTTGCATACGAAAGATAAAACATGCGAAGATTTTTCGCTTTTCTGTTTTATGATTCTTAGCAAGAAAAATCCATTATCCTTTTCAGCTCCCATCGTTTAAGTTACAGGAATCTTATCATATTCCGCGGAAGATATCAATAAACGACATGAGTCCATGATCCAACATCCATATCAAATATAAATGCGTTTCTGCATTTTTGATCCATTCACTTTAAAATTCCGTCTTCGGATCCGTATGAAGATCCTGATCTTGCTCGGCATAAGCCCAGCGGGTAAACGTAACCTCCAGCCCGTTCCGAGTCGGCGAACACGCGAAGGGACCTGCTTGATTCCCGGAAAGGGAAGGGAACCGAGCCACCCGGATGGTACGCCAGGCATGGCGCTTTGTACGTGCCCGTATAATGACGGCATCCTTCATGATGGAAGCGCGGATGGTTACCTCTTCCCCCGCCCATTCGGGCACAGCCGTTAAGGACCAGTCTGAATACCCGTCCGAGACTACGACGGACAGCTGGGGAATTCCGTCGTTGATTTCAACGCCTGCCTTGATCCATTGCCCGGGTCCATGATACAGCAGAACGCCGGCTTGATCATATAGCCCGGTGAACGTCGTCAGTAAAAACGACACCTCCACCGCCTTGTCTACGGGCCAATCGGTCAGCAGAGCCGCGCCATCCTCAAATTCAAAACCGTAAAGCGTCTTTTTCCAAAAATCCTTGCCTTTTTCCGGAATAACCTTCAGATGATTCCCTTCCTGCCTGACGGACAACGGCGGGTTTAACCAGGTCCCCGTTCCCAGTTCAAAATGCTATTGGTCATTTTCCTGCTCCTCCTTAGGATAGCTGTTTAAGGCCAAGAATACATATTTTCGCCGGCTAGCTGGAATACAAAGTCATGTTCCTCATCCAGCGGCCATGCCGCGTTCGGCGGCAGATCCGGATCTCCGCCGATGCGGGACGAGCAAATTTCCGCGTAATCTTCCGCTCCGTTCTTGGACAAGCGGATCCCCTGGTGCACCGTCTCTTTCAAATAATCCATCGCATGTGCTCAAATTGTTGTTCACGGACCGTCCGCTTCAGCTTATTCTTATTGTTCTCGCTTAATATGGTCTTCACCTTCCCGGTTCTTTCTATTTCACTTGTTGTCCAACCGTTTCACCAGCTCCGACAGTTCCTTTCCTTGCAGCGCCCCTTCTACCAGCTGCGGCAGCATCGCAGGCGTACAGGCAAAACAAGGGGTTCCGTCTTTGGCAAAAGCCTTGGCCAACCGTTCATCGTAAAAAGGTTTCCCTTCATCCGATAAGGCGAGTAAACAAAGCGTCTTGACGCCGGCTTCCTTCATCTCCCGCATTCGCCGGATCAAACGGGACTGATTGCCCCCCTCGTAAAGATCGGAGATCAGGATAAACAGCGTCTTCTTCGGTTCTTTAATAAACGGTTCGAAATAGGCGACCGATTTGTCGATATTCGTGCCTCCGCCGAGTTGGATGCCGAACAGCATATCCACCGGATCGCCCGCGCATTGTTCGGTCAGATCGACCACTTCGGTATCGAAGACGACCACGCGGGTATCCAGGACGGGAATACTGGCAAAAATGGACCCGACCACCGACGCCCAGATCACCGATTCCGCCATGGAGCCGCTTTGGTCGATATCGACGATGACCGTCCATTCCTTGCTCCGCTTCGCGCGATCAAAGTAATAGAACCTTTCCGGGATGATCCGTTTGCGCTCCGTATCGTAATGCTTCAGATTCCGCTGAATCGTCCGCTTCCAGTCGATGCCGCTCAGGGAGGACAGCGGTGTATGCTGCCGGCGGTTTAACGCCCCGGTGACCGCTCTCCGCAGCTCCTGGCTCATCCGCTTGACCAGATCATCCACCACCGCCTGCACAAGCATACGCGCGGTGTCCTTCGTCTTCTCCGGAATTTTCCCTTTGAGCGACAGCAGCGTTCCGACGAGGTGGATATCCGGTTTGACGGTGACCAGCACCTCCGGCTCGAACAGAAGCTGCTTCCAGCCTTTGCGCTCCATCGCATCGTTTTGGATCACGGAGACCACGTCTTCCGGGAAAAAAGTCCGTACGTCGCCGAGCCACTGCGCGAGGCGGGGCGCGGATTTTCCGTGGCCCGCGCCGCGTGCCCCCGCACCGTTCCCGCTACCTTCCCCGCCCTCTGCCGTTTGATCGTAAATGGCGGCGAGCGCCCGATCCATAATCAACTCATCGTCCGAGAGCCCCACCTGCCCGCCGCTGCCGTACCGGCCAAGCTCCCCTTCGGCGGCCGCACCCAGGATAAGCCGCCAGCGGGTGAGAGCCGCTTGCTTTACCGTTCCCGCCATCGTCTATAAATCCTCAAAATCAAAATCATTCAATTCGTCCAGCATCCGGGCTTCATCCTCCTTAAGCTCATTCATCATGACTTCGGCCGCCTGCTCGGGTTCCACGCCCCACAATTCCCCGAGCAGCTCGGCGACCATCGTTTTTTCCTTCAGGCTGAAGACGCTGAAGGCCCGGCGCAAAAAGACCAGCGACCGCACAAACTCGTGATCCTCCAGCGCGCTGATATACTCGTTAAGCTGCTCCCATAGGCTCATCCGCGACAAGAGCGCGTAGCGGTTGCGCATCGCCAACCCCTCGAACCAGCCGGCGCCCAGGTCGGCCGGAATCCCCGGCGAGAGCCGGCGCGAAACCTCGGCAGCGCATTGCTCGCCCGTCAGTTCCCCCCGTTCAAGCAGAATCGCGCACGCCAGACCGGACAGCCGGGGGTGGGCATCATCCCTGTCCGATAGTGCAATCAGCTCCTGCACCCACAGCGCTTCATCTACCTCGTCGCTATGTTCTGCAGCGATATGGTTCAGCTCATTCATCGCTTCCGCCATGGCCTGCGCCGATTCCTCATTACATCTGCTCGCATCTTGCAGAAACAAAGCGGCGCGCAAAAACAATTGTTGAAGCAGCGGGATCAACGGGGCCGTATCGATTCTCCGAATGCCGACGAAGCGGATCAGCTGAGACAGGTTTCTCGCCGCAGCCGCGATCTCGACGACGTTCTGGCTCTCGACCGCCAGGCTTTGCATGGCCATTCGGCCGGCTTCCATCTGCTGAATCATCCCGCACTCATAGGCGACGGAGATAAGCGCGGAAGCCTCCTTGATCGTGGAGCATTCCTCCAGCCGCTGCTGCAGCGCGAAGGCCGCGGCGGTTTCTACGGTTTCGCCCAGCAAATTCGATTCCACGACTTCGATCTCCACTTCCGGGGACCACTGAACGACCCAACGCTCCGACCAAACCGCCTGGTCGGCGGACCTGGCCTGATTTCTCACAAAACGAATGCCGAGCAGCTTCAAACGATGGAACCAGATAGAACGGTCCAAATCGAGATAGGCCGCTTCCTCGGAATTCACCCGCCGGTTTTCCCGCAGGTCCAGGATCAGATCCTGGGCAACCGCGGTTTTGTATTTCTCCAGCTTCAGCCGCTTCAACTGGCGGTTCACGTCGTCCTGAATCGGTGTCTGGCTGACGCCTTCGGCCAGGGCTCCGATCGCCGTCCCCACCTCCGTTCGCGCGAACGATTCGGCGACCACGGCGAGTTCTCCATGGCCCAGGAGCGTTTTGGCCGCGTCTCTCAGGTCCATCAGCGTCGGCGCGCTGCCGCCGTGCAGGGCCGACAGGGACTCGGCGAGCCTGACCGCCTCGATCACTTCCGCCGTGGAGCGGTGCGTTCCCGTTCTTCGCAAGTCCCCGGCCACGGAAGCCAGATAGCGATGAGGCAGCTCCTCCAGCTTGCCCCGCCGCATCTGTTCCCACATCATTTCAAAATAGTACGGCGCGATATTCCCCGCCCCATACCCGGTTAAGGACGAGAGCCGCAAGTAGGAATACGGCATCAGCGTCAGCTTGGTCTTGCGGAAGGGGAGCTGCGCCATTTCTCCATCGTCCATGGCGATGGAAAGGTCCTGCAAAGCGGAAGCGTGATACGCCCCGCAAATAACCGCGATTTGCTCGGGAGTATGCCCTGCTGCGATCGTATCGGCAATTTGCCGGCACATATACGCTTCGCGCACCGCATTATAGGCGTATTCGAGCCTTTGGCCGCGCTGCTCCCGCTCCTCCGTCAGCTCCCGCATCTGTCCGGAGTAGGCCAGAATCGCCTGCCGATACGCATCCGGACGTAAATTGTGCTCAAAGCTGCGTTCCCAATAAGCGTCATATTCGTACTCGCCGGCGATTTCCGCGATCCTGTCGTATAAGGAGCTATCCGGCTCATCGCTCCCCTCCGGTTCGCGAGCTTCTTCCTCCTGACGCGAGCTCGCGCCGCCGCGGGCATCCTGCAAACAAACGGCGGAGGACGAAGGCAAATCGATAAAAGCGCAGTGTGCTCCATGCTGCCGGGCCCAAAGCATGGCCTGATATTCCGGCGAATACACGGCGAAAGGCCAGAGCACGGTCCGGACCGGCACATCTTCGGTGAAGGCCAATATCGCGACGGGCGGCTTGGTCGAAGCATTCGTCAAATGCGCGATTTCGGCGGAAGCGTCCGCAGGGCCTTCGATCAGCACCGCCGTTGGCTTGACCCGATCCAGGAATTCGGCCACATGATAAGCGCCGGCCGGAGAAAGGTGCCGGACGCCAAAGAGTTGCACTCCAGCGCCGCTAGCCGGCTTCATTGATTCATCTCCTTGCAGGCGTTGTAAAGGCCGCGCCAGCTTGCCCCGCGCTTTTTCATCACATTGTCCAGGTATTCCTTCCAAACCAGACGGTCTTTGTCGTCATCCTTCACGATCGCCCCCTGCAGTCCTGCGGCCAAATCCTCATCGGTCATCTCTCCGCCGCCAAAGCTGGCCGCTAGCGCCATGCTGCTCGTGAGCAGAATAGCTTCCGCCGTGGAGATGACCCCGGCCGGGGATTTCACCTTCTCTTTTTTGTCCAGCGTCATGCCGCTGCGCAGCTCCCGAAAAATGGTCACAACCTTTTGCAGCGCTTCGTCCGCAGGAACAGCCGCCTGCAGGTCATAGGACGCGGCGATTTCGCCGACGCGTTTCTTGACGATTTCCACTTCGGTTTCAAGGTCCGCCGGCGCGGGCAGCACGATCATGTTAAAGCGGCGTTTCAGCGCCGTCGACATTTCGTTGACGCCCCGGTCGCGGGTGTTGGCCGTCGCGATCAGGCTGAAGCCTTTGCGCGCGTTCAGTTCCTTGCCAAGCTCGGGAATGGAAATCGTCTTCTCCGATAAAATCGAAATCAGGGCGTCCTGCACCTCGGAGGCGCAGCGGGAAATTTCCTCGAAACGGGCGATGCCGCCCGCCTCCATGGCACGCATTATCGGGCTTTTTACCAGCGCTTCCGGCGTTGGCCCTTGCGCGAGCAGTATCGCATAGTTCCAGGAATAGCGGACTTGCTCTTCCGTCGCCCCCGCCGTCCCTTGCACAACCAGCCCGGAATTGCCGTAAATGGCCGCGGCCAAATTTTCCGACAGCCAGGATTTGGCCGTTCCTGGCTCGCCGATCAACAGCAAAGCTCGGTCAGTCACCAGCGTGGCAATGGCCATTTCAACCAGGCGCGGGTTCCCGATATATTTCGGCGTGATCACCTGATTCCCTGCGGTTCCGCCGACGATAAATTTCAGCACCGACTGCGGGGACATTTGCCACCCGGTCGGGATTTTGCCTTGATCTTCGCGGATCAATACCTCCAATTCTTCCCGGTACAACAGCTCCGCCGGTTTGCGCATAATCTCCTGCATCGTGGATTCCGTACTCATCACCGTTTCACTCCTTTAATTCCATCATTTTCAAAATATGTCCCAGCTGCTCTACGCCGATGTTGACAAATTTGGGCAGGGCCTTGCGGATGCGGTCCGCATAAGCGGCGGGAAGAAGGCATAGCTGATCGAACAGAAACGGTTCGATTTCGTGGCATTCCGTATTCCGCTCGTCTTCCAAAGCCCGGACGAGCGCTTCATGAAGCTCTTTCTCCGGGATTCCCGCGCGAACCAGCCCCATGACCGCCAAATTGGCAAAACGGTTGCGAAATTCCGGCGATTTGTTCAGCTTGGAAAGCAAATAGGAAGCGGCCCCCTCATGTCCCGGCCGGGCGAAAGCACTGACCAAAGCCAAGTGATCAAGGGCAATGAAATGATCCAGCCAGCGCGGGTCCCAGTTTGCGGCGATTTCCGCGGGCGACGGCATATCCACCTGATAGACATAGCCTTTTCGTTCATTCGTCCATACCGACGTCACATCCTGATAGCTGCGGCGGGTAATCAAGTTCTCCATCGTATCGAGCAATTGCTTGCAGTAATTGGCGCTTTTGCTTAAGGCTGAAGCATTTAGCCGGTCCCGCAAAATGCCGGCAAACGCCTCATACAGACGTTCCGGAGCCAGCGCCGACTGCGCCTTTTCAAAGGTTTCGCGCACATATGCGTTCGTGCCGGCCGTTTTTTTTATTTCAATTTCCACCGCAACTTCAAGCAGCTGACGCCCTTCTGCGGATTCGGTCTTTTGTATGTATTGCATCGCTTCGTTCGTTAAATAGGTCCAACCGAGCGTAAAAGCGTAGTGTGTATAGTTCCGCAGAACGCTTAAATGGATCTCCTCCAGCGCAGGGAGCGTCTTGTGCTGAAGCACCCAGAAATAGCGTCTCGCCCGCATGGAAATTTCCTGTGCTTGCTCCTTATCCGGCACGCCCGCTTCCACGGAACGGATCAACTCCGCAAAATCCCGGGCCAGCCATCCGTTTAAGGGTTCCGATTGGCTACGGTTTAACGCCGGGCCGACCAGTTCGCTGTCTTTCCCTTGGGAAGCTTCATACAAGCGCTCGGCTGCGCTTGTAGAGTGGCTGTCCGCCAACGCTTGGTATGCTGCTTCGCGAATGCTTTTCTTCTTGTCGCGGCTGAAATCGAGCAGGGCCTGCTCATATTCGGCGTGCCCCGCAAGCAGGCGAATCGCCGTCGTCCGCACCTCGTCGGAACCCGATACGGCGGCCTCATAAAGGACAGGCAGCGCTTGTTCGCCGCCGCACATCGCAATGACGGTCAGCTTGCGGGCTTCAGTCTTCCCCCCGGCGGGCTCAAAGCTGCGGGTCAGATGAGGCACGATGGCTGAGTCATAGGACGGCAAAATATACGTCATCGCAAAATCGGCAATTTCCGCATAAGGGTCGTTCAAGGCTTCCATGGCGAACGGAAGCAGGCGAAGATCCTGAAACAATCCCTCGCGGTAGGCTTCGGCGATGATTTCATACCGGCCGCCGCCCCGGGAGGTCAAAGCGGTTCGAACAGGGGACAGCTTGCGGTAGGAGCGGCCCGTTTTCAAAGACACGGGCTTGTTCTGCAGCATGACCGTCTCACCTTCCGCGGCCCCTTTCCCCTGGGTGCGCAATACCGACTGAAGGAGCAAATTGATATCCTGCAGCCGCTGGGCCGAATCCGCTTCGCCATCTCCGGTAATCAACGATTCGATCCCTTCGGCCAGCTTTTTAAATACCGGCGCCCGCTCTCCCAGCTGTTGGAAAGTCGGAACCATCCGCTTCAAGCGATAATCCCCGGACGCCAGGTCGCTCCCGGCAATATACAGACGGCGGATTTCTTCGTTCAGCTCAAACAGTAGGGCTTGACTCATTAGGTAAGTTCCTCCAATTCGGCTTATTCGTAGCAGAGATTGTTCACTCGGACTAGTAAAGCAACCGTACCAGCTCTTGCCGGTTTAAAATACTGAGCGGCTGAACCGCTAGCCGACCGCTTGGAGAATCATGGTGAAACATACCCAGCATAGCGATATCCTGAAGACTCTCCGCCGGCAAAAAGGTCATAAGATGAACGGTTCCGCCGTCCAGTACGTCGCGAAGCTCCAGCGTATCCCCTTGAGCGTCGGCAATAAACAGCCGGCCTTCCGCATCGGTGACCACCTTTTCTACAGACAGCAGGACGACCGGGTTAGGGTCGCCCAGCGGATTTTTAAGCTGGTTCTTGACCCGTTTGACCGTCTCGGTATAGGATGAAGCCGCAGACCGGCGAATTTGGCCTAAATCCTTCGCTTCCAAGGCTCTTGCCGTCATGGATTCGAAGCGGACGCGCCGGTTCAGATCGCCGGGGTAGCGGTATAGCTCCGGCACGGCGGAAACCTCGAAAAAGCTGTCTTCTTCACGCATTAATTTCGCCGCTTTATAGGGGCGGTATTGGGCCGTATAGTGAATTTCCCCGTTATCCGGCTGAATCCAATAACCGCAGTCGACGTACTCCTGCCGGGCGGCATCGTCATAACTCCAAAAAGCAAGCTGAACCAGCTCGGTCCCCGGAGCGGCCAATCCCGCTTCTTTCAGTTCGGTCAGCTGCCAGGCATGCCCAAGCCACTCTTCGATGGAAGACTCATGATCCAGCGCCAGCTCGGGATCTTCCAGCCTTGCGGACAGATGCGCCCTGCCTTTTTTAATGAAGGCATGAAGGACGGCAAGCTGTTCGGCAGCCAAAGCATAGGCTTGCTCCGTATTTTGCCGCTCGGATAAGATCAGCAGCAGCTTGCTGAGCTGGATTTGCGCGCCGGTCAAATAGTGGCTTCTCATTTGCTTCACATGCTCCTGGAGCACCTTAAAATCTTTGGTATCCAGGGTCCCGAGCCCGCGCCGGATCAAAGATTGCGTTAACTTCTCAAGCAGTTCCAGCCCATCCAGCTGGGCCATGATTTTTTTCTTGAGCGCGGATTTATTGACTTTTTTCGGCTTGGCCTCGGCTCCGGCAGCGGTCTCCTGGGCTTTCTTCTCTTCCCTCTTCCCGGCCTTCTCCCGTTTGGCCGCCAAATCTTCAGGCACCTCCGCCGCCGGGAACGGCTTCCCTTCCGCATAGGCATACAAGAGACCCAGCACATGCTTGCACGGGAACTGCCGGCTCGGACAGCTGCAGCGCATGACCGGTTTGTCCGCAGCGGCGAAATCCGCGGACGGCGCGTAAGGCGTCTTCCCGCTCCCCGCGCACAATCCAAACAGCACCTGCCCATCCTCGGACCGGTGCAGCTCGATATACTTGCCTTTTCTGTTCAACTCCTGACCGCTCTTAATCGCCGCGCTGTTTGGCGCCAATGCGTCAATCCAAGATTCCGTAATCTCAATCAAACGTAGTTCCCCTCCCCCAGAGGTAAATTTACGCCTCTACCAAAATTATCATATAAGTCTTTCTTCTATATAATACCTAAGAATCGCATTCATCCCTACCTACAAAAGCCCTAAGGGGGAACACACATTCTTATTCCTCGTTTTCGCGAAAAAAAGAAGCGGGGTTCACCCGCCTCCACTTCATCGCGTTTTATTTTGTTTAGCGTTCACGAATTTGAAGCCGCCCTTAACGGGTACGGTTTCTTGGTTTCGCGGTCGGCTACGCTGACCATCACCGATTCAGGCTTAACCCTTGCGATTAAACCCATCGCCTCAATTCGACCAACCATTTCCGAAAGATAGGCTGCCGTCTGGTTCTTGGCCTCGCGGCCGCCGTCAATATCGACCATAAAGCGAATTTCCGCCCCTTGATCGAGATAAGGAAGGATCAGGTTTTCGAGGCTGATCCGTTCGGCCAAACCGAATTGCGCGGCAATTTCTTGGCTGTATGACGTTTCCAAAGACAATTTTTCCCGAACCGAATAAATTTCCCTGGGGAGAATCACTTGTCGGCTGCACAGCCATGCTCCTCTTCCTACACGATACGCCACAATGTAGCTGACGAACTTGGTATGGCCCGGGTGGGTCTGCGCGTCGGTCGTAATGACGAGGTCGTACGCGCCCCGTGGATCGCTCGCGATGAACCGGGATATCCGCTCCATCACATCGCTAAACTCAAGATTCTGTTCCGTCGTATTCCGAAATGTTGTCTCATGAATCAATGGGTACTGTCGTCTTTTACTTTTCATGGGGTTCACCTGTACTGCAAGCTTGGCTTCTTCCTTTCATTTTGAGATTTTTCCGGAATCCGGCTTAATAAAAAGCCGGTAAGCTCCCTTTTCATAATATGTCTTCATCACCGCTGCTTGATCACACAGGATGAAAAAGATGACGTGGACGGGCCATACTGACATCAGAATTGGACACGGTAAATCCTTGCTAAGAGGGGGTGAATCTCCCACCGATTTTTTATAGCTTGTGTTTCGTTGGACCACAATATTGAACCCTGCCGAGTGCCCCACTCACACTTTGCGAACCGTAAAGTTATGTACTTGGGAAGCTGCCCCTCCAGGACTCGAACCTGGGATCGCGGCTGCAAAGACCGATGCCTTACACGCTTGGATAAGGGGCCATGCTAAACAAAACGAAACGTACGTTCGTTATTATGGATCAAAAAAGACTACCTCCCCAAAGCGGCACCATTCATAGGACTTGCCCTAGCCCAATCCTCTCGGCATGGACAAACACGAATGGACCACTTGCCAGGTACAAGTAGCCTCTTACGTACTGTATATGTATCGACGAAACGGTCCGCGATTCACAATCACGCTAGTACCGCTCCTCCTCCATTAAGGATATGACGGACTACGCGTGGTACGTAAAAGCTTCTGACGATCGGATCGAGACAGGATGATTTGCCGTTCTCTCGCCAAAGATCTGACGGTTGGTTATAGCTTTTCTCCAGTAAATCAATTATAATGCGCTGTTTCATTTCCTATCCCTTCCTTTCTGCGTAGATTTACGGATTGCATCGTCACGTTAACGCTTTAACGATTTACCTCATTTACGTTTATGATCTTATCACTCGGTCTTGGCGATGTCAACCCTTTTTTTCTCTTTTTTTGAACATTCATCCAAAGCAATAAAAAAAGAAAACCGCCGAGATTCCCCAGCGGTCTTATATCCGAACAAACCATAACGTTACAAATAACGCTATTTGTCTACATTCATCCCTTATGAAGTGGATGTTTGGATATGCTGAAACGGCCGCATGACGAGGATAAAAGGTTCTTATTCTCGATTGGATACACCGCTAATTTCATCCCCGTTCACGCTCCTTTCATTCGTTTTCCTAAATTTTCATCAGCTTAATTCATCTCATCGTTATTTGTCAAGGAAAATTTGTTCTTCACCAAAAAAGTACTCTACCTAAACATCGGCGCTTGAGAGCGGATTGACGAGCGTGAGACTAGGGTTCAAGAGCCTGGTCGTGAGTCGGGGCGAGGATCGAGGCTGCCCACTGTCAGGACGCTCGCCCCGAGACGTCCGCCCGGCCGGTCGAGCTTACGCCCGTGCGCTAACGGACTCCAGAGATCCTAATGGCCCCGAAACGCGGAATGCCCGATTTCTTACGGACCTCAGAGCCGTTATTTGGGCCAAAACCTTCAATATGGCCGACGTTTGCGCCAAATAAAGTCTATGGAGTCCGTTACAACGGGAAATGATCGGGAAATAGGTAAATAACGTCTCTACGGTCCGTTATGATGTTGACTTACTTACTCCATTTTCTTGTCAAGTTCCGATTTTTTTTGCGTCCAAAAAGGGTTGTGTCCTTTACCCTTGCCCGACGGCATCGCCCCCGGCACCCCATCCGCTTCCAGCAGCGGACGGACGACTAGCTTCACCGGCCATTCCCCGCTCTCGAATATCGCCCGATACAGTTCGTCGCGATCGGCCTCCGGCAGCCTTGCGCCCTGCAGCGCTTCCTTCCATGCCTGCTCCGTGACCTCCCACAAGCGGGACTCCGGAAGATCGTACACGCTGGACAAGGCTTCCATAATCGAAGCCAGATTGACCTGCGTCCCCAGCGATTGGACGTAAAAAACCAGCTTGTGAATCGTCTCATTGTACAGACTGTTGGAGTAACCGGGCCGAATGCGGTAACCCGGATCCGCGATGCCATGCCGATCCAGGTACGGCTGATGAAGGCGTACCGAATCATGGTCGCGGAACAGCAATCCCTTCACCCGTTTGCCCTCCATGACCAGGCAGCAATTCTGCCCGTGAATTTCCGGGACCACCCCAATCTTGAACAGGCGCATCACCACATCATAGAACAAGTGCGCCAGGTCGGCATAGAAACTTAATACCTCCTCGCCGGAAAGCACCTTTCCCAAGATCTCCGACAGCATGTGCCATCTTCCCTGATGGACGCCCAACGCGGACATGGGTATCACCTTGCAGTCTTCTTCGAACAGCTCCTGCGGGTAGAGACGAAGCTGGGCGGCTAAATGGCGCGGATGGTCGTCGAACAACCCCATCGTTGCCGGCATGTATCCCCACCAGTGCCGCTCCTCGCATAAGAAAACCCGGCCCTGCAGCGTTCCGTCGCAAGCGACGGCCTGGCGCAGCAGTTTCTCCCCCGCCAGGCCGTTAAGCAGCTTCACAACCGGCAAGTAGCGGGCGGCGCCCAGCGATAGCACACTGACCGGCAGCTTGAGCATCGCCACTTGATGGATGTCCGATGAGATTCCGGTACCCAACACGGATTGCGGAGCCAAAGATCGAAGGGAGGAGCTAGCCAGGAAATCGCCGGCCTCCGCATCCAGCACAACGATCGTTCCCTCCTCGATCTCCCGGGTGAAACGGGGCAAAATCACTTGCTGCAGCTGCCAGGGATGCACGGGTAACGGCACGTATTCGTCCGGCGCCAATCCCCGCCGGCTCAGCTCCTTCTCCAACTCGGCCCGCGGTTCGGCGGCGAGCAGACCCAGGCAGGACAGCCTTCCTTCCGCGCAGCCCCGTTCGACCGAATCCGCGCGTACCGCCACCCATCGAAGGCGGATCGGTTCTCCGAACTCCGCCGAATACCTCAAGCAGTCCTGATCGGTAAAGCCGACCTTTGCTTTGGCCGACGGATGGAACGGGCGGTCGCGCAGCGCGGCGATTCGTTCCCCTTTGATAAACCATTCGTAAGGCGAAGCCGGCGCAAACGCCAGCAGCCCGTCCAAACGGGCCGGAGTCAAACTAAGCGCAAGCTGCCGGACCGCCGCCTTTACGCCGGCCAAAAAATCCGTGACCCCCGGGTGGTTGTAATCCTCCTCCGACAACGCCGCATGCAGCGCGGTTTCCGCCAGCTCTTCCGGTGCGCCGATGGACGTCCAACTTCCGCCCTCCCGTTTGAAAATCGGGGAACCCTGCACCCACTGAACACCATTCCTCGGGTGATTCTCAATCAAAAATGCCATTTCACCGGCATAGACCAGGGAATGTTCTTCATAGCCGCCGTATAACTGCCGGATTTGTACGGGAGCAGCGGATATCGGCCCGAACGCATCGTCGTCCAACCGAACAAAACGCTCGCTCAAAAAAGCGTTCATCAAATCTGCGGTAATCCGGGATTCCGCCGCCTTCCGGCCGGATTCAATCGTCCATGTGTGCATGATCATTTCCTTCCGCCAAATAATAAAATTTCGGGTGCGGATGCCCCAGAAAATCGTGATGGGAAATCGTCCAGCAATAAGCGCCGGACTTTTCGAACACGACGATGTCGCCGACGCGCAAATGCTCGACGTCGGCATCCGCATGCAAACGGTCTTTAGGCGTGCAGAGCTCGCCGACCAGCGTCACCTTACCCCGCCGGATTTCAGGCCTAGCGAAAGGGTACGCCCACCGGTCCGCCGGCATGACGACAAACGGATGGTTATGGCCCCAGGAAGCCGGCAACCGGTTATGGTGCGTTCCTCCCCTCAGCACGGCAAACCTCCGATCATGCGAAGGTTTAATGTCGATGACCTCCGCCGCGTAATAACCGTGGTCCGCCACGATAAACCGGCCCGGCTCGAACCACAGCCGGGCTCCGGCTAGCCTTTTCCTTGCTTCGCTCCGCGCGATCAGGGAAGCGAACAGCGGCCAGTCGAACGCCGGAGTAGCGTCGTAGGGGACGCCAAAGCCGCCTCCCGCATTGATGACCTCAAGGTCCAGTTGGTAACGTTCCATCCACTCTTCCGCTTTGCGCAAATACAGCTCGACCATCTCGGCATGCAGATCCGCCCGCAAGTTGTTCGACAACGAGTGGAAATGAAAGCCACATAACCGGACCGTGCCACGGCCTTCTTCCCGAACGGCGGCGACCGCTTCTTCGAGCAGTTCCTCGTCCAGCCCGAAAGGGGTTGGCCGGCCGCCCATCGTTATTCCGGTCTGCGGCAGCGTGCCCGTTCTCAGATTCATGCGCAGCAGAATGCGGACCGGCTCGCTCCTTCCATGCGCCAAGCGGATGAGCCTCCTCAGCTCCAGCAGGCTCTCCACGTGAATATAGGTTACATGGTGTCGAATGGCCGCCTCCAACTCCGCATCCTTTTTGCCCGGTCCTCCAAACAGGATCCGGACGCTGCGGCTCACCTCCCTGACCTTCAGCAGCTCTCCGGCGGAGGCCACCTCAAATCCATCGACCAACGGCAACAGCGCTTCGATGATGCGCCGGTCCGGGTTGGCTTTGATCGCGTAAAACAGCCCCGTCCGTTCCGGCAGGACTTTCAGCATTTCCCGTGCATGCGCCTGAATGCCGCTCAGGTCGTACAGATAAGCGCAAAGAGGTTCTTCCCGGCTTTCCGCTTCGAGCCTGCGGATCGCTTGCCATACGTGTGATTTCATGTCCATCCACCCATATCCCGGTAGTCGTTCCGCTTTTGCAGGTAAGCGCGAAACGCCGTGTTTCTGTCGTCACCCAACACATAAATGCACACGCCGCGCTCGGCCAAGGGCCGCATATCCTCCCTGCTTCTCGCGACGGCGGCGTACGGAACCCCGCAGCTCTGCGCGGCCGCATGCAGCCGTTCCAACTGCCGCTGTACCTCCGGATGCCCGGCCTGCCACGGCAAACCGAGGGATTGCGACAGGTCTGCCGCCCCTTCAAGCACAAAGGCGATCTGCGGATGGGACAAAATGGCTTCGCATTGCCCGATCCCTTCCACGCTTTCGATCATCGGCACCACCATGACGGTTTCGTTGGCCTCCCGGATATAATCCGTCAGCGAATATTTGGCGAACGCGCCCGGCCGGCCGCTGTTTAGGCTGCGGTTCCCCAGCGGATGGTAATACGCCCAGCGGACGGCTTCCTCGACTTGCTCTCTCCGCTCGACATGGGGGATGACGACGCCCTGCGCGCCGCAATCCAGCGCCTTCAGGATTTCGGACCGGTTTACGCCCGAAACGCGGACAAGCGGGGTCACCTCCATTAGCTCGGCGGCGCGGACCAGTTCCTCCACGCTCTCCATGTTGGTAGATGCGTGCTCAAAATCGATAATGACAAAATCATATTCGGCATGTCCGATCAGCTCCACGATCACGGGATGCGGTATGGAGACGAATAAACCGAACACCGGCTGCTTGCTTTTTATTTTCGCCTTCAGCATATTGGGTCTCATGACGGCGCCAGACTCTCCCTCGCAGACCGCAGCGGGTTGCTCGTTTTGCGGAAATACAGCTCTCCATCGCCGTACAACCGGCGTTTGGTCATCTCTTCGATCAACGCGTCGTCGGCAAACAGATCGTATTCCTCAAACCGTTCCCGGTACTCGGGAAATTGCCGCTGATATCGGACGATAACCGCCGCGCACAGGCTCCAGAATTCCCGCTCTGCAAGACCGAACGTTTCCAGTGTTAAGGCGATCTCGGTCATGCAGATAAAAAAGAACGCGTCGTACACATAATCCCTTACTTCCGACGCCGCTTCGGCATGGATGAACGAATACCGGTTGAATCTGCGGTGCGCTTCCGGCTCGGGATGCAGCTTCGGCGCCCGGTCCGGATGACGCAGCTTGCCCGGAACGAAACGCACTCCGTCGTGCAAATCCTTGACGATGATCCGCTTTGGCAGACCGTCCTCCAGAACTAGGACGATGTTCTGCGCATGCGCCTCCAAGGCGATGCCGTGCGCGTACAGCAGATGGATCATGGGAAGCGTCAATGTGCGGACCAGCGTTTCGCTCCATGCTTGGACCCCGTACCGGAGGACGGCGTCCCGGATAAAGGGCACGCCGTTTTGTTGTACCAGCGTCAGCGCATTTAGCGGCCAGGCCTCCTCTCCTTGCTTCAGATGAACGGTAACGTTCTCCCGCCAAATGGCTCCAAGCGAGCCGTAAGCGCTGTCGCGCTGAATTGCCGGCAGCCCGTCATATCGGAAGGATACACCCATGATTTCTTTGAGAATGCCGAACCGCTCCCGCTGCAGCAGTTCGTCCTTGCGGATAAGGCCATCCAACCATTCGCTGATCAATGGGGCGTTTTGCGTCGTATGATGCGCCAGAATGCGGCCGGTGGAGGTATTGGTGATGCCAAGCGACAATTTGATATAGGGAGCCTGCGCACGTTCTCTGTGCGACAGCGTGCGGATTGACTGCTGCGCCCTGTACGCGCCGTCCGAGAACCCGAGCGGAATAAGCTCGCGGTTCAGCCGCTGGCGGGTGAAAACGGGTTCGATCCGGTGCTCCCACTGCCAGGGGTGGACGGGGATCGGCACATACGCACTTCCATCGACTGCTTCCTCCAGAAGACGGTGGAAATGCCGAGCTTCTTGTTCCGTCCAATGCTCCCTGTACATCTCTTCCGCCGTGAAACCTGGAACCAGTTTTGAATCGGTCATCTCCCGTTTGACGGCAACCCAGAACAGTCGGATGTCTCGATCGAATTCAGGACCGTACGCCTGATTGTCCTTCAGCGTAAAGCCGAGCCTGGACTTGTAGCTGGGGTGGTAAGGATGCCCGTCCGTCATGTGGCTTTCCAACGGATCGTAGTGCCTGTCGCCGTCCGGGATGCAATCCGGCAGCGCTTCCCGGCACTGGCTGTCCTTGGCCAGCGTTTCCAGCAGCTCCCGGATGAAAGAATCCACCCGTTCCCCCTGCAGATTGCCCAGCAGCAATTCCTCCAGAAACAGATACAAATCGTTGCAAAGTTCCCCTTCCCTTCGCAGGGAGCCCTTGACGATTTTCACCCGGCCGAACGCATATTTCTCTTCCGCTTCGCAGGAGTAAGCGACCGGTCGACCGTCCGCGCCGATACCGTGCGTCAGCCAAGTCCGGCCGGCTATCGAGCGGTCGAGAATGCCTTCGAACCATAAAGCTTCAAGCGTCTGGCGCATGATTCTCTCCGCCACGTCGGCGTAGCCGGCCGGTATCCGGTTCGTCAAACTAGCTTTGGTCCCCAATTTCCTCACACTCCTTCCTTTTCAATAAATTCGCGACTTGCGCGTAAGACGGCGTTTCGCCGTTTCCTCCCAGGCAGCTAACCATATTACGCTTGGCCGGGAAGGCGTCGGCCGACAGCAAATGTTTGACGAAGGCATTGGCGCTCCTCCCGTATTCCCGCACCAGCATCTCGCTCGCCATTCCCCAAAACCGCTCTTCGGGAGCATTGGCGTCCCGGGCGATGGAATGAATGAGCGATCCCAAATGATTGACGAAAAAATAATACGCTGTCCTCGCCCAGGCCTGCTCCTTTGGATAGAACAAGGGGCTGAACGGAGGCGGTTCTTCAGCTTCCGCCTTGACCCCCGCACCAATTGCTTCCGCTTTGCCGATTTCGACGCTGACGCCCTCCAAGTCGCGAACGAAGAAGGAGGCCGGCATGCCGTCCCGCAGCGTCAGCAGCGTATTTTGCAAATGGGCTTCGAAATGAATGCCCTTCTCCCAGGCCAGGCGCACGATCGGCAGCAGCGACAACTCCAGATAACGCTCGAACCAGCTTTCGATCGGTAATGTCCCGGCGCCGAGCATCGTCATGAGGCGCGACGGCGTTCCCGGCCGCGGCGCTTCCACCAGGCTGGCCATCACGTAGGTGCATGCCGGGTCGAATTCAATTGGACGGTAGAAAACCGTAAACAAACGGGTCAATGCCTCCTCCTCGAAACGGCAAGTGCCGATGCCCGTTTCATAAGCGATCCTGGCCGGGGAGTCCGGGCCGAAGCCGCTCTGCCGCAGCAAATAACGCGAAGCGTCCAGCGTTCTGCGCATTTGCTCGTCGTTGTTGGTGCGGACCAGATTGGTAATTTGCATATTGAGCGGCAGTTTGATATTGCAGTTCATATCGGGGATATAAACCGTGCGCACAGAAGTGGTCGGATAGGCGGTCGGCCCCAGTCTGCCCAATGGAATCAATTTCGCTTCGCGGATATAATCGCGGACAATAGAGAGACCCAGCACGTGATTGTATTGCCAAGGATGGACCGGAAGCGGAGCGTATTCGCCGCTGCTGTCGCCAAGGATATGCCGCAGATGGGCCTGCACGCTTTCATGCGGCGGCACTTTGCCGTCGTCCGACACCCACTCTTCCCGGTACACGTCCCTCCTGACGGCAAAATAGCCGAGCCGGAACGAGGAGCGCAGCTCCGGACTATAGTTCCAGACGTCCTGACCGGAGAAACCCGATGTATTTTTAGGAAAGGGATGAAACGGGTGCCCGTAGATCAATGCTTGCTCCGATGAGCGGTAGTCGGTCAGGTCATGCTCCGCCGCCCGTTCGATAAATAACGCCAGGTTGCGGCAACTATTGTCCACTTTTCCCGTAAAGTCGAGGAGCTGGGCGTCCGTTACCGGGGTTCCGCCCGCCAAAGTACTTTCGTCGGTCAATTCGCCGGCGACCCAGCGGATCAGCGCGCCGTACTCGACGGCGCCTTCTTCCCCGTTTCCGCCGAACCAGCGCATGCTGCCGTATTCATGCTCCCCCATGGCCGAATGATAAGCAAGTTTGCCGAAAACCGTAATCCCGCTGGCGGGGAAAGCAACGGCATAGTCCAGCGTGCGGGCATTCAGCTGGATATGCCTGCTTTTCTCCCGTCCCAACTCGCGGATATAACAGTTAAGCAGCAGCTTGCACGTATGCGCGTTCGCTTGCGTCAGGCTCTCCGGCCGAAGCTTGCTTTCCGTCCCCAACAATGATGCCAACCTTCTTTCGCTATGAAGATAAAATCGGATATCCCGCTATTCCAGCACCGCTCAACATGGAGTGGACGCTATGGACGCTCCTTCCAGAGCTTCCGCCACCGATTGCTCGAAGATATCGAGCACGTCCTCCGCTTCGCGTTCGGTGATCGTGAGCGGCGGCAGAAAGCGGACGACGGCGGACCTGCGGCCGCCGAGCTCCACGATCAAACCGTTTTGGAAGCAGCTCCGTTGAATGGCCGCTGCCAGTTCTCCATGCGGCGGATAGTGGCCCAGGCCATCCTTGCGGCCGGCGGTGTTGACCATTTCCACCCCGATCATCAGCCCGCGCCCGCGAACATCGCCGATCGCTTCGTATCGCTCTTTCAGTTTGCCAAGCCTCTCCATGAACTGCTTGCCGCGTTCCCGCACGTTAAGGAGCACCCCATGCTCGCGGATGTAGCGAAGCGTCGCCAATCCTGTGGCCATAGCCAGCTGATTGCCGCGGAACGTTCCCGTATGCGCGCCCGGCGGCCATACATCCAGCTCCTCCTTGTAGATTACGAGGGACATCGGCAGGCCTCCGCCGATCGCTTTGGAACAGACGATAACATCCGGAATGATCCCCGCGTGCTCGAACGAAAACATCCTTCCCGTGCGTCCGATCCCCGTCTGGACTTCGTCGATGATAAGCGGCAGGTCTCTTTCCGCCGTCATGCGCCGCAGCTCTCTCAACCACTCCAGATCGGCCGGGATCGCTCCTCCCTCGCCCTGCACCGTCTCCACGATGACGCCGCACGGCGCGGATATGCCGCTTTCGCAGTCATCGAGCAGGTTCTCGATATACCGCGCGCTCAGCTTTGCGGTCATGCCGCCCCCCATCCCGAACGGACAGCGGTATTCATACGGAAAAGGCAAAAAATGCACATCGGGCAACAGGCTCTGCAAATGCTGTTTCTTATCCAGGTTGCCGCTCATCGCCATCGCCGCCTGCGTCGAACCGTGATATCCGCCTTGGAAGGCCAGTATGGACCGGCCATTCGTCGCATGCTTGACCAATTTGATCGCGGCTTCGACCGCATCGGCCCCGGTCGGTCCGCAAAACTGGATTTTGCAGCGTTCCTTTAATGCTTCGGGCAATATCGAAAATATTTCCTCCATGAAAGCCAGCTTGAGCGGAGTGGCCAAGTCTAAGGCGTGCAGCGGGATTTGCCGCTCCAGCACGCCGCGAATCGCGTCCAGCGCCGTATCATGGTTATGCCCCAGCGCCAGCGTGCCGGCGCCGGCCAGGCAGTCATAATAGGTCCGGCCTTCCGTATCCGTCACCATCGTGCCTTTTGCGCTGCCGATGACCAGCGGAAAGTGCCGGGGATACGAGCGGGCATTGGATTCCTTTTCTTCCTGACGCCTTAAATATTCATTTTGGATATTCTGGACCTCTGCTGACATATTGGGCTTTCGCTCCTTTTATTCTCGTCTATGGATTCAGGGAAAGCGCTTCTTCGAACAAGTATTCCAAATACAAACGAATAACGTCGCGCGAGGCGCCTTCATGCGGAAAAACATGATGGGTCATGTCAGGCAAGGCATTAACCTCCAGGATACCGCCGGACGCTTCCGTGATAGGAGCACCGATATCCCGGCAGCGTATATCGATCCCGGCGACGTCAATCTGCAGCGCCCTGGCAGCCTCGATGGCCATGGCCGCGTTGGCCGGACAGATGGAATCCGTGCGGTCGGCATAGATTTCGCTGATTTCCCCGGCCGGAGCGTTGCGAATGTCTTGCAATTGCACCGGCCGCCCTGCCGGAACGATATCGTCCAGCGCTATCCCCTGCCGGTCCAGCGCCGATCGCAAGCGTTCCGAATCGTAGCTGATTTCGGCAAACGCCTCGATTTCGCCGATCTCGCTGCCGCGGATCCGGGTTTCATTCAGGCGCCGGACCAGCTCCCTTACCGTCGACGAGCCGTCGCCGGTCACGAAAGCGGGGCGATACTCGGTTACCGCCGCGATCCGGTAGTCCATGACGAGGACGCGATAGTCCGCTCCCGGCACGAAACGCTGAAGCATGACCTTACTGCCGTAGCGGCTCGCCCATTGGATGGCCGCCTCCAGCTGCGGACCGGTCCGGACGTCCAACGTGACGCCGGCGCCGCCGCTGGCGTCGAGCGGTTTGACCGCAACGGACGAATGGGCCTCCAGGAACCGGCCCGCCTCCGCTCCCGGTTCCGAAACCACCATAAACGGAGGTACGGGAAGCCCCCGTTGCTCTAGCAGCAGGTTGGTGGCCTCCTTGTTCTTGGCCAGCAGTCCGGCTACCAGGGACAGCCGATGCGATCTCGTTTTATTGATCACGAGGCTTCTTCCCTTATAAGTCAGCTCCAAAAAATCCTCGCATCCCGCAAGGAGCAGCCGGCAGCCCATGCCCATTTTCCTGGCTTTGCCGATAATCAGCCGGTTAAGCGTGTTTTGGCTCCCTGTCAGATACGTCAACGTTAACCCCTCCCTGATAACCGATGAACCTCGCTAAAACTTAGTTACGGGAGATTCAACGCCCAATTTATTGATAATGATTATCACTATCATTAAAACCATCTTAGTTTAGTACAGATTAAATTGTCAATATTAAACTTTAAAGGTAATTTGTTCTTTTCGTAGAGCGGGATTAAGTGGGATAAGGGAATATTGGGCGCAGGAACGCGCTTTTCGAAGAGAGGCCTGTCACCAAATAAGAGAAAGACATGATGAGCAGCAAGTAAAATGAAAGCGGATGCAGTATGGCGGATGTTAATATACAGGCGGATTCCGAGAGGTTGGGTATAGTGTCATGAGGTATTCAGTGGAGATGAGCCATGAACGGGCTAACGGCCGAAGGAGCTTCTTCTCATGCCCGCTTCCCTCCCTTATCGGGGTGCAGGCCGTTAGCGCGGAACTCTGGTTGAAACAACTTTACGAGGTTCTTTTGGGGCAAGTCGAACAATAATCGGCCGGTTCGTCCGACGTCAAGTAATAAAAACAACAGGTTTTGCGCACTCTTAACGGATTCTCATAACCGTTCCTGAGCACTTTGGGACTGTCGAATTGCTTCAGCGGATTCCGCGATTCGCCGAATAAGCGGGGCGGCGCGTTATGGAGCAGGTAGTGATAATCCTCCTCCATCCGCCGCTTTTGCTCGGGATCGGCCCCTTCGGCAAGTTTCTTTTCGTACAGCCAGTAGACATAAATCGCCGTATTTTCCCATAACAACGCTTTGGAGATTTTGGCCGTTTGGGAAACGGCAGTCCATACCCGCGACAAATTTCCGGCGAACATCCGTTCGAAGACCCTGTCGCGCCACTCCTCGCGCTGCATGGCCAAGGGTTCGCTGACCTGCCAATCGTTGAGCCGCGCCTTGGGCAGCCAGGCTTCCCCCTGATAGCTCGACTCGATCCAGCCGTTCGCAAGCTCCAGGTTCAATCCTTTGTTGAAGCGGGATATCGCATATAAATTGGCGGCGATGACGAGAAAAGCATACCGTTTGGCGAACAGCGACACGGCAGCCGTTTGCGAATCGGTCTCGAAAATGCCGCTTACCCCGCGAAAATAGGCCAAGCTTTGCTCCGGATTCAGCAAGTCGGCAAACGGAATGGAGAACGTCCGGTCGGCGGAGGGTTCCCGGGTCAGCCGATAGTCGGCGGCCAACGCTTGAAATTGTTCCGGCTCAAGCCATGTGGCTGTATCGCGTTTCTTCATGAACGTTCCTGCCCCTTCCATGTGGAATGCACAAAGGCGTGCCGAACAGCGGATCGACGGCAATCTCGCAATCCATCCGAAAGACGGTTTGGACCATCTCGCGGGTTACGATATCCTCCGGCCGTCCCTGGGCGTAAATGGACCTGTCGTTGACGGCGACGATATGATGGGCGTAACGGCAGGCCAGATTCAGATCGTGCAGAACCATCACGATCGTGCGGTGTTCCTGCTCGTTCAATTCGAACAGCAAATCGAGGACCTCGATCTGGTGGCTCATATCGAGGTAGGTCGTCGGCTCGTCGAGCAGCAGCATTTCCGCTCCCTGGGCGAGCGTCATGGCAATCCAGGCGCGTTGGCGTTGTCCTCCCGACAGCGCGTCCACCGGACGATCCGCCAGTTCCGTCAGGCGCGTGGATTTAAGCGCAAGGCGAACCATGCGTTCGTCCTCGCGCGACCACTGCTTCAACCAGCTCTGGTGCGGATATCTTCCCTGCCTGACGAGTTGGCTTACCGTCAGGCCTTCCGGGGCGGAAGGGCCCTGCGGCAAAATGGACATCCGCTTTGAGATTTCCTTGGTCGGCAGCTTCGCAATCTCTTCCCCGCTCAGCAGCACCGCGCCCGAGCGGGGTTTCTGCAAGCGTGCCATAGTCCGCAGCAGCGTGGATTTACCGCAGCCGTTGCTGCCGATCAGCACCGTGATTTTGCCTTTCGGTATCGTCAAATTCAGATTCTCGATCACGGGTTCTGCTCCATAAGAGATGGTAAGGTCTTGGGCTTCCAAAATGCTCACGGTTCTCCCCCTATTCATATTTGGTTTCTGTTCTTGAACAGCAAGTATAAGAAGAAAGGCGCTCCCACTCCCGCCGTGAACACCCCGGCCGGCACATCAAGCGGCAGAAAAGCGGTGCGTCCGATCAAATCGGCCCCCAGCACGATCAGGGCTCCGATCGGCGCCGACGCGAGGAGCAGCCTGCCAAACAGGGGGCCCACCAGCCTTCTCGCGATATGCGGCGCGATCAGACCGGCAAAGCCGAGCGTACCGGCAACGGATACCGCAAACCCGGCAAGCAGCACGCTGCACAGAAGAAGCCCGAGCCGTTGCCGTTGGACGGCGGCGCCAAGCCCGGTGGCCAGCTCGTCGCCGAACGCCTGCGCATTCAGGCTTCGTGCAAGCCAAAGGGCCAGTGGCACGACAACCAGGATCACCGGAGCCAGGGTGTATACATCGGTCCATGAAGCGCCGTACACGCTGCCCGTCAGCCAAATGTAGGCTTGCCCGGCGATGAAGAACGGACTCAGGATCAGCATGAACGTGGTGCCGGCGCCGGTAATGGCGGAGATGCCGATCCCGATCAGCACCAGGCGAATCGGAGTCACCCCGGCTTTCCATGCCAGCGCGTAAATGACTAGCGAAGTCGCGATGGCGCCGGCGACGGCGAATACCGGCAACAGCTTGATGCTGATCGCGCCGCCCAACAGCGTGACGAAACCAACCGCCGCTACGGCCGCGCCGCCGGTGATGCCGATAACATCCGGGGAGGCTAGCGGATTGCGGATGATCCCCTGCAGGATGGCGCCTGACATGCCTAGTGCCGCCCCCACGAGCAGGGACAACAGCACGCGCGGCAGCCGGAGCGTGAGCACGACGAAATCATGCTCCCCGGCGTTAAGGCCAAAGATGGTCCTGAGGACATCCTGCGGCGAAATCATATCGCTGCCGATGCTGGTTCCGGCCACAGCGGCGATTAAGACCAGGAGAACCAGCGCGGCGATGGCAATCACCGCCTTACGTTCGATGAGAAAGGATACCGCTTCCTTCCTTGAGCGAACAACGAGCGTTTCCTTCATATCTTCGTCCCTCCCTTGCGGGCGATATAGACGAAGAACGGTCCGCCAATCAGGGCGGTTACGACCCCCAGCGGAAGTTCCTCGGGCAGGATAATCAGCCGCGCGAACACATCGGACCCTAGCAGCAGCAGCGCTCCGCCCAACAAAGAGTAGGGAATGAGCCAGCGATAATCGTTTCCGACCAGAGCGCGCATGATATGGGGGACGACGAGACCGACGAGGCCGATGGAGCCGGCGACGGCGACGGACCCTCCCGCTAGAAATACAATTACGGCCCCCATGAGCGTTTTGACCAGCAGAACATTCTGCCCCATGCCTTTGGCGATGTCATCGCCGGTCGTCAGCAAGTTGATCGCCCGGCCCATGAATAGGGCGACCACGGCAGCCGCCGCCATATACGGCAGCACCGGGTACAACATCTCCAGCGTTCTCCCGCTGACGGAGCCGGCCAGCCAGAACAGCACATCTTGCAGTCCGGTCCCGTTTAAAACGAGCATCCCCTGCGTAAATGACGTAAACAAGGCGGTGATCGCCGTACCGGCCAGAACGATTTTGATCGGAGTTAAGCCATCCCGTCCGACGGAGCCAAGCGCATATACGATAACCGCTGAGATCGCCGCCCCGGCGAAACCGAACCACATCATCGCGGTTAAGGAGGACACGGACAGCAGCACGATCGCCATCACGATAAAAAAAATCGCTCCGGCATTGATCCCGAACACGCTCGGCGACGCCAGCGGATTGCGCGTCAAAGCCTGCATGAGCGCTCCGGCAACCGCAAGTCCGGCACCTACAACGGCGGCAATGACCGTCCGGGGCAGCCGTTCGGTATGAAGCACGATATGTTCGACGGATTCCTCATCATAATGCCGGAAGGCCTCCACCGCCGTGGAGAAAGTAATTTCCGTACGTCCCAATATCATGCTGGCGGTACACGCAGCCGCGAGTAAGATAAATAGCGCCGCGAGTCCCAGTATTTTCGACTTCTCCTGTGCAAAAAGCGGAAACATGGCCTCACTCTTTCGTCATTTTGAAATACGGGGAGGCCCACCCGTTGAATGGCCGGCCTCCCTGCTGCGATTAATTCAACTCGAAATACTCGTACAGGTCATCGAGCACCATATTGGCTGTCTTGTACCCGCCCGCGCTGTTCCACGCCACTTCGTCCACCTGAACCAGCTTGCCGTTTTTGACCGCGTCCAGGTTGGTCCAGAGCTTACTCTTGGTCCATTCTTCATAATTTTTCTGAATGGCTTCGGTATCGGTGCCGGAATTGAAGTTAAAAATCATGTCGGCGTTCATATCCGGGATGCTCTCCTTGGAAGCTAGTTGAACGCCCCAGCTAGCTTCATCATCATGACCGGGTGGTCTTGTAAAGCCGAGATCTTTGAGAATTTTCCCCGCATATCCCATATAAAAAATCCGCACCTGATCGGCCCTGAAGTTGGTTATCGTCGCCTCGATCGGCAAGCGGTCGCCCATTTTCTGCTTGAAGTCGGCTACTCTCGCCTCCCAATCGGCGAGCAGTTGGTCGGACTTGTCTTGGAGATTCATCGCCTCACCTGTCTTCGCCAACGTTTCTTTCCAGTCGAAAAGCGTTTCCGTCATGACCGTCGGCGCGATTTGCGACAGCTGTTCGTAAATATCCTCATGCCGCGTCTTCGTGGCTAAGATCAGATCGGGCTGGAGTTTATGTATTTCTTCCAGATTCGGCTGCGTCTCCTGGCCAATGATCGGAACTCCCTCCAGATCGGCCCGCAAATACTCATAAACGGGCTGCTGCACCCAGGACTCCACAACGCCGACCGGCTTCACGCCAAGCGACACGACCACATCGGTGGCTCCTTGAAACAGCGTCACGACCTTCAGCGGCGTTCCTTTAATCTCGGTTTCGCCCATGGCATGTTTGACGATCCGGGTTTCTTCCCCGGCGCTCGCGTCCGTCCCGCCGCCCGCCGCTTGATTCGCACCGGCGGGCGCGCCGGCCTGGCTGCCGGTATTGGCCGTCCCTTCCGACGTCCCGCCGGCTGCACAGCCGGCCAATGCCGCAATAACCAAAAGAAGTGCCGTATAACCAAGAAACCTTTTCCTGAATTTTAACATGGTGACCTCGTTTCCCCCTTATCCTTTTCCTAATTGATATTGATTATCACTATCAATTAGGATTGTAATAGAGAGCGGAACATTTATCAAGTCTTTATTTAAAATTTTATTCATCCGCTTGAGCTATCCGAACCATTACCGTACCTAATAAAGAAGCGCCCCTTCCGTTAGGGAAGGAGCGCTATAAAAGCAAGATGTACGAATCGAGCCAGTTCAGTATAAGTGGAATAAAGAGTTCGTTAGCTTTCCCGGCTGATGATATAATTGAGCAGATGCTTCAGAAATATGGCATTACGGGGCAGTTCCTTCAACGCTTCCATTGCCAGGCAATAGTGCTCCCACATCGCTTTGTTCGCTGCGGCCGGCCCCAGCACCGTAACATAAGTCGAGCTGTCGTTCTCGACATCCTTCCCGGCGGGTTTGCCCAGCAAACGCTGATCCCCTTCCCCGTCCAGCAGATCGTCTTTGATTTGGAAGGCGATGCCCGTGTGGTAGGCGATTTTTTTCAAGACGGCGATTTCCGTTTCCGGGACACGGGCCAAAATGGCCGGCGCCACCAAACAAGCTTCAAAAGCGATCCCCGTTTTGTAGAAGCAAACCCGGTTGAGCTCCGCCACGGTTAACACCTTGCCCTTGGCATTCAAATCCATCGCTTGCCCGATGCAAATCTCCCCGGCCTTCCGGGATAGATATTGCAGAAGCGTAAGCACGGAATTGCTATCAAACTCCTTTATGGACGCCTGCTCTTCAATCGCCTTCTGGATCAGGAAGATGCCGGTCAACTCGGCAATCGCGCTGTTGTGCACCTCATGCAGGGTCGGCCGACCGCGTCGGGTCGCCGAATTATCCTGGGAAGGCAGATCGTCAAAGATCAAGGAAGCCGTATGCATGTATTCCAGCGCCCGGAATAGCGGCGACAAGGCATTTTGCTCCAGTCCGTACACCTGCACCCCCATCACCCAAGCCAGGACCGGGCGAAGTCGCTTTCCGCTTCCTTCCAGACTGTAATTCGCCGTATCGACCAACAGTTCGTTCGTCAACGAAGAGGATGATGTATTGGGGATTGGTAATAACGCATTAATGTGCATGCGAGCCGTTTTGACGGTTTGGATAAAGTGTTCTTTCTCTCGATGGTTCGTTCTCATCGTGGCCAGCAGTTGGTCCCGCAGCAGCTTGTCGTAGAAATCCACGTCTACCGCTTGACGTACCAGAAGCAGGATAAGCTGCTCAAGCTCCGGGTTCCCCAACGAAAAAATCTCCATAAGCTCGTTAAACCGCTCCGTTCCGACGCGTCTTCGATAACGTTTGAGGCCGTTGACGGCACGGGCAAGAATGATCTCGCGCGTTTGGGGCTCCGCGCGGTAAACATGGTGGATCAGATGGGAAATGACCGCCCAGTATAATTCAAACGGATTGATCAGGTCGGGCCGTTCGTGCCGGTAAGTCAAATAATACGTATAAGGCGTAACCGCTCCGGCCTCCCGATCGTCGGCGATGTCGGCAAAGTCGTCGGCCAGCTGGTTGTACAGGCCATAATAAAAAACTCTCTGGTCAAAGCCTTCATCCTGCGGGGCGGAAATCACGGAACGTACAATGAGCCGCGACGATGCCGACTTCAAAATGATCGGAAGGTACAGCTCCTCGTTCGAATAATGCGGATGGTCCAGTGATTTGCACCGGTCGGCATCCTGCGACTCAAAAAAAACAGACGATTGCTCGAAGAAAACATCCTGCGTATCCTGGCTCTGATAACCGCGAATAAATTCATACGCCTCCCGCAGTTCGGCATGAATAAACCGGACCATTTCCTGATGGCTTCCGGTCCACTCCCCGCGTTCCGGCACGATTCCTGTCCGGATCGTGGTGCGAATCATTCGCGAATACTGTTCCTGTTCGTTTGCGTCCAAGGCACCGGAATCCAGCAAGTCGTCAATAAAGGGGTAGGTCAGTCCGTAAAAATACCCCAGCTTCATCGCTTCCCCCAGACGGCGAGACCGTTCCGCATAGGCTACTTCGTCGCCCATCTCGTCGATGACATGCATGACGACCCCGAAGATGATTTTGATCAGCTTGCGTTCGGCTTCCTCGGCATTCATTTCCGGCGGCAGATGGGAAGAAACTCGCTTTAACCGCCCGATGACCCAAATTGTAGCCTCTTCCACGCCCTCGCGCTGGGCCCAGCGATATAGTGAAGCCAAACTGAAGAAATCCGGCGCATGGTTACCGGTTTGTTCGGCGGGACGAAGGATGTGCTGCTTCATCCCGGCGATCAGGCGTTGAATCTTCGTCCGGGTTTGCGGGTCGGCCAAATCTTGGCCCAAATCCCGCAGATACATATACGAAACGCTCCGCTCCAAATAATCGTCCAGCTTTCCGGTACGGGCCAGCCACGCGATATATCGCGAACCCTCCGCTGAATCGGGCGGCTTGGCGTTGCGGCCTAATCGCGGGAACCACGTCCGATGCGGAAGATGCTTTTTTTTCCACCATTTGAAATCCTCGAGCAGCGTTGGCACGTAGCTCTTCTCGCGGATCTGTCCTTGAAGCGAGTCCAAATAATGGGCCGCCTTGTCTTCAGCCTGCCGATACCACCTGTCCGCCAGCTCTGTATTTGCATTCATTATCGTCATAACTGCATCCCTCAGCTTATCATTTTCCGTTCGTTCAAATTTGTTCTAGCTTATCATACAGGATCGTTATCCTCTATAATAGTATAAAATACTGAAGTTCAAAAACGGCAATGGTCTGTGTTCACACTGGACCAAAGTCTAGGAGTACCGAAGGAGAGGTTATAGCGGACATGCGGTTAGTTTCATTCCTAGGGTCCTTTTGGGCTGCATGGCGGGATTATCGGGCAGAGCCGAACACGTTGCTGGGACGGCGTTATCTTCTTAAAGAGGTTATCGGTGAAGGCAGCTATGGGATCACTTACCTGGGCATCGATCAAACCGACGAAAGTCTCGTAGCCGTGAAACAAGCCAGACCCAGCAAAGGACTGCTGGCGAGGCAGCTTCTGAAGAGGGAAGCTCGCATCCTGAAGTCCCTGAGTCACCGCGGTATCCCCGTCTGCATGGATTTCATGACGGAAGGCCGCTATACCTATTTGGTGATGTCCATATTAAGCGGAGAAACGCTGGAGGGCTTGATCTTTGAACAAGGCCGGCGATACGGAGAAGCGGATAGCGCGCGGATCACGCTGCAACTGCTCGAGCTGGTTCACTCCATCCACCAACAGGGTGTTGTTCATCTCGATTTGCGTATTCCCAACGTATTGCTGCATGAGGGAAAACTAAGCGTGATCGATTTCGGCTTGGCACGAACCATTGGCGAACTTCCGATCTCGTTTCATCCGTCTCAGCCATTTCAGCCGTTCCGTAGCAAATCGATCCCGGATCCCGAAGCTTCCCGATTATCAAGCCCGGCAGAGCCGCAATCCGATCTGCTCGATATCGGTCATTTCATGCTGTTTCTGCTCTACTCGACTTTTGAATCGCCTCATTCCGCTCTGGACACCCGGGAGCGAAGCTGGCAGGAGGAGCTGACGCTCTCCCCCGAGCTGATCGAAATCATCGAACGTCTGCTTCAGCTGCGGGAGCCCTATGCAAATGCGTCGCAAGCGATGGCGGCGCTGCGGGCATTTTTGTCCCCGCGTTGATCGCCTGGTTTCTTTTATGTCCAACAACGAATACAATAGAATGTAAGCATCTCAAATCAGAAAGGTAGGTTTATGACATGCTGAGAAGATTCATCAATAAATTGCTTCATTCCGCATCGCACAGCCATCGAAGGCATTACAGCAGCTCCGCCAAGCATTACGGAAAGCGCTACAGCAGCAGCCACGGGTACGCGCGGCCAATGATGGGTTCCTCCTCCGATTACAAGCGCCGGCATGGCCACATGGGCCAGGGATACTATAAATCCAGGAGGCACAGCTCCAGCTAACCGATAGTTTTCCCCCCTCTGATGGAGGGGGATTTTGTTTGCCGATGGCTCATCTGCCGCAGCATGGCCGTGAGGTTAAACGGTCTCAGCCAAACAATCTCGTTTCCCCTCTGCTCCCAAGCAATACCAAACATCGGCTTCTAAGCGTTGATTTCGTTTAGTCCCTAACTCTGGCCTCATCTTGCAATTTTCTCAAAATTTCGGCGACCGTCTCTTCCGGCGTCAGTTCGGACGAATCCAGCCACATGCCGATGCGCGGTGTTTCTTTTCTCAACACTTGATCCAAGGCTTCGACCGTCCACACCCCATAGCCTTTCTTGAGGCGGGTCGCTTCCCTCTCGGCAACGACGGACGGTTTGGGGCAAAGAACCACGACATAAAGCGGACGATTCTTGATGAAGGATATAAATTCGTCAAGCATGGGACCTACGACAACATCTTGGACAATGACGGTAAATCCTGCTTCAAAATAGACGTCGGCAGTTTGTGCGGCTAATCGGTACCGGAGCCTCAATTGCTCCAACTCGTCCGCTGCTGCGTCGGGGCGTACTTCCCTGCGGTCATTAACAATCATTCGGCGAAATATATCTCCCCGCAAATGCACCGATTTCGCAAATCGTTCAGACAGTAACTGCGCAACGGTTGACTTGCCGCTGGCCATGATGCCCGTAACTAATATGAGTCCTGGGTTATCATCGTTCATGATGTACTACTCAAACCTCCTCTTTGTTCCGTTGACTTCCACTTCGGCCGCAAAATCTTGCATGAATCCGGAAAAGCCGGTGTCTTCTATTAACTTGCCGTAAAACTCCTTATTCATCTTCATTTTGCGATGAGGCTGCAATGAGATTGCGCTTGGCTCGAATTCAATATCGGCAAAGTGATCGGAAAATAAGGGTTTTAATGTTATTTCTTCGACTTGACCGTAATTATAAATGGTAAAAGAACAATTCGCCTTGACTTGCTTTCCCTCCGATTGCAGGGAGCATTGACTTTCCTTTTGAGCATAATCCAGTGAAGATACTCCTGTTGCATAGAATTTAAAAATAAACATCGTTTTCTCCGTTGCAACCGGGTAAATAAGGAAAAAGGCAATCCCCCCGAGAAATATCCATCGCCCCATTTTGGGGTATTTGTCCCGATATACTCTCAGGGTGCCCGCCACCCCAACCGCCAATAGGATCAATCCCAAAACGACCGGCAAATGCAAACCTGTCCGTTCCTGCCCTGTCCAAGGCGAAACTCCAAATATAGTAAAAATGCGATCGCCCAGGGAATGTCCTAGGTGGTTATTTGCTAAAGCGAACAACGCCACCATGATCAGAGCGATAAACAAACGTCCTTTTTTCAGTGCGAACCCCTCCTATCCCGCCGATGGATTTGCGACGATGTTCTTGGCCAGCATCACTTCTAGCGGATCATTTTCTTGCAATAAACAACCGATGTCCTTATAGCCAAGCTTTCTATAGAAGTGCTGAGCCTCTTCATTCGATTGCGTCGATGTCATGACAGTTTTGAATCCTTGTTGTCTCATCAGTGCTTCCCAGTGGAGCACAACCTGTTTGCCATAGCCCATTCCCCGAAATTCTTCGTCTAACCAGATCAAATTCATAAACGGGGTGTTATCCCAAAAGTAACCATATCGCATCCAGCCGATTTCCCGATCCGACTCCCTGAGCACGAAAATCTCGCGATCTCTTTATTTTGGTTCGCACCAGTCTTTCGGCAACGTGTTGATCCCTTTGCAAAATGTATTCATAATCGTATTCTGTTGCAACATCGATCCTCATACCTTCAGTCTCTTTCTAATCATTCTGATTTGGCCTCGATGATTGATCTCATCTTCAAAAACATGAAACCACATGAAATAATGATTTGCTTGTTTTTGATACCAGAACTCCTCTTCCTGATATAACCAGCTATCACTAACAGTTTTAAATAATTCATAGGTCCGATGCTAACTTGATTTAATCGGTCAACATAATATTTTAACTCATGTCCCTTAATATTCGTCCGTCCTTCTTCACCCAAAGCTAAAGCCGCGCCCCAGATCGACATCTCTTCATCATTTAGCTCCCTTGTCTCGAACGTCTCCACTTGATAAGCGTATTCTACTGCAGCGAAATGCAACAACAATGCGCCGATGGAGTTGCTTTCGGAATCCAAAAGAAAATCCAACTGCTCTACGGTCAAATTTTTCGCGGCTTCCAGGGTCGTGTATCTTGCATAGTTCATCATCGACAACAAACGTCCAATTTGCGGCGAATACCCCGGTATATCCGTGATGAGATAGATCTGATCCATGTTAATCATTCCGGTACCTCCTTGTTTATTTCCTTGCAGAAGTGCAGATTCACGCGTTTCTATCCATAAGAATTCTAAGTTTTTGGCTCTTTTCATCGATCGGACTTCTGTGATCATCCGTCCTTCTAACTTCTCGTTTCTTCCATGATTATACATCGGTCAACCAAAGGGGGGTAGCCCCGCCGCCGTTATCAATTATGGGTAGATCTTAACATTTCTTCTTTGATGACTTCCACAATGTTTCTTAATTGGAGATTGCCATTTACTATAAAATGTGCATTTTCCTTCACTCGAGCCCCATTTAACTGGTACATCTCCCTAACTCCACCCGATAAGTAGTCAGACAAAAAATGATCCAGTAAGTTCACAAGAACTTCTGGATCACTTTGCATGAGGACTTCCTAGCAAATGAGCAATTCGGCATTGCCATCTGTAAAACCCCCAATCACATTTCATGCGCAAAGTATAGCATCAAATGGTCGTAGGGCGCAATTTTTTAAGTAAGTTATTTATCGTATACGACTTCCGTACCAGCAATAAAATCATGAATCGATCTTTTATCCTCACGAAGACCAACCATGAATGCGCTGATAAGGATGCAAATTCCAAAAGTCAAACCATAAAGTAAACCTGCGACTAGGTTGCGTAATAACATGGTTCCGATCCCTGGAGAAGAGTGATCATAGATTTTTCTAATTTTAATTCCGCATATGCGTTTCCCGATGGTATATCCATCCCAAAAAACAGGCAGGAGCAATACATACAAGAAGGATATCACATCAGAAAAAATGCTTTCCGCATCGCCAGTCACAATATAAGAAAGGATGGCTAGCGGAATCCCGAAAATGATGGCATCCAATAAGGATGCCCCAAGCCTGATCCAAAAGCCTGCAACCATAACCCATCGCCCCTCAACGGTTTAGTAAGTTAAACTTATGTATTAGCCGTTTCCTTTAGTCTTTTGTTTTTCTGAATTCATTAATGATGTTGTTCTTCATTGTTCCTCATCTAATATCTCTTTTTGAAGAGAGCATATTACAATAAGTCGAGGGAGGGCGCTAATTTTGCGTTTACAAGACGATTTTTATCAATTCGGCGCCGACATAAGCTCAATGGGTCCAAATATAAAGAAAGCATAAAGTATGCTGACAACATTTATTCTAATGATTTGCTTAATAACGAATCACCGACTCTCTTTCAATGATTTTCCCCACCAACGATTTGCTCGGTTATTACCTTAAACTGCTTCAATTGAATCAGGTCAGCTATTTGCTCCTTATCAAGACCTGCCGTATCCACTTTAAATTCGCCCTTAATCTCCTTAGCGGACATCGGCAGGATTTCTTGATTTGCATTCATTTTTAATTCAGTATCGATGAGTTGAGGATATAACGATTCACTTATCACCGGTTCTATAGATAGTAGGTATATGGCATGATTTGTTCGATTCGATAGATTCACCGAGTAAGAAACCTCAGTAACCTTTAAATCCTCTCCGCCTAACGAATAAGTTGTGTATAGAACTAAACCATCTTCAACCGGTTGATCCTTGCTATTGCATGCCGTTAAAACGATAAGCATCATTGTCAAATACAAACAAACCTTCCATGCTTTCATAACGTTTCTCCTAACTGGAATCCTTTATTTAAACGCCGTAACAACGGATATCGATATTTTTTCGCTGAATACGCCCGTAGCATCAACTTCCAATAAAGCAGCTTTTAATTCTTCTTCAAACTGCTCATGGTTATGATTAAAAAAACGTTTGGAGGCATACGAAGTTGAGTACAGATTCCCAATGATCGAATCAACCGTCCACGTGTATGAATCATCGGGTAGTGCATGTTTTTCAACGTATTTAAAATTTGATCGGGCTACGATATCTTCATACTTTTCTTGGGGCGGAATGTAAATGCCGTTGCCTGCCCTTCTTTCGGGGCCTAGCCAACGTTTTAAAACATCATTTATTTTGAGTTGCCACGATAATGCTTCTTGTTCCTCATGATAAGGATCAATGATCGCTATACCGCCATTTTCATCCGTATTGTTGTATAGAATTTGAAGGACCGCATCCCTATCCATCCAATGAAATGCTTTGGCTATGACTGTAAGGCGAATTGGGGCCAGCGCCTGAACTGAATCTTCCGCCTTGCCGCACAACCATTTGATATTTTCCACTCTATTTTCTAAGGACAAACGTTTTGCTTCATCCAGCATCTCCGGTTCAGCATCGATGCCGGTAATTTCATGAAACCAATCGGCAAATCTTAGAGTGAACTGCCCCGTTCCGCATCCCAAGTCAAGCAACCGGCCTTCACCATTCAGCGAAAATTTATGAACTAAATACCGAATAAGCGATGAAGGATATAAAGGCCGATACCTGGAATAGTACCAAGCTGTATCTTTAAACAGGTCTTCACCGTAATTGCGCATAACATTCCCTCCTTTAATCGCTTGGTAATCCTTGCATGATTCTGATTTGCCCTATTTCACTATCGGCAGGCAATGGACCAAGCTCCAATACTTCCGCATAAAACAAAGCGCCATATGATTCGTCGTCACGATCACGCTTTACCGAATACACGCTCAAGGGCGACAAATTAAAGGTCAACGCGCCCGTTTCCTCAAACAGTTCTATTCTAGCCGTAGCTTCGATAGATTCGTTTGCTTCCCTTCTTCCCCCAGGAATCTCCCATGTTTGCCTCTCCTTATGTTTCACATAAACCCACTGGTCATTGTATTTGGCCAGAATGACTGCATATTTCAACTTCCCGTCATCTATGAGATTTAGTTCATAGAAATTGACTTGCATAACCAGCTGATGAAGAAGTTGTGTTCGGGAAATCTGATCCAAGGAACTAGGGTTCATAGTAGATTTCCCCTCCTTCCCGAAGAACACCGCGCACAGTGAAAAACACTCTTTATCATATAAATCCCTCCCATGTAAATAGAGGTTTCCTGAGCGGAAACCTTCAAATTAGCGTACCAAGTATTTCCAGAAGCTGCAAGCGTAGGACATCCAGAGCGCGGTTGTTGTTTGTTTGGAAATATCGTCCTCTCACCGCCTGACGCCTCTTATTTTTCTAACAATTTCTCTTCTAACGTTTTATCTGACATAATAAACAGAAACGATAGATCATTTATGGTTTTGATCTTTACGAAGGAATCCCTCGAATCATCTTTAATTCCTGACACATGCACGGTACCATGATGTATTGAATCTCCGGGAACTGTATTTATAAGAACTCACTATTTAAGCCAAGCTCTTAGTTCTTTAACCGCCGTAAAGTCAAGTTTCTCTATTTTCCTTATTAAATCCACAAGCTCGCCCCGCTTTGTCTTGTCACGGAGACACTTGTACCCATCCAGAGCGTTTATGCCTCCCGCAACCCCCCAGATTTGCCAACAGGTATCATGTATTTTGCTATAAAGATCCGCGATTTTATGGAGATGTTCATCGTTTTCCGCTGTTTCGTGCAGGAAGTCACCGAGATAACATCTTGCTTCAGCGTGATTCCCAACCAAAGTATGGTGAAACCAATATTTGTCGCGCAACTCTTCGTCGCTCATTGCTTCATAGGCCGGATCTGCGACGTATTTAGCCCAAGCGTCATAAGCCGTCGCGCCGGAGCAATAACCATCCAATTCATTTGCTGTCGTTATGGCAATGCCGCGCCGAATGATGTCTTTTAAATCAGTCTTTGGCTCTTTTGTATCTCTGCATAATACGATTTTCCATATGTCAGTATACCAGTCGGATTTACGGAACATTCCGTTGTTTTCACAGTCGGCGGGATGGTAGGATTGAAAATGGCTCCAGCCAAAAAGCGTGTCACCGCCGCTATCATAGCCGCACACAATCGAACATTCCGGTGGCCCCACAATGCCGAAGGCAAGCACGGGCCGACCTGCGTCAATGCTTTGGGTTATCAAACTCTTCATTTCGTCAAAATTCGAGGCTGTCTTATCCACGATCTCGCAGTTGTAACCAACATAGTCGAATGCGTAAAATAGGGTTGCGTTATGGTCATTTACTTGCGTCAAATCGAAACTGCTCGGACAATTCTCTTTATGCCAAAGCAGTCCGAAAGCCATTCCGGTTGCGGCCAAAATCGCATCGTATAGCTTACGTTTTGTGTACTCACGGTCATGGGCGTGGATCGTTTGCCACTTCGCATCCTCTCCGATGTACTCCATCAATGATGTCATACAAGCGGGCAGGGCAAAGCTTTCCGGCGATCGCATATCATTTTTTAGATTCGGAAGAAATCCTACACTCCTTACGTCAAGTTTTACAGACATGTTGAATCCTCCTTGAATATTGATTTGAATGGTAATCGGGTTGAACGTTTTTAACCGTTCCCGTGTCCGTATGGACGAGGGCGCTACACCATGAAAACGAGAAAACGCTTTCGAAAAACTTTCAGGCGTTTCGTAATAGTATTTAAGTGCCACATCAATCACTTTTGCTTTTCCCCTGAACAATTCTTGACCAGCGAGAGACAGTCTTCTGTTGCGGATATATTCGCTAATAGAAAAACCTGTGACTACATTAAATACTTTTTGGAAATAATCTTTTGAGGAATGTATGTTATTTGTAACATCCTCAACGCTGATATCCTTCAATAAATTTTCTTCAATGTAATTAATGGCTTTCTGAATATCGTCAATCCAATACAACTCACATTACCTCCTGCTCAAACAAATGGTAACCTGTTTATTAAAAAAAATCCTGTCATTATACGACTTTATCTGTCTATAGTACATTACCTTCCACTGTCCGCTATCTCCCGTTTCACGGCTACCTAATATCTCACTCACTATATAATTTTCTTCTGATTACGTGGAACAGTTTTCAGGTTTTCTCATTCCATGTCCCAAATCCTCCATAATAATGCTCATCAGAGTAAGCATCAATATTCGAGTCACATCTGGTACTCACACAAATACGTTGTTCATCCTTCCAGAATCTTTGAACTAATGATCTGGTTATCGTCAGATCGTGCAAATATCTCAAATCTTCCCCCCTGTTCCTCGGACTTTTTTGTATTAATTATTGAAGCCCTTAGGTTCTCGTTTGTAGCATAGCTATGAACGCTAATCGAATCGATATTATGATCGGTAATTACACCAAAAAGTAATGGATATGGTGATATAAATTCAGTCCCTTTTGTGCTTGGCAAATATTGTTGAGACCAAAAACTGTCTTTATCGTTTGCATTGTATGAATGAAACGTATGCCCTCCTCCATACCCCCATTTCCAACCCATAAATGTTTTTCGAACATATTCTGCACTAATAGTCTGACTGTCGGTTAAATCACGGAGTAAAAAAACGACTTTTCCCTTCCCTATTTCAATCTCATTCAATAATTGACCAACATTTGACTCTAACCTGGCCTTCTCAATGGCCTTAATTGGGGTAGACGAAGAATTATTACTCAAGAAAAAGTAACCTAAAATAGCAACTCCACTTATTAACACGAGAAAAAGAAATTTCCTCATAGGCCCTCCTTTTAGTCCTTTGAGCTCAGGCCCTCAAGCAGCTTAAGCAGCCTAATATGAATAGCTTCCAATAAAGAAATCGATTTGGACGTTAGGTTAACACTCACTGTTCGGACGCTTTGCACGATTATCCCATTTAATCAGGTAGCGGAGAAACAGATCGGCTTGAGACCACGAGACGGGCTTAGGACAAAGAGACAGGTTGAGGGGTTAGCATGATGACAATGCAGGCGTTACCACAGACGGAAGGTCCAGACTGCAGCAAAATCAGGTCTTTTCGTTTCCACCGCGCCTTGTCCTTAATCTCCTGTCCGGTCTGCTTTACTTCTCCTAACCCCCGACTTACTCCCTTAACGAAAGGGATAATCGTGCAAAGCAGCATGTAGAGACAACAAGTCACGAATTCTCTTCTTGATCCCAATTTTTAATTAATTCCACGTCTTCCCCATGAAAACCTTTTGATTGATCTGTACACTAGTTAGTAATCAGACATCTAAATAATCTTCCGTTCTTTTTTTGAAAATAATGCATGTATGTGTTAGCGGTATCCCCCAATGCCAAATGTTGTGGGTTGTCCGGCTCCCGGTCTCCCCCTACAATGTGTATTGGAAAGGAGGTCATTCGAGATGAAGACATTCCGAGGATTCCTTTTGCTTGCGATCATAGCATTTAGCTTAGGGATGTTCAGCGAAACGACGCATGCAGCCGCCGGCACGTTAAAGGTCGGCAGCACGGGCGGCGATGTATGGGATCTTCAATACAGGCTCAAAGCGATGGGCATATACGATGAACAGCTTACCGGTTATTACGGATCGTATACCAAAACCACTGTTCAAACCTTCCAATCGCGTTACGGGCTTCAAATTGACGGGTCGGCAGGACCGCAAACCTGGACGGCTTTGAAAAAAAACTCTCTGAACCAGAGCGAAATGGACATGCTGGCCAGGGTCATCTACAGCGAAGCCAGAGGCGAGCCCTATAAGGGACAAGTCGCCGTGGGGGCGGTTGTCATGAATCGGATCCAATCGGATCTTTTCCCGGATACGATTCGGGAGGTCGTTTTCCAGCCCGGCGCGTTTACGGCAGTGAATGACGGACAATATTGGCTCACGCCGGATCGTACGGCTTATCTGGCCGCGCTCGACGCAGTCCGAGGCTGGGACCCGACGTATAACTCGTTATATTACTTCAACCCGAACACGGCCACCAGCGAATGGATTTGGTCGCGGCCGCAAAAGCTCAAGATCGGGAACCATATCTTCACCGGTTAATCCGAAGCCAGGCTATAACAAAAACAGGATCAGTAGGTATCTCCTACATGATCCTGTTGCTATTACATAGATCCCGCCTGAATCATCCGGTTTCTGCGAAGCGCGCGAGCCTCCGTCGGACCTTTCCCGAGGTTCAGCGCGATCCAATCCGAACGCCGCCCCTTTTCCTTACATGCCGCTTCTCTTTACATCATGCCGCCCATGCTTCCGGAGCTTCATTACCATTCGTTTTCATTATAGTCATTCCTCCAATTGTACTGGTAGTTTTTGCTTTAGTTCCTTTTTGTTCGCGATCACCGCGAATATAGCCGTAGGTTTTTTTTAACAGATAGTAAGCGGCAAAAAGCAAACCAATGACGAGAATAATCAATAGGACTGCCATATACAAGTTTCCAAAGGATCCGAGGACATTCATTTGGCTTCCCTCCGTTGTACGGCCTACGGCTTTCATTGTTTTCTCACCTCCTTTTTCGTTAAGCGATATGGATTGGATTCGGTATGGCTCAAGAATACTAGTTCACTTTGTGGAAAGTATGAAGAAACCATGGGGAAAGCAAGTGGATAACTTAACGCTTCCCGATTCACACGTAATGTCTCCTTTGCAATATATATAAACAAGCGTATATCAGGACCATTCAAGAAACTCTGCGCACGTCTTAAATCCATGCAAAGGGAATGTATCCATGCCAATAAAAAACGGCAAGCAGTACATGGAGCGCATTGATCGTCAACGCATCAACGTCTGGTATAACGGCAAGCAAGTAACCGATCCGTTGTCCGGACACCCCGCCTTTCGCGGGCTGATCCGGACGCAGGCCGGGATGTACGATAAGCAGTGCGAGGAAAGCCTTCGCGACATCATGACTTATACATCGCCTTTAACCGGCGAACGCGTCGGCCTTTCTTTTTTGCCGCCGGAGAGCCCCGAAGACCTGATCCGCAGAAGGCGGATGTCCGAATCCTGGGCTGGGATCCACCATGGGTTTCTCGGCCGCTCGCCCGACTACATGAACACCGCCTTGATGTCGTTTTATACCGCCGCGCCCCTCTTGGAGGAAATCTCGCCGGAACATGCCCGGAACATGAGGAGTTACTACGAATACTGCCGGGACAATGACATCACCTTGTCCCACGCCTCGGCGATCGACCATCCGCTTTCCAGCCGATATGAGGAGATGGACACCTTGGTCATTTTTAACCGGGTCCTCGTTCCGCACGAGCGGGTATTTTATTACGGGGACGAGCGAATGTACGATCACCTGTTTCACGAGGGGCACTTTCACGCTTATGCGGGACATCACATCATTACCCGTTATATTGCCAAAACCGAATTTTTTCTCGGCCTCCTGCAGGCGCTGGCGGAGGAGCAAAATACGGACGCCGAGCCATCGTTCGTCAGCCGAATCGTCAAAGTTATGGCCATGCTGGAAAATTGGAAAGCGCTGCGGCTTGCTGCGGAATCCGGCGGGACGTATACCCCTTTCGGCCACTATGTCCCGGCTCTTGCTCCGCTTACCGCGGCGGGAATCCAGTTTCCCGACCTTCACGCGGAAGTGCTGCGGATGATCCAAACGCTCAGCGCCAGCCAGCTGGTCATGAACCCGTTTGCGGCGGATTTCGATTCGGTCAACCAAACTTACCTTGCGCTCTATTTACAAGGATTGTCGAGCCTGGCCAAGGAACGAACCGCACTTTTCAGACTGGCTTGGGAGCTGGGCGGCGGCGCATTCGGCGGCAGGCAAAACCAGTTCGAGCGTTTTTTCTTCGGCAACGGGAGCACGATCGCAAATCGCATGTACGATGGCTGCGAGGAGCTGGAGGAATACAAAACGAGGATATTCCGGTTGCTCGGCAAAGGAGTATAGCAGGCGAGTCCCGGTCTTGCGGAGTGATGGAAATGCGAAAAGCTGGTGCCTTTCGGGAGTATTTGCTATAATAAGATTAGTTGGTTAAAATTTGATATGTTTCGCCCGGAGGAGCCTGTCACCAAGGGGGTATTGTGCCGTTTTCGGTATGCTGCCGCCCGTGGTCGCAGGCTCTTTGTGTATTTTTTTTTGATTTATTCCACAAATTAACGGCAACGGAGGATGATAACATTGTTGATTTTTGAATTGGCCATCATTTTGATTGCTTCCAAGCTAGCCGGCGACCTGAGCGTCAGATTAAGGCAGCCGGCGGTATTGGGAAAATTGTTGATCGGGATCGTGCTTGGTCCCGCAATCCTCGGTTGGATTAACGAAACCGACATTCTGGAGGAGATCAGCCAGATCGGCGTGATCCTGCTCATGTTCATCGCGGGTTTGGAAACGGATGTTGACGAGTTTAAAAGAACCGGTAAAGCGTCGGCATTCGTAGGCCTCGCAGGCATTGCGCTCCCCTTCGGACTGGGTTATTTGACGGCAATTCTGCTGGGCATGCCCTTGTTTGAAGCGATCTTTCTCGGACTGCTGCTTTCGGCGACGAGCGTCAGCATTTCCGTACAGGCCTTGAAAGAAATGGGCCGGCTGAAATCAAGGGAAGGCACGACGATTCTCGGGGCAGCCGTCATCGATGACGTTCTCGTCATCATCCTGCTGGCCTTTGTGATGAGTTTCGCGGGCGGCGACGTTAACCTGGGCATGGTGATTCTGAAGAAATTCGCTTTTTTTGCGGTCGCCATCGTCTTAAGCTGGAAGGTCGTGCCTTGGGTCATGCGCAAGTTTTCGCCGCTGCGTGTTTCCGAATCGGTCATTTCCGCAGGCTTGATCATTTGTTTCCTGTTTGCCTATATGGCTGAGTTCGCCGGCGTTGCGGCCATCATCGGCGCCTATATCGCCGGCGTAGCCCTCAGCTTGACCGATTACAAGCATGAGATCACCGAAAAAATCGAAACGATCGGCTATGCGGTCTTCGTCCCGGTCTTCTTTACCACGATCGGCGTGAAGGTGGATTTTACCGGCGTTGCCTCGCAAATTCCCCTGATCGCCGGATTAAGCGCCGTGGCGATCGCGTCAAAACTGCTTGGCTCCGCATATGGCGCGAAACTCGCCGGTTTCGGCTGGCGAAGCGCGCTTGGCATCGGCTCGGCCATGGTTTCGCGCGGGGAGGTCGCCTTGATCATCGCCGCCATCGGCCAGGAGGCGGGTTTACTGAACCCGGACATGTTTGCCGTGATCGTGCTGGTCGTGCTGATCACCACCATCGTCACCCCGCCGATGATGAAGTACTTTTTCGCCCAACCCGAAAAATCCGCGCCATAAAAGGGCATCCTTCCCGGTCAGCCCGCCATAGTGAAAACCCTCCAAGCTTCGTGCAAAAACTTGGAGGGTTTTATTATTTCGCAGAGTGCTTGTTTTCCGGACTAGTTTCAAACCAGCATTTGCCATACCAGAAACAGATTAAGCCCGACGACCAAAGCGGAGATGATCCAGCCCAGCGAGGTGGTGATCCACCGATTGACCAGCCCGCCCATGATTTGGCGATTCGAGGTAAACAGGATGAGCGGAATCAAAGCAAAAGCGATGCCGAACGACAGAATCACCTGGCTCATGACCAAAGCGTTGGTAGGATTCACGCCCGAAATAATGATCGCCAGCGGCGGAATCGTGGTAATGGCCCGCCGCAGATACAGATTGATCCGTTTGTTGATAAAACCTTGCATGACCACGTCCCCGGCCATCGTGCCGACCGAAGAACTGGACAGGCCGGCGATCAACAGGCCGAGTCCGAAGGAAATCGCCGTCACCGGTCCAGCGATTTCCCCGAAATGCCGGAAGGCAACGTCCAGATCCTCGACCACCAATCCGTTTTTGAAGAGCAATCCCGCGGATACGACGACCATTGCCATATTGACGGCTCCGGCAATCAGCATCGCCAGGACGATATCGAAAAATTCCAGCTTGAAGATTTTCTTCTTCTCCGCTTCGTTTCTGCCGACGATGCGATTTTGCGTCAGCGAAGAGTGCAAATAAATCGCGTGAGGCATCACCGTCGCGCCCAAAATACCGGCGGCCAGCAAGATGCTGTCCACTCCCTCGAACCGGGGCGTGACGATGCCGGCGCCAACCACGCCGAGGTCCGGCTTGGCCGCAATCACCTGAAAGGCGAAGGCCAAAACAACGATCAGCACCATCGCCGCGATCCCGGCCTCCAGCGAGCGGTAACCCCGGCGTTGCAGCTCCAGAATTGCGAACGAGCCAAGCGCGGTGATGACGGCGGCCGGCAGCATCGGAATGCCGAACAGCAGGTAAAGCCCCAGCGCCGCGCCGATGAACTCGGCCAAATCGGTGGCGATGATGACCAGTTCGCTTTGAATCCATAAAAAGATCGATACGCCTTTGGGGAAGCGTTCATGCGCCACCTCGGGCAAGTTTTTGCCGGTGGCGATGCCCAGCTTGGCGGATAACGTCTGGATCAAAACCGCCATCAGATTGGATGCAAAAATGACCCACAGCAGCAGATACCCGTATTTGGACCCCGCGGTGATATTCGTGGCGAAATTGCCGGGATCGATATAGGCCACCGCGGCGATGAACGCGGGGCCAAGAAACGGCAACAGACGTTTTAGTCCCTTCGTCTGACCGTTTAATGCAGCATGTGCGGATGCCGTCATTCCCATTCCATTCGGTTCCATTTGAGTTGTTTGATGCGCAATACCTTGTTCCAACATGACTATCCCTCCCTTGCGCGATCCAAAGTTGTCTATATCCATTAAAGTTTCCTTAGTGCAACTTTATGATTTTAGTATATTCCTCATTTTGAAAAATGTAAATCCACTTTCGAAAATATTTTATCTTCGAATCCCGAAGTCCTTTCTAAACTGAAATTCAATTTTAACCGGATCGTTACTTGTTCCCCCCGCCTTTTCCTCTATCATATGCAATGTGTTCATTGCCAGACGAAACCGAATCGGGTGACCAAGGAGATGAAGAACATGAAGCAGAAGATTACCGTCAAAAAGACCGTCTTCGCCCTTTTCGCGGCGGGCATCGTCGGCGTAAGCTCGTGGGCAGCGTCCGGCGGCGTCGCAACGGCGCAGCAAACCAAGCTAACCTATATCCGCGGCGATTACAAAATGGAATTCGTTTTTAACGGCAGCACGGATCTGGACCATATTAATCTATTGAAAAAATGAATAACGCGGTTAATCGAAAACAAGGCAGCGGCGCTAAGTACCGCTGCTTTTTTCATGACTTCCGGCATCGCCAAACTCGCTCTGACGTGCTACGATTTATCCATATCGGCAAATGAACCGATCAGGATCTCAAGGGAGTTGAGAAATTTCATGGGCCAATCATGGACGAAAAACGACATCGGGGATCTATACGGAAAAGTAGCGGTTGTTACGGGAGCAAGCAGCGGAATTGGGTATGAAACGGCAAAGACTTTGGCCGAAAAGCGGGCCACCGTGGTCTTCGCCGTCCGGAACGCGGACAAAGGCACCGCGGCGGCCGGCAAAATCAAGGCTGGTTTTCCCGGAGCCGACGTCAGCGTCATGGCGATGGATTTAAGCGATTTGGCCAGCATCAGGGGGTTTGCGGCCGATTTTCTGGCGAGGTACGACTCTTTGTCTTTGCTCATCAACAACGCAGGCGTGCTTTCGCCCAAGACGCGTTATACGCAAGACGGCTTCGAAATGCAGTTCGGCTGCAACCATTTGGGCCATTTCGCGCTGACCGGCTTGCTGCTGGGGCGCTTGATTTCCACCCCGAAATCGCGAGTCGTCACCGTCAGCAGCAACACGGCGCGGAACGCGCGCCTCGAATTCAATCAAACGGAGGCCTTCCTGCCGCAGGACAAGCTGAAAGGTTACGGAACGAGCAAGCTGGCCAACCTGTTGTTTGCGTTGGAGCTGCAAACCAAGTTCCGCGAGCGCGGCATCGATTGCCTGAGCATCGCTTGCCATCCGGGCATGGCCAATACGAACGTCATTTCCTTCGGAGCTGGGAAAGCGGCCAATCCCTGGCTCCGCTTAGTTTACGGTCTGATCAGCCAATCGGCGGAAATGGGGGCGCTTCCCTCCCTTTACGCGGCAACCGAGCCGTCGATCCGGGGAGGCGAATATATCGGGCCAAAGGGCTGGGGCGGTTTGAAGGGCTATCCGGAAAAGCTGGCGATCGCCGAACAACTGTACGATCCGGACGCCTCGCGGAAGCTTTGGGAAGTATCGGAACGGCTCACGGGCGTAACGTATTCGTTCTCCTAGGACCCAATCCTTCGATTTCCCGGCCCCGTTTGATGGCCTCGACGCGATTTTTCGCCTGCAATTTGCCGTAAATCCGGTTGATATGGGCTTTTAACGTCCCCATGCCGATGCCGAGCGCCTGAACGATCGAAGGATTATCCATCCCTTCCTCCATACAGCGGAATATCGTCAGTTCCCGCGGCGTGAGCAGCGTTTCCAAGGCCTTGGCCGAAGGCGCCGTTCCCTGCCCCGTCCGCTCAAAGCTGGCCAACACTTTGCGTACGTACTCGAGCGGCGGGGCTTCGTCGTCGCGCAGGTTCCCTTTTTGCCGCTGTTCGACATAAACCGCGAGAAGCTCGGCGAGCCGCTGCCCTTTATCCGAGAATACCCGGACGTAATCGTCGGGTTTCGCGTGCTTCAGCGCCGTTTCCAGCTTGAGCAGCGCTTCCTGCGGCTTGCCCGACGACTGCAGGATGATCGCCTGCAGCGCTTCGATATCCAGCGCGTCCATCGGACGGTGGCCTTTTATCGCGACGGACAGCAGCTTGTCGGACAGCAGCCACGCCTCGGCGAGATGGCCGATTTCGATCAGCACCCGAACCAGGAACGTGTATACAAACAGTTGGTGCACCGATACCGGGTCCTCCGCCGATAAGCCGTAGCGCTCCTTCCATTCCAGCGCCTTGCTCAAGTCTCCCTGACGCAGCTGCAGCGCCGCCAACTCCGCATCCAGCAAAATCAAAGCCTCGTGAGCGCCGCCTTCGACCGCCCGCCGATAAGCTTCCGCGATCCATCCCTCGGCCTGCGCATCATCCCGTCTCGCCTGGCAGATGCGGGACAGGAACAACGATGCGGGAACGTACACTTTTTCCGGCTGGTAATGCGCCTGGCTCCGGCCTTGCAAGCCCCGTTTCAAATAATGTTCCGCCTGCTCCAGTTCGTTGCGTTCATACAGCAGCTCCCCGTAACACACGACCACCGAATCCTGCAAGCCCATCCGCCCCATGAAATCGATCATGTTCACGAAAAAGGCGTCGGATAGCCCCCGCGGCAAATGCTGGCCACGCTTCCCGTTATAAGACCGGTAAACCGAAGGCGACAGCGGCATTAGCGGGGAGGCAAAGATCAGGTCCGTCCCCTGCGGACTGTGCTCCAAAGAGAGCTGGATATATTTCAGTCCCTTCGCCATATCCATCTCGAATTGGGTCGCTTTGAAGTTCCTGACGTAATACAGGTAACCCAAATAACGATTGCTCTCCTCCGGCTCCCAGTCGGAGGAAGCCGCTTCGTAATGCTGTTCCGCCCGGCGCAAATGCTGTTCCGCAAGGTCGACGTCCTGCGCCCACAACAAGGAATAAGTGTAGGAAAAATAAAGATACGGGTGGCGCATCAGCATGTGTTCGGGTATCGCCGACAGCCACGTCTTCATCGTGGAAAATTCCCGGCGGATCAACAAACTGCGCATCTGCTCCAGCAGCCGGATCGCTTCATGGTAGAAAGCCCCGGCCAAATAATAATCCACGGCTTCCTCCAACAGCTCCCGGGATTCGCACCAAATCGCCGCGGCCCGAAGAAGCTCCGCGGTTTTCCTTGGGTGGCGGCGCGCCTGCTCCTTACGCAAGAAATCGCCGAACAAATGGTGGAATCGGTACCACTGTCTGGAATCATCCAGCGGGAGCATAAACAGGTTAAGCCGCGAAACTTCATCGAGCATCTCCGCCCCGCGATCACCGGCGACCGCTTGGCAAAGGGAGCGGCTCATTCGCTGCAACACGGAGACTTCGAGCAGGAATTGCCGGATCGGCTCGTCCAATGAGGCGAATACCTCTTCGAACAGATAATACTCCACGCCGCTATGCTCGGGAGACGGCAGCTTCAGCGCGTCCGGCCCTTCTGCATGGCGCCAGGACAGCGAAATCAGCTTCAATCCCGTCACCCAGCCTTCGGTTTGCTTCAGCACGCGTTCAAGCTGTTCCCGGCTCAGCTCTTTTTGGGCCGCCAACCGAAAAAACTGCACCGTTTCCGGCAAATCGAAACGCATCTGTATGTCAGGAATCCGGTAAACCCACTCCCGGCTGATCCAGCGGGCCTTGATAAATTCGTTGCAGCTTCGACTGGCAAAGGCAACATGCGTCCCCTGCGGCAGATACTCCAGAAAGAAGGAGACGGAAGCCAAGATATCCGGGTCGCGGATCGCGTGCCAATCATCCAGGATCAAGGCAAGCGGCTGCGGTAAGCCGCTTAGATCATTAAGCAAAGCGATGACCATCGGTTCGTAATGGCCCGGACTCAGCGAAGTTGCAGCCGCTTGAAACGCTTCGGATAACCGGCCGGCCGAACGTTCGATCGCCTCCGTGACGTAATGCCAGAATCGGATCAAATCATTATCTTTATCATCCAGCGACAGCCACGCTACCGGTCGGGTCAATTGCCTGGCCCACTCGCTGACCAGGGTCGTTTTTCCATATCCGGCCGGAGCCTCGACAAACGTGGCTCTGCAGCCCAATCCCTCGTTTAACCGATCGATCAGACGGGGCCGCGGCACGGACGCCTGGACCGGTTCGGGCAAATTGATTTTCGATAGGAGCAATAATGAGTTTTCATTGGTTTCGCGCATGGCTGTCCCCTCCAATGAAGATCATACCATGGAGAGGCCGCGGTGAGGACAAAATCGTGGGATCTTCGTCCCCCCCCCCTAAACCCATGCTCCCGCTTTGATTCCCTAGTCCCGCCGCTCAAGAAAAGAGACTTTTCCGTACTCAACAAAAAAAAGGACCTCTCTCCTTTCGGATCGTAGGCCCCTTTGCAGCTAGGATTGCTCTTGTTCTCGTTCCGCCTCTTCTTCGCCGGGAACAAAGGCGGTGACGTCCGGCTGTTCCGGCATAAAACCGGACCGCGTATGCGGGGTAGTGTCTTCATAAATCGTGCGCGGATCTCCATCCGTTTCGATCGGCGTCCGATCGCGATTAGGCATAATCCAATCCCCCCTTTTATGGGAAATAGAATCTCCCCTCCCGTTCCTTTTCATGCAGAACCGCTAAATCATCAACGCTCCCATCCCATGGGAACCAGAATCAAATAACCACTATATGATATATATGATATGTTAGAAAAACTGTATTACTCTTGTGAAAGGTGGTGTTTTGCCCTGAAAGACTGCGCTGATAACTTAGGGTTTATCTGTAACTTTCCCTCGATCGATGTGAAGTTTTGTCGAAAGTATTGAAATATATTAATGGATATATTAAATATATCTTGTAAGAACTCTCATTCAAGCCCTTATTAGATTCGCTAGGAGGTGGAACCTCGAACGCAGCTGTCCCCGTAACCCATTTTAAACTAAGAGAGGTGACGATTGATGATTCGCAAATGGATCATGCTAAGTTTGGCCTTGATTTGTACCTTTACCTTACCGTTAGGAGTATCCGCCGAAAGCTCCGCACAAACCGATTCGCACAAGAGGGACATCGTATGGCCGAAAAATCAAGAGCTTCCTACGTTCGCGAAACCTCAGCGTCTGGACGTGGCCCAAGTGTACGATGCGTCAGGCGATATCAAAATTTTGCTGACGACGCTTCAAGGCATTGTGAACCGCAAGGAGCCGAAAATCTACGTGCAGCAAAACGAGACCGATCCCTGGTTGAACGATATTCGGGTTCCTTATCGGATTCATGACGACGCCATGGACATCGTCAAAGCTTATGCCCGGGAAGTTAAGGGTGTCATCGTCTACGATCCGGCCGTTCCCGACTCCATCAATGTGGCCACGACCCTCGCCGGGCTGAAAGACGCCGTCGTGGCCAGCCCCGAGTTGGCCGAAGAGTTGGCTGCGGCCCCTTATCGTATGAAGGTGATTGAGGATCTGCAGGGGAAATTCCGGGATCGGATGGATGCGTATACTTGGCAGTATGAGCATTTATGGAGCCAAACGACGAAACGAATGCTAATCGGCCTAAGCCCGAACACGTCCATCCCGCTTCCCCCGGATAATTTCGATGCGTTCCGGACGATAGCCTCCGAATCGGAACAAATTCGCGATGCGAGCAACCGGAGCACGTATGACCTTGACTTGTCCGAGTTTTTAGGAGAGGATGCCGTCTATCTTCGCTTCCAGGATGCCTTCCCGCAAGACGGCTGGGGGCCTGCGGTTCACGAAATCAGCGTCACGGCGGACGGCGAGGAAATCATGCGCTTCGAAACCGGCACGCCGGAAGAGGAAGCGTATCTGTATGACCGCCAAGGCTCCAAATTCTTGCCGGGCAGCGATCATCGATTTGCCGATAACGGCAACTATTTCGTGTACGAATTCGTTCCGCCGGCCGGGACGGAGCAATTAACCGTGGCCGTGGAATTGTGGAACCAGTACACGGTCTCGGCCAGCAGCGTTAAACCGCTCTCCTCCGAACAAAAAGAACCCTTCGGATACCTCCGCGATTACGCGGTCGCCAACAAGGCGATGGTCTTCTGGCTCTCGTCCGGCGTGCCCGAGCAAAAGGCGCTGTTCGAGAAAATATTATCCGACGTTGAACCGGGGACGCCGTATCTGGGATGGTTCGATAACGACTTTGAAGGCGAAGTCGCCGGCATCGATCTGGCGTCGCAACATGGAGTTTACGTCCTGCCTGCCGACTGGTTCCACAACATGACGGTATTCTCGGGAACGAAAGTGCAGCCGGCCGGTACCGACAAACCCGAAACGCCCGAGCTGGAAAACAAAATCTACGTGACCTTCACGTTCGGCGAGGGGGACAATCTGCAATACGATCAAAATCACATGCGCAATTTGTGGGACGATCCCGCTCGCGGCCAAGTGCCGATCAACTGGACGGCCAGCCCGCTCCTGTATGATGCCGCGCCCGCGATTCTGGGCTATTACCGGTCAACAGCAACGGAGAATGACCAACTGGTAGCCGGGCCGTCCGGAGCCGGTTACTTCAGCCCGCAGGTATGGCCGGAAGAAAGCTATGCCCAATTCATGAAAGATTCCTACCCTTACTTGAAAAAATCCGGCATGTCTTATCCCTACGTGCTGAACCGTGAAGTTGCCCGGGACGTTCCGCTCACAAGCTCCAAAGCAGATGCCTACGTAAAATACTTAAAAGTGCCGGGCCTTTTCCTCGGAGCAGGTAACCAAATGGGGGTAGAAATCGTCAACGGGAATCTGCCCGTGTCCTTTCTCCGCGGCACCGCCACCGTTCAAGACGGCATGAACATCTTAAATGAGTTCAAAGCAACCTGGGACGGCAGCTCGCCGACGTTTATTTCGGTAGGGATCAACGCCTGGAGTATGAAACCAGCGGATGTCGTGGCGATCGTGGAATCGCTCGGACCGGAATATGAAGTCGTGTTGGCCGATCAATACTTCGCCCTGATTCGGGAAGCCTACGGACTTCCGCGGAAACCCTAATCCGGCGAGTAACCAAACAAACAAGGCGGTTAGCCCCAGTTGGGCTTCCGCTTTGTTTTTCGCAATTTTAGACCACCGTGCTACAACGACTCCTTTATTACCCGCTTATAAAACAACACCGACAGCAGACCGAAGATCGAATACAGCGCCGTATACAGCAGCATGACGAGAATCATCGGCGTCCATAGCTCCGTTCCGAACAAAAACCAGCCGGATTGGACGGCAAAGTAGCTGTGCGACAAGCCGACGGCCAGCGGAATGCCGAAATTGAACACCTGTTTGAACTGGATGCCGCGCAGCAGGTTGCCCGGCGTAAAACCCAGCTTCCGCAAAATCGTATAGCTCGGCTTCTCCTCTTCCCCTTCGCCCATTTGTTTGAAATACAAGATGCAGCCCGACGTGATCAGGAAGGTTAACCCCAGAAACCCAACGATAAACATGATCAGCCCCATGTTGCCCTTCTGGCTCGCGATCCGTTCAGGCTGGGACATCGCGCCCATACGTTCTTCCAAGCCCATGTCTTGAAAAATCCGGTCGGCTTGATCCAGCAAGCCGGGGTCAACCACATCGATCCCGTAATAAACCGGAGATTGGCGTTGAAGATCCGGATTCACGTCTTTTGCCAATCGCTCGAACATGGCGTGATCGACGATCACCGCAGGCATCCCGGTCGAGAAATGGCTGGACACGATCGCGTCCTTTTTCGTATCGGTCACCGTCACGGTCATGGTTTCCGACCAGCCCTTCAGCGTGATCTCCCCTTTCGGACGCATGCCCATGAACTGCTCCATGGCATTGCTCGAGCCGGCGAGCAGGGCTTCTTCCGAACCGATGTCCGTACCTTCGACCTCTGATTCGTCGACGACCGCAAGCGTCATGATCCCGCTCTTTTGCTCTTCCGTGGAGGAGCCGAAGATTTGCGAAACGTCGGCGTCGGCCATCAGCACATGGCGCTTGGTTTCTCGAACCTCGATCCCGGCCTTCCCAAGGGCCTGCTCGAAATCGGACACGTCCGTGGGGGCCAACAGGGCAAAATGATTGGGAACGGTCTGCTCTGCCGTTTTCTCCGTCGAATAGTAGGAAATGTAGCTGAGCGACAACAGGCCGATCGCCAGCGCCGATACGGTCGTAATGATCGTCAGAAGCAAGGCGTTCGACTTCATCCGAAACATGATCGAGGATAGCGACAGCACCTCGTTCAACGACAAGTAACCGCCCTTCGCTTTGCGCACCAGGTTAAATACAAAACTGACCGACCCCTTGTAAAATAGATACGTACCGATGATGACCGACCCCAAAATCAGGATCATCGCCATAAACAGCTTGCTCATCTCGCTAACATCGCCGCTGAATAAATTGGCCGACACCCGGTATCCGTACAGGATCAGGCCGATGCCCAGTACGCCGATGACGATTTCGGATAAAGGCATTTTGCGGTACGTATTTTCCGTCGTGGACACGACCCGGAACAGCGACAAAACGCTCTGCCGTTTAATGAAGGTATAGTTCATCAGCATGATCAGCAAATAGATCGCCGCGAACACGATCACGGTTTGCAGCAGCGCCTGCGGCGAGAAGCGCAGCGAAGCCTGGGCGTCCACGCCGATGATTCGGAACAATATCATCAGCAGCAGCCGGGAGCAGGAAAACCCGATGAACATGCCGATCAGCATCGAGCCGAAGTATAGGATCAGGTTCTCGCTGCTGAGGATGCGAAAGATCTTCCCCTTCGTTAACCCGATTAATTGAAACAGCCCGATTTCCTTGCTGCGACGCTTGATGAAGATGGTGTTGGCATAGAGCAAAAAGATGGCCACGATCGCGACGAGCAGCACCGAAGCCGCAGCCAATCCGGCGGCGCCCTTCACGGAGCCCTTCATTTCGTCCAGCGCCGGGTCGTACTGCAAGGTGACGAAAGCGAAATAGAGCGCAACGCTGAAGATTAAGGCAAACACGTACAGATAGTAGTTTTTCAGGTTTTTCTTCAAGTTTCGGTAAATCAGATGGGTTAGATTCATCCCTGCACACCGCCCAATACGCCTTGAGCCTTGATGATGTCGTTAAAAAAGGACTGCCGGGATTCCTCGCCTTTATTCAGCTGCGAATAGATCTGCCCATCTTTGATGAAGACGACCCGGCTGGTGTAGCTCGCCGCCACCGGATCGTGGGTGACCATGATGATCGTAGCCGCGATTTTGCGGTTCAGCTCGCTGAGCTTGCCCAGCAAATCGGAAGCCGATTTCGAATCGAGCGCTCCCGTCGGTTCATCGGCGAATATGATGCTCGGGTCATGAATGAACGCTCGAGCGGCCGACGTCCGTTGCTTTTGTCCTCCGGAGATTTCGTTCGGGTATTTGTCCTTGATCTCGTAAATGCCCAATTCGGTGGCAATCTGCTGAAATTTGTGGTCCGCATCTTTCCGGGACACCTTTTTGATCGATAACGGCAGCAGCACGTTTTCCTTGACGGTCAACGTATCCAGCAAGTTATATTCCTGAAAAATAAACCCCAAATGATGCTTGCGGAATTCGGCCAGTTCTTTTTCCTTCAGCCCCGTAAATTCCTTGCCTTCTATTTTGATGCTGCCGAGGCTGACCTTGTCGATGGAGGATAACACGTTCAGCAGCGTCGTTTTGCCGGAGCCCGAGGCCCCCATGATGCTGACGAATTCGCCTTTTTCGACGTGCAGGTCGATGCCCTTCAGCACCTCCTGCCGGTTAAATTTGTTTCCATAGCTCTTATGGATTTTGCTCACTTCGAGAATCGCCATGGGTTCATCACTCCTTTGTCCTGCCTTTATCTTAACGGAACCGCTTCGCCGTTTCCCGCGATTCGCCGAACAAAGCAGGCCGGGCATGTGACAATGTTGTCACATGCCCAGGGTACGAACGAAGGCGTTGCTTTGGGGAAAAATCAACGTAAAGGTTGCGCCTTCCCCCGGCCTGGAGTCGACCTCGATTCGGATGGACAAAGCGTCCGCGGCCTTTTTGGCCAAATAAAGCCCCATCCCCGTCGCCGCTTGATCCCCGTGCCGGGCCATCGACGTGAACCCCTTATCGAAGATACGCGGCAGGTCCTTCGGATCGATGCCTCGTCCGAAGTCGCAGACGCGCAGCCAAGCCTGTCCGTTCGGAGAAATGCCGCTCTCGATGACGATATCGGACGCTTCGCTGTATTTGACCGCGTTACTCAGCAGCTGGCGCAGAATAAAGCCAAGCCATTTCGCATCCGTCAACACTTCCTTGGCGGTCAGCGTAACGTCGAAGCCGATGCCTTTTTGCATGCACCAGGCTTGGAGCTCCTTGATCTCCTTGAACACCAGCGGCTCGAGCGCCGCCTGCTCGATATACCGGTCGTTTTCGATAAACAGCATCCGCTTCCGGTGCAACTGCTGGTCCAGCAGCAGATGGACGCGCAGCCACTCGTACCTGAGCTGCGACTTGAGCGGCTCGTCGCCCAGACGGTCGATCATGAGCTGCATGGCGGTAAGCGGCGTCTTCACTTCGTGGATCCAGGACATCAGCTCGTCCTTCTCCTCCTCCAGCTGTGCCGCCAGCAGCGTAGCTTCCTTGCGGTGCTTGTCCGTCTGTTCGCTAAACCGATCCATGGTCAGCGCCTCGAACGGGCTTTCGGGCGCGGCAATCGAATTCAGGTCGTAGGTATCATCCCAGGCGGACAAACTCTGGTAAAACCGCGTTTCCTTCGGATACCGGATAAAGAGAAAGGCCGCAAAAACCAACAACGACAAGAAAACGATATAGAGCATCGGCGGGAACGGGATTGAGCCGTCGATGGCGGCGACGAACAACAGCATCGCTTGCCAGGCGATGAATAGCGCGATCCAACTCAGCCGTTCCCGCAAATATTTGGAGATCATAAGGGGACCGCCTCTTCCGTCGCCATATACCCTTGGCCCACTTTGGTTTCGACATAAGCGCCCAGGCCGATTTCCTCGAGCTTTTTGCGCAGCCGGTTGACATTCACCGTCAAGGCGTTGTCGCTGACGAAATGCTCATTGTCCCACAGGCTGCGAATCAGTTCCTCCCGGCTGACGATCTGGTTTTTCCGCTCCACCAGCAGCTTGAGGATCAGCATTTCGTTTTTGGTCAGCTCGATCGTCCCCTGCCTGTTCGCAATCGTATTTCGCACGTATTCGACGGTAGCCCCGCGCCATGTTCGCAGCTCCACCCGCTCCGTGTTGTAGTTATAGACGCGGCGCAACGTCGCCTGGATTTTCGCGATCAGCACGTCGAAATGAAACGGCTTCTGGATAAAATCGTCCGCCCCCAGCTGCATGGACATGACCATGTCGGTGGGGTGGTCGCGCGAGGAGAGAAAAATGATCGGTACGTTGGAATGGGCCCGGATCATCCGGCACCAATGAAACCCGTCGAACTTCGGCAGCTGAATATCAATAATGACCAGATCCGGCCTTGTTTCCGTGAATTCCTGCAGCACGTTCCCGAAATCCTGCACCCCGTGCACGCCATACGACCACTGCAGCAGCCGTTCCTTGATTTCTTGAAAAAGAGTCCGGTCGTCTTCAATCAGCATAATGTTAAACAAGCGAATCACCACGTTTTTTGGATTCTTTACCTAATCCAGTTTAATGGAAAACGAGGCGCAGCGCTATCCTCCCGTTAAATGGCCGTCAGCTCGATCTCGAAGCCCAGATCCTCGATCATCCGGTGATCCAGGGATACGTCTTGCCCTTCCGTCGTCATGTAGTCGCCGACGAAGATCGAGTTCGCCGCATATAAGGACAGCGGCTGCAGCGTGCGGAGGCTGACTTCGCGGCCGCCGGCCACGCGGATTTCCTTCGACGGGCAGATGAAACGGAACAAAGCCAACACTCTAAGCGCCTTGAGCGCCGGTATCCGTCCCGCCCGTTCGAGCGGCGTGCCGGGAATGGCGTTCAGGAAATTGACCGGAACCGAATCGGCATCCAGCTCGCGCAGCGCCAAAGCCATCTCCACGATTTCCTCATCCGATTCGCCCATGCCGATGATAACGCCGGAGCACGGAGACATCCCGTGGGCTTTTGCGGTTTCGACCGTCGCCACGCGTTGGTCGTACGTATGGGTCGTCGTGATCGACGGGTAGTTCGCCCGGCTCGTGTTCAAATTGTGGTTATAGCGGTGAACCCCGGCTTCGCTCAGCTTCTGCGCCTGCTCCTCCCGCAAAATGCCGAGGCAGGCGCAAATTTTCAGCGGCATCGTCGCGCGGATTTCGGCGACCGCTTCCGTTACCTGCTCCAGCTCCTTGTCGGTCGGCCCTTTGCCGGAAGCCACGATGCAATACGTTCCCGCCTTACGCTGCAGCGCTTCGCGAGCCCCGGCCAGCAACGTCTCCTTGTCCAGCAGCGGATATTTAGGGATCGAAGCCGTCGAGACCAAGGATTGCGAGCAGTAGCCGCAATCTTCGGGGCATAGCCCGCTTTTGGCGTTGATGATCATGTTCAGCTTGACTTTTTTTCCATAGTAATGCCGTCTGACCCGAAACGCCGCCTCCATCAGCGGCAGCAATTGATCGTCGTCGGCATGCAAAACGGCCAGCCCCTCCTCCAAAGTTAACGCCGCCCCGCTTAGGGCTTTTTCGGCAAAGGCGTCCCAGCTCTTTCCTTCCGTCATGCGTTGGTTCATCCATCATCCCAGCTTTCTATTGATCTATTGGCTCTACAGCAAAAGAAGATTGATTGTTAACCTGAATTAAAATTCTGGGTTAACAATCAATCTTCTAAATTTTACCTTAAAGATCGGATGTTGTGAAGTGAAAGTTGCGCCTGATCTCCGGGACAAGCCGCCGACCGAGCCCGCGGGCGCGTTCAAGGGCAGCCAAGCCGCGGCCGATCAGCAGGCTGGACGAAGCGTTTTTTTGAATATTGCAAATTTGAAATGATGGAAGATGGCATGGATCGCGCTTCCTACTACATAGGCTGTTATAAGGCAGAATCGTGCAGGAGGGATATGTTATGCGGATACGTGTGCGGTCCGGAGATACGTTATGGTATTACAGCCAGCTGTTTAACCTGCCGTTGCAACTGATCGTCGATTCCAATCCGGGCTTGAACGAGGCAAATCTGAACGTCGGCCAGGAAATTCACATTCCCGGCTTTTTGGTCAGCGAATACCGCATCAAGGCCAGCGACTCCATTTGGAAGCTGTCCCGGGAGCGGGGTTATCCGATGGATGCGCTGCTGCTGCTGAATCAAGCGGTGAATCCCAATCGCCTAACCGTCGGGGAGCAGCTGCAGCTTCCGCTGCGGGTCACCTGGTTCGTGGTCGAGATCCGCAAATCATACGACTATGCGGCGTTAAGGGCGGACCTTGATCGGCTGGCGGACGTTTACCCGTTTATCGCCTATCGCAACATCGGCAACACGGTCATGGGCAAGCCGATCCCCGAATTGCGCATCGGGAAAGGCACCAAGCAGGTGCACGTCAACGGGGCTTTCCATGCCAACGAGTGGATCACCACGCCGGTCCTGATCAAGTTCCTGAACCAGTATTTGCTCGCCGTCACCAACAGCGGTACCATTCGGGGCCTGGCCATGTGGCCGTATTACGAGGGGGTTAGCATGTCCATGGTGCCCATGGTCAACCCCGACGGCGTCGACCTGTCGATACACGGGCTTCCGGCGCAGGAGCCTTTCCGCAGCAACGTGTTGTCTTACAATAACGGGAACACCGATTTTCAGGACTGGAAAGCGAATATCAACGGCGTCGATTTGAACGACCAATTCCCTGCCTTGTGGGAACGCGAGGTCGCGCGCAATCCTACGGAGCGGGGGCCGAGGGATTATCCGGGCACCGCCCCGCTCACCGAACCGGAGGCGATCGCGATGGCCGAGTTGACGCGGCAGAGCAATTTTGCCCACGTGCTGGCCTTCCACACGCAAGGCGAAGTCATCTATTGGGGGTTTGAAAATAAGGAACCGCCGTACGCCGAGACGATCGTGAACGAGTTTGCCAGGGTCAGTGGCTATGAGCCGATACGCAATATCGAGAGTTACGCCGGATACAAAGACTGGTTTATCCAGGATTGGCGGCGGCCGGGCTTTACGGTCGAGCTGGGGAGCGGCGTTAACCCGCTGCCGCTCTCGCAGTTTGACGAAATATACGAAGAAAGTCTGGGGATTTTGCTGGCCAGCCTGTATATGTGAACATCGATCGGCGGCCTTGGGGAGGATGGCGCGTGCCCTTTTGCGATTGTTGCAGGCATGCGGGACGCGCCTCTTTTCTGCCTAAAAATTTAGACGTGCGCTTTCATCTTCGCCGCCAAATCGATAAGCTTGGTTTGTTTGAGATGCAGCTCCATCTTTGTCTCGGCCTCGACCATCACCTGTTGGATCAAGCATTCTTCCCCATGGTCGAAATGGCATTCGAATAAGGATGCCGTGCCTTCGATGGCATGGATAATGTCCAGAAACGTGATCTCGTCTTTCTTCCGCGTCAGACGGTATCCCCCATTCGCCCCCGACACCGATTCGAGCATGCCCGCTTTGACCAGCTTGGTTAATATTTTAGAAAGATACGTAGGCGAGACGTCTTGAGCCTCGGCCAATACTTGGACGCCCACCGGCTTCATCGACGGGTCGATTACCAACGACAGCATCGTATGCAGCGCGTAATTCGTCGCTTTTGAAAATTTCATGCTTGTTTCTCCTTACTCAGACTTGTAATGTCTATAATATCGGCGAACCAGCGAGAAGTCAACCGCTCCGGGTCGACTTCTCCGATCGCGGCGGCCGGGTTGCATAGCCTATAACCGCTCATTCATTATTGACTATGTAGTCAAAAAAAGAGTAAAAAAAATTAGCTTTGGATCAACCCAAACGCGGTGTCCAGTACCATCTTTATATATTCGGCCGGGGCTCCTGTTTTCTCCAGAATTCTGGCACCTCGCAAGGCGTTCGCTAAATGGGCGGCCAGCTCCCGGCTAGTGAAGCGCATCGTGATTTGGCCGGCTGCCTGCCCTTTGCTGATAACCTCCTCCAGGACAAGCTGTACATCGTTGAACATTCGCTCGATCTCCCGGTTTACGTCCTCATCGCTGACGCCGAACTCCAGCGCGCTGTTCACCATCAGGCAACCTCTATGGGTCTCCTCCGTGGCCGAACAAAGCGAAGTCGTCTTGATCGCGACTAGGATCTCAATCGGGCTACCGTCGCGGGAAATCAGCTCTTGCAAGGTTTCGCGATTTTGCTCACGGTACAGGGCGAGTGCTCTGAGAAACAATGTGCGTTTATCCTCAAACACCCCGTAAAGGCTTTGTTTTTTGACGCGGGTCTTCTCCGTCAGGTCTTCAAAGGAAGTGGCTTTATACCCTTTAGTCCAAAACACTTCCATCGACTGGTTCAACACTTGATCGACATCAAATTCTCTTGGTCTGCTCATAGGGATATCATAACAATACTTGACTATATAGTCAAGTATATAGCATTCCGCTTCCACCTCCGAACGCCGATGATTTAAACCGGAGATTGAGATGTTCTTTGCGTTTCCCTTATAATTTGAAATAGTCACAATTCAATTAGGCTCGAAACCAAAATCAGTGCTTGACAAAAGCCCTGCCGAAACCCGCGCTGCATTAAAGTTACGAAAAACCGAGGCATCGGAGGGCTGTCCATGGATGCACGGATGCACGAATGCATGGATGCCGCGGAATGCCATGATTTCGGTGAATTCCTCCTTTTTTGAGCCGCTTTTTGAGCCGTAACGGACACCAGAGACCTTATTTGGGTAAAATCGGCAGACTTCCAACTTTTAACGGACTCCAGAGACCTTATTCCAGGGGAAATAGAGCATCTAAGCCTATTTTCGATCAAATAGGGTCTTTTCGGTCCGTTAGCCATGGAAATAGGCCGGGAAATCTAGAGTAGCGTCGTCTCAGTCCGTTAGCGCGAAAAGGCTAGCGGTTACTCATTCCCCTGACTAACCGTCAAGCACCGATTTTTAATGAAGCCTTAAATTAAAGGAGATGAACGAGATGAAAATGAACCGGTTAGGCTCCTCCGAGCTCATCGTCGGCGAAATCGGCCTGGGCTGCATGTCGCTCGGGACGGAGGAGAGCAACGCGATTGCCATCGTTCATGAGGCGCTGGAACGAGGCGTTAATTTACTCGATACCGCCGATTTATACGATGGCGGACGGAATGAGGAAATCGTCGGCAAGGCGATCCGGGGACGTCGGGATCGCGTCGTTTTGGCGACCAAAGTTGGCAATCGGCGGATTCCCGGCCGGGAAGGTTGGAGCTGGGACGCTTCCAAAGCCCATATCCTCTCCGCCGTCAAAGATAGCTTGCGCCGGTTGGACACGGACTATATCGATTTGTATCAGCTGCATGGGGGGACGATCGAGGACCCGATCGACGAAACGATCGAAGCGTTCGAGCAGCTCAAACATGAAGGCGTAATCCGCGAATACGGCATCTCCTCGATTCGTCCGAACGTCATTCGCGAATACGTCTCCCGTTCAGCCCTCGTCAGCGTGATGAATCCCTACAGCATCGTGGATCGCCGCGGCGAAGAGACCGTGTTCCCCCTGCTGCAGGAGCAACGCATCGGCGTCATTGCGCGCGGGCCTTTGGCCAGCGGGGCGCTTGCGGCTAACCGCCGAACGGACAAAGGCGTACTCGACTACGAACTGGCCGAATTGCTCGAACTGCGCCGCCGGCTGCAGGAGCTTGAAACGCCGGAGCGTTCCCTCACGCAGTTGGCCATCCGTTATTCCCTGGCCCACCCGGCGGTCGCCGCCGCCATTCCGGGGGCCAGCTCGCGCGAGCAGCTGTTGCAGAACCTCGCGGCTGCCGAAGTTCCGGAGCTGACCGCTGAGGAAGTCGAAACGGTCCGCCGCTTGAGTAAGGCGAATGTGTACACGTTGCACCGCTAAACCTATGGAGTAATATTCATGCACAAGCAGAGCGCGTTTCGCGACCTGCTTGTTTGCGATGACGGCATTGACGGATTCCCATGATATCGGGTTCCTTCGGGCGGCGTACAAACCGCTTCGAATCAATTGCCCCGCCAGTTTGAGCAGTTCCTCCTTTGAAAGCTCATGACCGCCGTATGTGGTTAACGTATAGTAAGCATCCTACTCCTCGTTATACTAATTCAGGTAATGGTAGCTGACTACTTCTCGATCCAACTCCCTTTCCCCTTGCTGTACGCGAACGATTACCGCTTCGATCGGTTGGTCGTTCTTTTCTTCCTCCCGTCCCGTTTTGCACACCCCCTTGCCGTTTTCTATTCTGTATAACAATTAACTCCCGCAAAATGTGCCTCTTGCCGAAAAAAATTTAATATCCTCATCTTACACCTTGTTTTGCGCTTCAAGGCAAATTCGCTGCATGAACCGGGCGTCGCGAGACATACTACGCACGGGCAACCTTAAAATTTGAAAGTGAAGGAGATCGATCAATGGGCGTTTTGGACGGTAATCCGAAGAACGAGCCGATGCATTACGGCGAAATATTTGCCGCTTGGGAAAGCTCGATGGGGGCCAAGTTGATTTTGTCCTGCTATCAGCTGTTTTCGTACCATGCGGGAGACAAAGATTTGAAGGACATGTTGAAAGAGCTGATGGATCAGGCGAAGCTGGAGATCAAGGAACTGGATAAACTGCTGACCGACAACGGGATTACTCCTTTCCCTATGCTTCCGGAAAGACCGGAGGCGAAGCTGGAGGATATCCCGCCGGGGGCCAGATTCGCCGATCCGGAAATCGCCGTGAAAATCGCCATGGACACCGCCGCCTCATTAGCTGCTTGCAGCGCCGCCATGGGCTTATCGATCCGGGAGGATATCGGCGCGCTATATGCCAAGTACCACGTGACCAAAACCGCGCTTGCGCTGAAAATTTTACGCATGAGCAAAGAAAAGGGCTGGCTGATACCCCCACCTCTCCAAGTGAAAAAACCGGAGTAGCGCTTGCAAAGGGGGATTCGCGTCCGCGATTCCCCCTTATTTTACCTCCACCGGTTCGATCATTGGAATCTCGTTCTCGCGATTCACCTTCATCACGAACCCGGCGTCCAACTCCAAGGCGCACAGCTCGATATCCTCAGGCGAAAAAGCCGGCTGCTCCGGGTCGAAGAACTTCGCCGCAGCCTCCGAGCCGCGAATCCGCCGAATCGTTTGCTGCGCCGTGGGTTCAACTTCCCCGAGCAACACCCCGGCCATAAATTCCGCGCAAGCCAGATCTTCATCACCCGTCGGATGCGAGGCGATCAAATGCATCGTCATGTCCGCAAGATTTTCCTTCCACAGCGTACGAAGCCATGCCGAGGTCGTTCTCGCATTCGAAAATCCCGTCACGTAAATATGCTCGGCATTGAGTGAATTCAGCGTAGCCTCGACGCCGTTGGTCGTTTTTTGAATCAATGTCCTGCCGCTCAGATTCGCTTCCCGTAACCTCGCCGGTGAATTGTCCAGGTCAAACCCCGGAATCGCCAATCCTTGGATTTCCCCGGCGAGCAGGATTTCGGGATCGTTTGCTTTCAGCCGGAAGGCCTCATCGGTCGTTTTAACCAAATACATGCCTTTCACCCCATGAATAAATGCGTAATGCGCTACCGTAAAAGCACGTATCACGTCGATCACTACGTTGATCTCCGCATCCGGCAGCCTGTGATTGTGTCCCTGTACGATTTGGATCATGTTTCCCCTACCTTCCTGTCTGGACGTTATCAGCTTATGCCCCAAGGACGGTCCACGGTGCAAACCCGATGCATACCCCCCTTCCAAATAACAAATAATGAACTAGATCTCGATGCACTCGATCCGTAATCCATCATTCGGAGGAGCTAAACCGATGAACAAAACCAAAGCGCGAAAGAGGCTGAACATCAGCTTCCAAAGCGATATTTCCCTGCCCGAAGCCGAACCGGGCGAAGACGCCGGAACGGCTTATGCGAAGCAGAATGACAAAACGGAAAGCGGCTCCAAGGGCCGAATCAAGGAATTTATCGCCATTGCGACGATCCCGATCGTGCTGGTGTTCGGCAACTCCATGCTGGTGCCCGTGCTCCCCGAAATGCAACGGCAGCTAGGCATCAGCAAATTCCAAAGCAGCTTGATCATCTCGATATTTTCTTTGGCCGCCGGGATTTTCATTCCCGTCATCGGCTACTTGTCCGACCAGTTCGGACGCAAAAAGATCATCGTCCCCGCGCTCATCGTTTATGGCGGCGCCGGGGTCCTGGCCGGCTTCGGAGCCATCTGGGACTCCTATGCGGTCATTATATCGGCGAGAGCCATCCAGGGCATGGCCGCGGCAGGTACGGCTCCGATAGCCATGGCGCTCGTGGGGGACTTGTACAAAGGCGGGACGGAAAGTCAGGCGCTTGGCCTGATCGAAGCTTCCAACGGGGTCGGCAAAGTGCTCAGTCCGATCATCGGCTCCCTGCTGGTGTTGATCGTTTGGTATGCCTCCTTTTTCGCCTTTCCCGTGTTTTGCGCCTTATCGCTGCTTGCCGTGTTGTTTCTGATCAAGGAGCCCAAACACGAGCAGAAGCAGCGCTTGAAGGAATACGTCCATAACATCGGGCAAATTTTCCGCAAAAAAGGCAGCTGGCTGATCACCTCGTTTTTCGCCGGTTCCCTTGGGCTGTTCATTTTGTTCGGCGTGCTGTTTTATTTGTCCAATACGTTGGAGGAAAAGCCCTACAACATCGAAGGCGTGCTGAAAGGCGCGATCCTGGCGATCCCCTTGCTCGGCATGGTTATTACCTCGTATACCACCGGCAGCCTGATCAAGAAGAAGGGGCTGCTCATGCGCTGGCTCATGAACATCGGGCTGGTCCTGATGACGGTAGCGCTGGCGGCCACGATCTTCTTTTTCAAGAACATTTATGTCTTCATCGGCCTGCTCACGATCAGTAGTGTCGGTACCGGCCTGCTTCTGCCCTGTTTGAACACGATCATCACGGGAGCGGTGCAAAAAAGCGAACGCGGAATGATCACCTCCCTCTACAACAGCCTGCGGTTCTTGGGCGTGGCCTTCGGGCCGCCCCTGTTCGGCTGGATGATGGACAGATCCGACCGCGTCGTGTTCATCACCGTATCCGCTTTGTCTTTGGCTACGCTGGTACTTGTGTTTTTCATGATCAAACCTCCTCGTCAAATCGACTAATTTTCTCCAATATTTGTTAATCTCATGGGCACCTGTCGGGATAAATCCGCATATGATGCCTATGTCATTGGATGAAAACGATAAGTCTTAAGGAAATGAGGAGATCCCAGATGAAAAGTACGTTACGTGCTGTATGGCCTTCCGAGTTGTTTGACCCGAGCGGACGACGCCAAGCTTCCGAAACGGAGGAGCGTTTGCCCGAATTGCCGGTAACCGGCCCCGGGCTTACGATGGTCATCGATAAAGGGCTTGGTCGAAGCGCGTTTACGGATTTCGTAGAACTTGCGGCTAATTACGTGAACTGCGTGAAGTTTGGTTTCGGCACCGCCCCGCTGTACACGACGGAGCTGCTGATGTACAAAATCGGCCTGGCCAAACGGCACGGCATCATGGTTATGCCGGGGGGGACCTTGCTGGAAACGGCGGTTCAGCAGGACGTGGTTCCCGCGTTTTTCGACACGGTCTGCCGCCTCGGCTTCAACGGCATCGAAGTCTCCGACGGCACGATCGACCTCCCCCGCAAACAGCGGACGGAACTGATCGCCGAAGGCAAGAAACGCGGCCTGCGCGTCGTTACCGAATTCGGCAAGAAACTGTCCGGTTCCCTGATCGATGCCACCCATCTGGCGGAAACCCAGGAATCCGATCTCGAAGCCGGCGCCGAGCTGATGACCGTAGAAGCCCGGGAGTCCGGAATGGGAGTCGGCATTTTCGATGAGCACGGCGAGTGCCGCCTGGATATTCTCGACAATATCCTCAAGTTCGTGCCGGACAGACAAAGACTGATGTGGGAAGCGCCGCTCAAACAACAGCAAGTGCTGCTGCTGAGAAAATTCGGCCCGGGCGTGCATTTGGGGAACATTCAGCCCCAGGATATCCTTTCGCTGGAGACGATGCGGCGCGGACTCCGTCAGGACACGTTCGAATTCGGCATACAGCATAAACAAGCGAAGGAATACTTCTACGTCATTTAAAGCCCAGCTAAAGTCGACAAAAAAGCAAAAAGCGAGCAAACAGATTGGTACTGTTTACTCGCTTTTTGGGGATTACTCAAAGAGCAACCGTTCCTCATCCCGGCTGTGGATTTCATTGACGACGAGCAACGCATGGAGCTTACGCCGGATCTCCTCCGTGACTCCCGTCGTTTCCCGCAGATCGTGAATATCTTTGACGATGATTCGCATCAGGTCGTGATCCCGCTTCAATTGCAGGACCGTTTCCCGCAACGCCGGATCCCGTTCCGCCACTTCCTGATAGAAACCGTCTTCTTCGGCGTCGGCATGGCTCAAGATGCGCGTCTCCCAATAATCCAGCAATTCGTCGGTTGCCGCATTCGCCTGCTCAAGCTGCCCGCCGGCATAGTACTGCTCGACCTCTTCCGTTTTGTCCCGGGCACCCGCCAAGCCGCCGCTATGGATTGCTTGATGGGCATGCCGCTGCCGTAACGATGGACCAACCGCCATCCGTTTCCCCTCCCTGAAATAACCTTAGGTTGCCTGCATTATTGATTTTTGCCATTCGTATCCGGGAGCTCCGCGAACGTCCCGACATACCGGATGTCTTCCCCGGTCTCATCCTTGACGGCGCTGATATTTAGGACTTGCAGATAAACCTCGCCGTTTTTGCGTTTGTTCCAGATCTCTCCCTGCCACATGCCGGTTTCCTTGATGCTCTTCCACATCTCCTTGTAAAAATCGGGGGACTGCCGGTTTGCGCGAAGGATGTTCGGCTTTTGCCCCACCGCTTCTTCGGCAGCAAATCCGGTGAGCGAAGTGAATGCCGGATTCACCGCCACGATCGTCCCCTTCGGATCGGTCACGAGAATGCCTTGTCCCGTATTGTTGAACACTTCCGAAGACAAGCTCAGCTTGTTGTGGTACACCATCCAAAGCACGAGGATCAAGCTGGCCAAAGCCACTTGCGACAGCAGCATGAATCCGATCGAATACTGCCCCGTCACCGAATGGATGTAAGACAAGAGCAGCGGCGGGAAGAAACCGCCCAACCCGCCCATCATCGAGACGATCCCGTTGACGATCCCGGCCTGCTTGTTGAAATACTGCGGCACGAGTTTGAAGATTACCCCGTTCCCGCAACCCGCGACTGTCGCGATGACCAGGCAGCCGATCGTGTACAACGTGAACGTCGGCGAGAACGCCAGAATGATGGCGGCAACCGTAAAGGCCGAGAAAATGCCGATCAATAGATACAGCGAGTTAAACCGGTCCGCCAGCCATCCGCCCACCGGACGCATAAAGGTGGCCAAAGCGATAAATCCCGCCGTCCGCATGCCGGCATCCACTTTGCCGAGATCAAAATTCGTGACCAGGAAATTCGGCAAATACACCGTGAACGCGACGAACGAACCGAACGTTATGAAATACAATAGCGAAAACAACCACAGCTTTTCGTTTTTGTATACGCCCTTGATCTGTTCGACGAGCGAAGTTCTTACTTTCGGTTCCTTGCGGTCCCCCAGGAAGAGATTTAGCCCTGCGAACACCAGCAAGATAATCAGATACAGCTTGACGGTCATCGACCAGCCGATTTGCGTCGCCACGAGCGGCGCCGAAAAGGAAGTTACCGCGGTCCCGAGGTTGCCCAGGCCGTAAATGCCGTTGACCAAGCCGTGGCGTTCTTTCGGATAATACTTGGGCAGCGAGGTGACGCCGACGGAAAACACGGCCCCGCCGATCCCAAGGAACAACCCGCCGATGATCAGATCCATATAGGAGTTCGCTTCGCTGATGTAATACACCGGAAACAGCAGAAGCACGAAGCTGATCAGGAAGACGATCCGCGCTCCGTAAATGTTGGCATAGTAGCCGATCGGAATCCGCAGGACGGAGCCCAGTACGACGGGAATCGCCGTAATGATGGCTACTTTGTCGGGCGGGATTTGGATGTCGTCCCCCATAAAGGACAGCAGGGATGAGATGATCACCCATACCGCAAAGCCGACAATCAGATTTAACGTTTGTAGCGGCAATTGAACTTTTCTTATCAAATCGATCACCTTTTCCAAGTTACTGAATGAATCTCGATTAGATTCCCCAATCGTATTTTAGCTTAAGCGTAACGGACTCCTTAATAGGGAGTTCCCCCGAATCGCCCCGGAAATTCCCTAACCGCATCGTTTGGACACGAAAAAGCCCATAAGCACCTAACGATGTTTATGGGCTTCTCATTGAACGGGGAAACTATTCAACAATCAGGGTATAAAGCTCTTTATTCAACTGCTCTCGTTCCGACGGCTTCATGACTTGCATGACCATCGGAAATAACACCGTCTCTTCCTTGACGAAATGGACGGTCAAAATTTCAAACGCTTCGCCGGCATCCCGCGATAAAGCTCTCATCTGCTCCAGCGAAAATTCGCCTTCGGAATAGTGCAAAAAGTGATCGATGTAAGCGAAGATCTCTTCGTGTTCGTTCTCGATCGCTACGATCGGGCCTTGCTCATATCCTATATGATGCCCCAACCTTTTGAAAAAATATGTCTCTTCCTTTGAAAAATGTTTGCGCAATGGTGCCTTGAATTGGGTCAGCAGCTCGCGCAAGCGAACCAATTGTCCCCTGGCTTGTTCCAAGGGGTATCGATCGTTCTGGAGCCCCAACACGATCGCGTGCCACTCGTTCATCAGATGCGTCAAATAGCGGTGCTCATTTTCCAGAATGCGCGTGGCGGGCGATTCAAATAACAACGTTCCTTGTTCCATGAAGTCGACCTCCGTTAAAAGTCCAGGAGCTTTTTCTTAAGCGCGTATTCCACCAGCTCCGGTCTCGTTTTTAAGTTCAGCTTTTCCATCATTTTGGCTTTATGGGCTTCGACGGTTTTGACGGAAATATGCAGCATTTCCGCGATCTCCTTATTCCCGTACCCTTTGGCGACGAGCGGCAAAATTTCGATTTCACGGGTCGACAGCAGTTGGTACGGATTCGATTCGTCCACCTGCTGATTTTGGTTCACGAACTCGCGAACGAGCGACGTGGCCAGTTTGGGATGGATATAGACGCCGCCCTGATGCACCATGCGGATGGCCGAAACGAGTTGTTCGTCCGGCGAATTTTTCAGCACATACCCGCGCGCGCCATTCTTAAGCACATGAAATAAATATTCCTCGTCGTCATGCATCGTCAGAATGATGATCTTGGTTTCGGGAAAATCCTCGTTGATCTTCGCTGTTGCAATAAGGCCGCTTTCCCCGGGAGGCATACTGAGGTCCATCAACAAAATGTCGGGCCGGTGTTTGGCCACCATCGTGTAGGCTTCCAAGCCGTCCGCGGCCGTCGCCACGACCTCCATATCCTCCTGAAAATTAATGATCATCGCAAACCCGCTTCTGACGACCGCATGGTCATCGGCGATTACCACTTTCACCGCTATCGTCCCTCCTAACCACGATTTGTCTCTTCCGATCAACCTTAGTTTCCCGTCTTACCGGGTATCTCCAGTCGGAATCAGCAGGCATACCTTCGTGCCTTTGCCCGGCTCGGAGGTGACCGCAAGCTCACCGTTGACGAGCTCTGTCCGTTCCTTCATCCCATATAAGCCAAGCCCGGTGCCTTTCGGGTCGCGGGAATAGACGTTGAATCCATTCCCGTGGTCGGTAACGGTCAGCTCCAGCGTTTGTTTGGTGGCAAACAAGCGGACTTCGATCTCGTCCACGTCGGCATATTTCAAAGCGTTCAGCACCGATTCCTGGCAGACCCGGTAAACGACCGTTTCGATTTCGCTGTTAAAGCGCCGGCCCTCCAGCTCCGCATTAAAATGAACCAGCACGCCGTAATTTTTCTCGATCCATTTGAAATGCGAACGGAAGGCGGCGTCCAGCCCCAGATCGTCCAGCGAAGCCGGCCGCAGCTCGACCGACAGGTTGCGGATTTGCTCCAGCAGCCGCGTCAGCGAGGCCTCCGTTTGCTGGATTTTCTGCAGGGCTTCGTCCTGCACGTTCAAATATTTCAAAACCCGCAGATCGACGAGCGAACTGATCAGTTCCTGCGCCACGCTGTCGTGCAGCTCGCGGGAAATCCGCTTGCGTTCGTCTTCCTGGGCCTTAATGATGCTTTTCGTGATCGTATTATGGTTTAGCGTCTGCTGCGTCATCAGTTGATTCGTCAAATCGCGCAGCATCAGCACCCGGATTCCCGCCTCTGCATCCACGATATGGAAGCTGGCCGAAAACGGGACCACCTTTTTGCTCTTGGTTTCCAGATAGAGCTGGAACGAGCTGAAGTCCTTTTCCGTGTCGGAAAGATAGCAATTCAGGCAAGACATCGGCTCTTCTTCGCTCGTATATCCCCGGCACGAAAAACAAAACGAGTTGCCGTTTGGTTCATTATCCTCTTCAAGCACCCGGCGATCCAATAAGCTTTCCGCCTGCGGATTCATCGCCATGATCCGATGTTGCGCATCGAAGAACACGATCGAATCCGAGCTGTTCTCATACATTTTCGCGAGCAGTTCGAACGGGAGATTCAAGGGCTGCCGAATCATTGGAGCGTCAACTCCTTTATGTCGAAATCGCCAAACTTGCCCTGAAGCGATTCATGGAGCTGCCGGAACGCCTCTTCCGACATTCGTTGATCCGCGCGGTAGCCGACGAGCAGCACGCCTTCGACGCGGTCCGCCAAATACAGGGGGATCGCCGCCACGCTGGTCAGCCGTTCCGAGACCAGGATCGGATAGTTGAACAAATCCTGGGACTTCAACTCGTCCGCCACGCTGGAAACGAGCATGGGACTGCCGGTTTTGAAGACGATACCGGCAATCCCCTTTCCGGACTGAAGGACGATGCGTTTATAGCGATTGTTCAAATTGCCCGAGGCATACTTCCAAGTGATGACGAAATCGTTCACCGCCGACTCGGCAAAAGCCAGCGAGACGAAGTCGTAGCCCATACGCACTTTTAATTGATCTATGATGGCCTGATACTGACAGGAGGTTGGATTCATATACACGGCTCCCTAACTTCTAATCCTTATTGCCCAGCATTATGCTGGCGATGCTTCCTATAAAGGATATAGCTTCTACGGGCATAATTCAAGGGTACGCTCCAGACGTGAACCAGCCGGGTAAACGGCCATAGGGCGAAGATCAGGAATCCCGCCAGGATGTGGATTTGGAAGGACATAGGAACCTCCGCCATATAGGAAGCGTCCGGGCGGAAAATCAACAGATTGCGGAACCAGACCGAAATCGTCTCCCGATAATCGAACTCCGGCTGCACGTTATTCGTGACCAGCGTGGAGAACATTCCCATAAACACGATGAACAGCAACAGCCCGTTGACGATCATGTCCGAAGCCGAGCTGAGGCGGCGGACATTCTTCTTCGACAGACGGCGCGCGGTCAGGATCAGCATCCCGGCAAACGTGACGACGCCGAAGAATCCCCCGCCGTACATGGCGCCGATATGGTACAAATGATCGTTCACCCCGATGGCGTTCATCCACGATTTCGGGATCCCGAGTCCGGCGACATGCCCCATGACGACCGGAATAATGCCGATATGAAACAGCAGGCTGCCGATCATCAGCTGTTTTTTCTCGATGAATTCGCTGGATTTCGCCGTCCAGTTGAACTGATCGTAGCGGTAGCGGAAAATATGCCCTACCGCGAAAGTCATCATGCACAGGTAAGGAAAGATCACCCAAATAAATTGATCAATCATGTTCATATGCGCTCACCTCCTGCTGGAGGCACAGCTTGAACGTCTCCCGAAGCGCCTTGATGAGGTAATAATAGGGGCTTTCCGCTTTCTCGAGCGATTTCATCAGTTGATAGCTTCCATCCTCCAGGACCGTAATGACCGTATGCATGCCGACCTCGCCTCGCGGATGATCCAGCCAATCGGCCGCGTACAGGAACTCCAACATGAGCGGCAAACAGTCCGGCAGCTCCCGGTCCGTCATTTCCATGCCGAACATTTCATAGATCGTTTTGAGCGTGGTCAGCATTTGGCCGCGTTCCTTCGAATCTTCGTATTTGGCAAACGTCATGTACAGCGTCGACGCTTTCTCGAAATCAAAGGTATCCACATAAACTTCCTCGATCTCGTCCATGCTGAGCTGAAGCATCCGTTCCCGGTATGTCGCGACCGGTTCCAGAATGGACGGAGGCATGGCCTCCTCCCCGCCTTCGCGGATTTGCGCAAACGTCTCCTTGTCCGGGTAGGTCAACTGTCCGGCAAAAAAGCCGAAATATTCTTTGTTCTCGTGCAGCTTCACCAGATCAATCACGCCAGATCCCCCCGTAAAAGTTTTGTTCGTATTGCTCTCGGCCGCTTTTGCCGAAATTCGAAGGCGTCGCCGGCGTCGGCGGCCCGCAGCCGTCGCAGTCCATGCCGAACCCTTCCGAGCCCTGAGCGCGGTACGGATCCATATAACCTTCCTTGTGCGAGGTCGGAATCACGAACCGGTCTTCGTATTTGGCGATCGCCAGCAGCCGGTACATCTCTTCGATTTGCCGGGCGGTAAGTCCCACCCGTTCCAAGCGGCTTTCGTCGAACGGCTGCTTCGAGAATTGCGCCCGCTGATACGAACGCATCATTGCCATGCGCTGCAAGGCGATCTTCACGGTCGCCGTATCTCCGGCTGTCAGCAAATTGGCCAAATATTGCACCGGCGTTCTCATCTCTTCGATCGCCGGGAAGATCAGGTCGGGATTCCGGATCGAATCCTTGCCTTCGAAATGGCTCATGATCGGGCTGAGCGGCGGTACGTACCACACCATCGGCAGCGTGCGGTATTCCGGATGGAGCGGGAACGCCAGCTTGTATTCGATCGCCAATTTATAGACCGGCGATTGCTGAGCCGCTTCGATCCACTCCTGGGAGAGGCCGTCTTTGCGGGCCTGCTCGATGACTTTCGGATCATGCGGATCGAGGAACAAACCGAGCTGCGCCTCGTACAAATCCTGCTCGTTCGGTGTCGATGCCGCTTCCTGCACGCGGTCCGCGTCGTACAGCAGCACGCCCAGGTAGCGGATGCGCCCGGTGCACGTTTCGGAGCATACCGTCGGGAGTCCCGCTTCGATTCTCGGGAAGCAGAAGGTGCATTTTTCCGCTTTGTTCGTCTTCCAGTTGAAGTACACTTTCTTGTACGGACAGCCCGTCATGCAGTAACGCCAGCCGCGGCAAGCTTCCTGGTCGACGAGGACGATGCCGTCCTCGTCGCGCTTATAGATGGCACCCGACGGGCAGGACGCCACGCAGCTCGGATTCAGGCAGTGCTCGCAGAGCCGCGGCAAATACATCATGAACGATTGCTCGAAGTTGAATTTGATCTCCTCTTCGATTTTCTCGATGTTGGGGTCCTTTGGTCCGGTAATATGGCCGCCGGCCAAATCGTCTTCCCAGTTCGGCCCCCACTCGAGGTCCATTTTATCGCCGGTGACGGCCGATTTCGGGCGCGCCACGGGTTGATGCTTTTTCTCTCCGGAATTCGTCAGCTTCTCGTAGTCGTAAGTCCAAGGCTCATAATAATCTTTCATTTCCGGCATATCCGGGTTGTAGAAAATTTTGCCGAGGGCGATTTTGGACAGCTTGCTGCCGGATTTCAGCTCCAGCTTGCCTTTGCGCAGCGTCCAGCCGCCTTTGTAATGCTCCTGGTCCTCCCAGCGCTTCGGATACCCGATGCCCGGTTTCGTTTCCACGTTGTTGAACCACATGTATTCGGCGCCTTCGCGGTTGGTCCAGGTGCTCTTGCAAGTCACGCTGCACGTATGGCAGCCGATGCATTTGTCCAGGTTCAACACCATGGCGATCTGCGCTTTAATCTTCAAGCCAATCGACCTCCTTCAGTTTGCGCACGGCTACGTACACGTCCCGCTGGTTGCCGATCGGTCCATAGTAGTTGAAGCCGTAGCTGAGCTGCGCATATCCCCCGACCAACTGCGTCGGTTTCAGGTGGATGCGCGTCGGCGCATTGTGGCTGCCGCCCCGCTCCTTGGTAATTTCCGAGCCCGGTACGTTGATGTGCTTATCCTGGGCATGGTACATGAACATCGTGCCTTTCGGCATGCGATGGCTGACCACCGCTCTTGCCGTGACGACGCCGTTGCGGTTGTAGACTTCCAGCCAATCGTTATCGCCTATTTGATGCTGCTCCGCATCCTCGTTGCTGATCCAGACGGTCGGACCGCCGCGGAACAACGTCAGCATGTGCAGGTTATCCTGGTACGTGCTGTGGATGTTCCATTTGCCGTGCGGCGTCAAATACCGCAGCACCAGCGCGTCTTTCCCGCCCTCGACCTGCTTGTCGCGGGGACCGAACACCATCGGCGGCAACGTCGGTTTGAATACCGGCAAGGCTTCGCCGAACTGCAGGAAGATCTCATGATCCAGGTAAAAATGCTGGCGGCCGGTGAGCGTTCGGAACGGCACCAGCCGTTCGATATTGGTCGTAAACGGCGAGTAGCGGCGTCCCGATTTGTTCGAACCGCTGAATACCGGCGTCGGAATGACCTCCCGCGGCTGCGCGGTGATATTCGCGAACGTGATCCGCTCGGCGGCGCGGTCGGCGGAAATGTCCTTAAGCTCCACGCCCGTATCCTGCTCGGCCGATTCCCAGGCCCGCTGCGACACTTTGCCGTTCGTGGCCGAGGACAAATGCAGCACGGCATTGGCCGCATGTCTCGCCGTACGCAGCTTCGGACGGCCGTTTTTGATCGTCTCGTCGTAATAAGAACCGTTGATCTTCTTCAAATCCTCGTATTCTTCCTTCACGGAGAACGTAACGCCGTGCGCGCCGACCTTGCCGGTTTCGAGATTCGGCCCCAGCGTCACGTATTTATCGTAAATTTGCGTATAGTCGCGTTCAACGACAGTAAAGCTTGGCATCGTTTTGCCGAGGACCGGTTTGGTTTCTCCGCGCTTCCAGTCCTTCACCTCGCCGTACGGCTGGGCGATTTCGCTCATGGAATCATGGCCGAGCGGCGAAGAGACCAAATCTTTGTAAACGCCGGGCAGATGCTCCTTGGCCATGTCCGACAGGACCCCGGCCAACGTGCGGTAGATATCCCAGTCGGAACGGGATTCCCAAAGCGGATCGATCGCCGGGTTAAACGGATGCACGAACGGGTGCATATCGGTGGATGAAATGTCGATCTTCTCATACCACGTTGCCGCCGGCAGCACGATATCGGCGTACATCGGCGTGGCGGTCATGCGGAAGTCGAGCGCGACCAGCAGGTCCAGCTTGCCTTCCACTTCGTCGCGCCAGACGATTTCCTCCGGCTTTTCCTCGTCGTTTGGCGTCGACAGCAGCCCGTTGTGCGTCCCGAGCAGGTGCTTCATGAAGAACTCCTGCCCCTTGGCCGAACTGGAAATCAGGTTGGAGCGCCAGACGAATAGCGAACGCGGGAAGTTCTCCGGCGCATCCGGATCTTCCACCGCAAACTTCGTTTCGCCGGAAACGATTTGTTCATAGGCGTGCTGGATGATCTCGGCGTTTTCGGTTTGGCCTTTAGCCGCCGCTTCCGCGGCAAACGCCAGGCTGCTTTTGTTGAACTGCGGGTACGACGGCAACCAGCCCAAACGAGCCGCCAGCACGTTGTAATCCGCGGGATGGCTGTAAGGGATGTCGCCGCCCGTCGGCGATTTCAGCGAATCCGCGCTCATCTCTTCATATTTCCATTGATCCGTAGCGAAATAGAAAAACGAAGTCGCGTTTTGTAGCCGCGGCGGCGCTTGCCAGTCGCGGGCGAAAGCGATCGTCGACCAACCTTCGATCGGCCGGCATTTCTCCTGGCCGACGTAATGCGCCCAGCCGCCGCCGTTTACGCCTTGGGATGCCGTCAGCACGACCAGGTTGAGAATGGAGCGGTAAATCGTGTCGCTGTTGAACCAGTGATTGATGCCCGCGCCCATGATGATCATCGAACGTCCGCCGGTATCGATCGCGTTTTGCGCGAATTCGCGGGCGATTTGTACGACAAGCGACGCTTTGACGCCGGTCACGGGCTCCTGCCAGGCCGGGGTATAATGGGATTCCGCATCCTCGTAGCCCGCAGCCGTATGCGACGCGCCCGGACGCTTCACGCCATATTGGCTGAGCATCAAATCGTAGACGGTCGCGGCAAGCCGGGTGGTACCATCCGCCAAGTTAATCGTTTTGGCCGGAATCGACCGGGTGAACGTGCCGTTGCCGGCCGAATCGAAGTAAGGGAACACGACTTCGATCCACTCCGCCCCGTGGTTCTCGACCGACAAGGCCGGCTCGATCTTCGTCCCGTCTTCGCGCTCCAGGATCAGGTTCCACTTGACGTCCTTTTCCCAACGCTGGCCCATCGTTCCGTTCGGCACGACCAGCTCGTCCGCGGCCTCGTCGAAAATGACCGGCTTCCACTCGGCATGCTCGGTCGTTTGTCCCAAATCGCTGGCCCGCAAGAACCGTCCGGCTTTCAGCTTGCCTTCATGCGGATCCAGAAAAATCAGGAACGGCATGTCCGTATACTGCTTGGCATAGCTCAGAAACATCGGTTCCCGTCTTTGCACGTAAAACTCGTCCAGGATCACATGCGTCATCGCCTGGGCTACCGCCGCGTCCGTTCCCGGGTGCGGGGCCAGCCAGTTGTCGGCGAACTTGACGCTCTCCGCATGGTCCGGCGCCACGGATACGACTTTGGTTCCTTTATACCGGACCTCGGTCATGAAGTGGGCGTCCGGCGTCCGCGTCAGCGGCACATTGGAGCCCCACATGATCAAGTACCCGGCATTGTACCAATCGGACGATTCCGGTACGTCCGTCTGCTCGCCCCAAATTTGCGGCGATGCCGGCGGCAAATCGGCGTACCAGTCATAGAAGCTGAGCATTTCGCCGCCCAGCAAAGAAATGAACCGTGCGCCCGAAGCGTAGCTGATCATCGACATGGCCGGAATCGGCGTGAAGCCGGCAATCCGGTCGGGTCCGTATTTTTTGATGGTATAGATAAGTTGCGCCGATATCAGCCGGGTGGCTTCTTCCCATGTGACGCGCACATGGCCGCCTTTGCCGCGGGCCTGTTTATAGGATTGGGCGGCTTCCGGGTTCTCGACGATGCTTGCCCAAGCCTCCACCGGATTATCGTTGTGCCGCGAGAGCGCCTCCCGCCACAACCGCAGCAAGCGGCCGCGCATGTACGGGTACTTCACCCTAAGCGGGCTATATTCGTACCAGGAGAACGAAGCGCCTCGCGGACATCCGCGAGGTTCGAATTCCGGCATGTCCGGCCCGCAGGACGGGTAGTCGATTTGCTGATTCTCCCAGGTGATGATGCCGTTCTTCACAAATACCTTCCAGCTGCAAGAGCCGGTACAGTTCACGCCGTGCGTCGTCCGCACCACTTTGTCGTGCGACCAGCGGCCGCGGTACATGTTCTCCCATTCCCGGCTTTTTTCTTCTACTTTCGTCCAATTTCCCGAAACAGATTCCGCCTTTTTGAAAAAGGTAAGCCCTGATCTTTTTTTCATCGGAAGCGATCACTCCTTCATAGCCCTAAATGAATGCCTTTGACGGGGAATCCAAGGTTATTCATTCTTCTGTCTCCATTATGGAGTCGATCGCTTCGCCTTCCCATCAGGGAATTCCCTTAGGTTGCCGGTAAATGCCCTATAACGACAAAAAACGCCCAATGGCGTTCTGCTAGTAATTGCAAAGATGATTGAATCTTTGAGGGTTATCATACCTACCTTTTTTATGGAGTTTGGCCCTAATGATTCCAGGATGCCGGACTTCGGTGGCTTTGGTGACTGTCTATTGGGTTGCATCTTGATGTCCCTGCACACTGCTTTGCACGATTATCCCTTTCGTTCAGGGGGGGCAGGGGTTGAGGGTTAGGGATAAAAAAAGAGATAAGGAAAAAAATGAGGCGGTTCAGATGAGATTTTCGGCTTGAAATAGGAACGTGCGTTTGGTATAATGAAACAAAGCGAACATATGTGCGTGAATTATTGATTCGGGGGCGAGCGGACATGGAGGTCAATATGGGAACGGATCTTCAACCCTTCAGTCGCCGTTATCACAGCGAGCAGGCCTGCATGGATGCGTTGATTGCGATGAAGTGGCCTAACGGCTTTGTCTGCCCGTGCTGCGCTCACACCCGGTGCAGCCGTTTGACCTCCCGGCGTATCCCCTTGTTCGAGTGCGGAAGGTGCGGGCATCAAACGTCGGCTTTGGCCGGCACGATTTTTGAACGAACGCATCTGCCCATATTGAAATGGTTCCAGGCGCTGGAGTTGTTCCTGCTCCCTGATGGCATCTCGGCGCTGCGGCTGAGCCAGGTGATCCGGGTCACCTACAAGACCGCTTGGTTGATGCTGCACAAAATACGCCATGCTGTCGGGGAGTTTGATGCCCGGGCGCTGCTCTGCGGAGACGTGAAGGTGAACAGCGATCTGTATGGGCAGGATCCATCCCGGTGTCAGTTACTCCATCCGTATGCCTCG
>NZ_JBNYYG010000007.1:0-142473 GCF_050565405.1 Paenibacillus macerans | reverse complement strand
CACCGGACTTCGAGGGTGAATGCAAGATTCGACGCCGACTCGGCTTCGTAGCAATGCTTCGTGATCAAAAGCCGGAATTTTAGCTAAATCTCCAATCAAGGCTAAAATTCCGGCTTTTCAGCACCGAGAAGGTTGCGTAAACCCGAAGAAGGAGGAGCGCAGTGTAGGTGTAGCCTACATGAGCACCGGACTTCGAGGGTGAATGCAAGATTCGACGCCGACTCGGCTTCGTAGCAATGCTTCGTGATCAAAAGCCGGAATTTTAGCTTCCTTTATGGGGGGACTTGCACGGATTGGGGGAATGCCCCATACCCTATTCATACCAAAGGGATTGCCGGAGGAGGAGATACGCGTGCCTAATTGGCTCAGCAATCAAATCATGCGTGCCTTTAACAAGAGGGATCGTCGCCAGATTCGGCTGCTTAACGATTGCTGGTTTTTTTATTACAGCCGCCGGAATAACCAAAGCGAAAACAGCAACCTGCAATAGCGTTGATAGGGGCGACTTCAACCACGGTCGGCAAAAAACGGCGTAGCGCGCCCCGCTTTACACTTGACCGATGACCCGTATAGCTGCTCCGAGAAAATAACTGGAAATCCTCCAGTTATTTTTCGTTATTAGCCGCTTTTTTGCCGAATTAGCCGGACCTCCCTTTAATCGTTGAAGGAAACGATCGAATCATCGCGAATTATAAAACCGTAATCCATGCTACGAAATAGGAGGAAAGTCATGTTTCTGCCGCTTTCCCCCTTGGCAACACCGCTCAAAAAACGGGTCTTTGGGTCTGACGCATTTTTTGAAAGAGGAGGCTTAACGATGAACGACTTGGACTTAATCCGGAGCTTTCCTTATTTCGAACATCTGGACAAGGATGACTTGGCCAAAATGGCTCCGTTGTTTCTGACCCGGGATTACGATAAAGGAACTACGATTTTCTGGGAGGGTGAGGAAGGCGATGAACTGTACCTGGTTCAATCCGGCCTCATTCATGTCTACCGGAACGACGAGAATCGGGAAATCATTTTGGCGGTGTTGAGCGAGGGTGATTTTTTGGGGGAAATGGCGCTGCTGGAAAGCATTCAAGTCCGTTCCGCTTCCGCGCGGGCGATTGAGAAATCCGTCCTGTACGTACTGAAACAAAGGGATTTCGTCGAATTGCTCACCCAGAATCCCATCATCACGCTGAATATTCTGGAGACTACCCTGGGACGTTTGCGAAAAGCCAACGAGCTGATCATGGATCTGACGTTGCTCGATGCCCGGACGCGGATCTTAAGAACCTTGCTGCGCCTGATGGAGCAGCATGGAACGCCGAAACCGGACGGCACGCTGATCGCCTTCAAGCTGACTCACCAGCAGTTGGCCGATATGTCCGGGACCGTACGGGAAACGGTCACGAAGGTCATGCTGGAGCTGCAATACAGCGAACTGATCCGGGTAGAAAAAAAGATGATCCTTGTCCCCGATACGGATAAACTTAGGCAAACCGCCGGATTATAGAATAGCGATATCGGCCGTAGCGGCGGCAGCGGCACGGTGTGCGGAACGAATAAATAGAGCCGGAACGCAGGAGAACTCCCTCGCGTTCCGGCTCTTGTCGCATGGGTTTATTGTGCCGCTTGTCCGGCGGGTTTGCGCATCGTCAAACCTACCCGGCCTTTTTTGACGTCCACGTTCAGCACCCAGACGGTTACGTTATCGCCGACGGAAACGACGTCCATCGGATGCTTGACGTAGCCGTTGCTGAGCTGGGAAATGTGAACCAAACCGTCGTTTTTGATCCCGATATCGACGAAAGCGCCGAAGTCGATCACGTTGCGCACCGTGCCCTGCAGCTCCATGCCCGGCACCAGGTCCTCGATCTTCAGCACGTCCGTCCTGAAAATCGGCAGCGGCAGTTCCTCGCGGGGATCCCGTCCGGGGCGCTGCAGGCTCTCGAGAATATCCCGCAGGGTCGGCACGCCGACTTCCAGACGGGGTGCCAGCTCGCTCGGGTTAAGCGCGGCCAACTTGCCGTTCAGCTCCTTGGTGCCAAGCTGCGCCAGCCCGACGCCCAGCTCGGCGAACAGGCGGTTCACCACGTCGTAAGACTCGGGGTGAATCGGCGTCCGGTCGAGCGGATGCTCGCCTTCCGCGATGCGGAGAAAGCCGACGCATTGCTCGAACGTTTTGGCGCCTAGCCGCGGCACCTTTTGCAGCTGCTTCCGGCTGCGAAAACGGCCGTTCTCCTCGCGGAACTTGACGATGTTTTTGGCCGTCGTGGCGTTGACGCCCGAGACGTAGGACAGCAGCGCCGGCGATGCCGTATTGACGTCCACGCCGACATGGTTGACGGCCGATTCCACGACGTTCTTCAAGCTTTCGTCGAGATGCTTCTGGGATACGTCATGCTGATATTGCCCCACGCCGATCGCCTTCGGCTCGATTTTGACCAGCTCCGCCAACGGGTCCTGCAGCCGCCGCGCAATGGACACGGCGCTCCGTTCGGCGACGTCCAGGTCCGGGAATTCCTCCTGGGCCAGCTTGGAGGCCGAATACACGCTCGCCCCCGCCTCGTTGACGATCAGGTACGCCAGATTGCGGTCCTTGCCCTTTCGCTCGGCGATCACTTCCGCCACGAACTGCTCCGTCTCGCGCGAGGCGGTGCCGTTGCCGATCACGATCAGCCCCACCGCGTATTTGTCGATCAGCTCGTGAAACTTGGCCGCGGCCTCCCGCTTCTTATTGTTCGGCGGCGTCGGATAGGTCACCGCTACCTCCAGCAGCTTGCCCGTGTCGTCGACGACGGCGAGTTTGCATCCGGTCCGGTACGCCGGGTCGACGCCAAGCACGTTCTGGCCGCGGACGGGCGGCTGCAGCAGCAGGCTGCGCAAATTGCCGGCAAAGATCGAAATCGCCTGGCCTTCCGCCTTCTCCGTCAACTCGCCGCGGACCTCCCGCTCGATCGAAGGCGCGATCAGTCGCTTATAAGCATCTTCGATCACCGCCTGCAAGAGATGTTCCGTCGCGGAACGGCCTTGGATCACCCGGCCGGCGATATGGCGGCAAATCGGCTCGGCCTCGACTTCCAGCGTCACCTTCAGCACGTTCTCCCGCTCGCCGCGGTTCATGGCGAGGATGCGGTGGGACGGCATTTTTTGGGCTGCCTCCCTATAGTCGTAATACATCTCGTACACGGATTCCTCTTCCGGCGACTTTGCCTCGGATACCATCATGCCGTGGTCCATCGTATACTTGCGGACCCAGGCCCGGGTAGCGGCTTCGTCGGCGACCATCTCGGCCACGATATCCATCGCCCCTTGCAGCGCCTCCTCGGCCGTCTCCACTCCGTTCTCGATCCCGGCAGCTTGCACGTATCCCGCCGCCTCGCCGAGCGGATCCCCCTGCTTCGGTTGGGACAGCAGCCATTCGGCCAGCGGCTCCAGGCCTTTCTCCTTGGCTACGCTCGCCCGCGTTTTTCTTTTTTGCCGGTAAGGACGGTACAGGTCTTCCACTTCCTGCAGCTTGACCGCTTTGGCAATTGCCGCCGCCAGCTCGTCCGTCAGCTTTCCTTGCTCGTCGATGATCCGGACGACTTCCTTTTTCCGTTCCTCCAGGTTTCTCAAATACTGCGCACGTTCCTCGATATCGCGCAGCTGGTTTTCGTCCAGCTCCCCGGTCATTTCCTTCCGGTAGCGGGCGATAAACGGAATCGTGTTGCCTTCGTCCAGCAGCCCGACCGTCGTTCGCACCTGCTTCAGGGACAAGCCCAATTCCCTGGCGATTTGGGCAACGATCCGCTCCTGTTCCCCAGCATCGACCGCACCTTGTCCAACTGTTCCGTTCGTGTCCGTTTGCGCCAATGTAATCCCTCTTTCATTCTGAAAATACTAATGTTTCTATTATCACAAACTTTGCAGTCCTTTTCCAGCGCCCCTTGTCGAAACACCCCTCCAAAAAGAATAAACACCGCGCCCAGGGCGTCGGTGCTTACCGTTCAATTGAAGCCGGATTAAAAGGAGGAATACGGATCGGGCGATGCCGCAAACGCCAGCAAAGCGATAACCACGATCAGCAAGATTATGCCGTAAAGGGCGGTTCCGATAATGCCGCACACGAGGCCGGCCACGCTTAAGCCTTTGCCTTGCTCGTTCGTGCGTTTAATTTCCTTGAACGACAGGCTGGAGAACACGATGGCCACGATCCCCAAAATAAAGCCGACGTAAGGAATGACGATCGAAAGGATGCCCAGCACCAGCGAAGCGATCGATTTGCCGTTCGTTTTTGGCGGAGTCGGCGGCACCGCGGGCGGATATTGATTAAAAGTCGAATAAGAATAAGGCGTATCAGACGGACGTTGATCCATGAAAAAAGGTCCTCCCCAGAAATAAATGCGATCCGAACAAGCTTTCCAGATCTGTTAGTTAACTTTATTGTACTTGATCTATAACTAGGATGCCATGAAATATTTTACCGCCCGCCTCCCGCCCTGGAGATTCTCTCAGAAAACTTTCAGCTATGGTTCAGGTTCGTCTCATCTTCATCGTTTACAATAAACCACGACTTGCACATAAGTCTCGGATCCGCGCGAAAAGAGATGTTCAAAACTTGGGGGAAAGTTGGAGTGATACGATGAGAAAAAAATGGTTGTGGATCGGTATCGGAGCCTTGGCCTTAGGCATCTTGGCCCTCGTTCTGGCGTTGACGTTTCCGGGCAAGCAGAATAAAACGGTCGCGGCCGTCCAGAATACGACCCGGGTCAGCAAGGGCGACATTACCGTCAGCGTATCCGGATCGGGGTCCATCGTGTCCACCGAAAGCGAGACCGTGCGTACCAAGGATGAAGGCAAAGTCAGCGACGTGCTCGTGAAAGCGGGCGACGTGGTCAAAAAAGGGCAAGTCCTGCTTACGTTCGAGGGCACTGATAACTCCGATACCATCAAAGCGCAGCAAACCTCGCTGGCATCGCAAAAATTGGACCTGTCCGATTTGCAGGAACAGTTTAAGCGCCAGGTTCAAGAAGGGGCGGACGAGCAAACGCTAAACGCCACCAAAAAATCGATCGCCAAGCAGGAGCTGAACATCGGCAACACCGAAACGGAAATCGCCAAGCTGGAGGAAGAGAGAATCCCGCCGGATCCTTTGACGTCGCCGATCGACGGGACCATTACCAGCGTGAACATCACGGCAGGCGAGCAGGCCAAAAACGGTGGCGAACTGTTCGTGATCAACGATTATCAGAAGCTCAGCGTCAAGATCCAGGTGGACGAGCTGGATATCCCGAACGTGAAAGTGGGCATGAAATCCGACGTACAGGTAGATGCCCTGGCGGATCAAACGTTCGAAGGCGAAGTGTCGGAGATCGCCAACGAAGGGGTTTCCTCCAACGGCGTCTCCTTGTTTGACGTCACGATCGCGCTTAGCGATTCGAATGGCGTTCGGGTCGGCATGTCGGCCGAAGCGACGATCATCATCGATGAGAAAAAAGACGTCCTGACCCTGCCCATTGAAGCGGTGCAGCAGCGGGGGGACCGGTATGTGGTGATTCTGCCGGGATCCGGTACCGGAACGGACGGCGCTGAAGGCACCGACGCGGCGGGAACCGCTGCCGCCGGGCGCGGAGCGGGCAGAGCGGGCCAGGCCGGCGAGTCGACTGAAGGCACGGATGCCGCAACCCAGGCACCGCCGGAGGCAAACGCCGGCACTCCTTCGGCGGGCGCTGACGCCGGGCAAACGGCAACCCGCCAGGGCCGCGCTTCCGGCACGACCGCCGGAATGAACGGACAATTCAAAGCAGTCGAAGTCGGCGTGCATAACGAAAGCCTGATCGAAATCGTCAGCGGCCTCAGCGAAGGCGAAGAAGTCGTGATCCCTACCGTCATGGGCTCCACCCCTGCCAATACCGGCGCGCAGCAGCAGATGATGCGCGGAACCATGGGCGGCGCAGGCTTCGGCGGCGGTGGAGCCGGCTTCGGAGGAGCAGGAGGCGGAGGCTTCAGCGGAGGCACCACCCCTGCAGGCGGAGGAGGCGGCTTCAGCGGCGGGGGTGGGAGATAATGGCCACGGCACCGTACCCGCTGATCGAAGTCCGCAACCTTGGACACGGCTACATGATGGCCGGCGAAATGATGACCGTGCTGCATGACGTCAGCTTTCAAGTCCGCCACGGCGAATTCGTCGCCATCATCGGCCCCTCCGGCTCGGGCAAATCGACGCTGATGAATATGCTGGGCTGCCTCGACGTAGCCAATGAAGGATCCTACCTGCTGGACGGACAGGACGTGCGCCAATTGTCCGACAACAAACTGGCGACGATCCGCAATGAGAAGATCGGGTTTATTTTCCAACAGTTTAACCTGCTGCCGAAATTATCCGCCTTCGAAAACGTCGAGCTCCCGCTCATTTACCGGAACGTTCCCCACAAGGAACGCAAAAAAGCGGCGGAGGAATCGCTCCGCCTCGTCGGCCTCGAGGACCGAATGCACCACCGCCCTTCCGAATTGTCGGGCGGGCAGCAGCAGCGCGTGGCGATCGCCCGCGCCATCGCCGGCTCGCCGCCGATGCTGCTCGCCGACGAGCCGACCGGCGCGCTGGACAGCAAAACCGGGGTCGAAGTGATGGAGAAGATGAAGGAGCTGAATGCGCTCGGGCATACCATCATTATCATCACCCATGATCTTTCCATCGCCGAGCAGGCCAAACGGGTCATCAGCATCCAAGACGGCAACATCGTAGAAGATCGGGGGAACCGGGCATGAATCTCCTCCAAAGCATCAAGATGGCCTGGAAAAGCATCATCGGCGCCAAAATCAGATCTTTCCTGACCATGTTAGGCATCATCATCGGCGTTTCGTCCGTCATTACGCTTGTATCCGTCGGGCAAGGTACGACCTCGCAAATTACCGAGCAACTCGAAGGCTTGGGCACGGATTTGCTTACGGTCAATATCATGGGCCGGGGCAGCACGACGTCGCTCTCTTTCGAGGAAGCGATGGATTTGGCCGATATCGAAGGAGTCAAGGCGGTTTCCCCCGTCATCAGCGGCTCCGTAACCGCCAAGAAAGGAACGGCCAACGAGAGCCTCTCCGTGGAAGGCATCGCGCCATCCTACGAAGAGGTCCAGGATTTCCATGTCCAAGCCGGACGTTATATCGTCGATCTGGACAACGAGTTCCGCATGAAGGTCGCGCTCATCGGCACCGAAGCGGCCAGCACCTTTTTCGGGACGGACAATCCGGTCGGACAAACCATCCAGCTCAACGGCACCAGCTTTAAAATCGTCGGCCTGTTGGAATCGAAAGGCTCAAGCCTGACGGCCTCCAACGACAACAAGCTGTTGATCCCGATCGGCACGGCGGAACGTTTCCTGCAAAGCCGCGGCGTCCGCTCGATCACCGTGCAGGTGGAAGATACCACGCAGATCGATGCGGTCAAGACGTCGCTGGAAGCGACCTTGGACAAAAAATTCCTGAACGCCGACAATGCCTACAGCATCTTCAATTCGCAGGAAATGCTGGACACCTTGAACTCGACGACGCAGATGCTGTCCTTGGCGCTCGGCGGCATCGCCGGCATTTCGCTGCTGGTCGGGGGCATCGGGATCATGAATATCATGCTCGTTTCCGTCAGCGAACGTACGCGGGAAATCGGGGTACGCAAAGCGATCGGAGCCAAGAAGCGGGATATTCTCATGCAGTTTATGGTGGAGTCCACGGCGCTCAGCGGCTTCGGCGGCCTGATCGGCATCGGGCTCGGGTATGGGGCCAGCGCCTTGATCGGGCACTACTCGACGCTCACGACGGCCGTTTCGTTTCCGATCGTCATCATCGCCTTCGGCTTCTCCTTGTTCATCGGCGTCGTCTTCGGGATGATCCCGGCCAACAAGGCCGCGAAGCTTCGTCCGATTTACGCGCTGCGGACCGATTAAAAAGCCCGGAACATTCGCACTATAGGAGCCCGCTCAATATCGTACCGTATATCCATCCGCTCACCAGGAACGGGATATGCCGCGTTAACCCCAACAACCAAAAAGTGCCAGCCGCAAGGACCTTGCCCTTGTCGGCTAGCACTTTTTTGCTATACCCGCTGCCGTAGTTTCAGCTTACCCCGTATACGGAGGCCATGCAGTCCACGAACATCCGGTTGTATTCCTGCCGGGACAGGTCCTTGTTGCTTTGAATGTCCCGCCCGAGGAATTCGTACCAGGTAATTTCGACCTGATCCTTCTTGTACACGAATTTGCCGTTCTCCAGCGAAAACTTGTCGTTCTCGTAAGGCAGTACATTTGCGTAATCCAGCTGGTTCCCCTGCTGCTCCGCCACGAACGTGGCCAGCAAAATCAACATTTTAAAAGGATCGTCATACATTTCATATTGACCGGTCATCGGCAACCTCTCCTTGTTCTGGGATTGTCTTCATCGTACTTGATCGGCCGCCGGCTTTAAATAGCAAAATTATGCGATCCTATGAAAATAATAAGACGCTCCGGGAATGCCCTCCGGAACGTCGTTTCAGCATGTAGGCGCATAGCTCAAAAAATCAAAAATCGATTAAACCGAGACTGATGAGCAGCGAATCGTTGACCTTCTTCATCGTCTCATCGTCCAAATGGGTTATTTTATCCGTTAATCTTTGTTTGTCGATCGTTCGAATTTGCTCCAGCAAGATGACGGAATCCCTGTCAAATCCGTGCGTAGCCGCGTCAATCTCAACATGCGTCGGCAATTTCGCCTTCTGGATTTGCGCCGTAATAGCGGCAACAATCGCCGTTGGGCTGAATCGATTGCCGATATCATTCTGGATGATAAGCACAGGTCTAACCCCACCCTGTTCGGAACCGACTACAGGGGAAAGGTCTGCAAAAAATACGTCGCCGCGCTTTACGATCAATGTTTACACCCCGCTTACTAGGCGGTCCAGAGTGATGTCTGCATCTTCCTCCGCGTGGAACGCTTCGGAGGCCATGGATAAATTGATTTTTGCCATCTCCATATATCCGCGCTGCATCGATTCGCGAATGAAACGTTTCTTCCGTTCGCCCAGATACAGCTTCATGGCCTGCCTGATCAGCTCGCTGCGGTTGGAATTCTCCATCGCAACGATTCCATCCACTTCCTGCAAAAGATGATCCGGCAAACTGATCATGATTCTTTTGGTGTTGTGCATATTGGCCATCTTAACTTCCACCCCCAAAACCTTGTCGACCCTGATTCCCTGACATTAAGTATAACATTATTCAAGGAAATTTATACAAAACAAATATATGCCGAAAGTATATCAAGTATGCTGCATTCCATTATAAACAAAAATGGCAACGCCGTACATACCAGATCATTTCCATGTTTGTTGTATTCGCTAGACCCGGCATAAATTCCTTCATTCGGGGAAAAGTTTTGTTGAATTTTGTCTGCCGCTCCATTTTTCTTACAGCAGCGGGTTGACCAAAACGTCAGGTTCGCCCTGTCGTTTATATACTCGGGGTACACGATGGGCCAGCATGCAAATCAGCTCGTAATGGATCGTTCCCAGTGCGGATGCCAGCTCCCCGGCGGTAATTTCCTCGCCGGATTGCCGGCCGATGAGTACAACCTCCTCGCCGGCTTGAATTTCTTCGGCTTCCTCAGCCAAAGCTTGAAGCGAAACCATACATTGGTCCATGCAAATCGTTCCGACTACAGGGACGCGGCTTCCGCGTATCAGTACTTGCGCCTTCCCGCTAAGCATCCGCGAATATCCGTCGGCATAACCGATCGGCAGGGTGGCGATTCTCTCCTCCCGCCGCGTGACGTACCTCGCTCCGTAACTGATCGCCGAGTGCGGAGGCAGCGTTTTGACCCGCACCGCTTCCGTTTTGAGCGACAGAATGGGAGTCAGCCGCACTTCGTCGCGGCGAACCTCGTCGGACGGATACAAGCCGTATAAAGCGATGCCGATTCTGACCATCTGCACCGACAATTCCGGCAGGTCAATGGCGATGGCGCTGTTACCCGTATGTATGATCGGGATGCGAATATCGTGCTCCCGCAGCGCGTCCACCACGCCCTGAAAACGGCGGAACTGTTCCAATGTATAGCTCTTGTCTTCCTCGTCCGCCGTGGCATAGTGGGTAAACAAGCCCTCCACTTCCACCTGCGGAACCTGCATGGCCTTGCGTACGAAGGCAACCGCCCCGTCTCCGGGCAGTAGGCCGACACGTCCCATGCCGGAGTCGATTTTGATATGGACCTTCAGCTTATGCGGGAACTCGGCCGGATCTATCGCTTCGATAGCTTCGAGCACATCCTCGCTGAATACGTTCAGCGTAACATCATGCTCCCATGCCGTGCGTACCCCGTACGGCGGCGTGTATCCGAGCACAAGAATCGGCAGGCGAATTCCGGCGTGCCTCAGTTCAAGCGCTTCATCCAAAAAAGCGACGCTGAGATAATCCGCTCCGATCCGCTCCAATTCCATAGCCACGGGCACGGCACCGTGTCCATAAGCATTAGCTTTCACACATGCCAGCATTTTCATGTCTGCCGGCTGTCTTCTCCGCAATTCGTCAAAATTGCGGCTTAGCGCGTCCAAATCGATTTCCGCATGGGTAGGTCGATACTTCACTTGCACTTCTAGGTCACCTTCTCCAAAGATTGAGAGTCCAAATATCCTGAGCAATACTACTTATGGTAAAGGGCCGGGGTGCGGCTGTCAATTCTGCAAAAGAACCCATTTGTTGGAGGAGAAAGCGTCCAGATTAAAGTACAAGTTCAAAAAGTGAGGTTTTTAGCACCGAGAAGGTTGGATGAAGCTAGGGTCTGAGTAGCGGAGCGTAGCTGGAGGCTACGTGAGCAACGTAAGGCCCGGCTGAATTCAAGATTCGATGCCGATTAAGCTCCATGATTCTACTTCGTGATAAAAAGATGACTTTTTGAACAACCATTGAAGACAAAAAGAGGCGAATAGACGGGTCCGGCAGGATAAAGCCTCTCTGCCGGAACTACCGCAATCCGCCTATTCTCCATTATTTACCCGTTTGATCCTGCATAGAAGCGGCGATCTTGACCATTTCGGTCACCGGCAGGTTTTCGCTGGTGATCCGGAATTCCAGACCGTCGGTGGTCCAGGTCAAGGTTTGCAGCGCCTCGCCGGTCAAGAGACCCCACGTAAAGCCCATATCCACCAACTCGCCCGGCACCAGCGAAGCGGTACGATCCGGCGAACGCGTCTCCGACAGCGTAAACTGATATGTACCGTCGTAACGCTGCAGCACAGTGCTCCGTTCGGCGCCCTCTACTACCTTGTCATCCTTGTACACTACGCCATCCGGCAAATACGTTGGAATAATCACGCCGAAAGGTTCGGATAACGCCGGCGTTGCCGGCACTTCGCCATCCATCTCGCCGGAAGAGGCTTCGGTTCCGTCGCCTGCCGGCATATTGCCATCCGATGGCGATTTTTCCACGAGCATCCCGTTCTCATCGACCTCGAGCAGCGTGCCTTGGGAATCTTGCGCCGCCGTATCGAGATTATGCTGCATATCGAACGAGTTCTTGTCGAACTTGGCGTCGAAGTCGAATTTGTCGAATTTGACTTCCACGACCACCTTCGCTTCGGCATCCGATACCTGGACTTGCTTCGGCGCATAGTTGTTTTTGGCCAGCCAGATTTTTTGCCGCACTAGAGCATGGGTGTTGTAGTTGGCGGCGACTTCGAAAATGTAGCTGTCCTTGTCGCTTTCGAATTGCCGCGAGCTATCGCTCAAAATGCTGCGTGCCAACGTTTGGTACAGATACACTTGCCCTTGGTTCTCCGGCCAATCGCTTTGGAAACGGAAGCTCTTGTTGAGGCTTGGCGTCAGCACGTAAACGCCTTGTTCGTTGCGAAGCACGATTTGCGTGATGTCCTTCTGCGCATTCGTCAGGGCGATCCTGTAAAACGTCGGGTTTTGATACCATACTTCCACCTTGTACTCCTGAGGCTTGTCACCCGTGTAAAGCGTCATCGTGCCGGAGCCCTGATAACTCTCCAACTGGGTAACCACTTTGTCCAAATCCTTGACGACGCCGTCGGCGTCCTTTTTCCCGCATGCAGCCAACACTAGGCTTGAAATTATCACGATGGTCAGCATCCACGTGAAACGGCGCATGAGATCATCCCCTCTGCAGTTTGATTTCCTAAACTGATACATGTCTATGAGAGAACTTGGCCGATTATGCAGACTAGCCCCGGCCTGGCCGAAGACAAGTTCCCGGATGCATTTTACCCTGCCGCGGATGCAGCTTGCCGGTGACGGTATTGCGTCAGTAAAAATCGCCGTGATATGGTTAACTCACCAACCGGGCTTAAGCGGCCGCCGATTACCTAGGAACCCGAGGAGTGAAAATCCCTTGAAACTCATCATCGATCAATCGCTTGACCACGAGGACGTGGAAATTACCATCAAATGCAGGCTGATCGACGCCGACTTGGAGAAGCTGATCGCCCAGATTCGGCTGTACGGTTTTGCCATCACGGGGAAAAAGGACGGCGCCGTCCATCCCTTGCGGCTGGAAGACATCTATTATTTCGAATCCATCGACGACAAGACCTTTGCCTATTGCCAAAAGGATGTCTACGAATGCAGCCTGAAGCTCTACGAGCTCGAACAGCAGTTTGCCCAGGCCGATTTCGTGCGGATCAGCAAAAGCTGCATCTTGAACATCATGAAGCTGTCCAGCGTCCGGGCCTTAATCAACGGCCGGTTCGAGGCCAAGCTCGACAACGGGGAGAAGCTGATCATCAACCGCCATTACGTGCAGAGCTTTAAGGGAAAATTCGAGTTTTAGGAGGTGCGAAGAATGTTCAAACTTAAAAACTACCTCGTGACCGATTGCATCTCGTTTACGTTCGTCACGCTGGTCTATTCCATTCTGTCGTCGCTGGATGTGCTGCCTCCCTTTAAGACCGTGCTGGTATTCCAAATGTTTGCCATCACGACTTGCGTGGCCCTGCTCATGTTTTTGACCGACCGCATTCCCTGGAAAAGCCTGTGGCCTTCCATGGCCGTCGATATCCTTGTCGTGTTGCTGTCCGTATTTACGGTAGGGCCCTTGTTGCGCGTCTTTCCATTGAATTGGGCCAATTTCGCCGTGATCAGCGGGATGTCCCTCCTGGTGTACTTTGCCGTTTACGGCGTGCTGATGATCAAAGACCGCGCCGACGCGGACCGAATCAATCAACAGATTCAAACCATACAGAAGAACAAATTAAGGAGAGCGAGGGAAGAGGCCCATGAGCAAGATCATTGAAGTCGCCGGCCTTAGAAAATCGTTTGGTGCGCTCGAGGCGGTAAAAAAGATCGATTTTTACGTAGAGGAAGGAACGCTGTTTGCCTTTCTGGGACCCAACGGGGCGGGAAAGTCGACGACGATCGATATGATCACGACCGGGCTGCAGCCGGACGAAGGCGAGGTTAGGATCGGAGGATACCGTTTGGGCCGGGAAGATGACCGCATTCGGGCATCGATCGGAATCGTATTCCAGGACAGCCTGCTCGATCCGCTGTTGACGGTAGAAGAGAATTTGCAGGTACGGGGCAGCTTCTACGGCTTGTCGCGCATGGAGCTCAGAACGGCGATCGAAGCCGCGGCGGAGGCGTCCAATATCGCCGATTTCCTGAAACGGCCATACGGCAAGCTGTCCGGGGGGCAACGCCGGCGTGCCGATATCGCCCGCGCTTTGATCAATACGCCGAAGGTGCTATTCCTGGACGAGCCCACGACCGGCCTGGACCCGCAAACGCGCAAAAACGTATGGGAAATGGTCCTGAAGCTGCAGCGGGAACAGGGCATGACGGTTTTTCTCACCACGCATTACATGGAGGAAGCCGCCCAAGCCGACTACATCACCATCATCGACCACGGGGAAGTGTTGGCCAAAGGAACGCCGCTGGAGCTGAAAAACCGGCATGCCTCGGATATGCTGAAAATCAAGCCGGTTCATGACGGTGATTTGGAGGCTCTGCTCGTGGACCATGGCGTTGACTTCGACCGGGACGCCGCAGGGGTCTACCGGATCGCGCTGAATCACACCGTAGAGGCGCTTGGGATCATCGACCGCTGCCGGGACAATATTGCGAATGTCGAAATCATCAACGGAACGATGGACGACGTTTTTATCAACTTGACGGGAACGGAGGTAAGAAACTGATGCTTAGCATTGCGCAGCGAAATTTGAAGATCTTTTTCCGGGACCGCGCCGCCGTGTTGTTCTCCTTGCTGGCCGTCTTCATCATCCTGGGATTGTACGTCGTCTTTCTCGGCGACACCATCGCGGGTAGCCTGCCGGATATCGACGGCGTGAGCTTCCTTATCAACAGTTGGGTGCTTGCCGGGATTCTTGCCGTGACCTCCGTGACTTCGACGATGGGCGCATTCGGCATTATGGTCGAGGACCGCTCGCGAAAAATCCTCAAGGATTTCACTACGGCCCCGATACGCAGAAGCCGATTAACCGGCGGATACATACTCAGCGCCTGTTCCGTAGGCGTCATTATGAGCGTGGTCACCTTCATCCTTGGCGAGTTGTACATCCTGATGTTTGACGGGGAACTTCTGCCGCTCTTCGGCATGCTGAAAGTACTGGGCCTGATCATCCTATCCGTCTTGGCCAGCAGCTCGATCGTGTTTTTCATCACCACGTTCCTGCGCAGCCAAAACGCCTTCTCGGCGGCCAGCACGGTAATCGGCACGCTGATCGGCTTCCTGACCGGCATTTACGTGCCGATGGGCAGCCTGCCCGAAGCGGTACAGTGGGTGATCAAGGTGTTCCCCGTTTCGCATGCCGGCGTATTGATCCGCAGCGTCATGCTCGAGCGGTCGATGGTGGTGTCCTTCGCCGGCGCTCCCGTAGAGGCCAAAGCGGACTTCACGCAAAGCATGGGCGTAGTCTACCGATTCGGCGACTATACGGTAGAGAGCTGGTTAAGCATCGTGATTCTGCTGGCCACCACCTTGTTATTCTTCGGATTGTCCCTGCTCAACCTGTCGCGCAAAAACAAATGATCAGGTTTCCCCGGCCGCGTTCAAAATCGAGTCCAGATGATGGACCAGGACGCGGCTGATCTTGTCTTTATCGAGCCGCTGCGGATCGAGCAGCGCATGGAGCGCAATGCCGTCGATCAAGGCATACAAACGTTCCGTTTCCAGTTCATGATCGGCCCCCGCCTTGAATTGTCCGAAATGGGCCAGATAATCGATGATTTGCTTCATCAATGGATAGACCCCGTCGTGCATCGCGTAGAAACCCGGTTGCTTGTACCGGAAATAGGCCGTAAACGCCATCCACACCTCCATTTCCGCCCTCGTCTCCTCGCTGGTCGGCACCACCTCCAGCAAGATTCTCAGCACTTTCTCCCGCGGCGGCACGTTTAACCCGGAAATGACCGTAATCCGCGCCGTCGCTTTCTCCTTCACCAAATTCATCGCATAGAGCAGCAGTTCTTCCTGCGAGGCAAAATCATGGCGGAGGGCGCCGGGGGACAGTCCCGCCTCCTTGGCGATGTTTCTCACCGTCGCTCCCTCCATGCCCTGCTCCAGAATGACCCGCCATGTCGCTTCGGCTATGGTTTGTTTTCTTAGTTCATGATCTACTAGTTTCGGCATGCTTTCAGTTTACCAGCCCAGAGGCGGCAATACAATTTATTTAATACAGTTGTGTTATTTAAATGGAGATGCTACAATACTTCCGAAAAATAACTTTGATGAAATCTTTGGGGAGGAACCATGAACTTTGTTGCCTGGATGATCGTGGCCTGCGAGGTCGCCTTTTGGATCGTCATTATTGCGGGGTTAACGGTGCGTTATTTGCTTAAGCGTCCCAAGCTGGGACTTGCGCTGCTGGCCTTGACGCCGGCGATCGATTTGCTCTTGTTCGTCATCACCGGGGCGGATTTGTACAATGGAGCCGTGGCGACTACGGCGCACGCCATCGCCGCGGTCTACATCGGCGTGTCGATTGCCTTCGGCAAAAGCATGATCGATTGGGCCGACCGCCGGTTCCGTTACCTGGTAACCAAACAGGTAGAAGCCAAACCGGTAAAACGGTATGGCCTGGACTATGCCAAACATTATTTGCGGGGATTTCTGAGGCATGTCGTCTCTTATCTGATCGGCACCGGATTGCTGGTCGGCATGATTTATTTTATCCACGATCCCGGCCGCACCGAGGCATTAAGCGGGATTTTGAAAATGTGGTCCCTGGTGCTGGGAATCGATCTGATCATTACAGTGACTTATTTCATTTGGCCGCGGCAGGAAAAAAGCAAACCGGACCGGGCGTGACGCCAGATCCGGTTTCAGCAAGCAGAGGCGCCTCCGTTCATAAGCGAAACAGCTTGTCGGGCCTTACTTGCTCTCCAGCGGCGCCGTCCGTCCGTACGCCGGCTGCGGTCCGGCTACCGGTGCCGCCCATTCCACGGCATTGGCGATCACTTGCTGCACCTCGGGCTGGTGGTATACCGGGAACGTCTCATGGCCCGGGCGGAAATAAAATACCTTGCCCTGGCCGCGCCGGTAGCAGCAGCCGCTGCGGAACACCTCGCCGCCTTCGAACCAGGAGATGAACACCAGTTCGTCCGGAGCCGGGATTTCGAACCGTTCCCCGTACATTTCTTCCTTCGGTATCTCGATGTATTCTCCCAAGCCCCGGGCGATTGGATGGCTCGGCTCGATGACCCAGATCCGTTCCTTCTCGCCGTCGTCGCGCCATTTCAGTTCTCCGGTATTCGTCCCCATCAGGCTGCGGAAAATTTTCGACGCATGGCCGGAGTGCAGCACGATCAGTCCCATGCCGTGCAACACGCGCTGACGCACCTTCTCCACGATCTCGTCGCGCACTTCCTCATGCGCCATATGGCCCCACCAGATCAGGACGTCCGTCCCGGCCAGCGCTTCATCCGTCAACCCATGCTCGGGATCGTCCAACACGGCCGTTTTGACCGCAAACCCGTCCCTCGCCTGCAGGTAGCCTCCGATCGCTTTATGAATGCCGTCGGGGTAGATCGCCTTGACCTGATCATTGCGTTTCTCGTGGCGAAACTCGTTCCACACCGTTACGTTAATGGTTGGTATCATGCCATGCATCCTCCTGTTGAATCGTAATCCATTTCTCTTCGGTAAATGAAGCAATGATCGAGTCGATCGTCCGCTGGTTCGAATACCCGTCCTCCATCGTGGCGTTCAGGCCGTCTCCCTTTCCTCGGACAAGATCGATGAAAGCCTGCATTTGGCCGGCCTGATACGAATCGGGGATCTCCAGCTTGCGGAACTCGCGGTCGCCTTCGTCTTCCAATCGCACATACAGTTCGTTCTCGGCCTCCAGCCGATAGACGAGCGCTCCGCGGGTACCGTAGATTTCCATGCGCTGGTAGTTGCCCCGGCCGTACGCAAAGCGGGATATCGCCATCGTGGAGGAGATGCCGCCTTGAAGCCTTGCCAGTACGTGGCAGAAATCATCCACGTCCACTTCGCCTTTCCCTTCGCCATCCGGCAAAGCCCGCTCTTTGACGATCGTGCCGGCGTCGCCGAAAGCCCGCTCCACATCGCCGACCAGAAAACGCTGGAGATCGAGAATATGGGAGCCCAAATCGCCCAACGCCCCCGATCCCGCAAGCGCCTTGCGGAATCTCCAAACGAGCGGAAGTTCCTCGTCAAGCCCCCAGCCCTGCAGATATTGGCTGTAGATATGTCTAATATCTCCCAGCCTGCCTTGATCCATCAGCGCTTTGGCGTAGCGGACCGCCTTTTTGTAGCGGTAACTGAAGCAGACCATATGCGGGAGGGGGGCGGCGGCTAACACCCCGCGCAGCACCGCAGCCTCGCGCGTATCGAGCGAGACCGGCTTCTCCAGGGCAAACGGCTTGCGCCGCAAGATCGCCTCCTGCGCGATGGCGAAATGGCTTTGATTCGGCGTAGCGATCGTTACCGCATCGACCGCGGGATCGCCAAGCAGCTCGCCGAATTGCCGATAACGCCTTGCTTCCGGGATGGCCAGCTCGGCCCCCCGCTTTGCCAACGCTTCTTCGCTCGCATCGCAGATCGACCACACCTCCGCGTCCGGACTTGCCAAAATACCGGAGATATGCGCGCCCGCAATTCCTCCGAGTCCGATCACGCCGATTTTTAACTTCTCCATGTGCACCGCCTCGCCCTCGATAAAATCGCTTTCAAATACTTCTTAAGTATAGGGCGTGGTAGAATGAACAGGAATGCCCGAATCATACTCTTTTTGTACAAAAACGACTTTTTATTTTTTTTGCGGGAGGTTTGCGAATGTTGGCCATGAACGTGGAAATGCTGCCCAAAATCAAGCTGATGGGGTTCGTATCCTATTCCCAGCCGTGGATTCATTTTAAGCGGACCACGCATGAGCATATTCTGTACTTTGTCAAAAATGGAGAGCTGCATCTTCGGGAGAACGGGATTCCTTACGTGTTGAGAAAAGGGGGCATGCTCCTTCTGGAGCCTTATCTGGAGCACGAGGGGATTGAAAAACATACCTGCGAATATTACTATATTCATTTCGAGCATCCGGACATGGCGTTCGTGGAGGTGCCGGATCTGCCGGCATTGGCCCGCAGGCGCATTCTGGAGGATGCGCAAACATCCGGCGGGAACGGGGACATTCCGAACTGCCTGATTCCCAAAAACTATGCCATAGCCAAAACAAGCTTGCCGCTTTCGTTTCTCGCGATGAACGAAATGCTTCAGCTGTACAAGCGGAAATATTTCAACCGCGGCCTCACCGCGCTGAAATTGACCGAGTGGCTGATCGAGATTTCGCGGGAGCATTTTATCGATACGCTGCAAACGGCGGAGGGGAACAATACCAAATCCTTCATTAAAGTGCATGCCCTGCTCGACTATATCCATGACAATTATGCCGACAAAATCACCGGTGCGGACATCGAGCAGGAGTTTGATTGCAACTACGATTACATGAACCGCGTGTTCGGTCAGCTAACCGGGCACAGCATTATGCGGTACGTCAACCGCGTCCGCATCAACCATGCCAAGGAGCTGATCGAGGCGACCCATCTCAGCTTCGGGGAAATCGGCTATTTGACCGGGCTCGACGACCCCTATCACTTCAGCAAGGTGTTCAAGAAATACGTCGGCGTCTCGCCCAGCCAATATTATAAGAACCGCCGCGAACCGGATTGACCCAGCCTTGGATCAGCTTTGAAGCTGGGCTTCCCCGCGCTTCTCCCCTGCCTCCGCCTTCACCTTTGCGGACAAATGGCGGTTGGCCAGCAGCAGGAACGGTACGCCGAAGGCGGTCGTCAGCGCAATGATCCCAAAGATGACCAGCGCGGACGTGACGCCAAGGGCATCCAGCAGAAATCCGCCCAGCAGCGGGGCCAGCACGTTGCCCAAATTATTGAAGCCGAACATGCCGAAATACGTGCCGCGCAGCGCCGCCGGCGCGATCCGGTCGACGAGCACGTCGGTCATCGTAAACATCAGCACCTCGCCGACCGTAAAGATGACGACGCCGAGCAGAAACGCCCAAACGGCATGTACCGCGCCGAACAGCAGCAGGCTGCCGGACACGAACAGATTGCCGGCAATCAGCGGCACGACCGGCGAGAAGCGGCTGGCGAATTTAACGACCGGGAACTGCACGGCCAGCACGACGATGGCGTTCAGCGACAGCATGTAGCCGAACAGCTCGGCCCCGTCGGCGATCCCCGGCGTCATCTCCAGGTATTGCGCCAGCGTGGAGCTGAAATGGCCATAGCCGAGCACGCAGAAAATCATGCCGATCAGCACGAACAAGAAGGTCCGGTCCCGCCCGGTAACCTGCATCGCCCCTTTGAGTGAGAGATGCTCGCCGGCGCCATGGTCCGCCGTGCCAATGTCCTTATGCGCCATGAACTGCACGACCAGCACGAGCCCGTAGCATAAGTACACCAACCCGGCGAAGTAGAAGGCCAGCCCCGACTCCGAGGCGCCCATCTGCAGTCCAAGGATCGGCCCGACGACGACGCCGAGATTAATCGCCGCATACCGCAGATTAAACACCAGCATCTTGCTTTCCTGCGGCGTGATGTCAGCCAGCAGCGCACGCGAGGTGGGCTCGAACAACGCCCGGCACAACCCGTTCAGCGCGTTCATGACGAAGAAAATCCAGATTTGGTTCGCCAGCCCGAAGCCCACGAAGACAAGCACCCAGCCGAAGATGGAAATGTACAGCACTCTTTTTCGTCCGATGACATCCGAGATATATCCGCCGTAAAAGCTGGCGAATACCCCGATCAGCGAGCTGACGGCCACCACGATGCCGGTCTCGGACGGTGAAGCTCCGAGCGATTTAATGAGGTAAATGGATAAGAACGGGATGCTCATGGACGAGGCCATACGGCCGAAAATCGTGCCGACGATAATGGTCCACGATAAGGGATGAATGTTTTTGAGATGCGCGTTCATGCAGTTCGCCTTCTTTGTTCACGAGTTGTACAAAACTATCTCCCTATTAAACCCGCCAAGTAAATATTTGTCAAGGCATGGCAGATTCCGTTTTTTGCCGGCTACAGGCGGCCGGAATCCGAATGAGCACCGTCGTCCCGATCCCGGGCCGGCTGAATATCGCCACGCCGTATTTCGCCCCGAAATGAAGCTGGATGCGGCTGTGCACGTTGCGGATGCCGAAGCCCGTCTCCGGTCCCTCCACGGGATCGAAGATTTGCCGGATGCGCGCCGGCGGCATGCCGATCCCGTCGTCGATGATTTTGAAATGAATGTCAGCCCCGTCCGGATACCCCCGAATCCGAATGTGGATCGGATCGCCGAACCAGGCGTGCTCAAGCGCGTTTTCGATAAAAGGCTGCAACATCAGCTTGACCGTCTCATATCGGATGATCGCCGGATCGATGTCGAACTCGAACGATACCGCCTGCCCGAATTTGGTCGTCTGGATATTGATGTAGGCTTCGGCCTGGGCCAGCTCGCTGCGAATCGGTATGATCGTCCGCCCGTCACTGAGCGACAGCCGGTAAAATTTAGCCAGATCCAGCACCATGCGCTGCAGCTTGTCGATTTCTCCGAATTTGGCCAGCCGGCTGATCGACGACAGCGTATTATAGAGGAAATGCGGATTGATTTGCGCCTGCAGCGTTTCCAGTTCGGCTTCCTTCTTCTCAAGCTGCGTCAAATAGACTTTCCCAATGAGTTGCTCGATATTATGCCCCATCTCGTTCAGCGCGGCGGCGATCTGCGAAAACTCGTCCTTCCCCCGGTAGCGCATCCGTTTATGCAGGTCTCCTTCGCGGAAGGCGTTGAGGACCGAGACGATTTTCGTCACCCGGATCGAGAAATAACGGGAGATGAACATCCCGGCAAACGTAAACACGATCAGGCACAGCACGCAGATCAGGATGACGAACCAGCGCACCTTCGCCGAGTCCTGCTCCATGATCGTCAGCGGAACGTGAGCCGTCAAAACCCATCCCGGGCCGCTGACCTCCTCCCGAATCGTCAAGTACTCCGGGTCCGTCTCCGCCGCAGCCGCATACGTCGCACCATCCGCTTCCAGCTCGCCGGACTGATACAGCACCCGTCCCGTCTCATCCTGGATCAACAGCTTGCTGCCTTCGCCGATTTTGCGGTAGTCCAGCGCCTCGAACAGCTCGCCGATCCTAACGGTCAGCCGCATAAAACCGATCTCCTGCAAATCGAGCGGCGTGTCGCTGTCGACCAGGCGGCGCAGCAGCGAAATCCGGCCGTAATCGCGGTCCCTCTCCACCTCCTGCCAAACGAGCGTGTCGCCGTATCGTTCCTTGGGAAAATCCCGATACCACGGCTTATCCCGGATTCGGCGCAAATGATACAGGTTATAGCCTCCTTCCAGCGCATCGGGATTTTCACGCAGAAACGAGCCGTGATACACCTCCGGCAGCGTGTCGTTAGCCAGGAACAGATACATCGCCATGCTCATTCCGGTAGCCCCCATGGCGATGTCGAACTTCGGCAAGAGGATCGTCGTCGTGCGCTCGTAGCTGTCCCAGCCTTCCTCGTAGCTGCGCAGCTGGGTCACGAGCGAATAGTCGTGATACAGCATCGAGGAGACGCGTTCCACGTCGGCCATTTTGTATACGACGTTATCGCGGATTTGCAGCAGCGTGCCTTGAATATTGCCGCGGGCTTGCTTGCGGATCGATTCCTGATAGAGGGAATGCGAGAAATAGCCGATGGCGAGCACGGGAATGAGGATAAACACCAGATAGGTTAACATCAGCTTATAGCCGAACGGCAGATATTTCCGTTTTTTCGCGGATGTAGGGTTAGGGATCGTCATGGCATTACGTCACTCCCGTTTGCGGAATTCCATCGGCGTCATCCCGAACGCTTCCTTGAACTGCCGGCTGAAATAAGGCATGTACCGGTATCCGACCTGCCCGGCCACCTCGTAAATTTTCACTTTCGGGTCTTTCAGCAGCTCCCGAGCCCGTTCCATCCGCAGGTCGATCAGCATTTCGCTGAAGCTTTTGCCCATTTCATCCTTAAATAAACGCCCCAGATAATTCGGCGAAAAAGAAAACTGCTGGGCGATATGTTTCAGCGTCACGTTTTCATGCAGGCGGGCCCGCATCGTCTCCACGATTTCGCGGGTTAAGCGGCTGCCGCCCGCACGGGCGCGTTTCTTCCGCTGCATCAGCTCCGAGATCGCGAATACCTTTCGGACGAGCCAGGACCGGATATCCCCCATCATTTCGAATTTGAGGATGACGTCGAGGCTGTGCAGTTCCATGCCCAGCAGCTCGAACAAATCCTCATCCAGCGCATGCAAATAATGGTCTAGCTTGAATACGATGTACATGGCCAGATTGTATACTGTGAATCTTGACCGCAGCGCCGAAACGGAGCGGAATAAAAGATCGATCTCGTCATGGATCCGCACCAGATCGTAATCCGACATCGCCCGGAATAACGCGTCTAGGCGGATATCGAGCGTCTTGGCATCGCTAAGCTCCGGCGCCCGGCGCACGTCCTCGTATTTGATGAGCTGGCCTTTGCCAAAGAACATTTTGCCGTCCAGCGATTCGAGCGCCTGCTTGAAGGATGCCGGAAGCTGGGACATGTGCGTGACCCGCTCCCCGAGACCAATGGTGACGGACGAGGACAGCCGGGAATCCAGCGCGCCGCCGAGCTCGGCGATGCAGCGGTCCAGGCCGTCCCCGTGCAGCACGACGGCCAGCCGGCGGCGCGACAGCTTGCAGCTGATCTTCATGCCGTGGGCGAGCAGCACTTCGTACAGCGGCTGAAGCCCGTCGTCCAGGCCGCCTCCGGCCGCCGACTCGCCGCCGTCGGGCAACCTCGGCAAGCCGTCCAGTTCCAACACCGCGGCGCGCAGCGGCCCGTTCAGCGCGTCGAGCCCGTAGGCCGCGGCCAGCTTCATGTGATCGGCGGATTGTCCCCAGATCCACTCGCCTTCCAGCAGGCGGACGAGCAACTCGTTTTGCGCCATCGGCTGGATCTGGCGGAACTGCTCCTCCGCTTGCCGGCGCCTGGCCTCGGACTCCAGGTCCAACGTAATCTGCTGCAGGGAAGCGATCAGCTCGTCGTCGTCCATCGGCTTCAATACATAGCTGCACGCTTTCATTGAAAGCGCTTGCTTAACATAATGGAAATCCTGGTGCCCGCTGACGAACACGACCCTGACGTCCGGCTTCCGGTCGATCGCCCGGCGCGCCAGTTCCAGTCCCGACATGTTCGGCATGTTGACGTCCGTTACCAGGATGTCGACCGGTTGCCGCTCCATCAGCTCGCAGGCCGAAAAGCCGTTGCTGACCGCGCCCACCACCTCCAACCCCAGCTCGGACCAGGGAATAAATCGCTTCATGCCTTCCAGATCCAGATGCTCGTCATCGGCGAGCAGTACCTTGTACAACAGCGTCAGCCCCCTTTTCCTTAACGCGGCAGTCCCCGCAGCATCTCATCCAATTCCGATATTAATAAGTATACCTATCCCCGGTTGCCCTTGAGAACGGAGAAATATGTCTTATGCAAACAAGGGGAGCCCGAACAACTTCGGGCCCCCTTGGTAACCGCTGGCGCTTAATTCCCCTGAATGATCGCCAGGTTCTCGCGCCAACGCTTGGTATAGTGTTCGAGCACCTTCTCGAATCCGGCCGCCATCGTATCCTCATGCGCTTTGTCCAGGATCGCCAGCGCTTCCTCGTCGGTCTTGGCATACAGCGTCTGCGCTCTCGCCTTCTGCCAGATATCGTTGGCTCGCTGGAAGGCGATGCCTTCCTCGGTGTCCGGCAGCGGGAACAGATTAATGAATTCCGTGGCGTCGCCTTGCGTTTTCCACGTGATTTCATACTGCCAATACGTCGACCAGTTCCGCTCGTTCTCCGGCAAGGTCGCTTCGAATTTCCCTTTGATGTCGTCGACGTAAACGGTATTGCCGACCCACATGACCGGGTCCATTTTCGTTTGGTGCTCCGCGAGTTTATCTTTATTCTTCGTATAGTTCTCCGTGAATTTCGGCGTGACGCCGTCGGCCTCCAGCCCTTGCCAGAACTCGCCTTCTACGCCCCACATTTGCAGCGTCATGCCTTCCGGTCCGGTGTACCAATCGAGGAAAGCGAATATCGCTTCCGGATCCTTGGCGCTGGTCGTGATGACGGCTGCGTTCCAGCCGAGCATGTTGTACGTGCCCGGGTAAATCTTGTTTTTGTCAAGTCCGGGCTTGTGGATCGGCCAAATCATGAAATAGCCAGCATCCGGATCCTGTTGCGTCAAGGCGGCGTGCGCCTGCATCGCGAACACGGTCGGGTTGGTGGAGGCGTAAACGGCAACGTTGCCGTTCATCAGCTTCTCTTGCACCTGGTCCCGCGTTTGCGTCATGGCATCCTGCGTCATCAGCTTCTCACGGAACAATTTCGCCGCGTACACGACCGATTCGCGGAAACCTTCGTCTTTATAAATGGACGTCATCGCATCGCCGTTCGGAACGGCAAAATAACGCGAGAAGCTCAGGTTGTTCTCCTTGAAGGCGGAGAAGATTTGATCGAGGCCATGCCCTTCGCTGGCCAGGTCCGTTTCGAGCGGGATGACATTCGGATATTTCTCTTTGACCAGCTTCAAATAAGCGTATAAATCGTCGGTCGTCTCCAGCTTGGGCGAGCCCAGCTCGTTATAGATCTTCTTGTTCACGACCCAGCCGGCGTTGCCGTTCGGGCGGTTGGTATACCAGTTCGGAAACTGGTACAGCTTGCCGTCGGGAGAACGCAGCATGTTCAACGCCTTCGGATCAAGCCACTGCTTCAGGTTGGGATACTTCTCGACGTATTCGTCCAAAGGCACAAGCATGCCGGCTTCGCGCAGCCGTTCCACGTCGGCCCCCCGTTCGCCCCAGATGACGTCCGGCATTTCCCCGGAGGCGATCATCGTGTTCAACTTCTGCACATTGTTGCCGCCGTTCGGGATTTCGGTGATGTTCACCTTTTTGTTATCCTTGATCCAGGCGGTCGTCGGGTCCCCTCCCCATTTCGGCATCGTGTACCAATCGTAGTTGCCGAACAGCGTGAACGCAAGCGGTTCCTTGCCGAGCTCGTAAAGCTGAAGCTCATTGGAAGTGGAATCCGTCTGGTTATTCCCCGTATTTGCGCTGTTTTCGGTCGGCGTCTCGGCGGCGTTCCCGCCGTTTCCGCTATTTCCTCCATTGCCGCCGGAACATCCGGCGACGATCAGGGCGAGCGTAACGCATACGGCCAATAGGTGGCTCAGACCCTTTCCCCTCTTTTTCATGCCGCTGTTATCCCCTTTCCACTTTCATTTTATAGGTTTAAAGCAAAGGAACTTGCTTCAAACGCTCGGTTCCGACTATTCCTTCAGCGAGCCGACCAGAACCCCTTTCACGAAATACTTCTGCACGAAAGGGTAGACCATGACGATCGGCAGCGTCGCGACCATCATCGTGGCCATCGACAACGATTTGCTGGTGACGGTTTTGGCCTGCTGCAAATGCGCCAAAGCGGATGCGTCCATGCTTGCCGTCTGTTCGGACACGATGTTGGAGGCGAGGATTTGCTTCAGTATCGTCTGGATCGGAAGCAATTCCACTTTCGATATATAGATACTGGCCAAAAACCACTCGTTCCAATGCCCGACCGCCGTAAACAGCGACAGCGTGGCGATGACCGGTCCCGACAGCGGCAGAACGATGCGGAACAGAGTCCCCCAATGGCCGCAGCCGTCGATCTTGGCCGACTCCTCCAGCCCGGCCGGCAAGCTTTGAAAGAAAGTACGGAAGATGATCATGTTCCAAACCCCGATCAGCGACGGGATGATGTACACCCAAAAGGAATTCATCAGTCCCAGATTGCGGATCAGCAGGAAGGACGGAATCAGTCCCCCGGAAAAATACATCGTAATAATGCACATCACCATATAATATTTACGGCCCATCAGCTCCCGCTTCGTCATGCCGTAGGAGAAGATGGCCGTCGCCAGAATGGCGCTGACCGTGCCCACGACCGTCCGCAAAACGGAGATCACGAACCCCGTCATCAGCCGTTCGTCCTGAAAGACGACCTGGTAATTCTCCCAGGAGAAGGCGCGCGGCCAGATCGTAATTCCGCCTTTGGACGTATCCAGTCCTTCATTCAGCGAAATGGCGACGGCATTCAGGAACGGGTACACCGTGGTGACGGCCAGCAGAATCAAAAAGGCATAAATGCAGGCTGCCATCACCCGGTCGCCCCTGCTGCTGTACATCGGCAAACACCTCCTCTCCCCTTACCATAAGCTGTTGCCGGATTTACGGGCCACATAGTTCGCGATGGTCAACAGCCCGACGCTGACGACCGCTTTGAACAAGCCGACGGCCGTGGCGTATGAATACCGGTAGTTGTTGATCCCGACGCGGATGACGTACGTATCGATGACATCGGATACATCCCGTAGCGCCGGATTGACCGCAAGCACGAGGATGTCCTCGAAGCCGGCGCTAAGCAAATTGCCGATGGCCAGTATCATGAAGATCGAGATGACCGGCATGATCGTTGGAAGCGTTATCAAATAAATCTGCTTAAAACGGCTGGCTCCGTCGATCGAAGCGGCCTCATACGTATTCGGATCTACGCCGGCAATCGCCGCCAGGTATATGATCGAACCGAAGCCGATTTCCTTCCAGACGTTGGTCGTGACCAGAATGCCCCAGAAATATTCCGGCAAGGACAGGAAATTGATCGGTTCCTGAATGAAATTGAGCCTTTGCAGCAGCATGTTGAGGCTGCCGTTGTCCGTGGCCAGCATCGATCCGACCAATCCGCCGAGAATGACCCAAGACATGAAATGCGGCAGGTAGGTAATCGTCTGCACCACTCTTTTGAAGACCATCTTCCGCACTTCGTTCAGCATCAGCGCCAGCAGAATCGGCGCCGGAAAGCCGATAAAGAACTTCAGCAAACTGACTACGATCGTGTTGCGCATCACGACGGCAAACTCCGGGGAGCCGAAAAAGTAGGCGAAGTGCTTCCAGCCCACCCACGGGCTGCCGGTAAAGCTGCGGCCGATTTTGTAATCCTGAAACGCGATCATGATGCCGTACATCGGGATGTAGCTGAACATGAAAATGAGCACGAGCGCCGGAATGACCATCAATTGCAAGTCGATTTGCCTGACAAAACGCGCGAACCCGCTTCTCCTGTTCGGCGCGTGCGGCGAAACGGGTCCCATATCCCGATTGGCGGACAGCCGGGCCATATCGCTTCCTCCCCTATACCATTTTCCCTCTTAAAAATCATTGTACGGAGCCGCAGGCCCGTTGCCTATCTGCCCAAACAACGAAATGTGATACAAATCAACCGGCATGATATCATTTCCGATCCAATGGGAATGGTGTAATATAAGGCAATGTGCGTTGTGATTGACTATCAAATATTCAGGGGGCTTTCTTACAGTGGAATCCAATCCGTCTACGTTGCAAAAAAAATTGCTGCCGCGGCACATCAGCTTCATGGCCATGGGCGGCGTCATCGGTACCGGCATTTTCAAAGGGAGCGCCGAAACGGTCAGCCTGGCCGGTCCGGGCGTGATCTTCTCCTACGTCTTCGCCGGCCTGCTGCTGCTCGTCGTGATGGGGGCGATCGCCGAAATGGCCACCGTGTATCCGGGCAAGAATATGAAGGACTTTATCCGCGAAGCGTTTGGGGAGCGCGTCTCCTTCATTCTCGGTTGGCTTTATTGCTTTATGTGGCTCGCCGTTTGCGTCATCGAAGTCATCGCCGCCGGCAGCTTCCTGCAGTTCTGGCTGCCCGATGTGCCCTTGTGGGTGCTCAGCCTGGCCAGCGCCGCTTTCATTATCGCCGTCAATATGATGAGCGTCGGCGGATACGGCGAGTTCGAATTTTGGCTGGCCGGCATCAAAATCGCCATGATCGTCGTGTTCATCGGGCTGGGGGCCGCCATGCTGTTCGGCTGGATCCCCGGGGCCGAGACTCCGTTCCCGCATAATTATACCGACTATGGCGGCTTTTTCCCGAACGGCTGGACGGCGATCTTCTCGGCGCTGCTGGTCGTGATGTTCTCCTACGGCGGCTCGGAGTTGATCGGGTTGACCTTATCGGAGGCCAAGGATGCGGAAAAAGTGCTGCCCCGCGTCGTCAAAAACTTTATTTTGCGCGTGGTGCTGTTTTATACGCTGCCGATTCTGATCATTTGCGGGCTTATTCCATGGAACAGCCTCAGCGAGCAGACTAGCCCGTTCGTGCAGGTGCTGACCTCCGCCGGTCTTCAGGGCGCGGCCCATCTGATGAACTTCATCCTGATCACGGCCGTGTTGTCCGCGGCCAACTCCGGCATTTACGGAGCGACGCGCATGCTCCACTCCATGGCGACCGGCGGCGAGGCTCCGGCTTCCCTCGCCCGAATTTCGGCCAAGGGGGTGCCGATGAACAGCCTGAAGCTGAGCGGCACCGTGCTCGTCCTCGGCTCCATGCTCGCCATGTTGAACCAGGCCGGATTGTTCCGCCTGCTGATGGCCGTTCCGGGATTTGTGGTGCTGCTCGTGTGGATCACCATCTGCTTGTCCCAGTATAAGCTGCGCAAAACCTATCCCGTTGCGCCGGCCTTTAAGGTCTGGGGTTATCCGTATATCACGCTGCTGACGGTGATCGGTTTGTCGGTGATTGCGTTGTTGTTCCTGTTCGACGCGCAAAACCGCGTCAGCATCGGCGTTTGCCTTGCCGTCTTGATCCTGCTGATCGTCTGGTCGGCCGTTCGTTTCCGCCCTCGGGCCGGGCGAGGCTAACAGCGCAACCTGCATTCCCCTGTTCCTCCCGTCAGCCCGGGCATGATACAATAAGGGCAGAGGAGACTACTTTTTGGGGGAAACCATGGAACTTCAGGTATGGAGTGAACTGATCCAAAGCAAACCGACGCTCGGCTCCCGGATCGCCCGCCGCATCCGGGGAGCCTACCGATACGATACCGCCTTTTGGCGATCCGCCGCTGCCGGCCCCTGGGGGGCCGGCATGTTCGCGTTTATCCTCCTGGCCTTGGGCATGCCGACCGGACTCAGTGCGGCCATCGACATCCTGCTGTTCATGCTGGCGGGAACGTTGAGCCTGTTCCTTGCGGCGCACCTGACGGCCTTATTGCTGGCCTTGATTGGCCTGCCGATCCCCCGATTGTTTGCGGGAATCGTATTGTTCGACCTGCTCGCCGTTTTTTTTATTTTCGAATATAATGAAGTTTCGTTTGCCGCCGCGGCGGTCGTATCCGCCGTCGTCACCCTGGCGGGAATCGCGGTCGGGCTAGCGGCGGGAACGATGGCCAACGGGCGTATCCGGCTCCGTCATAAAGCCGGAGTCGTAGGGCTGATCGCCCTGCTCGTACTGGTTGCGGCGGTCTGGCCGAATGCCTCCGAGGATACTGCGGCCGTGCCGGCGTTTCACAATGCGGATACGGACGGAGGTTTGGCGGAAGACCTGGATTCGGCCGTTCCCGCAACGATCGTGCCGGATTTATCCGTAACGGCCGACAACCCGGCCGAACCGGGGCCTTACGAGGTATCTACTTTTTATTACGGGAGCGGCAAAGACGTTTGGCAGCCGGAATACGGCGCTGACGTCGACGTCAAGTCGAAGCCGGTCGATGCCTCCGCCTACATCAAGAAATGGTCGGTCTTCCGTACGACCTATTGGGGATTTAACCAGCGTGCCTTGCCGGTGAACGGCAGAGTGTGGATGCCGGATGCGGCTGAGGGGAACACGGATAAGAGGCAAACCTATCCGCTGGTTTTGATCGTCCATGGCAATCACCTGATGGAGGATTACTCCGACGATGGGTACGCCTATTTGGGGAAATTGCTGGCCAGTCGGGGGTTCGCGGTCGTGTCGGTGGATGAGAATTTCCTCAACTATTCCGTGTGGAGGGGAATTCCCGATAACGACATGAAGGTTCGGGCCTGGATGCTGCTGAAGCATCTCCAGCAAATCGGCGAGTTCGCCGCCGAACCGGGCAACCCGTTCTACGGGAAAATTGATTTCGGCCAAATCGGCCTGGCGGGCCATTCCCGAGGGGGCCAAGCCGTGGCGATGGCCGCCGATTACAAGAACTGGTTCAGCGGGGACGCGGCGTTGCTCAAGAGCCTGGAACCGTTCCGCATTCGGGCCGTGGCCGCCATTGCCCCGACCGATAAGAAGGTCGACGGCAAATATACCAAGCTGCGGAACGTCAGCTATTTGACGTTGCAGGGCGCGCGGGACGGAGATGTCAGCGATTTCGACGGCGACCGCCAGTATATGCGGACCTCCTATTCTCCGGAATCCGACCGATTCAAGGCTTCAATCTATATCGCCGATGCGAACCACAGCCAATTCAACAGCAGCTGGGGCGGCCGCGATGTCAGTTATCCGAAAGGCATCTTGCTCAGCCGGGACGGCATGCTCTCCCCTGCCGAGCAAAGAACCATCGCCAAGGTGTACATCTCGGCCTTTTTGGAGGAGTCGTTGGAGCGTGCGGACGAATCGTCGTCCGGAGCGGCCCCCGGCCGGTACCTTCCGCTCCTGCAGGATTACCGCACGGGCCTTGCCTGGCTGCCGCATACGGCTTATTATAACCGGTTTGAGAGCGGGGCATTTACCGCTTGGGCCCGATATGACGAGGACATGAACCGGATGACCCTGCCCGGCGGCGGAACAGCCGAAGCCGATGGGCTGGGCTGGAAGGAAGAGGACGCCAAGAACCGGCAAAACTCCAGCAAGCCGACCCGCGGCATCGTGCTGGAACGCCCGTCGGACAAGAGCGAGCCCTCCGACTATTCCTTAAGCTGGAAGCAAAGCGCGCCGTGGCCTGCTGCCGATATGCCGGAATGGCTCGCTTTCTCCCTGACCGACCGCAGCTTTGAGCTGGAACCTGAGGGCTCGCCGGATGCGGCTTTGGCCTCGGGAGCAACGAAAATCGAGGTCGAGCTGGTCGACGCAGGCGGCGGAACCGCCCGGTTGCCATTAACGCAGTTCGGTGACCCAACCCCGTTGCCCGTTACCGCGTTCACGATTCATCCCTGGCTCGACCGGCACCTGTCGGACGGCAAATACAAGCGTCCGACCGAAGCGGTGTTCCAGACGTACCGGCTGCCGCTGGAGGCCTTTGCATCAGCCGGCTCGGACTTTGATCCGGGCGCCGGGATCAAGCGGCTCACCTTCCGCCTCAGCGGGAGTACCGCCAAAATCATGCTCGATGACATCGGCGTTTATTAAAAGCACGACAAAAAACGCTTCATTCCCGATGGCCCGCTGGCGGCAGGTCGGGAATGAAGCGTTTATTTTTGGGGAGTCGGCCTTATTCGGTTTCTTTGGGCACCAGGTTATAGATTTCTCCGCTTTCCATCGCATCGATCAACCGGTCCAGCCACTCGTAGTACTTGGCCGCTTCCTTGATCTTGCGCACGTCCTCTTCCAGCACTTGGCGAATCGGGCCTTCCGGCTCACAAGCCAGGGCTTTGTTCATTTCGTCAATCGAGCGGCGCAGCACCAGAATGTTGCTCTCCACCGCTTTCCTCCATTTTATCGCGAAAAAGTCCGTAAAGGTCTGGTACCAGTCGTATTCGACTTCATATAAGTCCTTGCGGGAGCCCTTCTCCCACACTTTATTCACCATTTTGAGATCCAGTAAGGTCCGCACGCCCGTGCTCATGCTCGTTTTGCTCATCTTCATTTCCATGCCCATCTCATCCAGGGTCATCGGCTTGTCGGCAAAAAACAGCAATCCATACAAATGTCCGGTCGATAAAGAAACGCCGTATAAGTCCATATTACGGCCAATCGCTTCTATGACACGCTTGCGTACTTTCATTAATAAAACCTGCTGCTCTGATGTGAGCTGGTCCAAGCTCATGCTTGCAACCTCCTATCGTTTTGCAAACCATCTCTGGCTGTAAAGGCGTCGTTACCGCTTAGCTTACGGCGATACGCGGTCTAACGCTTATTCTATCTTAAGAAAAGCAAGGCCAAAAGTAAAGAAGCAGCCTAGGTAGCATTTGGGAGCATACCGGAGTTATCCGTTGAATCCTTATGTTCAGTTTTTTCTGTACGTTCCTTACGTACGGATTTGGACTTTGATTTACGAACGTTTGGTCTGTTACACTTACGTCACGGGTTGATGCGATGTCGCCTCGTCAGGCTTTCAGCCGCCGCGAAGTCCGATATCGAAGGGTACGAGTTTAGAAAGCAAGGAGTGAATGTATGAATCAGGAAATATTACGCGTTCAGGAAGTAAGCAAATTGTTCGGCCCGCATGCGGAACAGGGCATTCCATTATTGAAGCAAGGCTACACCAAAGATCGTCTTCTGAAGGAAAAGGGCATCACGGTGGGCGTAGGCCAAGTGAGCCTAGACATTCGCGAGGGGGAAATTTTCGTCATCATGGGCTTATCCGGCAGCGGCAAGTCGACGCTCGTTCGGATGCTGAACCGGCTCATCGAACCGACGTCCGGAGAAATCCTGCTGCACGGACAAGATTTGCGCAAAATGAACAAAGCCGAGCTGCGGGAAGTTCGGCGCAAATCGATCAGCATGGTATTCCAGAAGTTTGCCTTATTCCCCCATCGAACGGTGCTGCAAAACGCGGAATACGGTCTGGAAATCCAGAAGGCCCCCAAGAAGGAGCGCCGGGAAAAAGCGATGCAGGCGCTGGAGCTCGTCGGTCTTAAGGGCTGGGAGAGCCAATTGCCCGACCAGTTAAGCGGCGGGATGCAGCAGCGCGTCGGACTCGCCAGAGCGCTGGCGAACGATCCGGAAATTTTGCTGATGGATGAAGCGTTCAGCGCGCTGGATCCGCTTATTCGCCGCGATATGCAGGACGAGTTGCTGGAGCTGCAGGAGAAAATGAAAAAAACGATCGTGTTCATCACCCATGACCTCGATGAGGCGCTGCGCATCGGCGACCGGATCGCCCTGATGAAGGACGGTGCGCTCGTACAGATCGGCACGCCGGAGGAAATGCTGATGAACCCCGCCAACCGCTATGTCGAACGGTTTATCGAAGATGTCGACCTGTCCAAGGTGCTGACCGCTTCCCGCGTCATGCGCCGGCCGGAAACGGTCACGCTGGACCGTGGACCGCGGGTAGCGCTGGAGTTGATGCGCGAACGGGGGATTTCCAATCTGTTCGTCATCGACCGCGGCAAACGGCTGCTCGGCGTCATTACCGCCGAGGACGCTTCGCAAGCGGCCAAAACGGGCGGCAGCCTGAGCGATATCCTGATCCAGGATGGCCCCCGGGTCAGCCCGGACACGGTATTAAGCGATTTGTTCGAGGTCACGAGCTCGTCCAAAGTTCCGCTCGCCGTCGTCGACGATCAGGAACGACTGCTTGGCGTAATCGTGCGGGGCGCCGTGCTGGGTGCGCTGGCCGGCGAAAACCAACAACACGAAGCGAAGGAGGTGACCGCAAATGAAGTCGATACCGAGATTGCCGCTGGCCGATTGGATTGAGTCGCTCGTCGACGGAATGGAGACGTATTTGGGCGGATTTTTTGACGGCTTGTCCACGTTTATCGAAACGGTCGTCGATTTCTTCGCCGGATTGTTCCTGCTCCCGCATCCATTGTTGTTTATCGCCATTATCGGGATTCTTGCTTATTTGATCGGGAAATGGCAGCTGACCCTGTTTACGGTGATCGGGTTTCTGCTGATCGACAACCTTGGCTTTTGGGAAGAGACGATGAACACTTTGGGCCTGGTCATCACTTCAGGGCTGATCTCGATCCTGCTGGGGATCCCGATCGGGATCTGGAGCGCCTACAGCAAGCTGACCCACCGGATCGTATCGCCGCTGCTCGATTTCATGCAGACGATGCCGGCGTTCGTGTATCTACTGCCGGCCGTCACCTTCTTCAGCTTGGGCGTCGTGCCGGGGGTCATCGCTTCGGTGATCTTCGCCATTCCGCCGACGATCCGCCTCACCTATCTCGGGATCAAACAGGTATCCGGGGAACTGACGGAGGCGGCCAATGCCTTTGGCTCCACGTCCTGGCAGAAGCTGTTTAAGGTTGAGCTGCCTTTGGCGATGCCAACGCTGATGGCCGGCGTGAACCAGACGATCATGCTGTCGTTGTCCATGGTGGTTATCGCGTCCATGATCGGGGCGCAAGGGATCGGGGCTACCGTCTATCGGGCGGTCACCCAGTTGAAAATCGGCGCAGGATTTGAAGCCGGCCTGGCCGTGGTCGTGTTGGCCATCGTGCTGGACCGCTTTACGCAAAACTTGTTTAAATCCAAACAAAGGGGAGATTAAGATGAAAATGAAGAAGATGAGGAAACTGTTGGTGCTTGCAGGTTTGGTTGGAGTCATGGCGCTGTCCGCTTGCGGTCAAGCGAACAATACGGCGGCGGGCAACGGGAATGCCGCAGCCGGAGGTGCGGCAAACGAAGGCGGTAACGCCCCGGCTAGCGCTGTCGGCGAGCAGGTTGACCACGAAATCATCGGCATCGACCCCGGCGCAGGCATCATGAAAGCGACAAGTGCCGCTCTCGAGCAATATGAACTCAGCGACTGGACGTTGATCGAGGGCTCCGGCGCCGCCATGACGGCGATGCTGGATAAGGCGATCAAATCCGAAGATCCGATTATCATCACCGGCTGGACGCCGCACTGGATGTTCGCTAAATACGACTTGAAGTACCTTGAAGATCCGAAAAAAGTGTACGGAGAAGCCGAGGAGATCCATACGGTTGTACGAAAGGGGCTAAAAGACGATCAGCCGATCGCTTATGAGTTCCTCGACCGCTTCGAGTGGACCTCCGACGAGATGGGCGCGATCATGACCGCCATCCAGGAGGGCCAGGACCCGGCCGAAGCGGCCAAAGCCTGGGCGGACAGCCACGGCGACCGCGTGGACAGCTGGACCGAAGGCTTGGCGCCGGTGGACGGCGATAAGTTCAAGCTTAGTTATGTGGCATGGGATTCGGAAATCGCGAGTACAAACCTGTTGGAATACGTGCTGGAAAGCAAGCTGGGTTACGACGTAGAATCCCTTCAAGTCGAGGCGGGACCGATGTGGACCGGGGTTGCCAGCGGCGACGTCGATGCGACTGCCGCAGCTTGGCTGCCGCTCACCCATGCCGACTACTGGGATAAATACGGCGAGCAGTTGGAGGACCTTGGCCCGAACATGACCGGCGTCAAAACCGGCCTGGTGGTTCCGGCCTACATGGAGATCGATTCGATCGAGGATTTGAAATAACCGATTTGATGCACACAGAGAAGAAGCCACCCCTGCGCGGGGTGGCTTCTTCATATATATCAATTAAGAAGAGGGAGTATCTAAAGGATAGCACCTCTTCCTTAAAGGAACATTACAGAAACCTGAAGAATTGCTTAATTTTCTTATTTCCAGATTCTTTGCCGCTGCAGCAGCTCCTGAACATAACCATAAACGGACACCGGGCTCATCACCATTTGATACGCAAGCACGTAAGCAAAGAAACCGAATAGGTTTTGGCGGATCCGCAGGTTCAACGTTTGGAAGACCCGTTTTTGATAGCGGTAGAGAATGTAGTTTTGCAGAAAAGTCAGCGGCAGTACCAGCAGCGTCGCCGGCCCCACGATCCAGTAGTAGCCGAAGCAGGCCAATACCAGCCCCGGCAACCAGCAAAAGGTATAAACGAGGTCCAGATAAGGCATGACCAAGTTGCAGCCGGTCAAGTATTTGGCGTACACGGAGGGTTGGTTCCACGGCTTCAGGAATTTCAAGGCTTCGATCATCCCGCGGGCCCAGCGGCTTCGCTGCCTCACCAAATGGCGGAAAGACTCCGGAACGTCCGTAAAAGCAACCGCTAACGGCTCGAAATACACTCTCCGACGATTGGCCAGAAACTTCCACGTCAGGACGATATCTTCGCCGATCGCGTCCGGCCAGCCTTCAACCTCGCGAACGGCTTCCGTCTTGTACAGCGAAAAGGCCCCCTGCGCCACCAAGGTTCCCTGAAACATCCCCTGCAGCCTTTTGATGCTGGCAATGCCGAGGAAATAATCCCACTCCTGAATTTTGGCCCAGAAATTATGACGGCTGTTGCGGACGAGCATTGCCCCCGCGACGGCGCAAATATCCGGCGGCGCCATGGCCATGCGCGTCACGATGTGTTTGAGCGCCAACTTATGCAGGAGCGTGTCCGCGTCAAGCGTGATCATGAGCTCCGTCTCGACGAAGCCCAGCGCGGTGTTGAGCGCATGGTGTTTGCCCGGCTTGTTCTCCCCGATCACGAGTAGATCCATCTCCAGCTCCCTGCCCGCGGCTCTGGCCCATTCCGCCGTTCGATCCGAGGAGTTGTTGTCGATGACGATCACCTTGATCGGCCCCGGATACTGCTGCTCGGCCAGGTAAGCCAAGGTCGTCCGGATGCCCCGCTCCTCATTGTGGCAGGCGACCAGCACGGTAACCGGGAGTTCGGGACACTCGAAAGAAAGTGAAGGCTGCCGGTCCAGCAGCAGGCTCGTCACCATGAAAGCGTTCATGTATCCGGGGACGTAGGATATCCCCGCGATGATGAGGAGCGCTCCCGGCAACGTGATGAAACGCGCGAAATCGTTCAGCCAGGGCAGCGATACCAGAATGGAGAAGACCATCCAAATCAAGGCGGCCGAATGGCTGATCGCGAACTTTTGACGTACGGAAATATAACGGCGTTCGGGATTATCGTAGCTGCGGCTCATGTTGTTCTCCCACGATGTGTTTGATAGGTCAAGTAGTTTCAATAGGCAATTGAATTCATTATAATCGGAGGGGAGCGAGGCTGTAAATCATTTCGGAGCCTGGCAAAATTTATCGTTTGCAGCAAAGTTGCCGATACATGTGATTAGGAGGTGACAAAATGGATATTGCTGCCGCATCGACGGTTATGAGCCAAGCCGCGCTTTCCCAGGCCGTTGGCATCCGTGTGCTTAGCATGGCTAAGAACCAGGCCGAAATCCAAGGTCAAAATCTCGTACAAATGATGGCGCAAAGCCAGGTTCACCCGAATCTCGGTAAAAATCTGGATATTAAAGTTTAGCGATAACCCCAAAACCCGTAAGGTCCTTGGCCTTGCGGGTTTTCCTTTTGGGCAGCGCCTCGCAGCAGTTCCGGTCCCCGGCTGAATTCAAGATTCGATGTCGACCCCACTTCTCGAGTTACCTCGTGATCAAAAGTTGACTTTTTGAACAACCTCTTCAACTCCCATTCGGCTCCCAGGTCCATAAGCCCTGCTTGCCGACGGCCGTGACGGGCCGCGGCAGCCTCTGAAGCTCCGTTAATTCCCAGGCATACCGTCCCGGCGTAAAATCGCCGAACCGGTATTCCTCCCCGCTCGCTTCCACAGTGCGATCCCCGCCGTCCAACAGCGCTCTCTCCCCATCGTTTCGCAGCACCGAAAAGCAGTCGTTCAACCGGCAGACCGCCACGACCGACCCCATCGGCAAACTGTCGGGGCCCGCATATCCGTGTGCCGCCAAGATGGAGCGGACCGGTTCCGTCTCGCAAGCCTCCCGATCCACCTGTTTGCCGGCATGAACGGCCAGCTCCCCGCGGTAATTCGTTTTCCACCCCCGCGTCTCCAACCGCTTTGCGCCGACCGCAATCAGCGTTGCCCAAGGTTGGCGTATCGTAATGCAGCGCAAACTTATCCCCCCTTTTTTACTCCCGGCGAAGCTCCGGATGATCCTCATCCGTCCACATCCCGGGCTTAATCCGCCGAATCTCCGCCTTCAGCTCATCCATCATCTGCTCGGCGGCTTCTTCGCCCGCCCTGATGCAGTCCGGCATTTTGGAAAAATCAAACGCGGAGACATGCCCTACCTCCGGCCGGATCACTACGTCGGCCAATCGCAGGCTGGTATGCTTCCGCTCGGCCGTCATCAAGCTGTAGGAGCGGTAGACGACCTCGATCATGTTCCGGGGCGGCTTCTTCTCATGCTCCCGGGTCACGTCAACGGCGATGATCAGGCCGGTATCTTTGCGCTTCAATTCCTGCACGGGCAAATTGTTTAGCACGCCGCCGTCGACCAGCATCTTCCCCTCCACGACCAAGGGCGCGAATACGCCTGGAAAAGCCGTCGTCGCCCGCAACGCCGTCCCCAGGTCGCCATGATCCAAAACCACCTGCTTGCCCTGCATCAAGTCGACGGACACGGCTTTGAACCGAATGGGAAAATCCTCGATTTGCAGCGTGTCCTTGCCATGCTGCTTAAGAAGCTCATGAACGGTGTTGTAGATTTTGTTGCCGCCGATCAGCCCGCGCTGGCGGATGCCCAAATCCATCAGCCGGTATTTCGGCGTATGGTTCAGCAGGTTTTCGATTTCGTCCGCCGGTATGCCCGCGGCGTATAGCCCGCCGATAGCGCCGCCCATGCTCGTTCCCACGATTTCGTCGACCGGAATCTCGTGCCGCTCGAAAGCCTTCAGCACGCCCAAATGGGCGAGACCCCGCACAGCCCCGCCGCCCAATACCAATCCTACTTGTTTCATGGCCATCTCCCCGTCATCCTTGTGATACTGAGATACATATTCTTCGGTGACGCCGGAAGTTCCTCCATATAACATCAAAAAGCAGCCTTAGCTCGATTGTACATCGAACCAAAACTGCTTTACCGGCGGCGGGTTATTTAAAGGCGGCGTAAGGGATGACGAACTCCGGCATGCCTTCGGCATAAGACGTATACTCGTATTGCGTGAAGAAGACGACGACCCCGTTCCGGTTCAGGAAATAGCCACGGTCCGGTTCGATCGATTCAAAAGGGGTTAACAGCTCCATGTTGCGGTTTTTGATTTGCTCCTTGATCCGTTTGTTAATGATCGAAACGTAATTCGGATTATCGTTGGCTGCGTCTTTCAACGACAACGCATTGCCCGTGGACAAATCAAACGTATACGGAACGCGGGCAGTAACGCCGTGAGCTCCCCCCAGATAAACATAATAAATCCACTTTTCCTTTCCGGATCCACTCGCTTGATGAAATGGAACACATACTAAAACGTAGGCTCGCCGGAAAAAGTTTCAGTTCAATTCCCGCTGCCGCGTTTATCCGGATGCAGATATGATTTAAAATAGGATAAGAACCTATAGCAAGGAGCCCTGAATATGTGCGGCCGATTTACGATTACGCTCTCCCTCGACGAACTGATCGTCAGGTACCTCATTTTGGAATCCCGTCTGGCGAAATTCGCGCCGAACTATAACGTGGCGCCGATGCAATTCATCCCGGCCGTCATTTCGGGCAAACAGGGGAACCGTCTCGGCGAATTGCGCTGGGGATTGGTGCCGTCCTGGGCCAAGGATGACAAAATCGGAGTCAAAATGATCAACGCCCGCGCCGAATCTCTAACCGAAAAACCGGCGTTTCGGAAGCTGCTGTCGTCCCGGCGCTGCCTCATCCCGACCGACGGCTATTATGAATGGCAGCAGCAGGCGAACATGAAGCAGCCTTACCGGATCGTAATGCGGGAAGGCGGCCTCTTCTCTTTTGCGGGGCTATACGACATTTGGAGCGATCCGAACGGCGACAAGTTAGCCACCTGCACGGTCATCACTACGGAGGCTAACTCGCTCATGGCGGAGATCCACCCTCGCATGCCCGTGATCCTTCGCAGGGAAGACGAAGCCGAGTGGTTGAATCGCGGCAATTCGGACGTTTCGTCCCTTCAAAAGCTCCTAACGCCTTACGATGCCGCGCAAATGAGAGCTTACCCGGTATCGCCGGTCGTCGGAAACGTAAGGAACAACTCCGAGGAACTGCTGGAAGAGGTGAAATAAGCGCGTTTCTTTACGCCCATAACCCGCCGTCCGGCAGCGGACAAGACCGCTCCTTCAGCCAGGCGACAACGGGAATGATGCAGCCGCAAGCGGCGCAGGTTATCCCGTCCGTCAGTTTGGGACAGGCGCCGCAAATCCGCAGCCTTTCTTGATACCGCTCCTCGCTTACCCTTCGCTCGGGCGCAAACGCCGTCGTCTTAAGCAACCGTTCGATTTGAGCCTCGGTGACCCGATAGTCGTCGCGGCAAGCTTTGCAGGAAGTGTCCGCCATCTGCGTTACGCCTCGGCCGCCAATTCCAGCGTCGTGACCGACATCGCCGGCAAGTTGACCGTCAGTTTGCCTCCCTCCAGCGCGAAGGCGTCGAACGGTTTCGGCACGACCGTATTCGGCTGCTCGAACGTATTGTGCGCATCGAGTTTGCCGCCGGCCAGCGTCGAACCCGTGATCGCCAAGCCCTCCGCAGCCAAGCCCCTGACGTCGATGACGACCTTCGCTTCGGCATCATGCTGCAGGTTGCAGAAACTGATGTGAATGTTCCCCTGCCCGTCGCGCGACGCCGTGGCCGTGACGGCCGGAATTTCGCCGTCATCCAGCCGGTAGCTGCCGCAGTCCAGCGAGAGATCAAGCAATTCGGCGTCTTGGTGAACCTTGTACATATCGAATACATGATACGTTGGAGTCAGAATCATCTTCTCGCCTTCCGTCAGGATCACGGCCTGAAGGACATTGACGGTCTGGGCGATGTTCGCCATGCGGACGCGGCCGTTGTGCTTATGGAAAATGTTCAGCGTAAGCCCGGCAACCAGTGCATCGCGGATCGTATTTTGCTGATACAGGAATCCGGGATTGGTGCCCGGCTCGACGTCGTACCAAGTTCCCCACTCGTCCACGATGAGCCCGACGCGTCCTTCCGGATCGTATTTATCCATGATCGTGCTGTGGCGGGTGATCAGTTCATCCATGCGCAGCGCTTTTCTCAACGTCGAGAACCAAGCCTTCTCGTCGAATCCGGTGGCCGGTCCTTTGTTTTGCCAGTCGTCGTTCGGCAGCGTGTAGTAATGCAGTGTAAGGGAATCCATGAACCGACCGGCTTCGCGCATCAGCACCTCCGTCCAGTTGTAATCGTCCGAGTTCGCACCGCAGGCGATCCGGTGGATCCGGTTTCCGTCATAGTTTCGGACGTAGGTCTGATATCGGCGATACTCATCCGCATAATATTCCGGACGCATATTGCCGCCGCAGCCCCAGTTCTCGTTGCCGACGCCGAAGTAGGTCGCCTTCCAAGGCTCCTTGCGCCCGTTTTGGCCGCGAAGCTCGGCCATCGGAGAGACGCCGCCGAAGGTCAGGTACTCGACCCATTCGGACATTTCCCGGACCGTGCCGCTGCCGACGTTTCCATTGATGTAAGGCTCGCATCCCAACTGCTCGCAAAGCTCCATGAACTCATGGGTGCCGAAATGATTGTTCTCGACCACGCCGCCCCAATGCGTGTTGACCATCCGCTTGCGTCCTTCCTTCGGCCCGATGCCGTCCTTCCAGTGATATTCGTCGGCAAAGCATCCCCCCGGCCAGCGCAGCACCGGAATTTTAATTTGTTTAAGCGCTTCCACGACATCGTTGCGGATGCCGTTCGTATTGGGAATCGGGGAGTCCTCGCCTACCCAGATGCCCTCGTAGATGCATCGCCCCAAGTGCTCGGAGAAATGCCCGTAAATGTTGCGGCTAATCGTTCCCTTGGCGGAATCGGCGTTGAGCACACCTTTAAGCGTCATCGATTGCTTCACTCCTTAGTTAATATTTTTATTAATAAAATAATAATATCACTAATATTATAGGCGCCACTTTCCACCTTCGTCAATTTATTTCCTAAGTTTTCTCGCAGTTTTTATATTGCTTGTCAAAAACACATCATTTGATTAATATAATTATTAACCAAACTATCGATAAGGTGGCACTCCCATGAAACTTGACCTTACTGAGAAGTCGCTTCCCGTTTATGAAGCGCTCTCGAGTCCCGTACGTCTGCATATCTTGCGCCTGTTGGCCGAGCGCTCGATGAACGTCAAGGAATTGGCCGCCGCGGCCGGTTTGTCGAGCGCGATCATGACAATGCATGTCCGCAAGCTATCCGAAAGCGGCCTGATCGCAACCCAAATGACGCCGGGCAAAAGCGGATTGCAAAAGATTTGTTCGCTCGCCGTATCCGGGGCGGAAATTCTTTTTCCTATGCAGACGGCAGGAGGGCGGCGTATGAGCCACCGGGTTGAAATCCCGGTCGGGCATTACTCCGATTTTCACATCGAACCGACATGCGGTCTGGCGACCATAAGCAACGTCATCGGCAGCTTCGACGACCCCCGTTACTTCTGGGAACCCGAACGAATCCATGCCGCCGTCCTTTGGTTCGGCACCGGCTTCATCGAATATAAGGCGCCCAATTATTTGCTGGCCAGTCAGGAGCCGCAAGAGCTGGTGCTGACGATGGAGATCGCCTCCGAAGCCCCAGGAACCAACGACAATTACCCTTCCGACATTACGTTCGCGTTTAACGGCAAAAGGCTTGGAGTCTGGACCAGTCCTGGCGATTACGGCGACCAGCCGGGCAAATATACCCCCGATTGGTGGCCGAGGCAAGCGAATCAATACGGTTTATTGAAACGGCTACGGATAACGGAGAAAGGTACGTTCATGGACGGGATGAAAATGTCAGATGTCACCATCCACGAGATCGACATCCGGAATAAGCAATGGACGTTGCGCTTATCCGTGGAGCCGGACGCCCGCTATCCGGGCGGTCTCACTTTGTTTGGCAAAGGTTTCGGAAACTATGACGAGCATTTGAGCGCGGAATTGTTTTATACAGAGAAGCAAAGAAGCAGCAATAAACGACTCTTTTTGATGTTGTGAACATTTTTTCCACCATGGCGCAGCGCTTCCTTTGCTGCTCACTCCCGACCTGCCTCACAGGCAAAACGTACAGAATAGGAGCGTCCGGCCTCTCCTTCAAACGTAACGGGGGCAAGACCAGGAGCAGCCATACGGCAAGGGCCTGAAACCGAGCACGTCACATTCGCTTCCGTAACCTGGCCTGCAGCCCAGGCAAAGTCAACGGTAAAGCCCCCACGAGCCCGAAGTCCCGTGACGCTCCCCTCGCTCCAACCGCCAGGCAAAGCGGGCAGCAGCCGGATCACCCCGGCGTGGCTTTGCAGCAGCATCTCGGCAATGCCCGCCGTTCCGCCGAAATTGCCGTCGATTTGAAACGGAGGGTGGTTGTCGAAAAGGTTGGGCAGCGTGGAGTGGTCGAGCAACTCCTTCACGTTCTCGTAAGTTTTCGATCCATCCTGCAGCCTGGCCCAGAAATTAATGATCCACGCCCGGCTCCAGCCGGTGTGGCCGCCGCCGTTTGCCAGCCTGCGTTCCAGTGTCGTCCTCGCGGCTGCGGCCAGCTCCGGCGTACGATCCACGCTAAAGCCTTCGCCCGGATAAAGGGCAAACAGGTGGGAGATATGGCGGTGTCCCGGTTCCGCCTCTTCATAATCCTCCATCCACTCCTGGACCTGACCGTATCCGCCGATCTGCGGTTTGGGCAGCCGCTCCAGGGCGGCGGCGAGATCACCGCGGAACGCCTCGTCCCGTCCAATGAGTTCCGCACTGCGGATACAGGCGTCAAACAGCGCTTCGATAATCTGAAAATCCATCGAAGCCCCCGCGCAGAGCACTCCCGTCTCGCCATTCGGCAGCTTATAGCTATTCTCGGGGGAAACGGACGGGCAAGTGATCAGGCGTCCTTCCTCGTCTTCGATCAAATAATCGAGCAGAAACAACGCCGCCTCCTTCATCGTCCCATACGCCCGGGCCAGAAAATAACGGTCTTGGCTGAACCGGTAGTGCTCCCACAAATGCAGGCACAGCCAAGCGGCGCCCATCGGCCAGAAGGAAGCCGGAAGATACGTGTCCTGCGGAGCCGTGTCCGCCCAAATATCCGTATTGTGATGCGCCGTGAATCCCCGGCAGCCATACATGACGCGGGCCGTAACCCGCCCGGGCTCCCTCATCCGTTCGATTAAATCGAACAGTGGCTCATGGCATTCGGCCAGATTGCAGTTTTCCGCCGGCCAATAGTTCATTTGCGCGTTGATATTTATCGTGAATTTGCTGTCCCAAGGCGGGGTAAAGCTGTCGTTCCAGATGCCTTGAAGGTTCGCGGGCAAGGAGCCCGGCCTGCTGGAGGAAATGAGCAGGTAACGGCCAAATTGGAAATAGGTCGCGATCAGCCCATGATCCTCTTCGCCCTTCCGGAGCCGTTCCAGCCTTTCATCGGTCGGCAGCAAGCTTTTGCCCGGACTCTCCGGCAACTCCAGGCCAACCCGCCCGTACAGCTCCCGGTAATCCGCGACATGCCGGGCCAGCAACTCGGCATAAGGAACCCGGCTCAGCTCATCCAACTGTCGTTTGCCGTAAAGCTCCGGGTCGGGATGCCGGAACGTCGTACCGGCTGCGAGCAGCAGCGTGACCGCATCCGCTCCTTCCACCAGTAAATACTCGCCCAAGGTCCGGCAGACCCCGCCTTCCGGAAGCGCCTTCAATACCGCACAAAAGGAGCTGCCTCCTTTGCCGCCGCATTCCCCGCGCATGACCAGCCCGCCAGGCTGCCATTTTTCCGTCTTCTCCAAGTATCTCCAGTCCCGGCGGTTAAACCGGGTCTTTAACGAAACCGCCTCCTTCTTGTCGGCGGAAATCCGGATGACGATGGCCTGATCCGGATAGCTGGCAAACAGCTCGCGGGTATACCGCACCTCGCCGATCCGGTAGCTGACCCGGGATACGCCGCACTCCAAATCAAGCTCCCGAACATAGTCCTCGGCAAGCTGCCCGTGATGGCCGAACGACAGCAGCAGATCGCCGAGCGGCAAATAGTGCCGTTGCGCTTCGGGCATCCCGGCCATCGTCATCGCCGCCAGTTCCTCCGCCTCCCGCAGCCGTCCCTCCATAATCAGCTTGCGGATCTCCGGCAAATGAGGCAGTGCATCTTCGTTGTTGCGGTCGCGCGGACCGCCGTACCATACGGAATCCTCGTTAAGCTGCAGCTTCTCCTCGGCCGTGTCTCCGAAGATCATCGCGCCCAGCCGGCCGTTTCCGATCGGCAAAGCCTCGTTCCATTCGGAAGCGGGCTTGCTGTACCACAATCGATGTTTCCGTTCCATGCTAGCCATGCTCGTCATGCTTCTCCTCCTGTCCGCCGGATGGGCGAAAATATGAGTTGCGTTTAGTCCAGCTCCACCAACGCTTTGATCACCTTCGATTCAGGCAGGAGCCAACCGTCGAACCGGCCGATCATGTCTTCGAACGCGCTGCGGTGCGTGATGTAACTGCCAATGTCCATGCAACCATCCGTTATGGCTGCAAGCACACGCTCAAAATCCTCCCGCGTGGCGTTTCGGCTACCCTGCACCGTCATTTCGCGCTCGTGAAAATCGGGATCGTTGAAGGTGATCGTGCCTTTTACCAAACCGACATAAGTCAAGGATCCGCCGTGGCCGACGAGCCCAAAAGCGCTCTCCATCGACGAGGCGTTGCCGGTGGCGTCGATGACAAATGCCGGAAAGCTGCCGTCCGTTAGCTTGGCCAACCGTTCCTTCGGCTCCCGGAGCGCATTCACCGTATGTTCGGCTTTCGCCCAAACCTTGCAAAATTCAAGACGCTCATCGTTCACGTCCATCGCGATCACCTTCGCGCCGGCGTATCCGGCCAGCGCCATCACGCCCAGTCCGATCGGCCCGGCACCGATGACCAGCGCCTGATCGCCGGCCCCCAGCCCCGAGCGCTTGACGGCGTGCGCGCCGATCGCCAGCGGCTCCAGCATCGCCGCCTGATCCAGCGTCAGCCCTTCCGTCTGGATAAGACAGGACACGGGCACGGCAATTCTCTCCCGCATTCCTCCGTCCATATGAACGCCGAGCACCTTCATATGTTGGCAGCAATTCGTTTTGCCGCTGCGGCAGGCGCGGCAATGGCCGCAATGCATGTACGGGATAACACTGACCTGGTCGCCGACCTTTAGCCCTTCCCGGTTGTCGCCGATTTGCTCGATCGTCCCGGCCAGCTCGTGTCCGAGCACTCGCGGGTAGGTAAAGTAAGGCTGGTTGCCCCGGTACGCATGCAGGTCGGTTCCGCAAATGCCGATCCTCCGGATCCTTACGATCGCCTCGCCTTCCCGCATTTGCGGCTCAGGCAGATCCTCCCGATAAACGAACCGTCCGATTTCCTCGCAGATAATCCCCTTCATGATAATCGCTCCCCGTTCTGCAGGGCCTGCTCGCCGCCCCAGTCCGGCCGTCCGCTCGGCCACGTTGCGCCGTCGATCGGCTTCAGGATCTCCAGCACTTCCTGCAGCAATTGTTCATCCATCGGTTCTTCCGTCCACAAAATATTGTTGCGGATATTATCCGGAGTTGCCGTGCTTACCAGCGTCGTCGGAATGCGTTCATCCGCTGTGGAATACTGGACCGCCAGCTTTGCGATATCCTCTCCTTTGCTCCGGCAATGTTCGGCGGCGCGCCGGCAAGCGGCCTTGATATCCTCGCCCGCGGGATGCCATTCCGGCACGTCCCGGTTGCTCAGCAAACCCATGGACAACGGCGACGCATTGATCAGGCCGGTCCCTTGCCGCTCCAGCAACGGCAGGAGACCGAGCAGCGTGGTATCGTTCAGAGAATAATGGCAGTACGATAAAATGACGTCCAGCGCGGTGCGGGACAACACCGTGTCGAACATATTCAAGGGCAAGCCGGATACGCCGAAGAAACGGATTTTCCCGGATTTTTTCAACTGTTCGAGAGCGGGAATCCCTTCCTCCACCACTTGCTCCAGCGAGCCGAACTCGATGTCGTGCAGCAGCAGAATGTCGAGATAATCCGTCCCCAGGCGCCGCATGCTTTCTTCCGCGCTCAGGATCAGCCTGTTTTTCGAAAAATCAAATTCGTCCTGTCCGTAACGTCCCGCTTTCGTGGACAACACATACCGGTCCCGCGGAATCGTCCGCAGCGCTTCGCCCAGCACGGTTTCCGCTTTCGTCAGGCCGTAATAGGGCGAAACGTCGATCAAATTGATCCCCATGTCGATGGCGGTATGAACCGTTCGCATTCCCTCATCCTTCTGAACGTCCCGGAACACGCCTCCAAGCGAAGACGCCCCAAAACTTAAAGCCGATACGTCCAGCCCCGTGTTCCCCAACTTTCTGTATTTCATCGCGTCGATCCCCCATTTTTAAAGTTCACTCAACTTGTAAAATTTAGCGGCGTTGCCGCCGAAAACAGCTTCGAACTCCTCCGGCGACAGCCGGTCTTGCAATGCTTGCCGGCAAATGTCTACGACTTCATCATAAGTTGCCGCCAGAAGACACACGGGCCAATCGCTGCCGAACATCACCCTTTCCGGGCCGAACAAATCAAGCGTCTCCTGGACGTATGCCGTGAAATCTTCCTTTTCCCAGCCCTTCCGGTCGGCCTCCGTCACCATTCCCGAGAGCTTGCAGTAGATATTCGGATACTGGGCAATTTCGGCCATATGGCTTCTCCACGGCTCCATGACCCCCGAAGCGATCGGCGGCTTCGCTAAATGGTCGACGACGCCCCGAAGCTGCGGAACCCGCTCCAGCAATTGGACAAGCTGCGGCAGCTGATTCGCCAGTACAAGCAAGTCAACCGGCACGTCCTGTTCCGCAAAATAGGAAAGTGCTTCTAAATAGGCGGAGGATAAAACGGTGTTCGGGTCCCCCATATCCTGGATCATTACGCGAAACCCGATGAATTTCGGGTGCTTGCAAAACCGCCGATATTGTTCCTTGAATAAAGGGTCCTCAAGATCCAGCCAACCGACCACGCCGGCGACGAAATTGGCCGTTTCGCTTAATTCAAGGATAAATTCGGTCTCCTCGATGGTTGGCGCCGCCTGCACCAGAATCGTTTTGCCGATGCCGTGTTTTTGCACATGCGGTTCAAGGTCGGAAGGTAAATAGTCGCGGAAAAGCACCGGAAGTTCCGGCGTAATCCAGCCGTAATCTTTTCTGTCCATCTTCCAAAAATGCTGATGAGCGTCTATACGCATCGTACCACCTCCATTCCACCCTATTGTGTGCCGGACCGCTTATTTCGAAGTAGGATGCAAACGGCCGAAAACGGTTTTCCCAAACGGCAGGAAATGTGGCCGTCTTCTACTTCGACATCCGCATTCTTGTCCGAAAATACCTGCGTAATTTCGTAATGCCCAAATGCAGGAAGAGGCAGCTTGATGCTTTCCGGAACGTCACCTCCAAAGGTATGCACAACAGCCATCATATGCGATCCTTGTTTGGATATGCGCATGATTCCTTGCCAGCCCTTGGGATGACGATAGCTGTGCACCGAAGGTCCGAATCGACGAGTCGTACCTTCCTTAATGATCGGAGAAACAAGCTTGTAGAAGGCGATGGCCTCGTCTACAATTTTCCACTGTTCTTCATTCAACTCATGGATATCGCCGGACAAACACATCCTGCCAAGCATCGTGCTGGCCAGCGAGTAAACCAAACGCTGCGAACTGTCATTTTTTCTAAGAACGGCCCAGATCTGGCTTTGCCTCGGCAAAATCACTCTATGCATATTCGCGGCAATCATCGGGATCTCCTCGCATTCATGCGCGTCCGAAAATGATGACATACTTGTAAGTCCCACCATGGAAGGCTCCAACCGGTGTCCGCCGGATGCGCAATTTTCAATCACGATATCGGGTACCTCTTGTTTAATCAACCTGAAAAAATCCTGGACCGCTTGCATTTGCTCGCGTAATCCTTCACCGAGCGATTCCGCGCCGTCACATCCGATGCCCAGATTATCGTTATAATCCACTTTCAAATATCCGAATCCATGTTCTTTCATAAAGCAGATCACTTTCTCTTTCAAATATTTGACGACAAAGGGATCACGGAAATCCCAAAACCGCCGGCCACCGCTCGTAATCGGCAAGCCATCCCGCTTTAAAAGATGATCGACCCTATGGAACGCCGCGGATTCCACGCCGCACACTTCCATTTCGAACCAAATCCCGGGAATCATCCCGCATTTTCGAATATGTTCGAGGGTTTGTTCCAGTCCTTCGGGAAAATCATGTTGGCTGACTTCCCAATCGCCCATACTGTTGTACCAGTTCGTCCCTTCTTTCTTATACCATCCGCTATCAATGACAAGATAGCGGATTCCCCTGTCTTTAAGCCGTTCGGCAATTCCGTAAAGATTCGCGGCCGACGGCGACCCCCAGGTTGTACAATACTCGTTAAAAATAATCGGCAAATCGTCTTCCACAGCTGGCCCATGTAATAGAGGACGATTCTGAATCCCGGTTAATCGGCCCGCCGCACAGTCAACATCTCCCACTACGGCGGTGAGATAAGCACTGGGGGTTTGAAACGTCTCTCCGGGACCGATCGTTTTGGTCCAATGGCCGAATTCTCTGTCCGCCAATCCGCCTGACAGGTACAAGGCGTTATCCTGTCTTCCGATCTCAATCTGCCAAGAGGCGGGATGGGCGATCTGAACCCCCCAAGACACGCCGGAGCGGGTATCCTCCAAAAATGCCGCCGGGAAAAATCCGCGAACCGGCATAGATCCGACTTGTCCGAATCGTAAACATCGTGTTCCATAAGGCGCCCAAGCCGGTTCAAGATTTAGTTCTTCGATTTTGTCGGAAATCAGGCGCCCTTCCGCAGACCACGAACTAAGGATACGGTGAAGAGTCAATGTTTCAGGAGCATCGTCTTCAGCAAACGGGGTAAGCCCTGTCAACGAGAACGATGATATCATTTCTACCGTAACGGGAACTTCGCTTTCATTCCGGATCACCGTAAAAGATTCCAGTGCTTGATACCCCGAATACCAGGTTAAATGATGCTCGACCCTGCATGAACTCGGGCTGCGCCATACGGATATAACCGTTGCGCTGTCATCGCGCTCAATCTTACGCTGCTCTTCAAATAACAGCGCGTCCATAGTTCCGCTGTTGCGCATGGAATGACCGTGCGCGAATCCGCCGGGATACTCATCTCCTATCCATTTGAGTTGCACTAAAGGATCCGCCTTGTATTTCTTCTCGCAGACATGGGATACCCTGGATTCCGGCAACAAGACCAGACCCAATTGCCCGGTTTGTCCATCTTTCACGTAACGCGCGATCATATCGTCGAACTTATGGTCAATCCAGTTTTCCATTCTATCCCCCACTTAAAAGTAATCTATTGTTCGCTTTTTCGGTAGGCGCCTGGCGTAGTGCCCGTATATTTCTTAAACACTTTCGCAAAGTAATGCTTATTGTCATAGCCGACCTGCTGCCCGATTGCGCTGACGGGAAGATCACTCTTTGTCGTCAGCAGCCTCCGAGCCTCCTGAATCCGCATCATGTTCAGGTAATTAACGAAGGTGTGGCCGGTTTCTTTCTTAAACAAGCTGCTGATATAATTCGGATGAAGATTCATGAGATCAGCAAGATGATCCAGCGAAAGATCCTTCCTGAAGTGGATTTCCATGTAAGCGAGAATGCGCCGGGCATGGCAAGTGTACTCCGAATCGGACACGTTCGGCAGCTCTCCTCTGACACGTTCAAGCAGCGAGGCGATTTCATTCTTGTCGATCGGCTTCAGCAGGTAATCAACCACACCGGCACGCAGCGCTCTGCGCACATACTCAAATTCATCGTAGCCCGTCAGGATGATGAAGCGATCGCACCATCCGCCCTGTCTGGCTTCCTCGATTAGCTCGAATCCGTTCTTCTCGGGCATGTTGAGATCCGTGATCGTAACGTCCGGCATATAGTCCCTCATCGCTTCGAGCGCCTCATAGGCGTTTAATGCTTCACGAACTTCGGTTCCAACAGGGGCGACTTCCCTGACGATCTTGACCAATCCGCTCAGGATTAGCGGTTCATCGTCAACAGTCAATACTCTCATCGTTAGCTCCCCCCCTTTTCGTGATGCTGATGCATAGACTCGTTCCCTTACCCGGTTCGCTTGCAATCTCGATCCGGGATTCTCCACCGAAGAAAGATTTGATTCTTTCGCTAACATTAATGAGCCCTACGCCGCTTTCGGTTTCGGCTTCCCTTGTCACATTATGACCTAGTAGCCGGGATTGTAAGGCAGCGAGCTTCTCCGGAGGAATCCCTTTCCCATTGTCTTGGACAACGATCCGTATCTCCTGTTCGGACTCGCTTGCCTGAAGACGAATATGAACCGGACGAAGAACGGCCGACGCTCCATGGATGATGCTATTTTCAATCAGCGGCTGTAAAATAAAACGGGGGCAAACGATGCGCTCCGCGTCGACAGCCACATCTATCTCATAGGCGAGTCTGCTCTGAAGCCGCATTTGATGAATGTTGAGATAGAAGGTGACCATTTCGATCTCTTTTGCGAGAACGGTTACATCCTGCTCGGACAAAAGGCTGTAGCGCATCAACCTTCCGAACCAGAAGGAAATGTCGGCAACCTCTTTGTCGTTGTTGGATTCGGCAATCATTCGGATCGTTTCGAGCGTATTATAGAGAAAATGCGGTTTGATTTGAGCTTGCAGCACTTTATAGGCAGCTTCTTTATTTCTCAGCTCGGCACGATGAACGTTGTTAATCAATTCATCCATCCGCTCAAGCATCGAATTGTAGGTTGCCGTCAAGAAACCGATTTCATCTTTCGGGTTCAGCTTGTCATGCTTGATCATGTGCTGTTTCAGATTATCGTCGTTTAAGGTGCGCATATGTCTGGCTAATCTTAGGATGCGCTTAGTGATCGTGGAGGCCAAGGCATAATAAGCAATCGATAAACCGAGGAGCAACAGGACGATGATCGTCACCAATACGATTTCCCTCTGCTTGATGGAGTGGAATACGCTGCGAACTTCCCCGGTGACAAGCAGACGTACGCCGAGTTCTTTGATTTCCAACTGATTCACGATGGTTTTCCGGTTGATGAAGAACGGATTCCCCTCCGTTTGCAATTGCCGCAACGTGTTTTCGTCCAGTTCGATTCCCGCCTCGCTCGCGAACAGCGGCTTGCCTTCCCCAGAGAGCAGTATCGCCTTCCAGTTCCCTTCGACTCCTGCCGCCTTGTAAAAATTCGCTAGCAAGCGGTTACTGACGCGCATTTCAAGGAGTCCGATTTTCTCCGTATATTGACTATTGTATATATATTGATAATAGACTAACTCCGATGTGTTGGAATCATCAAAGACCCATTTGCCCTTGCCAGGTTCCAAGTCGCTGACGACCCCCTCCATCTGCGGGTCTAGTCGTGAACGGTCTACAAAATGATCCGAAATGGAAAAAATATCGCTCTTCATAGTGTAGATCACAAGAGATTCGATTTCCGGATGGGCAAAAAACAGCTGGGTATATAACGGCCGGATATAGCGAAGAAACACATACACACTTTCGGCATCGGACGGGTATGCCCCATCCAAATAATCCGTGACATAGGGGTTGTATTGAAGCATCCGTTGTACGGATTGGATCCGGGTAAAATCCGTTTTTAGATTCGCGTAAGCCTGTTCCAATATTTTCTGTCGGCTTTCAACAAACTGTTTCGTCAGGTTGCTGTAAATTTGCGAATAGTAGTGGTAACCGAAGGCAATGACCGGAATGAATATCAGAATGACATAACCGAAGAGGATCTTTCGCATGATGCTCATGGCACAATTCTCCCTTCAAGCTTTGGAACTGTATGATAGTTACCTTACCATGAGCGATCCATTTCAGGAAGAAGCGCCGCAGCAGATAAAAGTTCGGTAGAGACATAAGGGTCCCTACCGAAAGTTCTCTGTTATTTAAACAAATCTTTTTTCTTCTGATAAATCCCGTTCGCCCAATCGACCAGCTCCTGGAGGCCCATCGATTCAGCAGTTTTAATCATCTTCTCGTAATTGGCCACGGCTTCCTCTTCGGAATCGGCGAGATAAACCTTCACTTTTTCGTTCTTAATCATTTCGTCTATCTTCGTTTTGATCGTTTTCTCTTTGGAGTCCGGCTGGGTTTGGATTAACCCGATCTCCGGCTTGTAGACCGTGACGGCTTTCCGTTCCAATAACGCCTGGGTCTTTTGCGTGCCAGGTACATAACCCTGCAATCCTTCCATCACGCCATCGTTGTACAAATACCACCACTTGATGCCATTACCGTTGATGAAATCGGCGTCCGACGGGTCGTACTTCAGATTCGGGTATCCCTCTTCATTCCAAGTCCAATGCTCACCCTCGACGCCGAACATGGTCAGCTTCTTGCCTTCGTCGCTGGCCAGATACTGCAAGAATTTGATCGACGCTTCAGGATCTTTATTTTTCTTTGTAATAAAAGTACCTGCAAACCCAAGTCCCGTGCTGACAATTTTTGTTCGTTGCGACAAAGCGCTTGGCAGCATTTTGAACGTATACGGCTTCCCACTAGTTTTGGCCTTGATGTTATCCGCATCCGCTACGCTGACGGTATGGCTGTGGGCGAACGCTTTTCCGTTCAGGGCGTATTGATCATCGATCTGATCGTTCGTATAGGCATAATTTTCGGCCAGTACATATCCGTTACGGTAAAGACTGTTCATAAACTTGAAGAACTCCAGCATCTCCGGTTGTCTGATCGCATAATCCACTTGTCCGTCTCGTTCATACCAACCATCCAACAATGCCTCAACGCCGAACTGTTGTAGAAAATATTGCTCAATCCAATCCTTGTCCATAACCATGGGCACCATATCGGGGTATTTTTCCTTAACCATGCCCAGGATCTTAGCGAAATCCTCCACCGATTTAAGCGGCGGATTGCCCAGCTCCTTCAGGATGTCTTCCCGAACGGCAATCCCCGGGTTTCCATCACTGCCGATCGCGTATTTGTTCTGGGCCATTTCTTCCTGCGTCGCAAAGGAATTTCTCACGGTATAGAAATTACCATCGTCCATGGTATGGATCGCGATTCGGGTATTATCGATTTTAAAATCTGGCGCATACTTCTCAATCAGCTCATTCCAGGGATAGGAGAGCTTGGAATCCGACATCCGATCGATCTGTGCATAAGTAAAGACGAGATCCGGGAGATCGCCGGAGGAAATCATCAGCGGAAGTTGCTTGTCATCCGTCGCGACGGTCACTTTTAGTTTAATCCCCGTTTTTTCCGTGATTTTCTCGGCCACCGGTCCCTTCCATTCCTTGACCGGATACCAAGAAGCATCAATGAACAACGAAAGTTCCTTGACTTCTCCGGTATTCGTCGAAGACGTTTTATTTGTCCCGGTGTTTTCTGGCTGGCTGCTATTCTCCTTGCCACCACATGCCGACAACAACGCCATAACCAACACGACAACCAGTGATAAAAGCGCAACTTTCTTGCCCCTGTCCTTCTTCATATAACACCCCTCCAAGCTTGTAATATATATTAAAGCCTAATGCCTTAATATCAAGTTGATCATCAACCCTTAACAGAACCTAGCATGATCCCTTGAATAAAAAATTTCTGCAAAAACGGGTATACGCATACGATCGGCGCGATGGAGATCACCATGGCTGCGACCTGAAGGGAATAGCTGGTGACACCTGCCGACGCGCTGTTTGCCACGGCGATCGCATCCATCGGCGCATTACTTTTATTGATGACCTCCATCATCCGGAAAGCAAGTGTCCGTAAACTCTCCGATTGGACGAAGTAAGCGGAATCCAGCCAAGAATTCCATTGGCCTACACCCATAAATAGCGCCATAGTGGCGATCAGCGGCTTGGATACGGGAAGAATGATCCGATAAAAAATGACGAACTCGTTCGCTCCATCCATATGAGCCGATTCTTTGAGTTCTCCGGGAATCTCGCGAAAAAACGAGATGGCGATGAGCAGAAAAAAGGTGCTTAACATCGACGGAATAATATACACGCCAAACGAATTGAGCAGCCCGACCGAACGCAGCACCACGTAATACGGGATCAGACCGCCCGAGAAATACATGGCGAAGATGATGACCGTGAAATACACTTTATGGAGGAGAAGATCTCGGTGGGACAGACCGTACGCAACAAGGCAAGTGAATAGAACGCCCAATACGGTGCCCGATATCGTTCTAGCGATCGTCACTAGAAAAGCCTGATACCAATGCGGATCGCTCAAGAACTGGGAATAGTTCTCCAACGTAAAGGTTCGGGGCCAAAGATAAATCCCCCCCAGTAGCGAATCGGTCCCCTTGTTGAATGAGAGGATCAGAACATAATAGAACGGATATAGCATGGACAGCATGATGATAAATAAGAGGATGGTGACGAAGGTATCCATAATCCGGTCCTTTTGTCTTTGGCTTAGAGTCAATGCCGACCTCTCCTTTCCTAGAATAGACTTGATCCGGACGTTCGTTTGGCGATGAAATTACTGGAAAAGATCAGAACGACCGAGATGATGGATTGGATCAAATCAATGGCTGCGGCGTAGGAGAACCGGCCATCCCTAAGCCCAACCTTAAACGCGTAGGTTTGCACGATTTCTGATGTAGGATTGTTGATACTGTTTCCGAACAGAAAGGCCTGTTCAAAATTGGAACCGACCAATCCTCCCCCCAAAATACTTCCGATCGTTAGAATGAGCACGACAACGACCGTTCCTTTCATGCCAGGGAAGGTGATGTGGCGAATCCGCGCCAGCCTTCCGGCGCCATCAATTTGCGCAGCTTCGTACAGAGCCGGATTAATGCCCGCTATGGCAGCTAGGAATATGATCGTCCACCAGCCCATCTCCTTCCAAACGGCGCTTGTGACGGCTAATCCCCAGAAGTAATTCGGATTCGTAAGGATATCCAGCGGCTTGTCAATCATCCCAAGGGACATGAGCACCTTGTTGACCATTCCGATATCCGTAGAGAGCAAGGAAAAGGCGATGCCGACAACCACGACCCATGAGATGAAGTGCGGCAGGTAGCTTACCGTTTGGACAACCCGTTTGAATCTAAGGTTTTTCGCTTCGTTTAGCAAGATGGCCAAGAGGATCGGAGCCGGAAAGGCAAATATGACTTTCAAGAAGCTCAAGACCAGCGTGTTCCTCACAATGGTTCCAAACTGATAGTCGTTCACGAACTCGTTGAAATGTTGAAGTCCTACCCATTCGCTTGTGAATATTCCTTTGATGCCCGTGGATATGGAATAGTCCTTGAACGCCATGATAATGCCGAACATCGGCGTATAGGAGAAGATCAGCAAGAAGATCATGCCGAGTCCAACGAAAAGATGCAGAACCTTCTGTTTTTTAAACCGCTTCCAAAATTGAGATCTCTTCTTCGCTATTCCGGTGGGTCCTGCCAATCGTGTATCTACATCCATAAGTGTCCCTCCCTTGTATATAGGTTACCCTTTGGAAGATGGGCGGCGTAAGCCAACATTTTTAAGAAAGCGTTGTCATTTTTTAATATCCCTTCGCCACCATCGGCGGATCAAAAAAGATACTCCTTTCCATTTGCGGAAAGGAGTATCCCTTAGAGCATTTATTCCAATGTAAACGAGGACAGGCTTGCGCCTCCCGTGCCTCTATACGTAAAATACAACGCTTGTATGCCGTCCGGTATGACGAGATCGGCAGAATATTCCGTCCAGATATTCGTAAAGTTGACCGGTATCTTTCCGAGAACCGGGCCATCCCAAGCTGTCTTTACTTCAAAGGCACCTTGGCAATATCCGCGCACCTTGATTTTAACCTTCCTGATTCCTTGGCAATCGAAATACTTGAAACCGGCCGTAGCGGAATCCGTCATATTGGCGATGTATCCGATTTCTTTATCCCCGTCTTTTCCGTCCTGGGATATCTTCGGAAACCGGCTGTCCATCCATGCCCCGGCACGGCCGAAACCGCCTGTATACAGTTCCTCGTCTTTACAGAACAGATTGCATGCCAGATACGCGGGATACTCTCCGCGACCCGCAAGCGGTCCTCCATTTGCGCCGCAGGAGGTCATCTCCGCCTGAGGGATCGTCCCATCCTGCCGAAATGCGATCGGCTCGATACAGCCTTGCCGGCAGAAAGCTGTACCGTTGGTATGTCGATGATAAAAAATATACCAATTTCCGTTTATTTCAACGATACTGCCGTGGTTGTTCCCCCCGTAATACATCGGTTTGTCCGCCGGTTTGTAGGAATCGATATGCAGATCGTTATTGCTGACGACAACCCCTTGGTAGACGAAGTCTTTGGTCGGAAATTGGCTTGTGGCATAACACAGCTCATGCATGACGATCGAGGAGTACACAAAATAATACGTATCCCCTTTTTTTCGAATCGAAGGAGCCTCAAAAAACTCATGTCCCTCAAATCCGCTGCCCATGCTGTAAGGTTCGCTCGGCGCAACAAATACGGGTTCTTCCACAATCGTGAGCATATCCGGACCAAGCACCGCGGCCATTGCGCCGTGTCTTGATTTGTCCCCAGCCGCACAGAAACCGGTATACAGGTAAGTTTTCTCTCCTTCCGTCAACACGCCCGGATCAAACTGGGGCTCGTCGCCTTCTCTTTCTCCCAGGCGCGTGCCGTCGGCATACTTTACGTAGCCGTAAAACTCATACTTGCCGGCCGGTATATCGCAAACGGCTACCGATACGATGGAAACCTTATCGAGAACATAGTAGAGATAATACCGTCCATCCGGTCCGACAGTGACGTCCGGCGCATAAAGACACATCCTGCCGTCGGGATTAAGCGGATCATCCGTTTTCTTGTAAATCACGCCTTCATACCGCCAGTAGCCCAAATCGTCCACGGGTGCCGACCAGCACACATAGTCATCTAAACAAAAGGCATGTCCGTTAAAACGATCGTGGGAGCCATACACATAAACTCTGCCGTTAAAAACATAGGGCTCTCCATCCGGAATGTACTCCCACGATGGGAGATAGGGGTTCAATCCTTGCTTTTTCATGATAATTACACCCTCCTTGTTAACTGTAAAACTTTCTTCTCATAGTTCAATCTCACCTTCCCTGACGACCACAGGATCACCCTGATAAGAGACGATGGTTTGACTGGATTTCCCGGCGATTTCCACTGCGAATTGTCTGTCCTCCGGCATACCGTCGTAACTGCCGACCCGCTCTCCTATCGTCAGCGTGCGGTCTGATTCGCACCAACGCATCTCAATCGTGGAATAAGCGCCAGCCTCGTAGTTATACGTATCCCCTTCATCTTCATAAAGCGTAAATACGGCGTCCCTGCCGGAGTATACTTTCAGGCGAATAACCGCTTCAGGCTGTTCATTCGCGTATTGCACGTCCGGACCGACAGGAACGATGGAGCCGGCACGGACAAAGAGCGGAAGCGTCTCCAAATCGGCTTTCGCCTCAATCGTCTTGCCGCCCTCGATTCGTTCGTCAGTCCAATAATCGTACCATTCATCCGCCGGCAGGTAGACGCTGCGCGACTTGCTGACGCCTTGAAGTACGCGGGAACCGGGACCGTAATACATCGCCGTCGTGACAGGCGCGACCAGGAAGGCCGGTCCGAGCATAAACTGATCGTCAATATCGCGGGCGCGGGCATCTTCCCGATAATCGAAGGCCAGCGCCCGAAGCATCGTATAGCTATGATGCGCAACCGCCCCCGCAAGAGAATAGATGTAGGGAAGCAGCCTGTACCGAAGCTTCAGATATTTCGCCAACGTATCGTAAAATGGTTCGCCCGGTTCGCCGAATCGCCAAATTTCCCTGGGCGTGTCCGTTCCGTGGGAACGGAACATCGGCAGAAAAGCCCCCAATTGGAACCAGCGGACATACAGCTCGCGATACCCCGAATCTGCAACTCCATCGTTATAGTCCCCGTTCCAGAACCAAAGATCTTTATGGTTATGAACGAAAAACGCGCCGATATCCAGCGTCCAATAAGGCGACCCCGTCGCGCAAAAATTAAGGCCGTCCGCAATCTGCTTTCTAAGCGTCTCCCAGTTGGCGGATATATCTCCCGACCATGTAATCGTGCCGTAACGATGCTGCCCGGCATAAGCGGAACGCGTCAGATTCACGACCCGTTTGCCGCCGGTTACGGAACGCTGTCCTTCATAGATGCCTTTGGAGTGCAGCAGCGAATAGGCATTGATATACCCCGGGTCGAGATAAAGTTTGGCTTCCGCCGTGTTCATCAGCATTCGCTGTTCGGGCTCCGGCTTGACCGCCCCTTTCCAGTCCGATTCGAACGGCTCGGTGCAGTCGCACCACCATGCGTCTACCCCATGGGAGAACAGTCCGTCATGAGCTTGCTTCCAATACAATCGGCGAGCTTCATCCGTGAAAGCGTCATAGGTAGCCTGGTTGCCGAGCAGAAACCCGTGCTCGTTCATTTCCCGATGATTGTCGCCGCCCTCTCTCATGATCGGCCAGATCGATACCATCAGCCTGGCGTTCAACGCATGCAACTTGCGCATCATGTCCGAGGGGTCCGGGAAACGCTGCGGATCAAACGTCTTTTGACCCCATAGCTCCCCCGTCCACGACTGCCAATCCAGTACAATGCAATCGAGAGGCAACCCGCGGTCTCGATATTCCTGTACGGTAGAGATCAATTCCTCCTGGGAAACATAGCGTTCCTTCGATTGCACATAGCCGTAAGCCCATTTCGGCAGCATCGGCGCTTCGCCCGTCAAATAGCGAATCCCGGCGATGATCTGATCGAATTCCGGACCGTAAATAAAATAAAAATCCATTTCATCGTCTACATCGGACCAGATGTACGAACCGAAGGAGTCGTCATGAAAGCTCATGTACGAATAAGAGTCCGCCAAAATTCCATAACCTTTCGTAGATAAAAGAGCCGGGACAACCGCCTTCATATTTTGCTGGTACAAATATTGATGTTTGCCCCGAAGATTCATCATCCCCTCTTCGTGCGAACCAAGCCCGTACAGCGCCTCGTCTGCCTGCCATGCGAACTCCAGCTTCGTATGATAGGCCTGCCTGTCGAATTTGCGGTTCATCCCTTCCGCTCGCGAACGGAACCCGTCCGCCCCGCGAGCCGTTTCAACCTCGCCCGCCGAAGCGTCGAAGATCGTACGGTAAACATCGGTGCGCTCAAGCGTTTTTCCGCCTCGGGACGGTTCTTTCGCGAGCAGCCTGCCGCTCGCATCCCAATAGCTGAATGCGCAAGTCGATTTGTCCACCCGAACCGTGAGCAGCTCGGTCGAGATTTCCAGATGGCCCGGCTGGTCTGCAATCTTAAATTGCACATCCCTTCTCTCCGAACGTTTCACAACCATAAGGCTCTGTTTCCCGCCGAACTCCGAATCCAACGTATAACGGATTCTGGCAATCCCCGGTGTGCAAAAAACGATCTGCATGATTCCGTCAGAGGTGTTCAACGTAACGCCGTTCGTTTCGGTTTGAAAATGAGTCAACCTCAAAATCATCGCTACCCTTCCTCATGGATTTGATCTAATATAATGATATTATTGTTTTTTTCGCATTATCTAGCAGATAATTACGTATTATCGGCATTATATTACGATTTCCAGGAGGGTATCATGTACGAACATCGTTACCGGGAAAACAAACCGCACGGCGTTCCAGATTTTCCGGTGGATATATACAAGGTAGAGCATCAAACCGGGGTTCATCCCATTCTGCCCGTCCATTGGCATAATGAGATGGAAATCATCTATCTGGCCCTAGGAAAGGCCACGTTCCGAATCGAAAACCGGGAGTTTGCCATTCGTGAGGGAGATGCGCTCGTCGTTCACCCGGGCGAACTCCATTCGGGAATGAACGAGCATGATGCAGGGATATGCTATTACTCCATCGTGTTCAAATTATCCTGGCTGTCTTCGCTCCAAGCGGATCGAGTCCAGGAGCTGTTCCTCGGACCGATCCTGCAGGGGACGTCCAGACTTCCTGCCTTGATATCCGCTTCGGGCGGGACGCCTCCCGAATTGCTGGACTATGTACGGCAATTCCTGATCCGCTATGAGCGCCGGTCCCCCGCATACGAAATGAGCCTGAAAGGCGTACTGCTGCTGCTGATTGCGGATATTTACCAATACGGGCTGGTCGAGAAAAATAACGAGCCGGGAAACCGCCACGGACGCGAATTCAACCGGCAAATCAAAAAAGTGCTGACATATATGGAGGAGCACTCCCGCGAAAAGCTCGAGTTGGATCAACTGGCAGCCGTAGTGTCCCTTAGCCGCTCCCATTTTTGCAAATTTTTCAAAACGCAGACCGGGATGCGGCCGATGGAATATTTGAATTTCATCCGCATCAATAAAGCCGCGGGCTTGCTGCGCACCGGATCGTACAATGTTCTGGAAGCCGCGCTGGAGTCCGGCTATCAGCATGTCAGTTACTTTTCCAAATGGTTCAGGTTTTATATGAATATGACGCCTTCGGAATACAAGGCCTGTTATTCTTCCGGTCTTTAAAAGCAAATCAGCAGACGCTGCATTTATATGGTCCCGTCGCCGCCTAGCGTATCGGTGCGATATTCCTGCGGCGTTAAACCGGTCCATTTTTTAAAAAAACGAGTGAAGGATTGCGGCATTTCGTATCCGATCAACCAACCGACCTCGGCCACCTTCAACTCGGCCCTCCTCAGCAACTCCTTCGCTTTGCGGATTCGGAGCTCGTCAATATATTCCGACAGATTGACCCCCCGCTCCTGCTTGAACATCCTGGACAAATAGGAGGGATTGAAATGGAATTCATCCGCCAATCTCACGAGGGACAGATCTTCGCTTATGTTCTGCTCAATGTACCAGCACATTTTATGGATTGCGCCGGCCGCCCTATTTTGCTCTCCGCTTTTCCGGAGCGAAAACAGAACCTCGGCCGCGCCTTTCAGAAACGCGAAGGCTTCTCTCCAAGAATGATAGGTCTCCAGCTGCATCAGACCGAACGAACCGATCTCACGGACTTCCCATCGATTGATGTATGACAGAAGCACAAGCGCAATAGTATAACAAAGCTCCGTCAGATTAGGGTCTCCCCTCCCGTGTTCGTAAGCCGGTTCGGCCAATTCGTAGAACAGCCTCATGAACTCCGCTCTTCTTCCGGCTTCCAAATGCGCGGCCAACGCTTCGGATTTATCGCGCAGTGACCGGCTGCGAACCGAGGCGGACGCCGGGGCGTCCTCATTCGGAAACACCCTTTGGACCATTCGCGTTCCGTCCCCGGTCCGATCATGCTGATGCCGCCTCATTTTGTCGTAAATGGCGGGAAGCCCTTCCCAAGCGAACGCATCGCCGCTCAGCGTAACGGCAACCGTCGTATCGAGCGACTCCAGGCAGGCTTGCTGAATCAACTCAAATGTCCCTTCCAAAAACATGACCGTCTGTTCGAAAGCGTCCGTCCGCTCCAAATCAATACGTTGCCCGGGTTGAAAAAACCAGACCAAATCGCCGTATCGATCGATGAAACCGATGCTGTCCGTCCGCTCCGCCAAAAACGCCTCTGCCAGAAACTTAACCGCAAGTGCCGTCTCCTGACGATCGGCATACGATGGGGACGCGCCCGCCGATCCGGCATGCGTTAAATTGCCAATCGCAATCAGGACCGGCAGAGTCGCGTCCAGCGGGATATGAAGCCGCTTGAAATCTTCCGCCAGTACCCGTTCGAAGAGGGCGTCATGGAATAACAAATTTCGAAAATAGTCCCCGTGCGCAAGCGTCTCAAGCGTATGCAGCTGTTCTTTCGACCGCCGGATCAGATCGTTCGCGCGCAACGTATCCTCCAATTCCTCTAGCGCTCGCTCGACGGCTGCGATCAATTTCGGATAGCCTTCGTTTTTCAGCACATATTGCACGTCCGGCGCTTGAATCGCCTGATAGACATAGTTGAAGTCGTTATGCCCCGTCAGAAAAACGATTTTGCACTGCGGCCATTTGAGTCGTATGGCTTCCATCAGTTCCAGACCGTCCATGCCGGGCATGCAGATATCGGACAAGACGATATCGACTCTGGTCCGGTTTAACAAGTCCAGCGCCTCTTGGCCGGAATACGCCTTGTACAAGTCGAGGTCGAGGTTCAACTTTCCGAAAATATCCGCCAAACCATCCGTGATGATCTCTTCGTCGTCAACGATAAGCATTCTGTACATCTGACCGGTCACCTCCGTTGGCAAGAACGATCGTTACCCGAAGCCCTCCAAGCTCGCTCCGTTCGGTTTGCAATCCGCTACCCTCCCCGAATGTCATGCGAATTCGGCGATGAATGTTCACCATCCCGGTGGTCTCGGACTGATCCTGCACATCGTGCAATGCTTGCCGTATCTCCTTCAGCGATTCATCCGTCAACTGTTCTCCGTTATCCTCCACGATAATTCCGGCATGGCCGCCAGCCTGCTCAAAACGGACCGTAATCAATCCTTTTTTTACCTTTTTTTCAAGGCTATGCTTGAATGCGTTTTCAATAATCGGTTGAACGATTAAACGGGGCACGGGGATCGGCCGCAGCTCGTCGGGCAGCGTATCAAATCGAACCTGAATCCTTCTGGAAAACCGCAATTCCTGAATTTCCGCATACATTCTCGCATGATGGATTTCCTGTTCCAAAGCAACCAGATCGGAAGCATTCCTCGTCACAAACTCGAAATACTCCCCGAGCAGCGTCGTAAACTGTTCAATGCGTTCCGTGTCTCCCGTCTTGGCCATCGTATTCAGGATAAAAAAACTGTTATATAAAAAGTGCGGGTTGATTTGCGATTGCAGTTGCTTCAGCTCCGCTCGCTGAGCCATGATTTTCTGCTTGTAGACTTGATCGATCAAGGAGCGCAAATTTCCCACCATCTGGTTAAACCGGCCATACAAATACCGAAACTCGTCTTTGGATTCATGCGCGATGTGGATGCTCAGGTCCCCTTGCTCCATCCTTCTGAAGCTTTTAACGAGCGTCAGCATCGGTTTGTGAATGAACTTATAGGTAGACAGCGCAAAAGCGGCAAAAATCCCCAATGCACAAGCGGCAAATACCCACGCCCATTTATAAAACCTGCTCAGCGGCTCACGTACGACCTGTTCGGGAATGAAACGGTATATCGACAATCCCAGGTCCGAAGAGTGCGCCTGAACGGCGTAATACCGGTTCCTCGCAATAAGCAGCCTTGCCGTTTTGACCGCTGCTGCCGGCCGGATTTCCCGAACGTAAAGGGAGACGCCAGCCTTCGACAATTCCCTCGCTCCGCTCGCCAAAGCCACCTTGGCGCTGTCCGACAGCAGCAGCGTGCCGCTGCCGGAGTAAGTGTTGAATTGGGCTAGCGCCTCCTGCAGCTTTTGCGTATCCAGCTCGATCTCGACCGTGAACAAGGGCTCCGCCCCTTTGGTCCCCCTCTGTTTCATCGCGCCGAGGAACAAGCCGCCGTTCCATTCGACGACCTGGGAACCGCCGCCAAATACGGAGCGGATTTCGCGGTAGCGTTCGGTTTCGAACTCGCGCACTCCGCCCAGGGCCGACATCGTTCTGCCGATCGTCGCGATATGGACGCTCACATCCTTGATATACATGCTGCTGTTTTGGACGGTGTAAAGCCGTTTCATCAGCGAATTCATATTTTCCATGCGGTCGATCGTCGCCATCGTTTCCCAGGCGAGGGCGAGTTCGTTCAGATTATCGTCATCCAGCAGACTGTACTGCAATAGTTTCATGCGCTCGATCTCATTTTCAAGATCGGTCAAATAGAATGCGGTTTGCGCGGCAGCCGTCTTGGTCATGTCCGCGCTTGCGGTTTGCACGATCCAATGGTACAGATAAACCGCGGATAACAAAATAGGCAGCATGATCAGCAGAAAAGTGACGATCAACCGTAGAAATATCGTATTTCGCAACGAAAAGTCCTGCTTTGAAAACAAAACCGATGCCTCCAGCCATTTTTTCTCAATTATATAGCCCGAAACCGAAGAGACAACCAGGCATTCGAAGCGTCCTATGCCATTAGCCCCGCCGTCATCCTTTGACGCTGCCCAGAACGATGCCTTTCACGAAGTATTTCTGCAAGAACGGATACGCCAAAATAATCGGGAGTGAACCGAGGAAAATTTGCGACGATTTCAACGTCCGATCGGAAATGAGCGCCAGATTGAGCATATCGTCCCTCGACATATTCGACAGGTTTTGCTGGATGACGATCGTTTGAATATAGCTTTGCAGCGGATAATTGGACGGGTTCCCCATCAGCAGCAGCCCGTCGAACCAACTATTCCAATGCTCGACCATGGAAAACAATGCCAGTGTGGCGAGCGCGGGCTTGGAGATTGGCACGAAAATCGCCCACATCGTCCTCCAGTGGCTTGCTCCGTCAATGAGCGCCGCTTCTTCAAGCTCCTTCGGAATCTCCCGGAAAAAGTTAAGCAGCAGCACGACGCTGAATACGGGAACCGCGCCGGGCAAAACAAGCGCCCAAATCGAATCGAGCAGCCCGTATTCTTTAATCGTCGAATACCAGGGAATCAGCCCCCCGTTGAACAGCATCGTAATAAAAAAGATCCACGCATATAAACTGCGAAACCGAAAAGCATGCGACTCTTTGGCCAGCGGATAAGCGACCAATATGGTCAAAAGCAGATTAAGCGGAGTTCCCAAGCCGATCCGCGTCAATGACACAAGCATCGATTGCCATAATTCGTTGCGGCTCGCCGTATACATGTAAGAGGCGAACGTGAAATCGACGGGCCACAGCCTCACGTACCCCGCCGAAGCCGCCGCGCTCGAACTGAAAGAAATCGCTATGATATGAATCAAAGGCAACACGCAAATAAGTGAAATCAAGATAAGAATTGCGGCATTGGCCAGAGGAAACCATTCAAAACGTTTTCCTTGCCGGGTGCGGGCAAACCCTGCCGGTTTTGGCGCCAACTTTTGCTCCAAAGTTCTCCCTCCTCTAAAAAATCCGATATTTCGCAAACCGGTAGGCAAAGAAATAAGAGCCGGAAATTAGCGTGAACGATATGACCGATTTGAATAAACCGACCGCCGTCGCTACCCCGTACTGCGCATCCAGCAAGCCGATGCGGTACACGAACGTATCCAAAATATCGCCGCTTTCATACACTTGCGGACTGTATAAATTAAATACTTGATCGAATCCGGCATTCAGCAACTGCCCCAGGCTTAACACCGAAAGCAGCACGATCACCATGCGCATCCCCGGAATCGTGATATGCCACATTTTACGCCAGCGATTGGCGCCGTCCATCGTCGCCGCTTCGTATAGTCCCGGATCGATGCTTGTGATTGCTGCCAAATATATGATCGTCCCGTAGCCGAAGTTTTTCCATGTGTCCGAAGCGATAAGCGTAAAGGGAAACCAGTCGTTATCGCCGAGGAAAAAGATCTTTGAAATCCCGACTAATCCGAGAAATTCATTAACGATCCCTCCGGAAGGGGAGAGAATATCGATCAGAATACCGCCCAGAACGACCCAGGATAAAAAATAGGGCAGATAAATCGCGGTTTGAACGGATCGTTTGATCAGTTTATTTTTCAATTCGTTCAAAAGGATCGCAAAAATGATCGGGATCACGAGGCCTAATATAAGCTTGAAGCTGGAAATAAAAAGGGTATTCCACAAAACCTGCGCAAAATTCGGCAAATTCATGACATACACGAAATTGTCCCAGCCGATCCACTTCTGATCGCCGAACAAGCCTTTGGCGGGAATAAACTTCTGAAACGCAATCATAACGCCGGCCATAGGGATATACGAAAATAGCACGATCAAAATTAGTCCCGGCAAAATCATCAAATGAAGCGGCAATTCTCTTCGCCATTTCGCTCTCATTTTCATCCTCCACATCGGAAAGCAAGAGTAGGGCCGAGGGAGAGCACAATCCCTCCTCCGACCCGGAATCGTTACTTTGTAGTTTCATGCCATTCGTTGACTTCCTGCGTTATTTGATCCCCGCCAAGCTTTTTCCAATCCGCCACGAACTGGTCGAATGTATCGATGGGCTCCCCTAAAATGATTTTGACGAACACTTCGTTTTGCAGCTTTTCGAGCGTCGCTTTGCGTTCAACCATCGTTGGGGTCGGGGCGCCGACGAATTTTTCCCGCAGAAACTGATTGTTTTTATCGTACTGGTCGGCAATTCCCATTGAGCCTTCCTCTCCATAAATTCGTTCCCAGCCCCATAACGCGAATCCATCCGACGATCCCGACGCGTAAGCTTCCAGTTTTTCTTGGATCGTCTTGGCCTCTCCCGTCAAGGTGGAGAAGTCGTCGGCTTTGCGCGCAGCATCAATCGCCCGGAAGGCGTCTACGTTTTTCTTAACCGGATACGGCGTAACGGGCGAGAGCTGCCATACGCTTTCGGCCTCCGGCGGCGCAAAATACTTATCGAACTCCGCGGTCTCGCCCCAGTTTTTCTCCAGATGCAAATTGAACATTTTGATCACCGCTTCAGGATGCGCGGCGCCCTTCTTGACGGCGAAGAAGCGGGTAGTGCTGAATTTAAGCGGTACCTTCGGCGTTTCGCCCGACTCCGAAACGATCGGGAAAGCTTGCCATTGCGCGTTCGGATCATTATCGCGGTTGAGCTGAAGCGGCCAGATGGAATTCCACTGCTCGCCGTACTCCATCCCGATCTTTCCGGCGGAGATCTGTTCAGACACCTTGCCTCCGTCTTTGACCCCGAACTCTTGGTCGATCTGTCCGTTTTTGGCGATATCCTGCAATACCTGAAGCACTTTCTTCACTTCCGGCTGGATGCTGCCATACACGAGTTTGCCGGAAGCGTCTTCCACCCATATGTTGGGGTAGGCATTGTATCCGGCCATAAAACCTTCGAGTCCCATCGCGCCGCCCCACAAATCCTTCGTCACGCCAAGACCGAAGGTATCCTTCTTTCCATTCCCGTCCGGATCGTTATCCGTAAACGCTTTCGAAATCGCCAGCACGTCGGCCATCGTTTTCGGCGGCTCCAAACCTAATTTGTCCAGCCAGTCGGTACGAATCCAGATGTACATCGCCCGTTCCATGGAAGACTCCAACTGGGGAATGGCCATCAACTTCCCGTCGAACGTAGCGGCATCGAACACACTAGTCCCTTCTTCAGACAGCACTTTTTTCGTAAAAGGAGACGCGTACTTTTCGTATAACTCCGTCATATCCTCGATTTGGCCGGAATCGGCCAATTGCTTGAGCTGCGTAGCATTCACCGGGATGACGTCAGGCAAGTCGCCGGAAGCCAACGTAACGTTGATTTTCTGCAGGTATTGATCGGAAGTCGTGCTGCCCTTTACGACCCAATTGTATTTGATCTTGATACCAAGCTCGTCCTCGTACAGTTTGGTCCAGCGGTTGTTGTCAATCGTTTCGTCCTTCAGCACGCCGAGCACATTGTTTTCCACGACATCGCTCAGATCTCTGACGAACGATACATCAATCGCCGGATCGTAGTTGCCGAGCGGGCCGTCATCCGTGGCGGAGGTCTGGTTCTGGTTGTCCTTCGAAGCTCCGCCCGGATTCCCGTTTGCCCCGCCTCCGCCCGAGCAAGCGGCAAGCATAAGCGAAGCCAGCACTATTACGGAGAGCCCTTTTAACCACACTGAGCTTTTTTTGCTTCTCGTACTCATTTGCATCCCCCTGTTCAATGTATTCGTCTTTCAATTGGTTACGCTTTCATTATGTAATGGTGTACATTTCGTGACAACGTTCATCTTTTTACTTTACTTATCCTTCATTTACCAAAACAAGCAAAAAGTTTCGTAGCTGCCACGCAACTACGAAACTTTTTAAAATTCTTATAAATATCGGAACGGCTCTCGCGCATCAACGAAAGCGACGGGAATGTTTCTTACGAGCGGCCGCAGCCATCCCGCCATATACTTCATCCCCCATTCCTCGCTGCGCTCATGTCCAACGACCAGCATCGCCTTGTTCATCCCCAGCATTGCTGCGTCATTGACATAGGCGCACAGCGTCCATTCCAGAATTTCCCCGCAGATCATGACGTCCAGCTCCTGATCCCGCATCAGTTCCATCGGCATTTGCTCTCTTCCGAGTCCCAGGCTCCCGCCGCCGACCAAAACGCCGATGCGAGAGCATGGCATTTCCGGGCGGCCTACCAGTTGAAGCACGTCCATGGACAATTTCCGCTTCAGGAAATCCGCCAGCTCCCCGACCGTCGTCCGGTCGATGACATACACCCAAGGCTTACTATCCTCCGCAAGTCGGTCTTTCCATCCGAGTTGTTGGATAAGACCGTCATATATCCGATCCGTTTCGGCCATGTGCATATGGTCATGATATCGCCATATGGCGATGCCGTGCTCGTCGATCAATTTCTTCTTGGCAAGATAAACCGGATCTTGCTCTAGCCACTCCAGCTCATCATTTCCTGTGAAATAAGTCGGTTCGTGGGTAATGATCAGATTTGCCCCGATCGATATCGCCTCCTTAATGACGCCGACGGTCGCCATAAAGCTCGTGACGATCCCCGTAACTTCCTGTTTCGGGTCGCCCGATGCCAACCGATCGCAAGTGTTTTCGACTCGTTTCTCGCCGCAGGAGTCTTCCAGAATTCGATTAATGACTTCTTGTACTTTCATATGGGCATGGTTTCCTTTCCGTTTCATCCTTTAACGGCGCCGATGACGACCCCTTTGGTTAAATACTTCTGCAGGAACGGCAGCACAATCACGATCGGCAGGATGCCGATGACCGCCATAGCCATGCGGATGGCCGTGCTCGGAAGCTCGACTGTTCCCGCGCCAATGACGCTGCCTGCCTGCCCCGATTTCAGAAACTGAATGTTGTTCATCAAGCGGATCAGCATATTTTGAATGCCATAATATTGCGGTTTCGTGATAAAGTACAACGCATTGATCCAATCGTTCCAATAAGCTAAACCCATGAATAATCCAACGGTGGCCATAACTGGAACGGATAACGGCAGCATAATCCGGAAGAACGTCCGCAGCTCCGACGCCCCGTCAATTTGAGCGGCTTCGATCAGCTCGGCGGGAATGTTGTTTTTATAATAGTTGCGGATCAGCAGAACGTAAAACCCGTTGGTCAGTAGATTCGGTACGATCAAAGCGGCCAGCGTATCCTTGATATGCATATATTTGGTCCACATGATATAGGACGGAACGATCCCGCCGCTGAACAGCATCGTAAAGAACACGATAAACGCCAGCACGTTATGATATTTGAAATCTTTCCTGGACATCGGGTAGGCCAGCATACTCGAGATCAGAAGCCCTCCCGCCGTACCTAGGATCGTCACCAGGAAAGACACGCCGTACGACCGAAGGAAGGTCGAAGCCGAGGAGATCATGTACGCGTAGGCGTCCAGGCTCAATTTCGCCGGGAAGAAGCTGTATCCGTCCCGGATCAACATCGATTCATCCGTAAACGAAGCGACCAGGATCAAGATGAACGGCACAAAGGCAAATATCGTAAGCAGCACCATCGCGACTGCGGAGAACAAGACGAAAATTCGTTCGCCTTTCGTTTGAATCATGGTCTTTCCTCCTAAAACAACGCGTTATCCGCGTCAATCTTTTTGACGATCGCATTCGCCAGCATGACCAGCCCGAACCCGACAAGCGACTGGTACAAGCCGGCTGCCGCCGACATCCCGATATCATTCACCTGCATGAGTGCGCGGTACACATACGTATCGATCGTTTGCGTCGTGCTGTATAAAGCCCCCGCGTTCATCGGGACCTGATAGAAGAGGCCGAAATCCGAATTAAAGATCCGCCCGATCGACATCAAGGTCAGAATCACGACAGTAGGCTTCAGAAGCGGCAGCGTAATCGTCCAAATTTGCTTCAGCTTGCCTGCACCATCGATTTTTGCAGCCTCATAGATGCTCTTGTCAATTCCGGCGATGAACGCAATGTAAACAATGGAGCCATATCCGGCTGTCTTCCACATCTGAATAACCACAAGGAGATACGGCCAATATTTCGGTTCGGAGTACCAATTGATTTCCGGCAGGCCCAGCGGACGAAGAATCGAATGGTTAACAAATCCGCTGTCTGCGTTCAAGAACGCAAAGACCAGATAAGACAATACGACCATTGAAATCAAATTCGGCAGCACGAGCCCGGATTGAAATAGCTTGGAGTAAGCCTTGCCGATCAGCTCCGACATAAAGATCGCGATGATGATCGAAAAAATGGTTCCAAACACGATAAAAGCAACGTTGTACAACAAAGTGTTTCTCGTCATAATCCAGGCATCGGACGTCTGAAACAGGAATCTGAAATTGTCGAACCCGATCCAATCGCTCCGGAAGATGCCCTTGGCATAATCGATGTTCTTAAAGGCAATGAACACGCCGGCCATGGGAATGTAACTGTTTAGGATAAAATACAGCAGGCCTGGCGCGGCTAATAGCAGCAGCGGGAGATTTTTCTTCAGCCCTCTTGATCTCAACGTCTTGTTTGTCATAGCGGTTCTCTCCTACATTCCCGTTCTACTTCCCGCTATTCTGGGCGGCAATCCATTGATCCAGCTGCTCTTGCTTACTGCGGATAATATCCTCAGCACCCGCGTTGTTCAAAGCTTCAACAAACTTCGGAATCGTCGTTTCCGGATCCAGCACACCACACATGAGTCCTGGCAAGTATTGGTTCACAACATTCGTGACGGCGCTTATCTGGGTTTTCACTTCGCTAGGATCAAAGATAAAACCGAAATACGGGGATTTCTGGGTCTCTTTGTTCTCTTGCAGCTTGAGCTCAACGTCAGACCAGTTGACGCCTTCCAATTGATATTGCAGCGACTCGGAGCCAACGATACCGGTGCTGAGCATGGCGGTGTAACCAACTGTGTTGGCATCCTTGCCATCCGGATATTTAACGTGGTGCTCATCCACCTTCACATAATCTTCGCCTTCGATCCCATATAGAATCGTATTGATCAACGCTTCATCGGTGTACAGCAGGTTCAGGAACTTCACCGCTGCTTCCGGAGCCTTCGTCGTGCTCGACAACATCCAGCTGACCATATTCACGGCCCCAGTTTCAAAATAATAAGGGGCGATCCGTTTCATCTCCAGGTTTTTTCCCGTTTGGGCACTTAAGGCTTTGGCTGCCTCCAAGCCGCTGTATCCGCCCATAAAGGAGAAGCCGCGCCCGGATGTGATCAGGTCGGAAGCGGTGATCGATGTTGTAGCCGCATCCTTCTCCAGATACCCTTTATTGAACCAATCCCGCATCATCATAGCGCCTTCTTTGAACAAGTCGGTCTCATAGAAATTGCGCACTTTGCCCTCATCGCCGACGACAACCCCGATTCCGGTGGTGTCCGACAAGAAGTCCACTTGATGCGAGCCTTTTAACAGCAGCAGAAGCGAAGTATCACTTGGATTCACATTAATCGGACCAAACGGAACGGCATCCGGATGCTTTTGCTTGACCGCTTCGAAGATCGCCGGTAAATCATTGACCGAGCGAATATCGTCTGCAGTGAAACCGGCTTCGTTCAGCATGTCCGCATTGTAAACGAAGTTCGTTGGGATCGACATGCCCTTATTCACGGGGATGCCGTAGATATGTCCATTCAATGTGGTCGCTTTCAACATGTCGGGGCCGAAGTCCTTATCCAGAATGGCGGTGAGTTCTTTGCCATACTCGGGGAGCAATTCCTCCAACGGGTAGACCTGGTTTTTGGACACGTAGCTAGTGAATTGCCCCAGCGTCGTAAACAAATCCATCTGCTCTCCGCTCTGCAGTGCCAAATTGACTTTTTGTGCGTAATCGACCGGACCGTAAACTTTGTAGTCCACTTCTACGCCGATCTTCGGAATCGTGATTTCATTGATCGCATCCGTGATCCGTCCCAGATTATCGGGGATTCGGTTAAAAGAAGGCATGGCGAACACAATTTTCTCCACTTTGGCATCGGTACCATTGTCAGGAGTTGTCTTCGTCTCGCTCGAATCCTTGCCGCACGCTGCCAGAATCGAGCTGCACAGCATGGCGGATAACAACAACAGGACCATTCTCTGTTTTCTCTTCATCTCTTCTTATTTCCCCCATTCATGTGGTTTCGTTATCAGTGTATCGTTTTGAACGGGGCTTCTCTTTTAATAAACCGACATCTTCTTTTAAAAAAAAGCTCAGTTCCCTGAGCTCCTTAATCCTCCGGCTTATGTTTGGCCCGATAGGCGTTTGGTGACTCGCCCGTCAGTTTCTTGAACACCGTGGAGAAATACGAGAGGTTGTCGAATCCGGTATCCGCCGCAATTGTTCCAATGCTTACTGGCCGCTCCGCCAACATCCGCTTGGCCATTTCAATCCGATGGGCATTCAAGTATTCGATGATCGACATGCCTGTTTCATTTTTGAAGGTTTTGGACAAGTAATCCGGCGTCAAGAAGACGCTGGCTGCCACGTCATCCCGGCTGATATCCCAGTGATAGTTCTCATGAATGAACCGTTTTGCCCGCTCGACAACGCCCTCGGATTGTAAGGTTTCCTTCAGCGTTTCAATCGCCTTTTCCGTCATCAGGTGCGCCCATTTCATGAAATCAAACACGCTGTGGTCGGATCGTTGGAGCAGGCGTTTGGCGATGTCATCCGAGAATAACCGATGGGCTTGAATATTATTTTGTGCCAAGAATGCATAAACCACTTGAAGAAAATCCTCACGCACCGAATGGAGGGTAGCAGCATCCAGTATATTCTGCGCGGCAAGTCGTTCCAAAGTAAGCTTCAAGCGCTTGACGATTTGCATTTTATCCTTCTGGGCGAACAGCAACGTAAATAAGCGGGTGTCCAGAGCGAACGACTCCGTCGTGTTATATTGGAAGCGGTCGTTTTGAAAGTGGACAATCCCCCTGAAGATTAGATTTGATGCATCCATTTGTTCCAACTTCACCTTACCCTGGGCCAATTGGGAAATCTTCAATTCCTCGCTGATATAACACGTGGCCGTGCATTTGAAGTATTGTTTGCATAAGCGGACGAGCCGCTCGCCGCTTACTTTCAATTGGAGCGGTTCTGTCCCGCTATCCAGAATGAACGCGTGGTAGATCTGATTGTCCTGTTTATATGGGATCACGCGGTCAGGGTTGGGACCATCGAACATGATCTCGGATCCGAGATTGGACAGAGCGTAGTGAAACACACTAGCGTTCCAACGTTCATCGATTTCGGATGCCGCAACGCTGACCAGAACTAGGATAAATCGCCGCTCCGCGGAGAAGGACAAATCCCTCCTTTGGATTTCCCCTTGGATCAAATCCTCCCTCGTAGAGAGCGTGGAGGACAAGACGTCACTCCAGAAGCTCTTCTCCACCAAATCCTTGTTACGCAGCCAGGCTAACCCGTGCCTGCTGTATTCACCTAGCGTTCTTCGCCGCTTCAGCGACTCAAGTGAACGGTGCAGCGCTTCATCCAGCTTAGTCTCGTCGAGCGGTTTAATCAGGTAGGAATCCGCATGATAGGTCAAGGCCGTCGAAGCGAAATCGAAGCTCTCGTGGCAGGTAAAGAAGATAAAAGCGCAATCGCAACCTTGCTCTCTTACCCATTGAATCATTTCGAGACCCGTCCCCCGGGGCATTTCAATATCACAAATGATCAGATCCGGCGGACCGGCTTCGAAACAGGACTTGGCCTCCATAATGTTATACGCTTCTATCACCTGCGAGAAGCCGTAATCATCCCAGTGAACGATATCCCGGAGCACCTCAACAGTAGGTATGTCGTCATCAATTAGTAAGCAGCGCATCGTTACACCTCTCTTATGAAGTCATTTCCTCGTCGCCTTCCATCGGGATGAGGATCTCGACTCTAGCTCCCAGCGGTTCGGCATTGGATAGTTTCAACAGGTCTTCGCGTTTATACAGCAATTGCAGCGTTCGCCGGATATTGGAGATCCCGACTTGCCTGCTCGCTTCCGCCGACTCCATACTTGAATGCCCCGCGGCCTGCAACATGTTTGTTGGAAATCCCCCGCCGTTATCCTCGATCGAAATGTGGAGATAGCGCTTGTCCTCGAGCTCGACCAGACTGGACCGGATGAAGATCGATAACATTTCACCAAAAGTCAGAGCATGCTTGAAGATGTTCTCGACGAAGGTTTGGACCAAGAACTGAGGGATATGGATACGCGCCGTGGCCATATCAATATCCGTCATGCAGAAAATCTGGTCGGGGTTCCGAATCTCTTGCATGCACACGTAATTGTCTACATGCTTCATCTCTTCCTCAAGCGGCACCAGGACCAATCCGCCCTTAAACATATATCGTAAATGCTGAGACAGCAGCTGAATCAGCATTCGGATTTCTTCATTTTTGTTTTGATACGTCAAGCTGTTGATCGTGGAGATCGCATTCAGGAAAAAATGAGGTCTGATCTGCATTTGCAAATATTTGAGTTCCGTGCGGCTCCGCTCGATTTTTTCCTCATACGTATGGATTTTCAAATCGGTAATCTCGCGAACCATGGAATCGAAGGAATGAAACAATTTCATAAACTCGATGGAAAAATGCCCGGACGGTTCCGGGAAGCTCGTTCTCCCTTTTTCGACGTCTTTGGCCGCCTTCACCAACTCCAACACCGGCTGTAGAATGTCCCTGGCTAACAGCTTCAACACCAGAGGAATCGCCACCACCGAAATCGCAGCCAAGGAGATAATGATCCATTGAATCAGCTTGAGCCCCGAGAAAATACTTTGCTTGGCCATCATGTGGGTGATATCGCCAAATTCGGCGATCGGTTCTGAAATAAACAGGTAACTCTTCTTAACCTGCTCTCTCAAATCCGATAGGGACGACGCTGTTTCCAATAGGCCCTCATCGGTCGAAGCCAGAACCCCGCCTTCCCGAGCGCTAAGAAGGGTTGGGCCAAGCTCTTGTCCTTCCCCGCTGGCGACGGCAAGCAAGGAATCGGCTTTGACGAACGTGCCAAAGCTGACCTTCTCATAGGTAATGTATCGGAACAAATAGTGCGCACCCTGAACTTCGAAGTCCGTCCATTCGTCGAGGGTCCGGTCAGGATCGGGGAGAAAATCATGCTCCTTCAAAAAGTCTACAAGATCCAGCTTGTCTTCGGATCGGGTGCGATTACCGAACTGAACGAGCGTCGCTCCATCTCCCGACAATTTGATAAATACCCCATCGCTGGAGTCGTTGTTCGACGCTTTGGCCTTCAGGGCGTCCAGCAGAGCGATTTCTCTGAAGTAGCGATCGCTCACGTTCAGGCGCTCATATTCTGTCGCCGCATCAACCTGGTTCTCGAACACCTCGGTCAGGTCTTTGGCATACAGGTTCAGCTTACTGTGAATGTTCTCAACGTAAATCCCCAAGGTATTGCGCGAATTGCTAATCGATTGGGTACGAACCACTTCCAGCGAATAGATGTTGCTGAGCAATAATACCGTAAACAAAATGGCTAGGATGATCGTGAATGAAACGAAAAACCTGAATACGATGCTCTTTCTAGTAAACAATCCTCCGGCTTTCATCAAGCATCCTCTTCCTTTATCTGGGCAATGGTTCGAATATGGCACGCCCCCGAAGCGGGAGCAAAACGGCTAATAGGCCGAAGCTCTCTTCAGGGGCGGATGAGGCAGGAGACGATTTCAGTTGACCAATTCGGTATTAGTTATGGCCCACTCAATGGCTGGACCGATATGCTCATTCCAGAAATTCCAGTCGTGTGTCCCTGCGCTTTCCTTATAGTGATGAGGAATTTCCTCTTGAGTTAAATAATCATGGAACCGCCGGTTTACGTCAAGCAAAAAGTCCTCGTTACCGCATGCCATATAAATCTCTGGAATAGGCGCGCCCTGTTCCTTCAATTGTTTGGCCAGTGCTTCCGGATCCTTATCGCTTCCAAGAAGCTGATTCAAATCCCCGAAAACTCGCTTGTAGTAATTATAGTCGGCAATAGCATCTTGATAGCCCGGGGACAACCCGGCAATGGTGTAGGGAATGAGCGCGGAGGAGAGCGCGATGATCCGGCCAAACTGGTCGGCATACTTCAGACCGTTTCGAATCGCTCCATACCCGCCCATGGAAAGTCCTCCGATGAACGTATCCTTCCGGTCTGCGGATAACGGGAACATCAGGCGAGTGAACTGAATCAGTTCCCTGCCTAGGAATTCCCCGTACAGCTGACCCTTGTCCTCATCGTCAAGGTAGAAATGATTTTCTCCCGAAGGCATAAATACGGCGATTTTGTACTTATCGGACAGTTCCCGGATTCGGGAGAAATGGATCCAATCCGTATGATTGCCAGAATACCCGTGCAACAGATATATCGCCTTTAAGGGCTTAGCCTCCTCCGCAGGTTGACCCGGAATTGGCGGGGCGTCCAAGGGAACCAGCGCGCTGAGCGCGACTTCCCTTCTCAACGATCGCGAGAAAAATTGGATCTGTAACATGGCCATGTTGTTGTTCCTCCTTGTTTTTTTGAAGAAATCAAATCCGATATTCGGTCAATAGCCCGTGCTCGTCGATGTATTGGATCACCGATTGGTTCGTGTTCAAATCTACGTTAAGCAAACAGCTTTGATCTTCCTGACTCCAGCGCAAACGTATTTCGTTGTCCGGCGATTCCAGCACCTGAAACTCTCCGTCAAACGCCGGATAGGTGTTGCGGAATCGAATCAGTTGTAACAGCCGCTGTACAACTTCCTTCTTCAATGACAGGCCCATTTCCTCTACCGTGTAATTATGCCGGTTGATCTCCCGTCCTTCCCCTGTTTCCTTCACGCGGTCCATATCGTTCGCACCCGCAAACAATCCCGTATAGTAAACCTGCGGAATCCCGGGGGTGAAGAATTGAATCGCTCTCGCGGCCAGATAGGCGTCATCATCTTCCCCTAGCACGCTATAGTAAGTACAGCGGATCTGGTGAACGTCGAAGCCGTCCTCCGCCTTATGCTCGTCGGACAGGATCAGGCTGAGGTTCGCTCCTCTTTGCACACAGACCTCAACCAGCTCCCTGGCCGATCCGGTGTCGATGAGATCGTCCAGATCCGGCTTGACGGGAATGCCGTCATGACAATCCAGCATGGTAAATTGCTTGTGCGGCCGAACGTTTAAATAACGGGTAAGCTCTGCGGCACTCTTCGTAAGGAGCGCTTCGAGGATGCGGTAAGGCAGGATGAAGTCATAAATCCAGAAGCCGCGTTCCGCCAGTTTGAATTGCGTCGTGTAATGCGCGTGTACTTCCGGTAACAGTTCGATGTCAAGCGAATCTGCCAACGCCTTGATCTCTTCTAGAAACTCGTAGATGTCCGGCTCTACAAAGAAACAGCTGGTTCCCAGCTTTTTGATGACATATCCAACCGCGTCCAGCCTTACGATTTTGACGTTCTGCTTTTTAAAGTTTTCAAAGAACGAGCGCAAAAGCCGCCGCGTCTGCGGTGAACGGACATCCAGATCGATTTGCTCCGAGGGGTCCGTTTTGCCAAACGTCGTCCATACCTTTTCTTCCTTGCCGCCGATCTCAAAAGCAGAATAAGGCAAAGGCCGGCGCAAAAACATTTTGTCGATGTCCTCCTGGACCGGGTTCCCGTCTTTCCACACTTTATCCAGCGTCAGAAACAAATCGGCATGTTCGGACGCCCGGCCCTTGGCCAGAAAATCCTGAAAATACGGCGATTGCCTGGAGATATGATTCACCATCAAGTCGACCAGGACATCGAATTTCTCGCCGATGGCCCGAATGTCTTCCCACGTCCCGAAGCTTGGTTCGATCTCCAGATAGGTGAGCGGCGCGAACCCGCGATCCCCGGACGAAGGAAAGGGGGGCAGGATATGGACGCCGCCCGTAAAAATATCAGAGAAATGCTTCGATAGCATTTCGTTTAACGTTTTCAGGTTTCCGCCCATGGAATCCGGATACGTGATCAATTGAACTTTATTTTTCAGCGGCATGCTTTCATCCTCCTATAATCCGAACTGTTCCTTGATGGATTCAAGCTTCGGCAGTTCCACCACGGCGCCTATATGCCTCAACTTGTAGGCGCTCACGGCAAAACCTAAATTCAACGCGTCCCTGACGGTATATCCTTGGAGCAAGGCCGCATAGAACCCGGACCAAAACGCGTCCCCGGCCCCCGTCGTATCAACGACGTCGGTAGCCAGAGAAGGAAAGCTGACCGTCTCGTTCCCGTTGGATACGATCGCCCCTCGTTTCCCCAAAGTCATGATGACCAGTTTGGCCCCCAGGACCAGGAATTTGTCGATCTGATTGAACGGATCGTCTTCTCCGAACAAACGCTCGGCATCATCCTCCGACGGCTTGACGATATCCACTTTGGATAGCATCGATTTGACATACCTCGCGCCGTCTTCGCCGCGCTGCCATATCATCCGATGATAGTTGGGGTCGAACCCGATCAATAGACCGCGATTTCTCGCCTCCTCGATCACTCTCTCGATGACGTGCCGGGAAGGCTCCCGTGAAATGGGCCAGCAAGAGAAGTGAATCGCTTTGGAATGTTTCAAGGCGCGTTCCAGATTCGCATCGAAGGTCAAGCGAAAGTCCGCGTCCCGATAGAAAATCGGGATGGGCGAAGCCTGGCTTTGGGTCAGTACGACCAGGCTCGTTGCGGCATCCACCCGCTGGATCCCGTTCGTGCTCATGCCCGCGGCTTCCAATCGCTTCATCAAAAACGTCCCCAACCCGTCTTCCCCTACGGCGGAGGAAATCTGGGTTCGAATCCCCAGCTTGTTCGCATTTATCGCAATGTTTGAGGGGGAGCCGCCGAAGAACCGGGTGTATCCATCGCTCTGCCATTCATCGCCGTATTCATTGGAGATCATGTCCACGAGCAATTCGCCGACTGCCAAGAGATCATTTGGTTTATCTTCGAAAGTGAATCTTTCATCTAAATTAATCATTCAAGTTCCCCCTTAATTACTCCGCACTCCGTTCTTTTACCCGAAAAGCCCTGGCCAATGCGTGCAAATATCCATTTCTGGCGCGTAGGCTGATTTCCGCATGGGGAACTGTGTGTTCGAACCCATGATAGCATCCCGGATAGAGCTGAAATTCCACGTCGACGCCATCCCGCGCAAGCCGGGCGACGTACTCGATCGTCTCGTCCCGAAACGGATCCAGTTGGCCGACGCAAGTGTAAGTCGGGGGAAGGCCGGCCAGGCTTCGAGCCCGGCTTGGCGCCGCATAGGGAGATATTTCGCCGTTCGCATGTTCGCCCAAATACATTTTCCAAGCCGCCAGGTTATTGGCTCTGTTCCAGACCGCGGGATTGGTGATTTCATGGCTGGACGGGGTGATATTGCGATCGTCGATCATTGGATAGAGCGGCATTTGGTAACAAATCGCAGGTCCGCTGCGATCGCGGGCCAAAAGCGCCATTGCCGCCGTCATTCCTCCTCCGGCGCTGGGGCCGCCGATCGCGATCCGATTGATGTCGATGTGGAGTTCGGTCGCATTCCCGGCAATCCATACCAACGCCGCATAGCAGTCCTCCATCCCCGCCGGGAACGGATGCTCCGGAGCCAGGCGATAATCCGGGGAAAAGACGACGCAGCCCGCGGCTTCCACAAAGCTTTGGCATATCCCGTCATCAACGTCGGGATGCCCTAGTATATATCCCCCGCCATGGAACCACAGAAGCGCCGGCAGCGCTTCCCCGTCCCTAACGATCGGCTCGTACACCCGCAATAACATCTGTTGCCCGCCTGCACCAACGATCTGTCGATCCGTAATTCGCACCTGTTCGGATCTTGATGTAGACACGGGGGGCATCATCCGTGCTTGCGCCAAATCCTCGGGTAAATGAAAAGGCGGAGACAACGTCAGCCCCTGTTTCAATTCCGGAACTACTCTGCTAATGAAGTTCATTTCCATCTCTCATTTCTCCTCAACGCCGATAAATTCGTGTTTCAGGGGGATGAAGCTTAAATGCTCATGTTGAATATTTACCTCGTTACCTTGGAAATGGAAGGCAAGGCGGTCATGATGCGGCGAATCGATCTGGTAGGCGTAGAGGTCGAAACGGTTCCGCTCCAGCCACGCGCCTCTGACCGCCACCTTTTTATCGCCGAGCAGGTTGGCTACGCTCCATGCGTCGATCCCGGCGATCAAACGATGGGTTCCTCGTCCATCCAGCCATTCGAAGATGCACCTGCCGTCCTTAAACACAAACGAGACGTTTTGCAAGCCCTGTTCGTTTTCTTGAATCCGAAACCGTTTCGCGCCCGTCTCCCATGGCGTGATCTCCGTGAAAGAACGCTCGCCGAGCTCTAAAGCAGCCAGTTTTCGGGTTAACCGGCTATAAACCTCGGGATCGAGCGCAGGGCAAGGTTCGACCAGGGAAGGAAGCAAATTCCGCCAGACCGCGTCCAGTACCCCCTGCATGTCTTGCAAACCGCCGTTCATCGCGATGACGGCATCTTGGTCGGGCATGACAATGCAATATTGGCCAAACGCCCCATCTCCCCGATAGGCGTTATGGCGGCATCTCCAAAACTGGTATCCATACCCCTGAATCCAGTCGATAGGAACCGGCTGCCCTACTTGGGTCTCGAGCGGGATATTATCGACCTGATGCGAGCCGGCCTGTTCGATCCACTCGGAAGAGATCAGCCTATGCCCGTTCCATACCCCTTTATTCAGAAGAAACTGGCCAAACCTGGCAATGTCTTCGGTACATAGTTTAAGTCCCCATCCCCCCGTATTTCCGCCATGGGGGGCTTGCTCCCAAATCGGCCGATCGATGCCTAAAGGCGCGAATAGACGAGGTTGTAAATAGTCGACCAAACGGCTTCCCGAAATGCGTTCCACGATCGCTCCCAACACATGGCTTGCCCCGCTGTTGTAGAGGAAATAAGTGCCGGGAGCCCGCGTAACGGGAAGTTCCATAAATCCCCTTACATAGTCGAGGTCGCTTCGGTCGCCGACCCGCGCTTCCGTTACGTGCTGCAGGAAGTCCGGTGTGGCTCCGAATCTAGCCGTGTCGGCTTCATGTCCGGTCGTCATCGTCAATAAATGTCTTACTTTCATATTCCCTATATTCTCGCGTGTCGCCGACGTATCCAACTCCGGAAAATACGCTAGGATTTGCTGATCCAAGGAAAGCCCCCCCTCCTGGACGGCAAAGCCCGCTGCTAGCGACGTAAAGCTTTTGGTCAGTGAATAAACGGCATGGGGAATCTTCGGGCGATACGGTTTCCACCATCCTTCAGCCAGGACATGGCCGTGCCGTAAAAACATGAAGCCGTGAAGCTCAAGTTTTCGCTGCTCGATCTCCTTCAGGAAAGACAAGATACCGGAAGAAGAAACACCTTGCTGCTCCGGAATACTTCGCGGTAATGAATTCGTGACTGTCATGTAAGCTTCCTTTCCTATTCCCAAGTTTTTGTATCAACCGGTTGACATGCCAAATGACATAAAAGCCGCGCTGACGTAAATTGCGGCTTCGTCTTGATCTTTTCGTCTTCCTCCCAATTCATACAGACATCGTCACGTCGGCATGGCATACGCCTTCTCAAGTCGTCTCCCGCTCAACCAAAGTGACCGGGAATGAATTGATTTTGGGTACTTCTCCCCCCTCCAACTGCTTGATGACCAATTCGATGGTGCACTTGCCCATTTCACGGATCGGCTGCCTTATGGTGGTCAGTTGAGGCGAAACCAGCGAGGCGATTCTGACGTCGTCGTATCCGATGATTTTGATATCTTTCGGAATGCTCTTGTTTAACTGGCGGCAGGCCTGAATGACCTCGGCGGCGATGACGTCGCTGCTGGCGAATACCCCGTCGATTTCCGGGCGATCGGTCAGAAAACGTACCACCTCGCTGGGGTTGCCGGGCTGATCGTCGTCGTTTATCTCCAATTGCAGGTGTATCGGCTCCATGCCGGCAGCCGCCAACTCCTCGTCGTACCCTTGTGCCCTCGCATTGGCCAGCAAGGCCCGATGATGTGGTCCGCCGATTCCTCGATAGATGTACATGGGATGTTTACAGCCCTTTTCGATCAACAATCTCGTGGCAAGTTTCCCCCCTTGGAGATTATCCGAAGTGACGATCGGAATATCTTCGGCCACGGTGCGGTCAAAGGACACGATCGGCAAATTGAGGTTCAGGTAATGCTCCACATCCAGTACCGAGCTGCCCATGATAATGGCGTCGACTTGATTTTTCTTGAGCATATCGGTATATTTGCGCTCCTTGGCGGTATCGCGATTCGAGTTGCAGAGCAGCAGCTTGTATCCCTTTTGATCGGCATAGTGCTCCAGGTAATAAGCCAATTCGCTAAAAAAGGGATGAGATACCGATGGAATAATCAATCCGATCATGTTCGATTTTCTTCGAAACAAGGCACGCGCCATTTCGTTGGGTTGATAATTCAACTCTTTCATCACCTGGTATACTTTGTTCCGCGTCTTCTCGCTAATATATCCCCGGTTATTCAGTACACGGGAAACCGTGGTTACGGAAACCCCTGCTTTTTCTGCCACATCTTCAATTCTAGGCATGAAATACCCACCTTGCCGTTTTTTTAAAACAATTATACCCTTTTCAATCCACTTTTTCAGCCAAAGATTGCCAAATGGCTATTTGAGGGCCCCTTCCGTAATCCCCTTAATGATTTGCTTTTGAAGGAACAAATACAGCACCAATACCGGAATAATAGTCATGATCAGTCCGGCCATCAGCGGCGCAAAGTCCACGGAATAGGAAGAGAAGAAATTGTACGTGGAAAGCGGCAACGTTTTATGAGCCGGAGACAGCAAGACCAAGCTGGGAAGCAAGTAGTCGTTCCAGATCCAGAGGATGTCCAGAACGATCAACGTAACGAATACGGGTTTCAATAAGGGCAATACGATCTGGAAGAAGGTCCGCAATCTGGAGCTTCCTTCGATAAACGCGGATTCCTCCAATTCGAATGGAACACCTTTGATAAAACCGTGGAACGTGAACACGCCAAACGGTACACCAAACCCCAAATACATAAACATTAAGGTAACTTTCGAGTCCAACAGGTCCATATTTCCGTACAGCATGACCAGCGGAATCATGAGCACCTGGAACGGGAGGGTTAGCGAAGCCAACATGACAAAGAAAATGAACGAGTTCACCTTCCATTTGAATCGGACAAACAAATACCCTGTCATCGCCGAAAAAATAAGAATGATGAAGACCGCCACGACCGTGATGATCAGGGAATTCAAAAAGCCGTGCAGGAAATCCATTTTATCAATCGCGCTCGCGTAATTTCCAAAATGGAAATCTGCGGGAAGCGAAAGTGGATTTTCGACGAACTGTTGGGTCGATTTGAACGAATTCATGACGATTAACAGGAACGGAGTCAGAAAGACGAGAAGGAATAAGTAAAGAAGCGCTGTTTTTACCACCGTTCCGATAGGCCGGGCATTCATTACGATTCCACCTCCAGTTTCTTGAGCAGATAAGATTGTGTCAGCGCAATGATCGCGACCACCGCAAACAACACTACCGCTTCCGCTTGGCCTATCCCATACTGGTTGGACAGAAACGCCTTTTGCACGATATGATAGGTGGCCAGCTCGGTGGAGTTAAACGGCCCCCCCTTGGTTAAGGCCAGGTTGATATCGTAGGTCAAGAATGAACGCGATATGGAGATGAAGATGCAAATAACGGTGGCCGGTATGGATAGCGGCAGAATGATCTTTCGAATGATCGAAGATCTGTTGGCTCCGTCGATGCTTGCGGCTTCCAATACATCGCCCGGTACGCCGGAAAAGCCGGCGATATAGATGATCATCAGATAACCGATCAACTGCCAAGCCGTCGCAATAACGAGCGCCCAAAATGCGGTATTCGTATCCGTCAGCCAGGACGATGCGAACAACGACCATCCGTATTTGTTCCCGAGATAGGGCAGAACTTGCGAGAATAACGTTTGCCACAAGTAACCAAGTACGATCCCGCCGATCAGATTCGGCGTAAAGAAACCCGTGCGCAACCATTGCTCCCCTTTTGCTCCGGCGGTCAACGCAAGCGCAATGAAGAACGCCGCCCCATTGGCGATCAAGACGGTGAAGAACACGTATTTGAGCGTAAACCATAACTGGCCCAAAAACACTTTGTCGCTAAACACATCATAGTAATTCGCAAATCCGATAAGCTCGCTGTTTGCCGTCCGAACATCCCAATTCGTGAACGTCAGATATAATCCGACGATAAACGGAATAACGACCACGGCGGCGAAAGCAAAAATGGAGGGCCCGCCGAAAAGCAGGAACGTTCCGGCATTGGATAATAAACTTTTCTTCTTCATGTTGCCGCCCCTTTAATAAACCCGTATTTGTGTTCCCATAAATGAGGCGGGCCGAGGCAAGGCCCCTACCCGCCATTCATCTGTCCAATCCGATTTTCTATTTTCTGCCCTGATATTCCCAATATTCCTGAACCTCGTCCGCAAGGCCCTTGCGATCGATTTTGTCGACAAGGTACTTTTGCATCGACGCCCCTGTCTTGGACCAGTAATCCTGCGGCAGGTAATTGATTACGCCGATATTCATCACTTTGCCTTGATCCACGTATTGGGAAACCGCATCGGAGATGATGTTTGTTCCCTTCACTTGCACATCCTTATAAGGCATGGACAATCCCATCTGTGAAATGATCGCTTCTTGTCCCTGTTCGCTCGTGACCATCCACTCGATAAACGCTTTTGCCGCTTCCTGCTGCTCCGGCGTCGATCCCGAGTTATCGATGGCAAACAATTTCGGTTCGCTATAAGCGATTTGGCTGTTTCCGTAGTCGTCTGGATTATTGCTGATCGGAACCGGAATGACACCAAATTCCTGATCGCGCCCTTCAAGCGGCCCGACAACGGCCCACGTCCAATCGCCCATAAAGTAGAAGGCTGCGTCTCCCTTGGCGAAATCGGCGCTGTCTTTGTTGTAGTCCGCAACGAGCGGGTCGCTCTTGCGGGCATTGTATTTTTTCAGCAAGTCGAAAGTATCCATCAGCCCGTTAAATTGGGGATTGTCGATCAGCTTGGCTTCGCCGCTTTCCAGGGATTCCACGAATTTGCGGTTTTCGTCGACGCTGGCCGACTGTAGGGAATAAACCAGCCCCAGATAGTGCGACCCGAGCGACCAATCCGCTCCATGGATCATGACCGGAGCTTTGCCGGCGGCTTCGATTTTCTGGAACAATGCTTCCAAATCGTCGCGGGTTTTGATCGAAGCCGGATCAAAGGCGCCTCCGATCGCTTCCTCAACCGCCCGTTTGTTATATAGCAATCCGTAGCCTTGCGCGGTCCAAGGGATGCCGAGGAATTTCCCCTCCAGCAGCGCCCCATCTACTGCGCCTGGTTTGGTGAGCCCTTCATATTTGGCCTTTTCCGATTCCAGGTCCAGGAAGGAATCTTTATACTGCAAAATGGTTCCCGCATCGAGATTGGCAATGGTTGCCGGATTCCCGGAGGCCAATAAAGATTGGAATTTCTCGATTTGCGCACCGCCGATCGGCGTCGGAATCAATTCAACGGTTACGTTGGGGTGAAGCTCATGATACGTTTGGAATAGTTTCTCGAATACTTCGTTAACTTCGGCCGACGTATTAAAGAAGGTTAGCTTGACTTCCTTCTCCGTTTGTTGCGCTGGTTCTCCGCCTTGATTGTTTCCGGCGGCAGGGGCATTGCTGCTTGCGTCGTTTCCTTTCGAACATGCCGCTAACAGAGAAAACAATAACACCAGGCAAATCGTCAATTTGAACCCTTTCATCTTTTTCAAGACTGTTCCCCCTCATCCACATTTTGAATGCGCATTCATGTTTTGCACATCCTTATGATAACCGGTTGACATATGGTATGTCAACCGGTTATCATTTTTGCGGTTCGGATTCAGCCATCCTGGAAGGCGTCAATTCAATTATCCTCACATAAACTTCTATAATTTCGGATTGATCTCCAAACCAAACTGGAATTAAGGTTAAGGTTTACTTCTATGCGTAACCCAATAAACGATGCCAACAATCCCGGCCAGGGCAATCGTGGATAAACAAGCCCACCCGATCGATAGTCCCATTTGATGGAAAGACATATCGCGAAACGAGGAGGCCGAAAATAATAAACAGGCCAGTCCCATAACGATCAGTAGACCGACGATGAGCCAATCCGCCTTTCTCATCTCAGTTTCCCCCTTGGCGCTCGAGCGCAAATCGGATCTCGAATCGGGTTCCTTGGCCCGGCTTGCTGGACACCAAAATTTCTCCTCCCTGCAGCTCCACCAGCTTTTTCGCGATGGCTAACCGAGCCCGGTCCCGCCATGCTCCCGCGACCGGAATTTTTCCACACGGTAGAAGCGATCGAAAATGTACGGAATTTCGTCCTCCGGGATTCCAATGCCGGTATCTTCCGCCGCTAGATAAACGTAAGCCTGATTTTGATCCAGCTCTAGGGTGATGCTGCCCTGTTCCGTGTAACGCACTGCATTTTCCAGCAAATTGAGAAGAACCTGCTCCATCCTCAAGCCATCCCCATTGATTAACGGGACGTCGTGACGGATCGCTGCATGGAGCGTCAAGTTCTTCTTCCCCGCCTTCAGTTTGATTTTATTCGCCGCATTGTCCGCGATCTCCGCCAAGTCGATCCACTCCAGCGACAAGCTGACTTTTCCTTCTTCCATCTTCGCCAATTCGAACAAATCATTCACCAGGTGCTGTAAGCGGATGGCCTCCTCGTGAACGATATCCAAATATTTGTCCTTCTCTTCCTCTGTTTCATATAGATGATTTTTCAGGACCTGCGCATAACCTTCCAAATACGTAATGGGAGTCCTGAGCTCATGCGAGATATTGGCGAAAAACTCCTGCCGCGTATCTCTATACCGTTGCAGCTCGACCGCTAAATGATTGATCGTATCGGCCAATACGCCGATTTCGTCTTCCCGCCTAATCGATAACCGGGTTTCCAGCTCGCCCGCGGCTATTCTTCGGTGGCTGCCTGTATTTGCACTAGCGGTCGGGACAGGAGTCCGGCGAGAATCCAGGTAATTCCCAGAGCCAGAAAAAATGCCGCCGCCCCGAAATTCGCCCCCGCAACCTCCCGTACAGGCCTGGCCGCAACGAAATAACGATCTCCATCGGCCGCCAGATGTTCCAGTTCGACGGCTTTTCCGGCAAAAAGAACCTGCAGGTCCTGCGGCTTGATAAAGGACCGATCCAATAAATCGTAGGGTCCGGAATGGGCCAAAACGTTCCCTTGCTCCCCAACGAATACAATGCTGACGTTGGAGAAATCGGCAAACTGAAGCAAGGTGTCTTCCGATAACGATTCAGGGGATTGGCTCATTGCCGTAAAGTGGGCCGTAAGCTCCTCTACTTCCGTCCTCATTTCCGCGTTGTAAAAGTTGGTGAACATCCGGTCAATCGCCAGTCCCAGGGATAGGATTACGACAACGAAAGCGATGAGGATGACCAGCCCGATCCGAAAGCCGATTTTATTCTTTCTCATGCCCATGACCCGCCCCGTTGAACTTATACCCAACACCCCACACGGTTTGTATCGGATTATAGCCGAGCCCGGCTTTTTGCGCCTTATCCCGGATATTTTTGATATGCGTATCTACGACCCGAACTTCCCCCTCGTATTCGTCTCCCCAGATCAAGTTCACCAGTTCGTCCCTCGTAAATGCCCGTTGACCGCTTTTGGCCAGCGCCAGAAATAAATCGAACTCCTTTTGCGTAAATTCGACGGCTTGGTCAAATAATCTTCCGCCCCGATGCCAAGCCCGTATACTTTATCTTTCGTCTCCGAACGCGCGGTCAACATCAAGATCGCCACTTGATCCCTTTCCCGGATCTTTTTGCATACTTGCCAACCGTCCATATCCGGCAGCATCAGGTCCAGCAAGACCATATCGTAGCGGTGGCCCAGCGCCATTTCCAAGGCCTCCTTGCCATTGGTCGCCTCCTTGACCTCGAATCCTTCCCGGGTTAAATAGATCCGCAACAGATTGCGCATATTCCATTCATCATCCACAACCAGAACCTGCAGCTTTGACACGCTGCCTCCCACCTTTGCCGATTGACTTCCAGAGATCATAAAAATACCCAACGGGTCCATTGTCCCGCAGTCCATACCTGATATTATACTTTAAAACGGCCCCCCTACGGGAAGCTTAATAAGAACGGAACCATACCGTTCCCCTAGTATGGAGTAACACTGATTCCGTTTGGCGTTGTGCCCACTTTAATCGTTGCAATCACTTGATTGTTTTCATTGTCGATCACGGTTAGTGTGTTATCGAACATGTTGGTCACATAAATTTTGCTGTTATTCGGGCTCACTACCACGCCATGCGCCCCTTTCCCCGTCTCTATCGTGGCAATGACCTGGTTTGTGGCCAGCTCAATTTTCGAAATGCTGTTTGATGGATTTTGCTCGGTACCTTGATTCGCAATAATCGCATACTTGTTGTCTGATGAAATATAGACCTGGGCAGGGCCGCTACCGACAGGAACTTTAATCATTTTCCCGGAAGCCAAATCTACGATTGCGGCAGCATTTTCCGCGTTCAGCGGAACGACCAGGGTTTTGCCGTCACTCGTTATGCCGGTAGTTACCGGCGTATTGCCAATCTTGATCTTTTTCTCTTCAGACATCGTCTCCAAGTTCAATACACTAACCGTGTCTTCACTCATATTCGCCACATAAGCAAATTTACTGTCTGCAGATACTCTAAATCCGTGAGGGCCTTTTCCTGTTGGAATCGTTCCCGCCGTTTGAAACGTCTTGGCATCCAGTACCGTTACATTATTTCCTTCATTATTCGTAACCAAAACATATTTCCCATCCATCGTAAAGACAATATGAGCCGGATGGACACCTACTTCTACTTTTTGGGCAAGATCGTCCGAAGCCGTGTCATAGAAATAGACGTATCCGTTCATTTCGTGTTCACCTGCTTCACTATGCCCGCTTTCTTGTTCTTCCTTCGCCATTCCCTCCATATCGGACATGGATGGAACTACAGTAGCCCCTACCGTTTTCCCATCGGGAGAGACCTGGACATTATGAACGGATCCTTCGATTGCAAGGGTCTGCAGGACCTGATTCGTAGCGGCATCGATCTTAGTAATGCTTCCCCCTTCATCGGCAGTGTAATAAACTGCCGGCGAATCATTTTGTGGAATTGGGGCTGCAGATCCGCAGGCAGTAATACTAATGGCTAAAATCGCCACAGTGAGCGTTATCATCCAATGTCTATTCATGTTGTCTTCCTCCAAAATTTATTTATCCTATCATTAGTTAAGCCTAAATTCCCGATGGTTCACCGGGATAGCTTTTGAATTTCATGCATCATTCGCTCATTCTCCGCTCTCAGCTCATTTAGTTGAGTTTGAATCGCCTGTTCATTTGACGAGGGGTTCGAATGGGAACCATGCCCGTGCCCATGCCCTTTCATTCCAAACATCATGAATATCATCATCAGCGGACAAACCAATACCAGCAACCAAGACCAATCCATCTGTTTATCCTCCCTTGTCATTTCGACTGCTTGATAGGTTCATTGTATACAGCGATTGTGTAGAAACCATGTGGAAAGCTTGCGAATTCCGTGGAATTGTTTTTATCCATAAAGAAAAACACGGCTCAAAGGGCCGTGTTTTCTTTTGCCATTTTGAAAACAAATTAGTGGCCTCCGTGCCCGCCTCCGGACCGAGGCGCGATTTCCAGCATCGAGTCGATTTCCCCTTGGGCAGCCTCGCTCATCGTGGATGCCGATCCCGTCAACCAAGCATGGTTGTATGGTCCTTCCGCAGGGGATTTCTCAAACTTCGGCTGTACTGACATGACATAAGTCATCACGGGTTCCGGCATGGAATCCCGCCCGGTCCATAACAGCGGCGCATGTTTCCCTAAATGGGAGAAAGGAGCCGCGGCAATGGCCAGCGCCGGCGATTGACTGCTCACAAACGAAAAGTTATGTCCAGGCGTCGTGATCCCCCAGCCAAAGTCGGTTTTCGGATCTTTATACTCCGCAAATGCGACAGCATTGGCAAACGGATCTTCCCCGGAAATGCGTACGGTATTGCCGAATGGTTTCAATTCCTTCTCTACTTGGGCCGAGATCACGGATTCAGGTCCCAGAATATAAATATTCGCCTTCCCTCCCCGAGTTTGCAAAGCCTCTTTTGTTTCCTGGGGAATCTCGTCCTTCCTCACATACAGCAACGGCTCCGGCATATGAGCAATCCAATTGATGGCGGGCATCGTATACTCTTGGCTTTCCATCGATCCGATGATGACGGAAGACGGATTTTCCCCCGCTACTTTCGCGTAATAGGCATCTATGGCCTTAGCCAATGCGGCAGGATTGTCGGCCGATAGTTTATCCGTTTTGAACCCAAGCTCTTTGGCCTGGTCCTCAACCTTTTGATCGAGATCGCCAACCAGGATTGCTTGAACCCCGTTGTTGCTCTCCACGCCTTTTGGCCGCAATCTTTTCATTTCATTTGCGGTAGCTTCCGGAATGCCGTCCTGATTGACGAACAAAACGGGGCCATTGCTGGGGTGATGGATCAAATCGGCACTAACGACGGCATTTTGCCAGTTATCTGCAGATGTAAGAATAATACTTCCCGGTCGATTATCCTCGCCGGTAGCCATCCAAAGCGTGCGCGAAACCAACACGGCCGCTGCTACGGGATCATCCGTATTCATCCGGGTCGTGTTTTTCGAGGCAATCCAAGGAACCGCGGCATCTCCCTCGGAAACTGTTGCATTACTCGCAGTTTGGGCTGAATTCTCCTCCACTTTGGCAGCATTGTTGTTTCCCGCGTTCGTACAAGCCGATAAAACGATCACCGCCGCAAAAATAACCGCCCCGATTTGCATTGATTTCTTCATAAGCGCCTCCTGTAAATTGTCATTACTTACTAATACGCGTTATCAGGTGATACCTATTTTAAACAAATAGTTTGTGAAAAGTATGTGGTTTTGATGGAGATCCCATTTATTTATTTCCATTTCACTTCCAAAAATCACGCCTAAACAAACCCTGGAACCCTGTGTTAGGATAACGTCAGTTTCGCAAAAAAACATCGGGAGGAAATTCACCATGAGGAAATCTTTGGCGATTCTAATGGTAACCGCTTCTCTGGTAATGAGTCCGTTGGGAGCTCCAACGATTCATGCATCTAGCGATATTCCTGCACAAGCTAAAGCAACAGTAAGCAGTGTGCGGGAGAATGTCATCGCACAAGGGATGAAATATCTTGGGAACGGGAAAATCCTGCAAACTTATTCGAAGGAATCGGGTGGCGTCCGTATCGACAATATTGAGGGTACGCAATGGGAAAAGCGCTTTTTTTTTGGGGGAAGTGTGTTGGAATAGTTTAACTTCTTTCTAAATGATAAAAAGGCTCCCTCTCGGGAGCCTTTGAATTACGGGTATGCAGGGTTTATACGCCCCAGCTTACATCATGCCGCCCATGCCGCCCATGTCAGGCATAGCTGGCTTTTCCGGTTCCGGTTTGTCGGCGATGACCGCTTCGGTCGTCAGGAACAAGCCGGCTACGGATGCTGCATTTTGGAGTGCATAACGGGTGACTTTCGCAGGGTCGACGATACCTGCTTCAATCATGTTCACCCACTCGCCGGTAGCGGCGTTGTAGCCGATGCCGACTTTTTCCTTTTTCAGGCGATCTACGATAACCGATCCTTCTTCACCGGCATTTGCCGCGATCGTACGAACCGGTTCTTCGAGCGAGCGCAGCACGATGTTAACGCCGGTTTTTTCGTCGCCCGTTGCTTCAACGGCTGCTACAGCACTGTAAACGTTCACGAGGGCTACGCCGCCGCCGGATACGATACCTTCTTCAACGGCTGCGCGCGTTGCGTTCAGCGCGTCTTCGATGCGCAGTTTGCGTTCTTTCAGTTCGGTTTCGGTAGCCGCGCCGACTTTGATGACCGCTACGCCGCCGGCCAGTTTAGCCAGGCGTTCTTGCAGTTTTTCTTTGTCGAACTCGGAAGTCGTTTCTTCCAGTTGAGCGCGGATTTGGTTCACGCGAGCGTTGATGTCGGCTTTGTCGCCGCTGCCGTCCACGATCGTCGTGTTTTCTTTCGTTACGATGACTTGACGCGCGTTACCAAGTTGATCCACCGTCGTGCTCTTCAGGTCAAGGCCAAGCTTCTCGGTGATGACTTGACCGCCGGTCAGAGCCGCGATGTCTTGCAGCATCGCTTCGCGACGGTCGCCGAAGCCAGGGGCCTTAACGGCTACCGCGCTGAACGTGCCGCGCAGTTTGTTGACGATCAGCATCGCTTGAGCTTCGCCTTCGATATCTTCGGCGATGATGAGCAGCGGTCTGGATTGTTGCACGATTTTCTCCAGAAGCGGCAGGATTTCTTGCGTGCTGCTGATCTTCTTGTCAGTGATCAGGATATAGGGGTTATCGAGTACGGCTTCCATTTTGTCCGTATCGGTGATCATGTAAGGAGATACATAACCGCGGTCGAATTGCATCCCTTCAACCACTTCCAGCTCGGTGGCAAATCCGCGGGATTCTTCGACGGTGATAACGCCGTCTTTACCCACTTTTTCCATGGCTTCCGCGATCAATTCGCCAACTTCTTCGTCAGCGGCGGAGATGGCGGCAACTTGTGCGATCGACTGTTTGCCTTCGATCGTTTTGGAGATGCTTTTCAGTTCGGCAACTGCGGCGCGAACCGCTTTGTCGATCCCTTTGCGCAGACCGATAGGGCTAGCGCCTGCGGTTACGTTCTTCAAGCCTTCGCGGATCAGCGCTTGCGCGAGAACCGTAGCTGTCGTCGTACCGTCGCCGGCCACGTCGTTCGTTTTCGTCGCTACTTCTTTTACGAGCTGGGCGCCCATGTTTTCAAACGCGTTTTCCAATTCGATTTCCTTCGCGATCGTTACGCCGTCATTGGTGATGAGCGGGCTGCCGAATTTTTTCTCAAGCACGACGTTGCGGCCTTTAGGACCCAGCGTTACTTTTACTGCGTTAGCCAAAGCGTCAACCCCACGAAGCATTGCGTGGCGGGCGTCTTCACTGAATTTAATCTCTTTTGCCATAATTCAATTACCTCCCTAATAATGTTGAGTAGGATATGCTTCGGCCGTAATTAGCCGACGATAGCGTGAATGTCGCTTTCTTTCATAATCAAATATTCTTTGCCTTCGTATTTCACTTCGGTGCCGGCATATTTGGAGAACAACACGCGGTCGCCTTCTTTGACTTCCAGCGGTACGCGGACTCCATCCTTCAAAGTTCCGCTGCCGACGGCGATGACTTTGCCTTCCTGCGGTTTTTCTTTGGCCGTGTCGGGAAGCACGATGCCGAATGACGTAGTTTCCTCTTGTTCGATCGGTTGTACCAGAACGCGTTCACCTAAAGGTTTGATCATGAAAAAACAGCCTCCTTTTAGATATGTTGTGTTATTGGGTATATGTTGTCGTATGTATTAGCACTCGATCTACTCAAGTGCTAACAACCACTTTTATATTACTCAACTTGCGACTAGATTTCAAGTTCCTTTGTACAATTTTTTTTCATTTTCCGCATATGAAACACACGTCCTCCCCATTGTATCCTTACGTCTGGGAAAATATTCCGGGCAGGGCCGGACAAACCAGGGCGTCGGGCGATCCCTTCCCTTTGCATCGCCGGGAAAGGACTAGCGCCCATGCAGCCCCCATTCCGAAATAATAAACGCGCCTTCTTCCGCAAAGGCGCGTTTCCTCATTTGTACTTCTCGGCCCGCTCCGCATCCGCAGCCAGCTGCTTGCTGTATACGCGCTGGGACAAGACCACGCTCAGCTCGTACAATAAGACGAGCGGGATCAGCACCAGGAAGGCGGAGAAGAAATCCGCGGGCGTGATCATCACCGAAATGACCACCAGGGCAAAATAAGCAACCCGGCGCATTTTCCGCAGCCGAATCGGCGTTAATATCCGCAGCTGCGTCAAAAACAAAATGATCAGCGGCAATTCAAACAATAAGGAGATCGGCAGTACGATATTGGTCAAAAACTTGAAATAATCCGCCATCCCGTAGGTTTCGACGAGACCCAGCTCCTTGTTCAGCGTTCCGGTAAACGTCATGGCCAGCGGAAACACCACGTAATAACCGAAAGCCAAACCGACTACGAAGCAGATAAACACGAACGGGATGTATTTCACCGTCGCTTTGCGCTCCTGCGGCTTTAATCCCGGGCTGACAAACGCCCACACCTGGTAAAGCGTGAACGGCAGCGTGATCCCTAAAGCGACCAGCATGGCGATTTTCATATACACGCCGACGCCGTCCCAAAACGAAAAGGCGTTCAATTCGATGGTTACGCCGGAAATGGCATTCACGGTCAAGTAGTGGTAGATCGGATCGACTACAAAAAACGCTCCGACCAGCACGACGACAAACACGATGCAGACCAGCACCAGCCGTCGCCGCAGCTCCGTCAAATGATCTACGATATTTTGCGCCATTGGTTCATTGGCCATAATCCGCCCTCCTTTCCCACCCGGCAATCCGGTCCAGCTCAAACAAAATCCCTCCTCAAGGGAAGGGATCGACGTTTCTCGACTATGTAGATGCTCTTCCACCGCGCCTTATTCGGGCAATCGGCGGTCCTCCGGTTTGGGCCCTTCCGCCCGGGAAGCAACGGGTTCCGTTCTTTTGGCCTCAGGCTGGTCATCCACGATATCCCGGGTCGCCTCTTTGAACTCCCGGAACGTCCGGCCTACCGCCCGCCCGAGCTCGGGTAATTTATTTGGACCAAACAACAGCAACGCCGCGATGACGATCAACAAAAATCCGCCTGCGCCCATGGTTGATTCTCCTTTCGTACCATCAAATAAATAGACAGGGGTATTGAGTCCGTTTCACTTGCTCGCCCACATCATACCATAACGAATGTCACAGTTACAGTCCATTTATTTAACAATTCAACAAAAGATTAGAGAATAAGGCCCGAATTATAAGCGGAACTGACCCGTTACCATCAGTAAGGCTTCCGGCAGCTGATCCATGATGGCCGCCAGGTTCTCATGCACGCCCTTCGGCGTTCCCGGCAAATTCACGATCAGCGTACGCCCGCGAATGCCGACGATGCCGCGAAACAGCATCGCCGCCGGATTTTTCTGCATCTGCGTATACCGCATCGCCTCAGCCATCCCCGGAACCTCGCGTTCGATGACCCGGCGGGTGGCTTCCGGCGTCACGTCGCGGATCGCGAGCTCCGTTCCTCCCGTGGTGAGTACCAAATCCGCGTGGAAGTAATCGGTCATTTCAATCAAAGCGGCGATAATTTCATCCGGTTCATCGGGGACGATGCGGTATTCGACGATTTCACCGCCCAATTCCTCCTCGACCAGTTCGCGGATAACCTGGGCGCTCGTATCTTCGCGTTCACCCCTGGCCCCTTTGTCGCTAGCTGTAAGGATCGCTGTTTTCCATACCATGAAGTCACCCTCCTCATCCATATAGGAACTCCAATTGCAGTCAAACGTTTATGCCGGATCAAGTTGTGTCAGGATTATCAAAAAAAATCGCGGTCTATTCTACTTCTGCTTTTACTTACTATTTCTATACCAAAATATATCATCCTGCCGCAAATGTCACGAACGGACGTAATCCCCGCTTTTTCCGCCCGATTTCGACCGCAGCAGCGTCGGACCGATCACCATGTCCTTTTGCAGCGCTTTGCACATATCGTAGACGGTCAGCGCCGCGGCGGATACCGCGGTGAGCGCCTCCATTTCGACGCCGGTTTTCCCCTCGGTCTTGACCGTCGCTTCGATATAGAGCTCGTCTTGCCCGTTATCGCCGAAAGTGATGTTCACCCCGGTTAACGGCAGCGGATGGCACATCGGAATCCAGTCCGAGGTCCGTTTGGCCCCCTGAATGCCCGCGATCTGGGCCACGGCCAGCACGTCGCCTTTGCCCACGCGCCCTTGCTTGATCGCCTCGAGGGTCGACGGCAGCATCACAACCTTCGTCTCCGCGACGGCGACGCGAACGGTTGCGGACTTCCCGGAAATATCCACCATCCGCGCCCTGCCTTGTTCATTAAAGTGCGTCATCCCTTGATTCGATTCCGAGTTCGGCAAGCTTATCACTACTTTCCTTCATATATATCGTTCCATTTGCCGTAAACAGCAGATCCAGCCTGAAATCATGCGCCTCCAGCGGAATTGCCGCAGGGGCAATCAATTCCTCCAACGCCAAAGCGCCCAGCAATACCCGGCCGGCGCCTCCGCTGCGCCGGGCCAGTTCGCCTATCAGCCGGTCATAATAGCCTGCACCAAAACCGATACGCCCGCCGTTCAGGTCAAAAGCCAGCCCCGGGACAATGATCACGTCGATATCGGGATAAAGCTCCGGCGGCCACACCGGCGTATGCCCGGCCGGCTCGGGAATCCCCCAAGTGCCGGGAACAAGATCCGCTTGGCCGGACAGTTCATGCAATGAAAGACTTCGGTTCGCGCCGACTTTCGGCGCCAGCAAGCGGTCCCCCCGCGCGATGCAGCTTGCCATCAAAGGGCGGGTGTCGGGTTCATCCCGGAACGACGCATAGCAGAACACGTTCAGCTTCCCGCCGCGACGTTCCCGCAAAGGGCCCAGCACGTCGCCCTCCGCATGGAGGCCAGCGGCTGTCGACTGCTCCGTTCGCACTTCCTCGGGAATATGGGCACGGATGTTCAGCATCCGCTGGCGCAGTTCTCTTTTGGCATCCGCAAGCTCCATGGGCCGCCCCTCTTTCCGTCCTGCCAAACCCCGCCTTGTAACGGCGGCCCCGGGAATCCCCGGGCGGTCCGGCTTGTCTCATCCCTAGTGTATCATTGTTATGTGAAAATGAAAACTAAGGCGAACGGTTTGCAAACCGCCGTCTTCCAAGTAATCAGCGGTGCAATTCACGTTCTTTTCATGTAAACTGAATATACAATGCAACAACTTGTTTCTTTTCATCGTACGAATACTGCAAATTATTATTTTGGAGGATCGAATCCGTCATGTTGCTTCAAGCTTCGAACATTACGAAATTATACGGCGTCACCCCCGTGTTGGAGGGAATCAACCTGCAGGTGCTGGAGCGGGATCGCATCGGCCTCGTCGGCGTCAACGGCGCGGGGAAATCGACGTTTCTGCAAATCCTGGCCGGGGAGCTCTCCTATGACGGCGGGCAAATTTTCAAAGCGAAAGAGACGACGATCGGTTATTTGGCGCAAAATAGCGGCCTGCAATCGGAACGCACCATCTGGGAGGAAATGCTGGCCGTCTTCGCCCCGTTAATCGAAACGGAACGCGAATTGCGGCGAATGGAGGAGCAGATTGCCGACCCGGTGCTGGCGCAGGACGAAAAAAACCATCAGGACTTGCTCGACCGTTATGCGCTTAAATCCGACTGGTTCAAAGACCACGGCGGCTACGAAATGGAAACCCGCATCCGCAGCGTGCTGCACGGCATGGGATTCGGCGATTTCCCGCCCGACACGGTCATATCCACCCTGAGCGGCGGGCAAAAAACCCGGCTTGCGTTAGCCCGCATTCTGCTTCAGGCCCCGGACCTGCTGATGCTGGACGAACCGACCAACCATCTCGACATCGAAACGCTCACCTGGCTGGAGGATTATTTGCGCAATTATTCCGGCTCGCTGCTGGTCGTGTCGCACGACCGTTATTTCCTGGACCGGCTCGTGACCGCCATCGTGGAGATCGAACGGCATCAATCGCGCAAATATACGGGCAATTACAGCCGGTTTATCGAGCTCAAGGCGGCGGAATACGAAAGCCAAATGAAGCAATACGAAAAACAGCAGGATGAGATCGCCCGCATGGAAGCCTTCATCCAGAAGAACATCGTTCGCGCATCCACGACGAAACGGGCCCAAAGCCGGCGCAAAGCGCTGGAGAAAATGGATGTGCTGGACCGCCCGTTCGGGGATCCGAAACGGGCCAGCTTCTCCTTCGAAGCCGAGATCATGACCGGCAAAGAGGTGCTGCAAGTCAGCGGCTTGTCCTACGCATTCGAGGAGAAGCAGAAGCCGCTGTTCCACAACGTGACCTTCGATTTGCGCCGGGGCGAAACGGTTGCCTTGATCGGACCCAACGGCATCGGGAAATCGACCCTGCTGAAGATGCTCACCGACGACCTAAGGCCGACATCCGGGACCATCAACTGGGGTGCCAAGGTGAAGATCGGGTACTACGACCAGGAGCAAACCCATCTGAACCCCGCCAATACCGTGCTGGAGGAATTATGGAGCGCTTTTCCCCATATCGAGGAAGCGCGGATCCGCAGCGTGCTGGGCAACTTCCTGTTCAGCGGCGAAGACGTATTGAAGAAGATCGCGGCTTTAAGCGGCGGCGAAAAAGCGCGGGTAGCCCTGGCCAAGCTGATGCTGCAAAAAGCCAACGTCCTGATCCTGGATGAACCGACCAACCATTTGGACCTGTTCAGCAAAGAAGTGCTGGAATCCGCTTTGATCGAATACGACGGAACCTTGCTGTTCATCTCCCATGACCGTTATTTCCTGAACAAGATGGCCGAACGCATCGTTGAGCTTCATCCGCAAGGTGCGGATCATTTCCTGGGTAATTATGACGATTATTTGGCGAAAAAACAGGAGCTTGCCGAGCTGGCGGCCGAAAAGGCCCAAGCGGAGTCCTCCAAACCGGGCACGGCAGCCCGGCAAGCCGACGCGGCGGCGTCCGTTTCCCAAGTTGCCAAATCGGGAGCGGCCTCCTACGAGGCCGACAAACAGGCGAAACGCGAGGAACGGGGTCGGCAGCGCCGGCTGGAGCAGCTCGAAGAGCTGATCTCCGGGCTGGAAGACGACATCGCCCGTTTGGAGAATGAGCTTACGCTTCCCGAGGTATACCAGGATTATGCGGCGATCCAGGAACGGCAAACGGTCATCGACCGCCATAAGGCCCAGTTATCCGAAGCCTATGAGGAATGGGAGTCGCTGGCCGAAGCGTAACTTTGGCCATGTCCTTCGCGCCTGTTCGAATTGTTCACGAAAAATATGTTTTTACATTCCGGAAACAATCCACCCGTTTATGCACAGGCTTATCCACATTATGCAGAATCATTTCCATGAAAAAACGGCCCTCAGGGCCGTTTTTTCATGGGGAAATCGTCGTTTTTTGTCAAAACGCCCCTCTTATCCACCAACTTATGCACACTGTCCACAGTTTTCAGAAAAAACAGCTCGTTTTTTTTGTAAAACGCCCAAAAGGTTGGTACGCGTGCTTTCATGCTTTTTTCATAAAGTTAGCCAACAAGCTGTGGATAACCTTGTCCACAACTTGACAAATCGAGAACTTGCCAAGCCCCCGCCCTCAACCCATTCCCAAGTGATTATTGGCTTCGCAGGAGATGGCCCAGGTCCGAAGCTCATAGTTCTCCGCTCCCGAATGGACGAACGGATCCCGCTCGGCGATGCGACGCGCTTCTTCAAGGCTGTCCGCCTCTACGATAATCATGCCGCCCTTGTAATCGGTGAACGGACCGCACATTACCAGTTGGCCGGCTTGGTCGAGCTCCCGCAAATAACCGACGTGACGGCGGATCAGCGCTTCATCGAGGCTTCTCCCCGGGTTTAAGGATAACAGGATCACAAACTTCGTAAATTTCTCCTTGGTCTTGGATGGACACATCGTAATTCCCCCTCTATTTGGATCATGATTCATTTATCCCATTTTTCTGCTTCGTTGGAAGCATCGCCGCGCTCCCCCGCCGTGAAACCATCCGAAATGCCTATTGCCCTGCCCGATTTAAAATCATTATGATCTCTATAGACTTGCCCCCGAGCAAACATTGTCACCAATCCACCGAAAAGGAGAGAAAGGAATGAAATTTGTCAAAGCTGCTTCGCTCGCCGCACTGGGAGCCGGCCTCGCTTTATTGGGGGGATGCCAAGCGATTGGCGCGACCCAAGACGCTTCATCCACGGCTCCCGCCTTTACGGAATCCAAGCTGCCCGGAGGAGGGCTCGCTTTCCCGCACAACGAACGCATTCATCTGTCCACGGACAAGCAGTGGATCGAAAGCGAAGGGCATCTGTCGGATTTGATCCGGCTGCAGTGGACCGGCGACCGGGCCAAGCCGGCCATTGCCTGGGCCGATGAACAAGGGAAGGACAAGACCGCGATCATCTCCCACGATAAAGCGAACAATCCGGAGCAGCATGATCACAAACATATCTCGATCGAGACGACGATGTCCCCGACCGGGGAATATAAGGACCAGCTGTTTACCCGGCTGGAGATCCCGTACGACGCGGACGTCGCGGAAATCCGCACGCATTCATCGAATTTCAACGTCATGGACGGAATCCTGCGGGTAGCCGGCGAAGGCAACCGCGACGTACAGTTTGCCAAGACCGGCAAAGATAACGCAACCACGCCGCTATGGAGCATCCGCACGAACAATTCGGAGCAACAAGGGGGCAACACGGGAGCGGACTTCGGCCTCATCCGTTATTCCGACGACGGGGAGCCGATCGACAACGCCTTGACGGTCAAAAGAAGCAGCGGCCGCGTCGGCATCGGCACGGAGGATCCGCAAAGCGCGCTGGATGTCAATGGCGACGGCATCCGCATCCGGGAATCCCGAACGCCTGAATCCGCTAACGCTCCCGGCAATCCGGGAGACATTGCCTGGGATGAAAACTATGTTTATGTTTGCGTCGCCAAGGACACCTGGAAGCGGACGGAGCTCTCCACCTGGTAACCGGGAACCGCAAGGGAAGGACGACCAGCGGATTCATCCGCCGGATCCTTCCTGGTTTACCGGCGGCAACCCCCCTTTTCCTATCCCTATCAAAAGTCAGCGAGTCGCTGCCGTAACCCGAATTCGCGATTCGGTTTCGATCGCCGTATTCATTCTGCCCTTCGCGCCATGCCCTACCACTTTGATACGGTAGGTGCCCTGATCCACCTTCAACTCTATCTTGCCTTCGCTATCTCCTTCGGCAAGCGTCGTTACCTCGTTGTCCGGACCGATGGCGACCACCTTGAATTTGCCGCGGTCGACCTCCTGCCGGTGATGGAAGGTGAGCTTTCCCTTAGCCGACGCATGAATGATCCATATCGTTTCCATTCCGTAAAAAGCGGAAAACGACAAGGCGCTCCCTTCATTGCTCATCGTGCCGTTTCGATTGACGTAAGAGTAGGTGTCGCCCCCTTGAATCAGCTCCGCCTCATCGTTGTATAACAGCTTCTGCCGTTCCGATGCCGCGTTGCAGCCGCCAAGAACGGACAACAACAGAATGGCGCAGACGAAACGGAGAACCCACCGTCTCCCCCTCATGATTCCTGGCCCCGAGCCGTCTTCGCATAGAACCCGCCGACCGACGGCAGCAGCGTCAGAATTTGAATCGCCAGCCCCCAAGCCGTATACAGCAGATGCACGACCGACGACCCGTTCAGAATATAGACCTGCACCGAGATCCAGATAACGAGGGCAAACCCGATATACAACGAAAATGCCCAGGACCAATGCATGTTTTTGAATAAGTTCAGCTTGTTGCCCCACGTCCACTCCCGCTTCCGTACAAGCCCGGCCGCAACGACCAGCGGCAGGATGCCGAACATCAGCAGCAAGATGATGCCCGGAATCAAATAATTGGGGAACAGCGGGATTTCCATCATATCGGAAGGCATGCCCACTAACTCCCCTGTCGGATCCAGCATCAGCGCCCCGCCGCCGTATACCGCTCCGATTCCTAACAAGGCCTGCAGGACGATGAGCAGCGTGCCGGCCGCCGGTCTTTTCGTAACTTTCACCAATCAGAACAACCCCTTTTTTACCCTTTGGATAAGTATTGTGATTTATTTCACCATATGTATAAAAAAAAGAAGACGAGTCCCCGTTTCGGCCTAATCTTCGTTGTTATTGATACTTTATCATAGGTTCTGCCGGATGGAAACGGCAATTTGCCGCGGCGTCTTGCTTGAAAGTAGGGTTCGATCCCGGATAGAATAGATTAAAAGTAAGATAAACCAGAAAAAGGGGGACGCTTCATCATGACCCGCAAAGTGGTTCACAGCATTACCGAGCTGATCGGAGATACCCCTGCCGTCAAGCTGAACCGTCTTGTAACCCCGCAAGATGCGGAAGTGTACGTCAAGCTGGAGTATTTCAATCCGAGCGGAAGCGTTAAAGACCGCGCCGCTGCCCATATGATCGCGACCGCAGAGCAGGCCGGCTTATTGCGGCCCCCTGCTACGATCATCGAGCCGACCAGCGGGAATACCGGCATCGGTTTGGCGATGAATGCAGCAGCCAAAGGCTATAAAGTCATTCTGGTCATGCCGGACAATATGACGAAAGAGCGAATTACGCTGTTGCAGGCTTACGGGGCTGAAGTCGTGCTGACGCCGGCGGCGAAGCGGATGCCGGGAGCGATCGAAAAAGCCCGGGAGCTGCTTGCGCAAACCCCGGGCGGCTTTATGCCCCAACAGTTTCAAAATGAAGCCAACCCCGATGTTCACCGGCTCACCACAGGACCGGAGATCGTACGGCAAATGGAAGGAAAGCTGGATCTGTTCGTCGCTACTGCGGGAACGGGCGGCACGATCACGGGCACCGGCGAGTATTTGCGCGCCGCTCTGCCGGACATCCGGATCATTGTCGCCGAACCGCAGGGTTCTCCGGTGCTCTCCGGCGGGCAGCCGGGTCCACATAAGCTGGTCGGAACGAGTCCGGGCTTCATCCCGCCGATTTTGAATACCGAAGTCTATGACGAAATCGTTCAAGTCGGCGACGAAGACGCCCTGGACACGACCCGGCGCTTGGCTGCGCTGGAAGGCATCCTGGTCGGCCCTTCCTCCGGCGCCTCCGTCTGGACGGCGATCCGCTTCGCCAAACGGCTTGGCGCGGGCAAACGCATTTTGTGCATCGCTCCCGATACCGGAGAACGTTACCTCAGCATGGGCGTATTCGGAGAGTCTTAAGCGTGCGGCGAAACACGGCACGCTATCCAGAAAAGAAAAGAGGTAGTTTCCATGCCCCAAATGATCGAAGGCATTTCCCATATCGATACGGATGAACTGCACGCCTTGCTGCAGGATCCCGATAACGAAGCGGTCGTGATCGACGTCCGCGAGCCGTTTGAATACGAAACGGCCCATATCCCCGGCGTCCCGTTGATTCCGATGGGGGATATCCCTTCCCGGGCGGACGAATTCGCCAAGGATAAGGAATACGTATTCGTTTGCCGCAGCGGTTCCCGCAGCTTCGAGGTAGCCCGGTACCTGCAAATGCTTGGTTTCGAACGGGTCCACAACTTCTATGGAGGCATGCTGAGCTGGGACCGCGAGGTCGTCTCGGGTCCTGCCGATTAATCGGGCCCGCGGTGCGGCTTTACGCCCCCGTCCGATATCGTTCCAGCCACTTCACGGCATAATCGACCAATTCCCGCTGGGGCATCAGCATGGCTGCCGCTCCGGCGATTTCCCCCCTCTTCACAAGTCCCGTAAATCCTGCTCGAAATCAGCCCCGGTGCCGTTCAAAGTCGGCGGAATCGTATTCGATCTCCGCGAATTCGACCCATTGTTTCACGCCGTCCATGTTCATTGGAGCTTTGTTGATGATCGTGGCTTTACCGGGATAGGAGGCTCTGTATTCCGCCAAATGAAGCGAGGTATTGTTGCCGTGGCCTACGCCCAGCAGCAGCACGTCTCCGCTCAATTCATATATCCGGGCCAGCGGCGATCCTTCACCCAAGCCGTATTCCAACCGATGCTCGGCGACGATGGCCCCCGCCCGGGCGCCTCGGGCCGCGAACGACACCTGCGGATGTCCGCTGCGCAGCGTACCTTGATATCTTCCATCGCGTTCCCCTTCTTTGCTATCTTTCTTCCCTAAGGTGCCAATCCCAGCGTTACGCCTCCAACGGAGCCGGCAAACCGTCCAAACTGACGGCGTTTTTCTGTTTGCGGTAATCGGCAAGCCCCTGTTCTCCCTTGTTTTGGGCCCATTTGACCAACGTTTCGCGATCTCCCTCGTAGCTGAACAAGGGGACGCCGAAGCCGCAGGACGTTTGTACCGCGTAGACGGAAACCAAAATGATCTGGCGCGCGCCTTCCAGGCGCGGAAAGTCGGACTCCAAACGCTCCCACTCCGGCGAACCCGGCAGCACGACCTTGCCTTTGCCGTACAGGCGCAGAATCAGCGGTTGCCCTTCAAAGGCGGCGAACATCACCGTGATCCGCCCATTCTCCTCCAGATGGGCGGCGGTTTCATTGCCGCTGCCGGTCAAATCCAAATACGCCACTTCGTTAGGCGAGCATATCCGCAGCGAATCATAACCCTTGGGCGATAAATTGACATGCCCTTCCGGGCTTAGCGGCGCCGAACCTACGAAAAAAACACGCTGCCGGCGGATAAACGCTTCGTGCTCCGGCAGGATTGATTCAAACATTCTTCCCATCCTTGTTCCCTCCATGGTTTACAGCTTCGACAGTGCGTTCACCCTTTATTTGCGGCTCGTGCGCATTCCGCTCAATACCTTCACTTTCCCGCCCTCACCGGACGCAAACCGGAGATACGCCGGCGAATCCATGCCGTAAATGGCAATCTTTCCGTTTTCGTCATAATGCACGCCCCAACCGTACTTTTTGGGCAGCGCCGAGGCCCGCAAACAGGGATGCGATTTGCTGAACAACGCCTCCCAAATTTCCTGGCGGCGCTCCTGCACGACATCGTCAGGGATTTGCTTATGGCGCACATGGACTTCAAAGAGCAACTCTTCATGGTCATAGCGATAAGGAGCTTGCGACAGCAGCTCATATTGAATTACATGAACCGGCTTCCCCGGCTTGGCGGACTCGGGTACGATCCCGCGGTCTGCGGGACAATCGGGCGATACCTTGATGAACGTATCTTTGTAGCTCATAGGCGAGACTCCCTTCGTTTCTTTCCATTATACATGAAAATGTAAAATTTTAACGATCAGGGTACGCTTGGGAGACCTTTATCGGCTTAGCTCGCAGGTTTGAGTCGAGGCTTATCGGCAAAAAAAACCGGCGGTTTCGTCGCCGCCGGGAAAGTTCCGTTCTTTATGCCGGTTCGGGTTGGTGCCCGGCTTTGTTTTTGGCCAATTTCAGATACCCTTGCACATTCAGGATCTCGCTGTTCTCTTCGAAGCGCAACCGCATCGAGCCAGCAGCATCGATCAGATACGATTTCAAGGCCGCAGCGCCGCCGCCCAGTACATAAAAGCATTCAATGTCGGGATATTTCTTCCAGCGTTTGCGAATGAGATCAACCAGCTTCTGCGCCGCGCGGTTAAAATACATATCGACGATCGGGCGGATGTCCGCTTGCCCTTCGCCAACCCGCTGAATCACGAATGCGCGGTCGCGAATGCGGCCGATCAGCTTCGTCCGGCTCGGGAACCGGTAGCCGTACTGATCCTCGACGTCGCGAATGATCGAATCGAGGTAGTTCGCCAGACCGAACTGTTCGCCCGTACTGAATTGGTTATCGATATTCATGCGTTTCAAGACAGGAAAATCGGTCGTCAGGGCACCGATTTCGCAAATGCCGATGCAGCCGTTATGTAATTCTTCGTTTCTAACCTGCAGCGTATCGTTGGTGGCCAGGTGGAACAAGGCAGCCGCCCCTTCGACCGAAACGATCGTGCGGCGGATGTTGAGGCGCACCGTGCGCCCGCTCAGCTCCGGCGTGGACAGGAACGTCACTTCATGCTCCCCGGTCAACCGCTCCTCGAACGCTTGGTGGAAAGCCACGTACGTACGGACCGGAAGCCCGGTACCGATGATGTACTCCACTTCTTCGACTCCGGTTCCCGCCGTCGGGTAGGTTTGACCCGAAAGAGCCGCATAGGCAAGTGCAGTCAAAGCCACCACCAAGGACTGATCGCTGGTTGCTTTGTTGTCCGTCTCCTCCAACTCGGAGTTATCCTGATCCTCCATCGCGAGCAATCCAACGAAATACCGTTGATTATTTCTTCTTAATTTAGGACTATAAACCCGGACGTCCAGAGCCTTCAGAGGAGAGTCCTCCTCCTGCAGCACATGTCTATCATATCCGGGAGAAACGATACTCGGAATTATGATGGGTCGTTGTGTACCGTCCAACACGACCTTAACGCTATCGTTACCAACGTCGATTCCGGCAATTCTGATCATAATTACCTCCTTACAAGTAGGAAAGAACACATTCTTCCAATTCTTTCTCATTTCGCTTCCCTTCGACAAATTCCTGCTTTAAGAGTGAAAATATGAACAAATTTTTTTGTTTGAAAAGGGATTTGGAACAATTTGCCGAAATAGTTGTATTGGCAAGCTGCAATCAATGACCTTGGTCCTACTACATTAAATACTCAACTCAAGAAGATCAGGAGGAAGACATGAGGCTCAGATTCAAAAAAAAGGTGAACCGGCGGTATACGCTGCTGATCGTACCGGAAGGCACATCGCCCGTTTTCCGCTTCAAATTCCGTTTTTCCTATTTGCTGACCCTACTGATCACCGCAGCGGTGCTGCTCAGTTCGGTACTGGTCCTATTTGTCGTCAATCGCAACCATTCGACCCGGATCGGCAGCCTCGAAGCGGAGTTGTCCGATTCGTCAAGCCAATTCAGAGACACGGTTGTCAATAAAGAGCAGGAAATCGACCGGCTGCTCAAGGAATTGCTGGAGCTCTCCGAAAAGTCAAAAACGATCGAAAGCAAAATGAGCGAGCTGGAGCAGCTGGAGGCCGAGCTAAAATCGATCACCGGCGGGTCGTCGGCCTCCAAAGACAAAACCGCCTCAGCTTCGATGGATTCGTTGCAGTCCGGTGGCGTCGGCGGAGAGTCGATCCCGTTGTCCGAACAGGACGTCGCCCAGCTTGTGCAGGACACCAAAGAGAGCATCTCCACCTCCTTGGAGGAAATGCCCGATTTGCAGCTAAGGCTGGAGCAAACGAAAACCTCGATCCAGGAATACAAAAAAATGATGTCCATTTTGCCTACGTATTGGCCGACGGATTCGGTGCGAGTCACCTCCGACTACGGCAAACGGGAAGACCCCTTTAACGGCCGATTGACGATGCATGCTGGCATGGATATCGGCGGCAGCATCGGCGATCCGATCTACGCTGCCGCGAGCGGCAAAGTCGTCGATACGGGCTACACGAGCGCACGCGGCAATTACATAACGATCTCCCACCCTTCGGGGTTGAAAACGAACTATATGCATTTGAACAAAATTTTGACCAAAACGGGCACGACCGTGAAACAGGGCGACCTGATCGCCGAACTGGGCTCTACCGGCCGCAGCACCGGACCCCACCTTCACATCGAGGTGGTCAAGAACGGCAGCACGGTCGACCCCGCTGACTATTTAAGAAAACCCGGAGAGGAAGAATAAATCATGAAATTAAGGAATAACGCAAAAACCGTGAAGCTGGATCCGAACACGACCGATACTTTGATCGGGGAAGGCAGCGTTTTCGAAGGCAAAATCCGCTCGGATGCCGGCGTGCGCATCGAAGGGCAAATCACCGGGGATATCGAATGCGAAGGCGATGTCACGGTCGGCGAAAAAGGCGTCGTCCATTCCAACATTCTGGCTCGAAACATCATTATCGCCGGTACGGTAAACGGGAACGTGCAGGCCAAAAGCAAGCTGTCGATTACTTCCAAAGGGAAGCTCTACGGAAATATGGTAGCGACGTCCCTCTCCATTGAGGAAGGCAGCGTCTTCGAAGGAACGAGCAAGATGAGCGGCGGCAACGCGGAAGCGGCCGCGCCGGCAGTCATCATGAAGGAGACGGCAGTCGCCGCGGAAGCGCCGGCCCCGGCCAAAGATAATTCCACTTCCAATGGCGACGCGGTTTATAAGACGTGGTAATCTGCGGATGATGGGCAAGCCCCAACCGGCTGAAGCAGAAGCTCCTCCGTGGAGCGCGAGATGCCGCTGACTTTCAAGGCTTCTCCAAACGCTTGCCGTCTCTGTCTGAACCCCCGCTGGGCGTTGATATCGCCGACGTGCAGAATAGCGTCTCCATCTGCTTCAAGTCCCGGGTATAGCACTCCACGACTTTATCAGAAACAAAAGCAAACAAAAAAAGGCAGCAAGACCTTGGGATCCAAGGTCTTGCTGCCTTTTAGAAGATACAGTTTGTTGTGGTCATGAATGGGTTGTTTATGTATTTTTTCCTGGAGGTAATTCAGTATGTGGGCTGTTACTCTGGTGTTCGGCCGGATCTAGGATGTGCGTTTCATGAGAATATCCTACTTCTTTCCACCTGTCATATTGGATTCCAAGATAATCAAGAATATCTTTCACTTCAATTACGATCTTCCCATCATAACGCATTAACATAACATCCTCTCGACACCGGAATATTTATATATACGTGTAGAAAGGCCGGTTGCACCACTAGCTATTAACGTTCCAAGGTGCCCATATAAGGAACGAAAATAATCGCATCCATTTCTTAACGATCATTATACTGAGTGCAATGAGCAATGTCACACGAAAATTGTAATGAAAGCATGTGAAATTTTGTAGAAACAAATCTTTATTTGTTGGAAATTTCATAATGTTTGAAAACTTTTCATTTATAAGTGCATTGCATTTCTAGGCTTCCTCAACCTGGAGGCTCCTTTTTTTTCTTACGTTTCAAGTAATATTTCCTGTTGTACTCCTTCACCTTATCTTTGTATTTCGCCCTCCATTGCCGGTTATATTCATTTTTTTCCTTGTCGCTGAGAAACGGCGTTTTTTCTCGCTTCGACGCGGGCACGATTTCCAATCCTTCCAAATTTGCGCTTAACTTGACGTACATGTCGTATGCTTTCTTTTTTCCATAAATACTTATATAGTCCTTCCCTTTATAGACAATCGACCATTTCGTATTGTACTTTTTCCGCAAAAATAAACTCATCTCCCAACATAACTTTGTAAAATTTCCTCCCATGAGGTTGCGAATCTGAGAATATCATCTTCCACTAACTCCGTACCCTGCTGTACTTCGATAAACTCCAAATCTTCCAGCGCTCTAATACTGTGCTTCGATCCGACCGGAATGCGCAGCACATCCCCGGTTTTCACGGGAATCATCTTGTCGTTTAGCAGAAAATGCCCCGTTCCGGAAATAATGGTCCACACCTCGCTGCGTTTGAAATGCAATTGGTAGCTTACATTTTTTTCGGCGTGGATGTGGATTCGCTTCGTCAACACCTCACCGCCTTGAGGTAATTTGCCATAGTCCAGCACCTTGTACCAACCCCAGCGACGCTCCTCATACATGGGCCGCTGGTCGTCCATTTGTTTCAAGGCGTCTTTGATGCGTGGACTTGACTCCTTTTGCGAAACCAATATTCCGTCCGGACTTACGGCAACAACGGCGTTAGATACTCCCAAAATGGTTACCGGCAGATCCAACTCGTTGACCAAATGCGTATTGCTGCAATCCATCGTAATGATGCCTTTGCCGATTTGCTGGCTTGCCATCTCCTCCGTCAGCGTGTTCCAGGTGCCAAGATCTTTCCAGTATCCGTCGTAGGACACCGCCGCAATGTGGGAGGCTTTCTCGACTACCGCATAATCGAAGCTGATCTTCGGCAGCCAGTGGTATTGCTTCAGCAATTCTTCATAATGGATCGGCAGTCCCTGGCTGTGCAGATGATCGATGATATACCCGAGCTTAAAAGCAAAAACACCGCAGTTCCAAAGCGCTTGTTGCTCGATGAGCTCCATCGCTTTGTCTTCAGCGGGTTTTTCGGTGAAATGGCCAACGGTTACATAATCCGTGGATGCAAGGCGTGCTTGATCATGTTCCGGAACAATGTAACCGTACTTCTCGGAGGGATAGGTCGGTTTCACCCCCATGAGCGCTACGTCAGCTCCGGATAAACGGACAACGGACTCCAGTCGTTTAATCGTTTCAAAAAAATGATCCTCTACGTAAGGGTCTACGGGGAGGATCGCTACAACCTCATTCAGTTCCACGTCCTTTATCGAATACAGGTACGTTGCTGCGAGTGCAATGGCCGGATACGTATCCCGCCGTTCCGGTTCCACAATAACCGGCACCTCGTAACCGAGTTGGCTCTGCAGCACATCTAACTGGCTCTTCCCTGTCGCAATGTGCGCGAGGTCCTGCAGCCCTGCCGCTTCTAACTGACGCCAAACCCGCTGAACCATCGACTCGGGCTCGTTGTCTGGTGATGTCAACACCTTCAGAAACTGCTTCGAACGCGAATCGTTCGACAGAGGCCACAGTCGTTTGCCGGAACCTCCGGACAATAATACTAGTTTCATTGAACCACTCCTTATATTGATGTTCTATGTTTATTGCGTTGAGTTTTTTTCCGGATCATCAACCTAGATGTTAGGGTTTAATGGATAGTGGTTCATGGATCATCTCCGCGCTGCGAATATCCGTTACGATGATATTATTCGTGATAGGCGAGTGTAGCTTCATGATAGTTGCAGCCGCTTCTTGGCTATCTGTTCCAATGATGATGCGTTCAGGGTTCAACATGTCTTGGACCGCAGAACCTTTCTCTAGAAACTCCGGCATCATTACGACATCGAACGGATTCTCCGTGAGACCGCTTATGATTTGCTTAATCCGTTCGTTGATGCCAACCGAAACCGCGCTTTTGATTACGATGATTTTATAACCGTTCATCGCCAGAGCGATCTCGCGAGCCACTTGCTCGATATATTGAAGCTGCGGTTCTCCGAACGCCTGCGACGTATCGGCCGTTATAACAACAATCTCCGCGTCCTGTACGGGGACGGAGATGTTGGAGGTGAAGGCGAGTCTTCCTTCGGATCTATTTTTGCTTATCAACTCTTCTAAACCCGGTTCATGGATGGGAACTTTGCCGTGAAGCAGCATCTCGATATTGGATTTGTTTTTGTCCACACTATAAACTGAGTTACCTAGGTCTGAGAAACAAACGCCGCTTACTAGACCGGCATAGCCGGTTCCTATGACAGCGAGTATCATATCACTGCACCCCCTTTCCTCCATGGATTGAAATTTTCGATCGTGTCGACCAAACGATGAATGGCATCCTCTTTGTTAGGCCTCGAATCTTTGCCGATTTGGAACGATAAATGATGGAGTACATCATCATCTAAGGATAAATTGCAGATATCCTCCCAAGGCAAAATCATACAGCGATCTTGTTTCTCCAAAAAAGCTAACGTCTGATGATCTTCATTGAGCTGCCTTCGATCTAAGAGAACCATAGGTTTGTCGCTCACCATGGCCTCGCTGATAATTCCCCATCCTGCTTTCGAAATGACGATGTCGGAGGCTGCGATCATATTTTGGGTTTCCGTGTAAGGGTTCGGAATTTGATAGACGTGAGGTCGTGTCACCTGAATATTGCTCGAAACGATAAACGCGCAGTTCTCGTTGCCCCAGAGCTTTAAGGAAGATAAAGCAGCTAAATCCATTTTCATCCCCATGCCAAAATAGACAATTCGCTTGTCACCATCAGGATTAATCCGGCTACGCAACCGCTGCACTTCCAGCTCGTCGGAACGTCTGCAGAAAAAATCATACCTCCCACTGTACGTGCTCCATAAAGGCTCGTTTGCTCCTGCCAACGCTGCAAAGTAATCTATGGCTTGGTAGCATTCGGCCAAGATTCGTAATTTAGATTCGGAGATTAATCCCTGGTATGCCGTGTACCAAGTGAAATTGGAGATCCCTATTGTCGGGATGCCGAGCGATCGCGCGGCTAACAGTGGAATAGGCGGAATGTCGGAAATGACCAAATCCACCTTCTTCTCTTGCAGAAACCGTTGTTCTTCGCGCAATGCCTCAGGGAAGCTGTCTACGAACCGGTCATATTCAAGATTCAGCCCTTCAATGTCAACTTCCACCGATCCTTTCCGCAGCACGTACCCAATATCGTTTTTAACCGTTCGAAATTGAAGTTTCTGATCCGATTCTTTCGCCAGCGATTGCATCATCAGTTGCATGGAAAATGAGGTGCATACGATCACTTCAGATACCCACGTTTTGGTTACCAGTTCACGAATGATAGCGATACTTCTTGTTGCATGCCCATAGCCGTAATCCGAGATATAATAGGCAATGCGCCGGGATTTGAAATATACCCCCACCATTGCAGTCTATATACCTACACCCAGCTTAGTGATTATCTCTTCTTTATAGTACTCGCAATACCAATCCGTGAACTTTTGCAGGCCTTCTTCGATTGAAGTCTTCGGTTTAAACTCAATCACCTTTTCCAATAAGTCCGTGGACGCATAGGTTGCAGGGACGTCTCCCGGCTTCATGGGTTCATAGGATTTTTGGAAAACGACTTCTCTGCCCAATGAATGGCTAAGGCATTTCTCCAAAGTTTGAACAAAGCCCATTAACTTCTCCGGACGGTTATTTCCAATATTAAAGATCTGATGAAGTACATCCTTCCCAGACGCCGGATGGCGAAGAAGACGTTCAATCCCCTCCACAATATCGTCAATATAAGTGAAATCGCGGTACAGGTCGTGATCAAAGTCGCCGTTATTGAAGATCTTGATGGGCTGGCCTGAAAAGTATTGCTCGGTGAATCCGAAATAAGCCATATCCGGACGGCCCAACGGCCCATAGACGGTAAAGAACCGGAGTCCGGTTGCAGGAATCTTATACAGGTGGCTATACGTATGGGCCATTAGTTCATTTGATTTTTTAGTTGCGGCATATAGGGAAACGGGCTGATCCACCGGATCGGTCTCCTCGAAGGGCACTTTTCTATTCGCACCGTAAACCGAACTGGAAGATGCATAAAGGAGATGCTCAACCGGATGATGCCTGCATGCCTCAAGAATGTTATAAAAACCGATGACATTGCTTTTCATATAGGCATCGGGGTTCTCTATGGAATACCTTACCCCGGCTTGAGCCGCTAAATTGACGACAAGATCGGGCTTATATCCTTCAAACACGTTAGATACCGCAGACTTATCCGAAATATCGCCATAGATAAAAGTGAATTTCTTGAATTTTTTTAGTAACTCTAACCGAGTGTATTTCAGGTTAACGTCGTAATAGTTATTTAAATTATCCATGCCTACGACCGAACAACCTTGTTCCAATAACTTCTTGGATAAATAGTATCCAATGAAGCCTGCTGCCCCAGTGATCAAGTACTTTTTACTTCGATCAAGCGTGCTGTAAGGCATCGTTCGTCACCTCCACTCCCCCTTGTCTCCTGGCCGGTCTTCTACCAATGGAGTGATACTCGATTCCCGCCTTTTGCATTTGTTCCACATCATAAATATTTCTTCCATCAAACACTAAAGGAGTCCTCATCAAGCTCTTAAAAGCTTGTGGTGAAATAGCTTTAATCTCTTGCCATTCCGTAAAAATGAAGCAGACATTGGCCCCATCCAAGGCATGCTCAATATGACCGACATACGTCATACTCCCTTTCGGATGTTTACCTTCGGGATAAGATTTAGTAAAGTTCTTTGCTCCTACAGGATCATAAGCATAAATATCCGCACCTTGTTCCAGTAGCAGGGGGATGTTCTCAAGAGAGGCCGCTTCCCGCAAATCATCTGTACCCGGCTTAAAGGTTAATCCCAGGACCGCCACCTTAAGGCCGTTTAAGGTAATCAGCCTGTTGCTGGCTTTTTTGAACAAGATCGTCTTTTGTTCGTTGTTCACCTCAATCGCTGCCTTCACCGTCCGTAGTACATAACCTTGCTGCCTTGCCATATACTCTAGAGCTTTTGTATCCTTGGGAAAGCATGAGCCGCCGTAACCGATACCTGCATTTAGAAACTTGCTTCCAATCCGAGCGTCAAAGCTCATTCCGCTGGCAACATCCTGAATGTCCGCACCCACCAATTCGCACAGATTGGCAATATCATTCATGTACGAAATTTTCAACGCAAGGAAATCGTTAGACGCATACTTAATCATTTCGGCTGACCTTCTATTCACGGAAACAATAGGCAAATAAAAAGGCTGATAGATCTGCTTAAGCAGCTCTTCAGCCCATTGACTTTCAGTACCTATGATGATTCTCTCGGCATGCAGCGTATCGTGTACTGCAGAGCCTTGTGCCAGAAACTCAGGATTGGACGCCACTTCCACTTTCACATCGTTTATTAAGAAATCGTGAATAAATTGTTCAACCTTATCATTGGTGCCAACCGGAACGGTTGATTTCACGACCACCAGACAATCCTGTTCAACGGATTCGGCAATTTGCCTTGCCACGGTTGCAATATACGAAAGATTGGCTGAACCATCGGGCTGCTCTGGCGTTCCCACCCCAATGAAAATGGCATCCGCATCCCGGTATGCCGATTGATAATCGGTCGTATACTGGATCCGCCCGGCTTCAAAATTCTTTTGCATCAATTCTTCTAATCCCGCTTCATAAATTGGCGAAACGCCCGATTTCAACAGCTGAACTTTAGCCTCGTCAATATCTACGCAAGTTACTTGATGTCCTACTTCCGCAAAACATACACCGGCAACTAAGCCAACGTATCCGGTTCCTGCTACGGCGATCTTGAACATAAGCCACCTTCCTTATTCTGTTAGATTTATTACTGCTCTAGACGTTTGATCACTTTTGCAGGATTACCTGCAATCACGCTATTTGGCGGATATTTTCCGCTGACGACGGCTCCGGCTCCCACGACGCACCCCTCTCCAAGCACGGTCCCTTTCAAAATGATGCTATTACAACCAATAAAGCAGTTATTACCTATAACGATCGGCTTGGTTCCGATTCTTTCCTTGAGGTCCGCGTTTCTTGCCTCAATTTCTATGGGATGAAAATCATTGTCCAGGATTTTCGCATTCCCGCCAATGTGGGTATTATCGCCAATGGTGATTGATTTCCTGGCGTATAGGGTCGCTCCGGAAATGCCAACGTTATTCCCTATAATGATGGAAGCTTCTTTCGTTCTTGTAACGATGATCGTTCTCGAATACAGTCCGACTAAGTTTGATAAAAAGGAGGATTTGACCACGACATCATTTCCTAGCCTCATAGTTGCTCCAGAGTGGTTGTAGATGACCGGAATTCCCTTTAGCAATAACCCAGTACCATATTTAATGTTTAACAACCTTAGAACGATTTTAAAAAAATTGCTATTCAAATCAATCATCCCCATTTGTGAAATCGATCTCTTTCAACCTTTTCGGGTTATTCATTCGAAACCTTCACCTTCGTTTTGAATCTTTGCTTGATCGAAAAAATACGAATAACGCGTAAAAACAATTCGTTTCTCGTTTTCACAAAATAAAGGATGCAAATGGACATGTAAATGGATGCCCCGATGAAAATTTCACACAAAAGCATGAAAATCGATGGCTGGGCGTAGGAGGAGATCACGGTTACTACGCTAAACATGACAAGTCCACTGAAAAGGTAAATGACTCCCTGCCTCAAAAATTTATAAAGGTGAAGCTTCTTTCGAACGCAATAGGTTTGATAAATGGATACAAAAAGCTCTGCGGAAATGGTTCCGATCGCAGCTCCTATGGCTCCCAGCTTAGGAATCGTGATGAGGTTGATTGCAAAATTCAATACAGCACCTAGACATACCGCTTTCACAAAGACGTGTTCCATTTTATTGGGGATAAGATATTGCATTCGAATCACATTGGCCCAAGAGATAAACAACACCGTGATCGTAAGCATCTTCGTAATCACGATACTATCCTCAAAGCCTTTACCATAAAAAATAGGAATAAAATCATTGGATATGGAGGCTAATCCAAACGCTATGGCGCATCCCATAAACATCGCTACTTGCATGGACTTCTCTAAGTATTTTTCGAGCTCTTCGTTTTTGTTGTTTGCAACTAAGTTGGACATCTTTGGCAACATGACAGTGCCTAGCGCAACGATCGCAGCCAAACAAATATTAATCAGCTTTTCGGAATACTCATAATATCCGACTTCAGCCATTGTGCTGAAGTTCCCGATCATGATCTTACTCATGATTCGATAAATGCTTGTTGCTATTAACGGTACAAATAACAGCAAGTTGGGTTTGAAATGTTTAAATACGGTACGATAATCGATTTTAACAAATGAAACAAACTTCCTGACAAACATCCATAAGTAAATCTGTCCCACAAAGTAGCTCAACGTCATAATCAGGGTATATTTCCATAAATCATCCGCTGATTTGACAAAAATAAAAACACAGGCAACCGTCATTAATTTGATAAAGATCTTTCTTGTGACCGTTTTTTTGAATTCCTCTAATCCAAAAAAGAACCAATTGATGTCCAAAAGGGCCGAAGCTACAAAGATCAATTGGAAAGCAGCAATCAAGAAGTTCTCCTTAACCCCTAAGCACAAGTAAAAGACGTATGCGGTGATGGATAGTGCTGAAGTCATGACCTGAAAAACAAAAATGCTTGAAAAGGTTTTATTGAGCTCATCTTGGCCTTTATCCCGAACTGCCGAGATCGATCGATTCCCGTAATTATTTACGCCGAGCATCGCGAAATACAAAAAGTATTGGGCGATTGAGAAAGTATAAGAATAAATCCCCGCCCCCTCCGCTCCAATCACACGTGCCAAATACGGAGCTGTAGCTAACGGCAAGATCATGATGAGTCCCTGATAAATCATGCTATATAAAAAATTGATGGTGGAGGATGATTTTTTCATTTGGAATAAGCTTTCTCATATTTATTACTGGATTCCATTCTTGCGGTCTGTATGGCACTTTTCATGACTTCAATATTCATTTTCGCCGTCCTCCGAATGGAATCATCAATGGTAATGGGTTTATCATGGTACGTTTCGATCATCTGTTCGACGATTTCCGGATTCACTTCCGAAAACAACTTACACCGTCCCTCTTCTCCGATTTGCCGATAATATCTAAGCGTTTTTTGTTTGTGTACCGGGAAAGATACGACGGATTTGCCTAATGAAGAACTAATAATCCCTACGTGTAGTTTAGGGGTAATGACAAAATCCACTTTATTTAGCAGTGCAGTTAATTGCCATGCACCTGAATATTTATAGAAATACTTTTTTTCACATTGTAGTGATTTAATGGACTTAAATTGATTAATATCAAAATTTGACTTTCCATCGTTCCCAAAAATAACGCCGTATTCGGGGTGCTTCCTCAAAAAGCGATTTAAGCCCTCGACGATATTTTGGAATTTCACATCATCCTTTGGCGTAATCCCGACATGTAGAAAAATTAATTTTTGATCCGCAAACAGTTGATTAATCGTTTCCTCTTCTTTAAGGTCAATATGTTCAACCATGGTCTGGTCGATCACTTGCGCCGTATCGCAGGTGACCTGGATATGGTTTTTCACTCCTTTATTTAGAAAATACTCTTGGGTCTCATGATCTCGAACCGTTATGTACATCGCCCTATTCATAATAAAATTAATGACCTTCAGCAGCATTCGGTTTGAAATAGGCCCGCCGCCTACCCCACAGATAACAACCTTCTTCTTCCTAAGCAAATAAAACAAGCCAATCCAAAAATAGCGAAAAAAGCGTTTAAGATGATCTTTGAAATGCGGAGTAGTTTCTCCAAAATATCCCCCTGACATATAAACCAGCAAATCCGCTTGAAAAAAATCCTTTAAAGTCATTCTGTTCGTATATTTCAGCTCATCGCGATAAAACTGGCCGATCCCATAGTGCGGCATTTCCATAAATAGAACATCCTTGGATGGTAAAGCTTCGCACGCCCCCCTATAAAACAAGTCTGCGAATAAAACATCTCCATAATTAGAACCATTGGTTGCTCCGTGTATAATTACTTTCATATGAACACCTCTTTAGATTTTCATTTCACGATAGTTGGGCCGGCAGCGTGCGTTTGCTTTTCGTAATTCGTCTCCTTTTCGCGGTCATTACTTCAACCGTGATCTGGAGAAGCACTGCAAAAATAACAATGACAAAGTTAAACGCTAAGACATTACGTGACCAAAGCATAAATAACGAACCGAGTTGGAAGAAAAACAACAGTCTTCTGCTATTACTGCAAACCGATTCTATATAACTGCTCAGTTTTCCGAGTAGGAAAAAAGCAATCACAATCCCGAGGACTCCAAAATTAATATAGATCTCGGCAATATAAGAGAATCCTCTGCCATAATGTCCTAGATAGTTCAAGACATTACTTGGATTGTAGAAGGTTGTTTTGTACAGGTCGGATTCAACTATGAAGTTCAAAGTTGAAATGGATAAAGACGGTACAATCATCGTCATGCCATATTGGAAAGAGTAAATCCCCGTATCAATGGCTGATAAAATGATCGAAAAAGGATTAAGTTGCTGCCCCATTTCCAACAACGTATCTCTTAGTCCAAACGATCCCGATAACAACGTTTCAAATCCATCTTTCCTTGTATTTGAAACCATCGGGTTGATCACCAGAACAAGAATCAAGGTGCCGATGATCAAGGATTTAGGTACGCCCTTACCCGAAAATACTTTCATGCGCCATACATACACACCTATTGCAATCGCTAAAGGATAAAGAATTTCATTTCTGTTCCCGGTAAACATCAGGATGATGAACATCACGCTTACCGGAATCAAAAACCGGGGAAGATCCTTCTTTTCCGCGAAGAACAAATAAGTGGGCATCGCTACCCAGGTCGCCCTCAAGATATACATCAATGCCGACTGTTGCCGAAAGAAGTCCTTCACTTCCAAATAGTTGGTTAACGGCAACCGACCGGTAACTACCTCGAACACGAGCCATAAAATGTAGAAGTAAATAATGCCTAATGAAAGATTCATGAATAATTTTCTTTCCGCTGGAGAAAAAGTCGAAAACCGGAGCGTCTTTTTCTCTGGGGTTATATTTGCCTTTCTCTTCGACATCATGATGCTAAACACAAATGAAAAAACACCTACATGGTAGTAGGCGTTTGCTAAATTAAAATAATCCATGTACGAGTGCCTTAGAGAGGCTATTGTTTCATACTCCGAGGGATTCAACATGACCAAAATGTCATAACCGAAACAGGATATAATGGTGTAGAGCAATATAATGTACGTAGGCCCAAAAACAACGATTTTCTTGGTTGTCGATATTTTGACAATAAATAGTACGGCAGCAAGGCCGTACACTTGCATAGCCGTTTTGGGATCTACAACATGATCATTCACGATAATCGCAATACTAAAAAACAGAGAAGCAACTAGTAGTGTATTTAATCCCCATGCTCCAAACCTTAACTTTTTCTTCATAATCATCCTTTTCCCTTTACAGTATAATGGTTACACTGTAGCTTCTATAAACTGGAGCCATCTACTAGCAATGATTTCAGATGATAACTTTTCTCGAATTTCAACTCCCTTCTTGCTGAACTGCCTTCGCAATTCATCATCACTCATTAACCGGTCTAACGCGGATTGCAGATGATCGACATCTCCAACCGGAACCAAAAAACCATTCACGCTGTCCTGGATCATATCTTTTGGGCCCCCTATTCGACAGTTCGTCGATATGGATGGAATCCCCAAAGCCAATGCTTCGGCTAATGAATTCGGAAATCCCTCGTTATTTGAAGAAAGCACAAAAATAGCGTCTTTCCGTATAATGTCTAAAATATTGGGTACGGCCTCATAAATGGTAATGCGATCTTCAAGATGTTTTTGTGTAATCAAGTTCTCTAATCGCTGCTTGTTAGGTCCGTCCCCATAAATGGCAACCGTAAATTCAGGGTGTTTTTTACACACTCTCGAAAATGCTTCAATAATGATTTCTTGATTCTTTGCATTCACTAAACGGGCTGTGTTAACAATTCTTGGATTTCTTGTTTCATCATGAACCTGAGGAAGATGGGTGATGTCTAATGGATTGGGTATGACGACTTTTTTTAGCCGAGGAAGGAAATCAAAGTGCTTTTCCGCTTCACTCGTCTGAAATACGGCTCCGGTTGCATAGCGATAGGCAACGTACCGGAGCATTTTAAACCTGGCCGGGTAAACGGCAGGGTCGTTCCTTTCGCAAACAAAAACAGGAACTCTCGTAAATGGTGCACACAATGAACATAGGATGGATGGAATGACGGCGAAACCGATAATCGCATCGTAATTTCCCGTTCTTATTTTTCTGAAGATTACCGAGAATTTTCTGATGTTTTTATTTCTGTATTTATCACATTCAGCGTAGTTAATATCAATTTGGGAGTTAAAGGTAAAGTGTTTTTCTTCTTTTTTATTCAACACCAGGATGTCGATGTCATGCCCTTGTTTTATAAATGCATCTGTTAAAATACTAGCTGCCTTTTGCTCGCCGCCGATGCCTAACGAAGAAATCACAAACAACATTCTCATCGTTATTCTCCTTAATTCGGTATTGCCAATGAGTTCGATTCGCCATGAATCATTTGCTTATACCTTAGTAAGAGGTCGTTAATTTTCAACTTTTCTTGTGTGTAGTTTTCCAATTGATTCAACATCACATCGTATTCTCCCTGACTCATTGCGGCAAAGCTCTCTAGTTGATCGATCATTTGTTCAATGTTATGGAGTTCAAACACATAGCCGCCGTTCCCATGCAGATCATCCCAAGGTGTCGTTTCTTTGCTTATCATTGGAATGCAATTCGCAATCATTGCTTCTACGATGACATGACCATAATTCTCCGATAAGGTAGGGAATAAGAAGCCATGGTAGTTATAGTAGATCTTTCTTGCATCCATCATGTTTAAGAGTCCACAGTAACGAACTTGAATATGCTCCCCAGCTTGTTTGATGATTTCTTGACATTGATTCCAATAAGCTTCGTCTTCTACAGGGCCATAGATATCAAATACAACCCTAGCGTTTAATTTGACTACCGCTTTTAAGGCATCCAGCAAATTCTTTTTAGGATGAATCCGAGAAATAAACAAGAGCTTCAACTCATTTACCTCTTTGGCTAATGGTGATACACTGTATTTTTTTCCATGCAAATTAGGTAACATGATGATTTCCTCATTAGGTATGGATAGGTATTTTTGGAGTTGCACATATTCTTCATCACTTGTAATTTGAAACTTCAATCCATTAAAATACCTCAACGTTTTCATGATCTTTAAATAAGTAACCTTCTTCAATTTCTTCATGGCAAGAATATTAATGCAAATTTCCCCTCTTGTTGCCACTACTACGGGGATGTTAAGTTTCCTTGCTGAATCAATCGCCGGTTTATTCAAACGGATACTGAATACGCCGGTTAGATAGACCATCGAAACGTCATACTCCTTCAAAAGGGAGTAGAAATTTTTCCTTGTGTACTCTCTTTCATCAAGATACAATACGGACGCTTTGCCAACTCGATTCCATCCCTCGCTTATATTCGCATAGACTTCTCGTTTTCCATGATCATGATTGCTGGTAACGATGCGGATATCGTATTCGTCACCAAAATATTCCACGAAGTTAGAGATGCTGCTAACGGGTCCTCCATATCCTGTACCGGGTATATATCCATATATGAATACAAATATCGTTTTCATCGAGCCCTCCCAGGGACGAAGACGTACTCATGGTCACTATCTAAGATTTCATAAATAAACTTCTTGATCGAAACCTCTTTCGTCAGATGACGGACTAAATAGTCCCTTCCGCGCCAACTCATTTCAGCAAGCATCGGGGTTTCCTTCTCACGGAGAAATCGTTCCAGGATCGCTTCGACTTCGTCGTAATTCCCCGGTTCCGTCACATAGCCGGACTTGGTTTCCTCAATGATCAGTCTTGCTTCCGAACCCTCCTCAAGTACGCCAAGAAGCGGTTTTCCTGCAGCAAGAATGCCGTAGAGTTTACTTGGGACAGACACGCCTTTGATTCCTTTCGCATTAATGCACCAGTGGACATCGCCGGCATTGAGGCTGTAAATCAGCTCCGATTTATCTTGATACGGGATAAAAGTTACGTTTCGGAGATGAAACTTGTCTTTATAAAGGACCAGTTTATCCCGAATGGTTCCTTCTCCCACAAATACGAAGGCTACATCCTCTCTATCCTTGAACTTCTGAATCACATGCATCAAATTTTCAAGATCATAATAAAGTCCCAGGTTGCCTGAATACATAATGATGAATTTATTTTCCAATCCGTATTTCTCTTTGAAAGCCATGACTTTAGGATGATCCGACGGCAAAGGATAGATTTCCTTCTCATTGATCCAGTTGTTAATGAACGCATGATTCGGTACGTTTGTTCCCTCAAATCTGTCCTTTAAGGTTTCAATGAGATCGCGACCAACCAGAATCACCTTGTCTGCACGTTTGCAGCTAAACTTGTCTATCCACATCATGATACTTAGGATGAGCTTATTGCTGCTGTAGCCAACAGCCATGGTCTGCTCGGGGTTGAAGTCATGGACATTATAGATGAATTTGGCTCGCTTCAACCATTTCCCCCAAACACCGGTCAGTCCCCCTAAGATAGGCGGTTGAGAAATGGAATACACATAATCCATCTTCCCAACCTTTAGGGTAGCCATCATGGCACCCAAGAAATAACTGAGTATATTTCTTATCCTGCTCACTTTGTTGCTCTTGGTGAATTCCGGAACACGAATTCGGATCACCTTTACACCGTTGATTTCTTCCTTGTAGTATTTCTTCTTCTTATACTCGTCAGCTATTTTTCCAGTATAAGAAGGAACCACGCAAATGACGGTGATATCAAATGCGTGAAGCATGCCTTCAGCCAATTCTCTTAAAATCTGACCTGTGGACGCGACATCTGGAACATAATAATGGGCATAAATTAATAGCTTCTTCTTTTCCATACCCTCTAATTAACCAAGGAGAGCTTTTGAATCGAATTTTTGATCAAATCGCTGTCCACCATCATTTTTATCAAATCTTCGAAGCTGACTTCCAATTCCCACCCCAGCTTCTCCTTCGCTTTAGAACAATCACCTAGCAATAAATCCACCTCAGCCGGGCGGAAATACTTAGGATCGATGACCACATAGTCTCTATAGTTTAAGCCGACGTAGGAGAAGGCCACCTGCAGCAACTCACGAACGGTATGCGTTTCTCCCGTGGAGATCACATAATCGTCTGGTTGATCCTGCTGCAGTATTAACCACATGGCCTTCACATAATCTCCTGCAAAGCCCCAATCCCTTTTGGCATCAAGGTTGCCCATGCGGAGCTCGCTCTGCAGCCCAAGCTTAATCCGGGCGACGGCGTTGGTCACCTTGCGTGTAACGAACTCCATGCCGCGGCGCGGGGATTCGTGGTTAAACAAGATTCCGGAACATGCGAACATGTCAAAGCTCTCGCGATAGTTCACCGTAATCCAATGCCCGTAAACTTTAGCTACTCCATATGGACTGCGAGGATAAAAGGGCGTCGTTTCCTTTTGCGGGGTCTCCACCACTTTTCCGAACATCTCGCTGCTGGATGCTTGATAGAATTTGGCATCCGACTTGGCAATACGCACCGCTTCAAGCATATTCGTTACGCCCATCCCCGTGGTCATTCCCGTAAATATGGGCTGCGGCCAGGACGTTTCAACGAATGACTGGGCAGCAAGGTTATAGACTTCGTCCGGGTCAGACTTCCTGACGGCTTCGATCAGCGAAGAAAGATCGGACAGATCACCCGAGAGCCATTCAATTTCATCCTTGATATGCTCAACGTTCTCATAGTTAGGCGTGCTGGTTCTACGCCGAACGCCATATACCTTATAGCCTTTCTTCAGGAGAAGCTCCGCCAGGTACGAACCATCCTGACCTGTAACGCCTGTAATTAATGCCTTCTTCATTCCGAATCTCCTCCTAGATCGCTACAACTTTGCGTAGTTGATGTTCGTTATTTACAAACCATTGATAGGTTGCTGCTAGGCCATCTTCCAACGGAATGGATGCTTTCCAGCCCCATTGGTTCAGCCTGGTTACATCCACGAGCTTGCGTGGAGTCCCGTCCGGCTTGCTCGTATCAAATACGATCCGTCCGCTATAGCCGACGACTTCTTTGATTTTCTCCGCAAGCTCCCGAATGGAGATGTCCTCCCCAACTCCAATATTGATGATTTCATCCTCTTCATATTGATTCATGAGATAGACGCAAGCGTCCGCCAAATCATCAACATGAAGAAACTCGCGTCTTGGATTGCCTGTTCCCCAAATTTCCACAAATTCGGCACCGCTGTGCTTCGCTTCATGAAACTTTCGGATGAGCGCCGGCAACACATGCGAACTGTGAAGATCATAATTATCGTTTGGACCGTACAAATTCGTCGGCATGACGGAAATAAATTTCGTCCCGTATTGGCGATTGTAGGCTTGGCACATCTTGATGCCGGCGATCTTCGCGATTGCATACGGTTCGTTGGTAGACTCCAGCTTGCCGGATAGTAAGTACTCCTCTTTCATGGGTTGCGGGGCAAATTTCGGATAAATGCAGGTACTCCCCAAGAAAAGTAGCTTCTCGACGCCGGCCCGGTAAGCCGAATCGATAACACTGTTTGCGATCAGCAGGTTATCGCGAATAAAATTCGCCGGGTACTCGTTATTGGCGACGATCCCCCCTACTTTAGCCGCAGCAAGAAACACGTACTCAAACCGTTCCTCCTGGAAGAAGGACAACACTTGATTGGAGTCCCGCAAATCCAGTTCAGCCGAGGCTCGAACAACGATATTTTCATAACCCTCAGACTGTAGTCGGCGCAAAATAGCCGATCCGGCAAGGCCGCGATGGCCTGCTACAAAGATTTTCGATGTTTTTTCCACAATATACCTCCGCTTAGAAAGCGTCATTAGGGCGAATCAAAATGATAAACGTCTTATAAATCAGCTTTACGTCATAAAAAAAACTGCGTTCCGAGATATACTTCAAATCCAGATCAACCATTTCCTCAAATCCGACACTGTTCCGGCCGCTCACTTGCCACAATCCCGTGCACCCCGGGGTTACCTCAAGCCTCTTCATGTGGTACGCATTATACTCTTTCACTTCTCTAGGCAGCGGCGGCCTCGGGCCAACCAGGCTCATATCGCCTTTCAACACATTCACCAGTTGCGGCAATTCATCCAAGCTCGTTTTTCGGATCAGCTTGCCTATTTTCGTGACTCGCGGATCCTCTTTGATCTTGAACATATGGCCGCTAACTTCATTTTGATTCAGCAGCTGTTCCAGCAACTCTTCCGCATTCGAAACCATCGAGCGGAACTTATACATGTTGAATGGCCTTCCGTTCTTGCCTACCCGTTGCTGCTTAAATAGGATGGGCCCTTTCGGATCCTCTAACTTGATAAGTAATGCAATCAGAGTCAGCACAGGGAGTAAAAGGAGAATGCCGAATAATGCTCCGAGGAAATCCATCGTTCGCTTAGCAGCTAAATATACGCTCCGAGTTTTAGAGGGAACTGAGACATAGGACCCTGTTTCAATAACTTGTGCTTCATTCGTTGCATTTTGCATCCAAGTAACACTCCTTATCCGATTTCTCTATGGACAAGATCTTTATAAATGAGACTTTCCATAGCTTTTAATAAATCGCCGCGGAGCTCATTATCTCTTAATGCAAAGTCTAAAGTAGTCAGGATAAATCCCAGCTTCTCTCCGACATCGTATCGGGTTCCATCGAAGTGATAGGCGTTGACGCCCTGAGTTGCATTCAATTTCTGAATCGCGTCCGTTAGCTGAATTTCTCCCCCTGAACCTTTCTCTTGCGTCGATAGGAGGTCAAAGATCTCCGGAGCCAACACATACCGTCCCATAATCGCTAAATTGGACGGAGCGGTTCCAAACGGCGGTTTCTCTACGAAATTGCCGACTTTATATAACCGCCCGTTTTTGCCTAAAGGATCGATAATCCCGTACCGGGTTGTTTCCTGATCCGGAACCGGCTGAACTCCAATGACGGACGTACCGGTTTTTTCATACTGATTGATCAGCTGCTTTAAGCAAGGGATTTCGCTATGTACGATATCGTCTCCCAATAACACAGCGAATGGCTCATTGTCGATAAAGCGTCTTGCGCACCACACAGCGTGCCCCAATCCCTTGGGTTCCTTCTGTCGAATAAAGTGAATGTCTACGCTAGAGGAACGAAGCACTTCCTCAAGCAGCTTCATTTTCCCTTTCTCCACCAGGTTGGTTTCAAGTTCGTAGGCATGATCGAAATGATCCTCGATCGCACGTTTTCCTTTGCCTGTAACAATGATGATGTCTTCGATGCCCGAATCGATCGCTTCCTCCACAATGTACTGGATGGTCGGTTTGTTAATGATCGGGAGCATCTCTTTCGGCATCGCCTTTGTCGCCGGAAGAAATCTGGTACCGAGCCCCGCTGCTGGAATGATCGCTTTACGTACCCTCTTCATGTTCGCTCCTCCAATCAAGTCTCCATTGAATTTTTCAATGACTGATAAAAAACAAAGATTTGCCTATTTCCCATGAAGGAACTCGGCAAATCTTGGCTTTTCATTTTACGATATCGTTTTTTTCAGCCAGGCTAGGGCCTATATCCTTGTCTAACCTTACGTGGAATTATTCTAGAGATTCGTCTTAACACCCTGAAGATAGGACAAATGACAAAGTAAAGGAAATACAGAGCTTTGGGCAGGCGCAGCAGGTCTATATCCTCTTTTCGCGGTGATAATAACTGGATCAGCAGATCTATTTTATGCCTGACTTTTTTACGTGAAAAATGATATCGTGTACGCCCATGACCGCTGATCAAATTAGCTGCAAGTGCAGCAAAGCGAATCGCCCTTCGATCAGGAACAAATTTGATCGAAAAGGACTCCAAAGGGGTTTGAAAAAGTTCTCTCAATAATAAAAGGGTTTGCGAAAACTCCAATCGAAACTTATAGGTGTCCAGCATCGCCTCTACTGCACGCCAATCGATGGGTTTCTGAACAAGGAAATGGATGTCCAATAGCCAACGCAGGCGAAACCAACCATGTCGAAACCCGTGCGATACTAAACTAAAAAACAAGTCCTCTCTTCCCAAATAATCAACTGAAAAATTGGAAAATGAGCAAGTGCCCTTCCGGGACCACAATTCATCGAAGGAGGGTTCCCTCCCTCTTTCCGGCTCTAGTCTCCAATGAATTTCGACTTCCAGCTTTTTCTCCGGATGATAGTAGGACGTGTGATGCCTCTTCTTCAAATCGACGGCGCCCTCATTGACGTACCCCAGTGTCCGTAACACTTCATCTGTATTCTTTAAGTCCTCTAGCGGCACAAGAATATCCAAATCCTTTGATGTTCTTAAAGAGATATCGCCATAGAGCTCTTTTCCAAGGACCGGGCCTTTCAGAATCAATGATCGGATGTTGTTGTCATTTAATAACCTTGTTACAAGTTCCAGCTCTTGGGTTAGGCAAAGCATCTTAATCACATTGCGATTTGATTCTTGTTTTAATGACATGACGACTTTCTCGGGAACAATAGTAAGCTCATAAGTCCTAATATTTCGATAGACTAGAGGATATACGCGGTGATGCATGCATAATTCTAGAAAGTAATCCCATTCCATGTCGGGGTAATCTCTGGATAGGCGTGTCGGAAGCTCCGAATCCGTATCCATTCCTATTAAAGAGAGAAGTAGTTTCAACTCTTTTGGATACGTCTTAAAAATTTCGCCAACTTCCAAATTAAATGATCCTCCCTCAAGCAAACTAAAAAATAAAAAACGAATGGAATAGCTGGGCATCAAACCCGTCCTCACTCCACACCATCGACGATCAACGTCTAAGGTTCCTAGAACCCACAGCATGGCCGAGTGCCTACATTTGATAAAGGTGTAGTAGACATTACCTATAACTACCTCATATTAAATAGGTATAACCTATATATTGGGTGTGGCTAATCCATGATCGGGTTTCAAACTCTCCCGCTCCGCTATTAATAATAGGCTTGCTCTCGTTTATTTTTTCGGTGGCGTTTTACATTGTTAAGAACTACGCCTAGTAGTCTTGCTTTGACGTATTCTAATTGTTCTTTCACCTTGATCACGGAATCGCGCTTGGCTTTACCTGAGTTCACAACGAGAATCACGCCATCGCATTGGGCCGCGACAACCTGTGCATCTGTAACCGTTAGGGCAGGTGTAGAATCGACAATAATAACGGAATAATTCATCTTGAGCTCATTGAGCATCTCCGAAAAAGCATCAGAGGAAAGCATTTCCGAAGGGTTAGCCGGCAGCGGTCCCGACGGGATGATCGATAAATGCTCAATGTGCGTTTCCTGAATCATTTCATGAATCAGATGTTTTTTTGCAATGATATTGGAAAGACCGCCTTTATTATGTTTGTTGAAAATGTGATGAATGGATGGTTTGCGCAGATCCGCGTCAATCAGCACCACACTTTTTCCAGCTTGGGCGAAAGCAAGCGCCATGTTGACCGCTGTTGTCGTTTTTCCTTCTCCGGGTTTTGCTGAAGTCACGACGATCGTCTTCAGTTCATCATCGAACGAAGAAAACTCGATATTCGTCCGGAGCGAACGATACGATTCCGCGATGAAGGATCTCGGATTCATATCCATGATCAACGGGTATTTATGAATTGACTGTCGCATAAGGAGCTCCCTCCACTTCAGGTTTGCTTTGTTTTTCTTGCCGTGAGACCAAATCCTTTCTTGTAATCACAGCCACAGCGGCAAACGTAGGTACTCCAAGTAGCCCTGTAATATCGGCTTCGCTTCTCACGGTATCATCGAGGTATTCAAGAAGGAATGAGACTCCGATGGAAAATAGGAGCGCTACGATAAATCCAACCATAATCAACTTAATCGGGTTTGGAGAAACGTCATACGCAATTTTCGATTCACTAAGAATCTCCACATTGTCAACGCTCATAATGGTTGGTATCGTTTCTTTAAATACGGCGGCCACGGCGTTAACCGTATTAATGGCATTATCATAGGAATGATCTTGAACCGATAAAGTCATCACTTGCGAATCATTGACCGTTCCGACTTGAATTCTTCCAATTAATTGTTCCGCCGTGAGTCCTAACTCAGGGTGCTGTTGTGCAACCCGGTCCATGACTGCATTTGTTTTTATGATCTCCTTGTATGTATTCACCAGCTGTATATTTAAGTTGACCTCATTAATGCTAAGCTGCCCGGCTAAGTCCTTGCTTTCCTTCGATTGATTCACGATGATCTTCGAGTTGGCTAAATAATTGGGACTCGTAAAAAAGTAATTATATAAACCCGTTGCCAAACATCCGACGATCACGCAAGCCGCGATAAGCCACTTTCTTTTCCACAAAACTGCGGCGTAATCCTTAAGGTCCAAATCCAATGACGAATCCCTCATGATCTTAATCTTCCTCCCGCATGGTTTTAATTTCCATCCATTCATTTAATGAAAGAAAAAGAATTTCTTTTTGGGTTTTTCAAGCATTAACATTTCGATGGGAAGGTCAGCCACCAGTTTTTCCGAGTTCTCCATGTAATAATTTCGAAATTCCTTTCCCAGTGTTCGATTCACCGTCTCATATGCTTCACGGAGTAAGAATCCACGGTTGGATACGTTATGCGCATCGGAGGCAATGAAATGAATCAAATGCTGCTTGCACAAATCCAAACAAAATTCTTGAAGCTTCTTTCCCCTTTTGCCCGCAATCGAGTGTGCCGTTAATTGGCTTAATGCCCCCCGCTCGACTAGTTCGGATAACCGCTTCGGATTTTGGAAAATGGCAAAGTTCCGTTCTGGATGAGCGATAATCGGAATCAACCCCAGCATTCGAAGTTGATCGATTAAGTTTAATACTTGAACCGGAATTTGCATCGTAGGCAGCTCAAGCAGCAAATATCTACTCCCCGCTAAAGTAAGCAATCTCCCTTCCCGGTAATCATTTAGTATTTCGCCATAGACGCGAATTTCTTGACCAGGGAGGATACGCAGAGAGAGGTTACGCTGAACCAGTGCCTCATTCAGACGCTTGATCGCATGAAGAACTTGATCTGACTCATTCCAATAAAACTCATTCGCGTGATGGGGAGTGGCTATGATCCTCCGTACTTTTTGTGCTTCTGCTTGCATGGCCATTTCGATCGATTGGTCTATATCCTTAGATCCGTCATCCAAACCAGGTAAAATGTGACAGTGAATATCGATCATTTCACGCTTTCCTTCCAGTTTAGTTGCACTTGATCATGCCAGCTTTACGATACTGTTTGTATCATTTTTGATTTATAATTCGACTTTACGATACACTTTGTATCATGTCAAGCAAATTTTTTTGACTTTTGTCACATTTCATCGAAAGCGCATACATTCGGTTTCTTTGATTAAACCTTCATCTCCGTTTGATATTTTAATAACCTGCCAAATACGCCACTAGCTTCTTGTGAAAGCTGCTGGTACCCTCCCTCCTGTATGACTTTGCCATTTTCCAAGACAATCACTTGATTCGCATTTCGAATCGTCGATAACCGATGTGCAATGACAATGATGGTCATCTCACCTTTAAGTCGGTTAAGAACGTCTTGGATTCTTTGTTCGTTTTCAACGTCTAAGGCGCTTGTCGGTTCATCAAGTACAAGAATGGAAGGCTTTCGTAAGATGGTCCTTGCTAATACCAATCGTTGCCTTTCGCCTCCGGATAATCTGACGCCACGGTCACCAACTTCGGTATCCAAACCGAGCGGTAGCAGCCGAATAAATTCATCCGCAGCGGATAACCTCAATGCTTCCCATATATCGTCTTCGCTCGCATCCGGATTCATAATCAGGAGGTTCTCCCTAATGGTTGTATGGAACAGGAACGGGTCCTGCGAAACATAACCAATCGATTTTCTTAGAGAAAGCACCCTTTCATCCGTAAGCGGGGTTCCGTCAACGAGTACTTGCCCGCTTTCAGGCCATATCAGTCCCATCAATGTATCGATTAAGGTGCTTTTGCCAGCTCCGGATTTACCGACGATCGCGGTCATTTGATTGGCAGGAACAAACAAGCTCACATTATTCAGAGCATACATTTGACCATTTTGATCATATCTGAAAAATAGGTTGCGACACTCGATGCCTTCCGTAATCCGCAACGGACTCTGGTTGCGGGAGTGTTCCAAAGCGATCGTTTCAACAGCCCTTTCACATTCCTGCTGCAAATCAACCAAGTTTTTAAAAGCAGGAATCACCGATGCCATTTGCTCCAAATTGGACTGAATGCCCGTAAATTTGGGCCATAGCCGCGAAAAAAGAATGATGATGATCATCAGCTGGCCGGTCTGCGCTTGGAAACCTTTCAAGGATATATAAATGAAAACGCCGATTAGAATCGCCGAAGAAACTTTATATAATAACTGGGAATTCGATTGCATTCTCATTTGCTTAATGACATTGGATTCGATGTCACGATTCAATTTATGAAACCAGGAAATTTGCGACCGTTCAAGCATATTGCTCTTTATATCTTTAATTCCGTTAAACTGATCATTGATACCGGCGTAATAACGTTTTGCCAGCTCGGTGGTTCGGTTTCCGTATTCTCGAGAATATTGAATAAACGTTCGCGATATCAACGCCAGCAAGATCCCGCACAGAATAACCAACAGGGTAATCTTGGCGGATAACCAGAGCGCGATGCCGATCTGAATCACCATGAAAGTCATGGATGTGAGCAGCCGTAAAAAAAGAGTCGTCCCCTGATTAACTCTACCTAGTTCAGAGGTTAGGATATGCTGAAAATCAGACTTCCTTCGTTTTAGGTGGAAAACCCAGTTCGCCTTTAGCAGAGCTTGATAAATATCTAATCTGATGCTTCGCATAAAGCCCTGTTGAATCTTGGCATCCAATACGGACTGATATTTCTGAAACAAGGCCTGCGCCGCAATGATAACGCTAAAGCTCCCTAAAATAACGATAAGTTGATACGTCTCTGGGATCTCCTTCAGTACGGTATCGAAAATGACGAAAAACGAATATTCTTCCGTAGACAGTTGAAAGATCCCGATTAAACCGAGCATGGGTACAAGCAGGAAGATACCGATCCCGTCAAGCAGGCTGATCATGATCATGCTGAGTAAATTGATGATCAATTTCATTCCTGCAAAATCATACATTTTTCGTACGAATAGTAGTATATTTTTCATTGATTCTCCTCTTATACGAGACTAACCCACAATTTCCTGATTCTTTACGGTTTCTCTACTCTGATTGGATTTCAATTGCTTTCCGAATTTTGCAACAACCGTGAACTTCTTCATTTCCTCGAATCCTGTGAGATAAATAGGGCCGCTGCGCAACCAGGCGTGGGCAACCATTTTGCCCGAATGGTCCTTAGCCGTTCCTAAGTATAGCGTTGATTCTATACCTCGCCGTTCCAGCATTTTCATTGCGGCCACCGCTTTGACCATACACGCGCTTTCCCAGATCGTATGACGGCTCATCTTGCAAACGGCAGAGGAGATTTCTCTTAAGATCGGCGCATTCCTTGGATCATTAGCTAGAGGCGTTTCCACCATTGGGGTGCCTAAGGTCGGAGCTACTCTGGAGAAGGGTAAACTCTTCAAGATACGCGCCCATGCTAAGAAAAAGAAGGCCTCTAAAAAGAGCTTCCGCTTAACCTGGGGGGAACAAATCCATTTCCATACCTGCTTCCACATCGATTTATACTCTTGCTTCTTCAATGTGAATTAGATTTTCTTGAGATAATCGCGTCAGGAAAGAGATAACCTGCTCCTCGCAAAGTTCCCGATCAATGTCATACTCGGAGGCAAGGGCATCCACAAGCTGAGTAACCGTCACCGGCGTAGACACCAGTTCCCAGATTCTCCCGCCTACTTTACCGAGGTTATAATACTTCCCCGTATTGATGCCCATCATGACTTTGTCCCCATCCATGTCGCTGACCAGGTAACCGCTTCGTTGAAAAATCGTATTACCTTTTGCCATCAGATCATTCATTATTTATGGATTCACTCCTTCACTCTGATACATTTTGTATCACCGCTAATTGATATTAATTTATGATACTATTTGTATGGATTTCGGAAATGATGGAATCCGCCAACTCATGTGCCGTAAAGCCGGTAATCGGTCTGATCATCCGGAAAAGATCAATCCGATTGGTTAGATGGACGGATGTCCTAAAATGCCACTCCTTTAACCCTAAAGGAGCGATAGCCGTCTTTCGGTAGGTATGGCGATACAAGACCGATAGTCGCTCAATGCCTTGGATCCGCCCCAAACCAAGCTGATCCTCCTGGTTCTTGACGAGTTCAAAAATACCGGCAAGCGGTAACGGATCGGGATGAAAACGCGAAGCAACCGGTATAGAAAACTTCGTCTCTCTCTCGAACAAAGGCTGATAATCTCCGCTAGTCATTCCTAACTGACTGATGCTTTCCTGCCAGAGCTTTTGCCGAGGGTAGGATGGCATTGCCAGAGGCATCTCTTCCTCCGTAAACATAACCGGAATAACATCATCACTCAAAAGCTGATAACCCCGATTCAACAGAACGGTAGCAAGCGTAGATTTGCCGGCTCCGGATTCTCCGACTACAGCATATGCCTTTCCGTTAATGGCAATTGCGCTCCCGTGAAGCGGGAGGATTCTTCTCTGCAGCAAGATAACTCCGATACATGTACCAAGCAGATATAAGCGCACTTGATTCGGATCCGATCCGTGAACAGGGGTAAACTGGATCATGTCACCCTCTTGAATACAAAAGATACCTATATCGGGCAGTTTGAACATAACGATACTGTCCCTTACGACAAGTGTCTTCTCCTCTCCCTCGATCTTGGTCCATAACCCAGACAAATCAGCGATTTGGATCGAAATATCGGCTTGATCGACATCTTGGCATTGCTGCCCTTGCAATTCAGGAAACAAAACATCGCTAGATATGGTTAATCCGAAAGCTTTATAAACGGCCATTTGTTCCGTCAGGATCATTCGCTTCACTCCAACTCAGCAATAAAATGCCCTTATACACCATCAAAATGTATAAGGGCTATTGTGCCTTGATGATAATAAAAATTGCAGAAATTAGCTGTAATTGACCACATCATCTTCATCTGGCTGCACCGCGTCAGGGATCGCTCTCCCTGGACCAGCCAAAGTCATTTTCACATCGAGCACTTCCAATTCTGGCGTTTCCCATACTTGTTTCATGTTCTCACCCCCTCTCCAGAGTTATAAGTTGGTTACGTAAACTTCTTCATAAATCTGTGAAAAATCAAGCTTCGCATGGCGATTTTAAAATCGTCGTCGAAGATATGACTGGATTCGGGGCCTGACTGAAACTTGGTCACCGCTTCCTTAACCAACTTGATGTTGATGAAAGGAGCTATTTCCTCATCCGTGCTAACCCGCCGAAGTTCCTCCATGAATAGGTCCCAGCTCGGTTTCATCCGGTGGATTCCGTCAGCTCCCTGAACGCCGCGAGTCTTCACGTTCATCCTCACCTCGTCGGGTAGATGATTCTTCATGGATCTCCTTATCAGTGACCTGCCTACGCCGTTCTGAACGAATTGATCTTCCGGGACGGATAAACAAAACTTGATGACCCGTAAATCATTGGTGGGATCTCGTTCCCACAAGGAGTAGCGCAGAGACATTTTCGTTCCGAATGTTCCGTTAATGTTCCAGAAATACAACTTCTCGAACTGTCTCTTTCGGATCTCATAGGCATTAGATCGATAAGTCCCCGAGGCATCGATGTTGTGCTGCTGCAATTTTTCAAACACGTTCATTTTTCTAGCAAACTCCGGATTGATCAACTGCGGGAACGGATCTTCATGATTCACGGATAGATGTTGAACGAAGGGGAAGGCTTTCCGTGCGATAACCGGGAGAAGCTTTGATCGTCTTACGCCTACGACACTGCTATGAAGCTTCAGTTCGTGATAAAATCGGAGCCAACTCATTTTTTTCAGCAAAACGGCCATATAATCCAGACACGGCCCCCACGATATCGTCCAGTTGCCTCTCTGTCCATTTAACAGCATGCCTACTCCGTGCTGCCGGGCGGACTCATAAATCCCCTTGATCCAATAGGCGTTTTCAAAAAATTTAAAAGGCATCTCGTATGTATCAAGCCAATCATCCACCTCAGACAGTGGGCTTTTCCCCTGAAGATCCAAATAATGATCGGCAATGTTTCCAACGTATTGCACGGTGGAACGGATATAAGGTCTTTCATTGGCAACTCGGCTTTTCGGTGTCCAATCATCGAAATCTTCGACGGGCACATAACTGAAGGTATGAAGCTGCTTATTCTGGGCCTGCAGCGCCTTGGCGGCAAAACTGACGACCGAGCCGGAATCTAGTCCTCCGCTTAATTGGGCACCAACCGCACGATCAGTCCGGATTCGAGAATGGATGGCATCTTGAAATACTTCGCGAAATGCTTCTTCATACTCCCCGTCCGACGATAACCGTAACTTCTCCCCCGTCTCAATGGTGCAGTACCTTCTGAATGCTACCTTCCCGTTCATTACCGTTATGGTATGGGAGGGAGGAACCTGTTCGATCCGCTTATAAACCGTAGATGTTGTATCCACCGCATCGGTGGTAATCGGAATAGCCAGAAATTCGGCGATCCACTGCTCGTTCAGCCCCTTGTCTATGTAGGGAAGTGTAAGTAGAGGCTTTATTACGGTACAGAAGGCGAATCGATAAGGGTCTCTGTAAAAGTAGAGCGTTCGGGTTCCGGAAAAATCTCTCGCACCAAAAAGCTTCTCATGCCTTTGGTCCCCTATCATAAAGGCAAAATCTCCGACCAGATACTTTGGCGTCTCCTCTCCCCACTTATGGTAAGCGAGTAGAATCAGTTCGCTGTCAGTCATGCTTTTTCGCCGCTCATGCTCAACCTGCAGCAAGTTAAATAACTCGATGCGGTTGTCAATGATGGCATCTGCCGTGATCGAAAGCTTTCGTTCGGAGTCGTAATAAGGCAATATTTCATGCGTGGATTCAGGAGTAACCCATTGGGCAAGACAACCGAAAAAGAGATTCTCATCAAACCAAGTTCGCACCTGATCGGTAGGGTATTTCTGCAAGGCCTGCATCAGTGCTTCAGCATCACTTCGATGAGTATGGGATGTATCATAATTAAGAATTCCGGTAATTGCGCTCACATTTTCACCCAGCCTCGATTAGATAATTTTCGAGATTTTTTTTAGAAATTATTGGATATATCCATTGGCTTTCCTGTGTGATTTGATATAGAATAGATTATTATAAATGTGCATTTACATTAGGGGTAATATTGCCCAACAAGCTCACGATGATTGTTGTTCTATTAGCTTCATCAAACCTCATTTCTAAGTCCCAAAAAGCAACACCCGATACGATTAGTAGCTTTTTTCTATGTAAATTAAATTTATGATACGAATTGTATCATGTCAAGCATGTTTTTTTGTATTTGTCTGGTTTTTAGAAAATCTGTATCGGGTAAGAATATTTTAACAACAAAGATTTGAGGGAATATTTATGAACAATTACGGTGAACGAATCTCAGCTTTGAGAGAACAGAGAAAGCTAACGCAAGAAGAATTGGCCCTTCAACTGCAGATCTCCCGTGCCGTCTTGTCGCATTACGAGAAGAACAGAAGAAAACCTAATTACACCACGCTTCGTAAAATCGCCGATTTCTTTCAGGTATCAGTCGATTATTTGCTTGGACGTGACGAGGATATCCCACATGAATCCCAGGGTGAACTCCAGGAATTCGCGGATAGCCTGGAGCTTTCGGACGATCATATTTTGGAGAAATTTACCCTTACCATTGATGGCAAAGAATTAACGCCTGAAGAAGCAAAGCGATTTATCGCCTTCATTCGGGCCGAAAGATCCATGAATTGAATTACCGCGACAAGCTTGGTTTTACATCTTCATAGATGTAATGCTGAGCTTGTTCTTTTATTTCCTCCAAATCAACCTCCATAATCCAGGCGCCAGAGGTTCTCCCCGCTTTCCAAGATCCGTCGATCGGGAAGCGCTCCTCTTCGGTTGTCATAGGTCCATCCTGAAAATATTGATAACCGAGCGTTAAAAGCTCGGATCGACTCAGACTTGTCTCGACATCCGGCATAATTTGCATAAGAAGCGAGGGAATCTTAGCGACACCCATGGAATTCATCTTCTCTTCAATCGCCTTCAGTACCCGGCGTTGACGTTCCGTCCGCTCAAAATCGCCATTTCCGACATATCGTACCCGTGAATAGGCGACTGCCTGAATTCCGTTTAAGGTTTGGGTTCCACCGTTCGTTAAATGATCTGGCTCCTTCTTTTGAAGGGACGAGATTTCGCTAATATATTGATTCATTACGATTACTTCCTCCGGCTTTATGTCGATCTGAATTCCACCGATCGAATTAATCACTTTTTCCATCACAAAGAAATCCACGGAAATATAATCTCGAATATCAGTGCCAAAAACTTGATTGATCGTCTTGATGGCCAGTTTGGGACCGCCATATGCATATGCGGCATTCAGTTTGGCAAAGCCGTGAGAATCAATGGGAACCCAAAGATCCCTCATTAACGAAATTATCTTTACTTTCTGTAGTTGAAAGTCAAGAGTAAGAATAATCATGGTGTCCGAGCGCCCCCTCTCATTCTCGTCACGGTTGTCTGTGCCGAATAGCGCAATGTTCATTATTTTTCCTTCGTTAGGGATGGTAGAAGGAGAAGGAGATGACTTTGTATCTGTTGTTCCCTTTGGAGGTGAAAACGAATGAATCCCTAATTCTTCATCTGTAGCATCAAGCGGGACATGCTTATAAGACATCATTTTAGACCCGATGTAGATTCCACTGCCAAGCAAGACAAGCAATATCACAATCGGAATCCAAAACCACCTTCTTCTCCGCTTCTTCTTATTATGCAGCTCAATAGAAGCTAAGTCCTTATTCATGTTCACCCTCCATTCAACGGATTATGATGATTCTTATCGGTTAAGATTAATCAAAAAAAAGTATTTTTTTGTATTCATTTCCTTCAAACCCAAGGATATTTCCAACGAATTTGCTGTATTCGTTAATAACAATCCTTCTACTACTGTTGTCTAGCCACCATTGATGAGGATGAAAGGTTGGAGTTTCTACGGAAGTGTACGTAAACGTAATCCCTGTCCCTTTGTACACCTTGTCAAAATGATATTTGACTCTACGCATATGGTATTCAGGGGTTACAATGATTGCGGAGTTTAACCGATGCTTGATCATTAAATCTTTGGTATATATGGCATTCGTATAAGTGCTGTCTGCCTTTGTTTCGAAAATAACGGACGTGGACGGTATTTTTCTTTTTTTCATTGTGCCGATCGTATCATAATCAAGGGCGTTGGATACCATGATTTGGGGAGCATACTTCTGTTCATATAATTCAATCCCGATGTTTAAGTTATTACTCCCACCGCTGAGAACGATGATTACATCTGATTTTTGAGGATTATCATGAATGACGAGAAAATTTCCGGCAAAGGGACTAAGAACAACAATAGATAATAAGATAGGGATCACAAGCCATTTCGTTACTCTAAAAAACTTTTTAAAAGGGGTCATCTAGTACCTCCGGCCGGTAATTAAACACAATAGGAACTGTTTCGGAAAACTACCTATAAAACAACAAAGATTCCTTTTTCTAATCATACCAAAAACAGGGAATAAGTCGAGTTAAAGATACATGGCGTCTGTACCACGGGGAGAGGGTTACCATTACATGTAAAACCTTCGGATGCCATCTCGTAATGGACACCCTTGCCCTTGGCTAACGGTAGGCGCTCGCCAGCCCCCTTTCGGGACTTTCACCCTAGAGATGACGCCTATGCTGGGCGTACCGCGAAAAAAGGGCCTTCCCGCCGATACGTTGCGGAAGGCCCTTGCCTTGCTGCTCGTGTTGAAGAGTAATTTTTCATGACCGATCGGCAAACCAAGCTTCACGCGTCAATTCGAACTCATAGCCGGTGAAAACGATCGGCTTCCCCTCCGCATCATTGTCGGCCAAGGATGGTCGTACTTCCCGTACGGCGACGACATATATTGAACAATCATCTCCCGCAGCAACGAAAACTTATGATTTCGTTAACAAAAATGATAATAAGCACTGTGTTAAGCGTTAAAATCGCAAAGCGATGAATTTAGGCTTACTTAAGCTCTGTGGCAAGCGTAAAATTATGAGCCCCGCCCAGGGTCGTGCTTATCAAGAAGGACCTCATCTTCCACTTTGTTGAGGAATTTGAGGTCCTTCGTGTGTAAATCGGGGCGTTCCCATTATGCCGAACCCTTTTGGGAAGCCTCTTTTATATTTTCGTAAGCTCAGGCATCAAGATATAAGCGACCGGTTTTAAACGATCGGATCAACCCTCACGGACCAGTCCTCCAGCGACAACGAAGGCTCCGCTTTCAGCTCCAGATTGGAGAATTCCCCGCGTGTCCACTTGAGATAAGCGGCGGCCCCGATCATGGCCGCGTTATCGGTGCAATAAGCCAGCGGCGGGATCAGCAGTTCGATCCCTTCGCGTGCGCAGCGTTCCGTTAAGGCCGCGCGCAGGCCGCGGTTTGCGGCAACGCCGCCGCAAAGCAGCAACTGGCGCGAGTCGGTGGCGCGAACGGCGCGCACCGCTTTTTCGACCAACACTTCGATCACCGATTCCTGAAACCCGCGTGCGATCGCCGGTTGATAGCCGTCCTCACCACGCATCTTATGCTGATTTACCGCGTTCAGCACCGCAGATTTCAAACCGCTCAGGCTGAAATCGTAAGAATCCGGCTCCAGCCAGGCCCGCGGCAACTCCTCCGCTTCCTCCGCCTCCCCGGCCAGCTTGTCCACGAACGGTCCGCCCGGATAAGGGAAACCCAGCGCCCGGGCGACTTTATCGTAAGCTTCGCCAACGGCATCGTCGCGCGTTCGGCCCAATAACCGAAAGCTGCCTTCCCGTTCCATCAGCACCAGCTCGGTATGCCCGCCCGAAACGACCAGCGCCATAGAGGGATAGCGGATGTCCTGAACCAAACGGTTGGCATAAATATGGCCGGCGATATGGTGAACGCCGATCAGCGGTTTGTCGAGGGCAAAAGCGAGGCTTTTGGCGGCCATGATCCCGACGAGCAGCGCGCCTACCAGGCCGGGCCCCTCCGTCACGGCGACCGCCGACAGCGATTCCGGCGGAATGCCGGCCTGGCGCACCGCTTCCTCCAGCATGAGCGTAATACTCTCGACGTGCTTGCGGGAGGCTACCTCGGGCACGACGCCGCCGAAAGCGCGGTGCGTTTCGATTTGACTGGCAATCAGATTGGAGAGTACCTCGGTCCCGTTCTTAATGACGGCGGCGGAGGTTTCGTCGCAGCTCGTCTCCACCGCCAAAATATAGCAATCCTGTTCCAGCTTCACCACTGACTTTCGCTTCCTTCCTCTGATGCCGTCTGCTATACAGGCAGCTCGCACCACATGATTAATGCATCTTCATGATTATCGGAATAATAGCCTTTTCGTACGCCGGCCGGCGTAAAACCCATTTTGCCGTAAAGCGAGCGGGCAACCGTATTCGAGACGCGAACCTCCAACGTCATCCGGATCATGCCGAGCTCGACCGCCCAATCCATCATTCGGCGCAGCAGCCGCTCGCCTAAATGGTGCCCGCGGTATGCGGTGCGGACGGCGATGTTCGTCACGTGGGCTTCATCGAGTATCGTCCACATGCCGGCATAACCGATCGGCTCGCCGCGCTGCTCCATAACGAGGTACCGGGCGAAATGGTTATGGGTCAACTCGTTGCGGAACGCTTCCTCGCTCCATGGCAACGTAAACGACTCGTGTTCGATCACCATGATATCCGGGATGTCTCCCAACTTCATGTTGCGGAAAGTAATATTGTCCGGTTCCAGCTGTGCCGCCTCCCTCTCCCTACGCATTCCGGAGCCGTTTGGCTTCGGCTTCGGCCAGTTGCGTATAATTCGGCTCGAGCGCGTGGACGTCGTCCTCCGGCAGCTTGGACCGTTCGGTGCCCGCAAGGCCCATCCATACGCCTTCCAGCTCATAAGGGACCATCTGCATCCGCTCGCCGAACGTGGAGGCCAGGCTCCCCAGCGCAGCTTCGTGCTTCGCGGTATCGCCCACGAACCAGACGCGGGCCGGCCGTTCGTGCGGCTGCAGCTGCTCGAGCTGCAGCGCGAGCTCGCCGGCCCAATCGTCCATCAGCCGGATCGCGTCGGGGACGAGACGCTCCGGCAGCCCGCCCGGCGCCGGCACGCCGAACAGCGCCGTATAGGCTTGGCCGCGCCGCGCGTCCACCAGCGGCACGATCCAGTGGCCGCCGGCATAGCGGCGGCCCTCCGCGGCTGCGCCGGGGGCGTAGCCGGCGGCATGGCCGGCGTTAACGGGTAGGGCTTCGCCCGCCCCGTTAGCCGCGCCGCCGTTCGATCAGAACGTCCACCACTTGGCCGATGTGCCTGCCGCT
>NZ_JBNYYG010000006.1:0-145421 GCF_050565405.1 Paenibacillus macerans | reverse complement strand
GGCGCCTCGCGCGCGCAAGGGCCGGGCCGCCGCGGACGCGATGAGCGCGGCGGAGGCGGGCGCGGGCGCCGGGGGCGGTAGCCCGGCGCGGCGCGGCGCCATGGCGGGGCGGGCGGGAGCCTTGGGCCTTGCGCGTCTTGTTCCAAGGCGCGCAAAAGGCCGGGGCCCTCGCCCGCTCCCGCTATTTTCCTAGTAACTTATCGCGGGGTTCGTGCGTTATAAGGGTATGGCAATAACATCATGGAACAGGTTGGCCCGGAGCGGGGATCAACCTCAATGGGGAGGAACCGGAATGCACAGTAAGAAAGGCATGCTTACCGCGGCGGCCGTATTGATGATGGCGGCTGCGCTGTTCGCAGGCTGCGGAGATAAAACGGCGGACGAGCCGCAAACGCCGGTCCAGGATGCGTCGAACGCAGCTCAGGGGAATCATGGCGGTTCCGGGACAAATGCCGGAAACGACGCGGGGAATGCGAACGAACCAGGCGCTGCCGACGAAGGTAACGCCTCGAAAGGCGGGAATGACGCAGGCGCAAGCCAGCCGGATCAAGCCCCGGACAACACCGGTTCGAATAACGGCACCGGTGGGGATAAGGCAGCGGCAGCCGATCCCGAGAGCGTTGCGGTGTTGATCAACAAGCAGTTTGCTTTGCCGGAAGATTACGAGCCGAAGGATCTGGTGTATCCGGACGTCCGCTTTACGTTCAAGGAGAAAATCGAAAAACGCATGATGCGCAAAGAAGCGTCCAAAGCCCTTGAAGAGCTGTTTGCCGGCGCCGAGAAGGACGGGATTTATCTGGCCGGCGTTTCCGCCTACCGTTCGCACAGCACGCAGACTTCGCTGTTTAACCGGTACGTGGAGAAGGATGGTGAGGAAGTGGCCAAAACCTACAGCGCGGTTCCCGGACACAGCGAGCATGAGACGGGGCTGGCGATCGACGTGTCGGGCAGCGACGGCAAATGCGCGGCGGAGAGCTGCTTCGGCGATACGAAAGAAGCGGATTGGCTGGCGGAACACGCAACGGAGTACGGTTTTATTATTCGTTATCCCGAAGGCAAAGAAGACATTACCGGCTATAAATACGAACCTTGGCATCTGCGTTACGTCGGCAAGGAGATTTCCGCCGAAATCGGCGAACGCGGCATTACGCTCGAGGAATATTATGATGCCGTACCGGTTTCGGGCCAGTAAGCCGATCGAATCGGCGTGCAACATACGGAAGACCAGCAAGACGCCTGCGGGCGTCTTTTTTTGTGGCCCGCCGCCCCGCGGCGTGTTCGGAAAAAGCAGCTTCATGCCAGGGGTCCGGTCAAAAGCTGAAAAATTAAATTAACAGTTGACAAGTGATAATGATTATCAGTATCTTTAAAAAGTAAGATGAAGTTCCTATGAAGTAATGATGAAGCCGAATACGGATATCTTAAGTTTATAAATTTTTGTTTTACAGATGCACACGGAAAGGAAGAGTGCCATGGTCTCCTTGAAAACTTCCCATTTGGACATTGCCTACGAGGATCGTCTGATTGTCGAAGACTTGAATATTTCCATCCCTGAGGGGAAAATTACGGCTTTGGTGGGGGCAAACGGCTCCGGGAAATCGACGGTGCTGAAAACGATGGCCCGCATTCTTCAACCGAAGTCCGGCAGCGTGCTGCTGAACGGCAAATCGATCCATAAGCAATCGACCCGGGAAGTGGCCAAACAGCTGGCCATTCTTCCGCAAAATCCGACCGCGCCGGAAGGGCTGACGGTGTATGAGCTGGTATCCTACGGACGGTTCCCGCATCAAAAAGGATTTGGCGGCCTCAAAGGCGAGGACCGCAGCGTCGTAGAGTGGGCGATCGAAGCGACGGGCATGGGCGAGTTCAGCGATCGGGCGCTGGAGCAGCTGTCCGGCGGCCAACGCCAACGGGCCTGGATTGCCATGGCGCTGGCGCAGGAAACGGATATCCTGTTCCTGGACGAACCGACGACCTTTCTTGACATGGCGCATCAGTTGGAAGTGCTGCAGCTGTTGGAGGAACTGAACGCCACCTCGAACCGGACGATCGTCATGGTGGTCCATGATTTGAACCATGCGGCGCGTTATGCCCATTACATGATCGCGATCAAGCAGGGTCAGGCAGTCGCCTCGGGTACTCCCGAGGAGGTCGTGACTTCTCCCGTGCTTCGCGACGTGTTTGGCATTGAGGCCGACATCGTGACCGATCCGCGCAGCGGCGTGCCGCTGTGCCTTCCTTACGAGCTGTATCGGGCCGCTGCGGAAGGGAAGGTCCGGAAGGGCAAAACCGACGGGCCGGGAGAGCAGAAAATCGTTTCGATTCTGTAGTCGTTGACCTTCGGGGAACCGGCAGGGGGAAAATGCCATGGACATCGATTATCAGCTGCTGGAGCAGCAATTGGGAATCGTTACGAAGAAACGGACGGATGCGCTGTTCGCGCTGCCGGCAGGTTCGCTGCTGGATCGTGAACAGCTTGCGTCTTTTCTGGAAATATATCAGGAGCGGATCAAAGGGCTTGATATCCAGGTGTCGGCCACTTACTTCGCCACCAGCTGGCGAGTGGTTTGCACGGCGCTGCAGTACATGCTGTCGCTGACGCCCGGAAAGCTCCGTTTTTCGCTTGAAAACCTCATGATTCAGATCGTCATGGTCAATAACTACCCGTGGGTCTTTTTTGTGCTGAACGATGGGACGGAAATCCCATGGCCGGCAGGGGAACGGTCGATGTGGAGGGAAAGCGAGCTGGGCGGATTTTACCGCGACGTGCTGCGTCCGGTGATGGAGAACATCGCCGCGGTCGCCGGGCTTCCGGTCACGCAGCTGTGGGGCCAGCTGCCGCTGGGCGTCCAGTATTACGTCCGCGCCATTGCCGGACGGCTGGAGGATGAGGAGCAGCGTACCCGGCTGCTGGAAGATTATGAGTACCTGGCTAAGGAGCTGCCGGCCGATTGGTTCGGATTGAAGCGCAGCCCGTTTAACATCAAGGAGGTTATGCTCGACGACCCTTACCGGCCCGGCGAGAAAACGCCGATGAAGCCGACCTGCTGCCTCGCTTACCGGACGGATACCGGGTACGGCTATTGCTACGGCTGTCCGAAGCTGTCGAAACAGGAGCGGGAAGCCAAACGCGCGGAAATCATGGGGAAAATGACCGAAGCCAAAGCGCAGTAAGCTCGAAAGGACCGCTTCGGCGGAATAGGGTTACATATTGGAGCACCCGGGTCTTGCACTCCCCTCGATGCATTCATTAGCTGGGATTTCTCCAGTTAGTTTGGGGGGATTGCGGTGTTTTTAGTGATTTAACTGGAAATCCTCCCGTTTATTTCACCGTTTTAGCATTAGCGTTGCATTAACATCCGGGGCTCTGCTTCCCCAACCCAGGATGCCGAAAGGATCAGGCGTGAAATATATATGAAAAATCGAATAGAATTCGCTGTTTTCGACGATTTCGGCAGAATGTATATGAAATTTCATACTTAATTGGGCCTCAGGAAGACGGAAGCCGAGAATCTGTATGAAAAATCGAATACAATTCGCAATTTTTGTCGTTAGTGACGAATTGTATTCGAAAAATCGAATACAATTTTAACGCCTGGCCGGTACCTTGTAGATTTAATGCAACGCAAGTGGCAGATAAGGGAATATTATGCCTTATCTGCCGGGCATGAGCTTAAAAAATCAAAATAAGGCCCTTTTTTGCCTCTATCTCCTTTATGCTTAGTGCTAAAAAAGCTTCAGACCCCGGTTAGGCGGTCTGAAGCTTTTTTTACCGGCCATGCCGATGATCCCAGGCTTCCAAAGGGATGCGGGCCACGACGTCGTACCCCCGGCCGGTGCCGCGCGGGCGAACAACCACCGTTCCCAGGTCGGGGAGGGGATCCAACCCGACGCCCGGCGGGAAGTTGTGGGCGACGATCACCCGGTTGGTCCCGGCGGGCGGCACCCGCTCCAGCAGCGAATCAAGCACGCGCAGGGCCGCCTGCCGCTCCGCGGGCGCCGCCGTCCCGCCGCCGCTTAGCCGGTACAGCCGCAGCAGCGCCGGCTCGGCCCGCACCCGCGCGGGGCCGAAAGCGAGCGCGGCGGTTTCCCGCGTCCGGCAGAGCGGGCTGGCCAGCACCGGCGTCGCTACCGGGATGCCCAGCTCCCGCTGCGCGGAGCCGAAGCGCCTCGCCTGGCCGCGGCCGACGGCGGATAAATTTCGCTGCGCGGAGCAGTCCTCCGGCCGCAGCCCAGGCCGGTCCTCGCCGACGTTGGCTTCGCCGTGCCGGACGTAGAGCACGTACCCGCCTTGGCGCAGCGCAGCCAATAGCGAGGCGGGAATGCCTTGCGGCTGCGCGGCCCTTAAGCTACCCGCGTAGGTCGAGGGCGAAAACGCCGGAAGCGCAAGCAGCGGAAGCAAAAGCAAAAGTCCGATGATACAACGTCTCCGTCTTAGATTCATATTCAGCTCTCCTTTCCAGCTCTATCCATAACGAATCTAGTGTGCACAAGAAAAGCGGCTTTCATTTCTGGATGGATGACTCCACTTTTGCTATACTAGGCGTATGGAAAACTTATTGAACTTAAACTTACCGGAGCAAAAACTGACGAAGAAAGGCAAAGAGACGCGCGGACGCATCGTCGCCGCCGCGGCCCAATTGATGTTCGAGCGCGGCGTCGCCGGGACGAGCGTGGAGGATGTGCAGAAGGAAGCCAAGGTGAGCTCCTCCCAGCTCTATCATTACTTCAAGGAGAAGCGGGATCTGGTCCTGTCGGTCATCCTGTTCCAAACCGGACAGGTGCTGGGCGCCCAAGAGCCTCTCCTCAGCCATCTGGACAGCGTGGAGGCGCTCCAGGCTTGGCGCGATGCCATCGTCCAGCTGCAAGTCGAACGGAAATGCCAGGGCGGCTGCCCGATGGGTTCGCTGGCCAGCGAACTGGCGGATATGGAGCCGGCCGCCCGCCTGGCGCTGGCCGAAGGGTTCACGCAGTGGGAGTTGGCCATCGGCAAAGGGCTGCGGTCGATGCAGGAGCGCGGCGAACTGCGTGCTGACGCCGACCCGGGCCGCCTGGCGTTGGCGCTGTTGACCGCCCTGCAAGGCGGCCTGCTCTTGACGCAGGTCCGCAAGGATACCTGCGCGCTGGAGGCCGGGTTGGACGCGGTGCTGGCGCATATCGGCTCCTTCGCCGTTTAACGGCGGCGGCGCGGACGACTTACGCACAAGCTCGTGCCGGGCTAAAATCCCGGAACCCGCAAATTACGATAGCAAAGGAGGATCTCCGCGATTCGTGTCGTTCATTACCCCCGCGCCCGGCGGACAAAGCCGGATTTGCGGGGGTTTTTGCATCCTCGGAAAGAGTTGACGTGCACGAGCCCCCGAAAAATGGAGTTGACAATCCAAAATCAAAAGGATAATATTAACACCAAGGAATTATTGGAGTAATCACTCCAAAAAAACAAGAGCGGAGGTTCGCCGCTTCAGGGATGGACCGCCGCCTCCTACTAAAAAGAGGTGTTTATGATGTCGTTTACGCAAACTTTGGATCAAATGAAACAGGAATTCATCGCAAATACGCCGGCGGACGTCCATGATGAAATGTTCCGGTTGATTCGGGAGCAGCAGGAATCGGGTAAGGTGTACGGCTTGCAGGAGGGGCAAAAAGCGAAGGACTTCACCTTGAAGAATTCGCTCGGCGAGTCCGTCAACCTGTACGACGAACTATCCAAGGGGCCGGTCGTACTGACCTTCTACCGCGGCGGCTGGTGCCCGTTCTGCAACATGCAGCTGCGGTCGTACCAGAAAGTGCTTCCGGACATCGAAGCGATCGGCGGACGCCTGATTGCCGTCAGCCCGCAAAGCCCGGACAACACGTTAACGCAACGGGAGAAGGAAGAGCTTGAGTTCGAAGTGCTTAGCGATACGAACGGATTAACCGCCGCAGCTTATAACATTCTGTATGATGTGCCGGGCTATATACAGGATATTTATTTGAACAAGTTCAATCTGGATCTGGCCGAATATAATGCTACGAACCGTTGGATCCTGCCGATTTCGTCCACGTTCATGATCGACGAGTCGGGCATCATCCGTTCCGCCTACATCGAGCCGGATTTCATGAAACGGCCGGATCCTCAGGAGATCCTGGAGCAACTGAGACGGCTGTAATTGACGATTGGCCGATATACATACCCCGTACCCCGGCGGCGTTCTATTCGCGCTGCCGTTCCTATACCAAACCCCTCCGGTTCGGCTCCTGAAAAGCCTTGCCGCGAGGGGTTTGCTGATTAAACCGAGGCCAAGCACGCTCTAGTCATCATGAGCTACCGGTTGTTTTCCCGTACCGCACCAAGCGAACCGCATTGAGAATGACGAGGAGCACGCTGAATTCATGGATGAACATGCCCGAGGCCAGAAAAACCCGCTCCGTCAGAACCCCCGCCAGCAAAACAAACACGACGGCGACGGCGAGCAGCATGTTTTGCTTCATATTGCGGACCGTCGCCTTCGCCAGTTGCCGGGCATGGACGAGCTTGTCCAGCCGGTCGGCCATGATGACGATGTCCGCCGTTTCGATGGCGACGTCCGTGCCGGTCCCGCCCATGGCCAGGCCTAAATCCGCCGTGGCAATGGCCGGTGCGTCATTGATGCCGTCGCCGATCATGGCCACGCGGTACCCCTGCTCCTTCAGGCGCTCGATATGCCGGGCCTTATCGGCGGGAAGCAGTTCGGCAACGATGTCGTCGATGCCGATTTGCGCCGCGGCGTGTTCGGCCGCAAGCCGATTATCGCCGGTGAGCATGAGAATCCGCTTGACGCCCTGCCGTTTCAGCCGCCGGATCGTGTCCCGCGCTTCCTGACGGATGGGATCGGCGATGGCGACGACGCCGGACAGGGTTGCGCCTACGCTAACGAACACGGCGGTGTACCCCTTCGTCTCCTGCTCCACCGCATAAGCGCCCGCTTCGTCCGGAATCGCCACCCCGTTGCCGGCCATCCAGTTCCGGTTGCCGATCATGACGGCTTTCTCCCGGACGGTCGCCTTGATCCCGTGTCCCTTCGCCACCTCCACCTCGCTAGGAGAATGAAGCAGCTTCAGATCCCGCTCCTTCGCGGCTCGGATAATGGCTCGGCCCAGCACGTGCTCGGATACGGCCTCGGTCTCGGCCGCCAGCGTAAGCAGCTCCGCTTCCCCCATGCCGTACGTCCGCAGGTTAACCACGCCGGGTTGCCCTTTCGTTAACGTGCCGGTCTTGTCGAACACGATCGCATCCACCCGCGCCAATCGCTCCATATATTCGCCGCCCTTGATCAGCACGCCCCTTCTTGCGCCGTTGCCGATGCCGGCGACCATCGATACCGGAGCGGATATAACCAGCGCGCCCGGACAAGCGATCACCAGGAAGGTCAAGGCCAGCTCGGTATTTTTCGAGAACAGGTATACCAAGGCGGAGAGCAGCAGGATCGCCGGCGTATAAAAGGAGGCGAATTTCTCCAAAAACTGCTGCGCCTTCGCTTTGGACTCCTGCGCCTCCTCCACCAGTTCGATGATTTTCGCGAAGGTCGTGTCGTCGCCGACCTGCTCCGCGATCACCTCAAGATACCCGGTGTCCACGGTCGTTCCGCTCAATACGCGGTCCTGCGCCCGTTTGGCGACGGGCATGGACTCCCCGGTAATGGCCGCCTCGTTAACGAGGGCTTGGCCGGATACGACCCTGCCGTCGACGGCGATTTTGCCGCCGGACGGGATCCGCACGCGATCGCCTCGCACGATGTCCTCCGCCAAAATGGTCGCTTGAACCCCGTCCCGGACAACGATGGCCTCCGCCGGAGCCATTGCAATCAACGATTTCAAGGCCGCGCGCGTTTTATCCAGCGTCAATGCCTCCAGGTAGGCCCCCAGCCGGAACAAAAAAGTAACCGCCGCCGCCTCGACGTATTCGCCGAGGAACAAGGCTCCCGCCGTGGCCAGCGATACCAGCAACTCGATGCTGAAGGCCTTCAGGCGCAGCGATTGCAGCGTCTTCTTCACAATCGGATATCCGCTGATCAGCGTGGCCAGCAGCAAGGCGCTGTTGTTCAGGGCCGGCCAGGATAAGAGATGGAACAGCAGAGCCGCGGCCAGCAACATCCCCGCCGCGAGCAAAGCCGCCGCCTTTTGGCGTTTCATGATCATGTGATCCACCTCCGCCTCAGGATATTTTCGCATCCAACACCGGATAGCCCAGTTGCTCGACCACGCGTTGCAGTTGCTCCGCCTTCACCCGTCCCTCGTCGTATACGACCTTCACCTGACTGGAATGGAACCATACCTTCGCTTCGCGAACGCCCTCCTGCTTGGAAAGCACGCCTTCGATTTTGCGAATGCAGCTTGGGCAAGTCAGCTCCTCCAGCTTCCATTTTGCGGTTGTCATTCGGCATTTCCCCTTTCGTTTCTATGCTTCGATCATATCCCCCGAACGGACGGGATTCTTTGATCTGCGTCAAGACGGAAAAAAAACGAGCAACGGCCTTTTTCGCATCGCCAATCCTTAAAAAAATTAATTTTAAATTTGCTATTGCCGTCCGCAACAGTTCCTGCTAATATAAAAGAGCATGATTTTTGGAAAGATAATATTCAATATATCTACAGGGTCTTTCCAAGCAGATAATTTTTGACCACTTTCCTGGGGAGAGTTAAGGCCATACGGACAGCCGGGTCAAATGCCGATTGGCAACTTAAGTTGCCTTATTGATTGAGTTAAAAGCTCAAATTTTATAAGTTGGTTACTTTACAACCAGTGCATATGCACATCAACTTGTGAAACGGTCAATAAGAGTGGTAAAAGGCGATTATTTGCTATATAGACTCTGATCCTAACATGATATATTTGAATATTAAGGCCTTCCTTTCTTGGCGCTTGCGTTACGGCGGTGCCGAGAATCGGACGAAGTTCGTCTGTCCATGCGGAGCCATCTTAATATCTGACTATATCGAAAGCAAGTGATGCGCAGCTATGCATGCGTCTGTTCACTTGCTTTTTTTGCGTGTTAATAACCGATTTCACGAAAATTGACGAAGGTAGGAGATGGAAAAATGGGAAAAGCGCTTATTATCGGATGCGGCGGCGTTGCCTCCGTAGCGATCCACAAATGTGTGCAGAACAGTGATGTATTTGAAGAAATTTGCATTGCGAGCCGGACCAAATCGAAATGCGACGACTTGAAGGCCAAACTGGACGGAGGCAAAACGAAAATTACGACTGCCAAAGTCGATGCCAACAATGTCGACGAGCTGATCGCTTTGATCAACGAAGTGAAGCCGGACGTGGTGATGAACCTGGCATTGCCGTATCAGGATTTGACGATTATGGACGCTTGCCTGGCCACGAAAACCAACTACCTGGATACCGCCAACTATGAGCCGGAAGATACGGCGAAATTCGAATACAAATGGCAATGGGAATACCGCGAGCGTTTCGAGCAAGCCGGGATCACCGCGCTGCTCGGCAGCGGCTTCGACCCGGGCGTAACCGGCGTATTCTCCGCGTATGCCCTGAAACACCATTTCGACGAGATCGAATACATCGACATCCTGGACTGCAACGCGGGCGACCACGGCTATCCGTTCGCCACGAACTTCAACCCGGAGATCAACATTCGCGAGGTTTCCGCGAATGGCAGCTATTGGGAGAACGGCGAATGGATCGAGACCGAACCGATGGAAATCAAACGCGTCTACAACTTCCCGGAAATCGGCGAAAAGGATATGTACCTGCTGCACCATGAGGAAATCGAGTCCCTGGCCCTGAACATTCCCGGCATCAAGCGGATCCGTTTCTTCATGACGTTCGGCCAAAGCTATCTGACGCACCTGAAATGCCTCGAAAACGTAGGCATGACTTCGATCGAGCCGATCGAATACGAAGGCAAGCAAATCGTGCCGCTGCAATTCCTGAAAGCCGTGTTGCCGGATCCTTCTTCGCTCGGACCGCGTACCAAAGGGAAAACGAACATCGGCTGCATTTTCAAAGGCAAGAAAGACGGCAAAGACAAGTTGTATTATGTCTACAACGTTTGCGACCATGAAGCGTGCTACAAAGAAGTGGGCTCTCAGGCCGTTGCTTATACGACCGGCGTTCCTGCCATGATCGGCGCCATGATGCTGATGACCGGCAAATGGAACAAGCCTGGGGTGTACAATATCGAAGAGTTCGATCCGGATCCTTTCATGGATGCGTTGAACCAATGGGGCCTGCCGTGGAAAGAAAGCTTCGATCCGGAGCTGGTCGACGCTTACCCGGAAGACGCCAAAAACCTGGAAACGGGGCTTGTTCGCTAAGATGCGCTTTGAGGAACTGCCGACCCCTTGTTATGTCGTCGACGAAGCGCTCCTGGAGAAGAACCTGAAAATTCTGGCCGGCATCATGGAGCGGACGGGTGCGAAAATCATCTTGGCGCAAAAAGCGTTCTCGATGTACACGACCTATCCGTTGATCGGCGAGTATTTGAGCGGAACGGCGTCCAGCGGATTATACGAAGCCAGGCTCGGCCGCGAGGAAATGGGCAAGGAGAACCACGTCTTTGCCCCGGCCTACCGGGAAGACCAGATGGATGAAATTATCGATCTGTGCGATCATGTCATTTTCAATTCGTTCTCCCAATTGGAGAAATTCCGCGATAAAGTGCTGGCTGCCGGTAAGAAAATCGGCCTGCGCATCAATCCGGAATGCTCTACCCAAGTGGGGCACGACATCTATAACCCATGCGCGGTAGGCTCGAGATTCGGCGTCACGATCGAGCATTTCCGCCCCGAACTGCTGGAGGGCGTATCCGGACTGCATTTCCACACGCTTTGCCAGCAGAACTCCGACGATTTGGCGACGACGCTGGACGCGGTAGAGGAGAAATTCGGTCCGTGGCTGCCGCAACTGGAATGGATCAACTTCGGCGGCGGGCATCACATCACGCGCGAAGATTACGATATTCCGCTGCTGGAGAGCTGCATCAAGCGCATGCAGGACAAATACGGCTTGGAGGTGTACCTCGAGCCGGGGGAAGCCGTGGCGCTGAACGCTGGTTACCTGATCACGACCGTGCTCGATACCCTGCAAAACGGCATGGATATCGCCATTCTCGACACCTCGGCTTCCTGCCATATGCCGGACGTGCTTGAGATGCCTTACCGTCCGCCGCTGTTTGGCTCGGGCGAACCCGGCGAGAAGCCTTATACGTACCGGCTTGGAGGACCAACCTGCCTGTCCGGGGATAATATCGGCGACTACTCGTTCGACCAGCCTTTGAAGCCCGGCGATCGCCTGGTGTTCGGCGACATGGCCATTTACTCGATGGTGAAGAACACGACGTTCAACGGTATGCCGCTGCCCGCCCTGGTCATCCAGCATAAGGACGACGATTGCGAGGTCATTCACGAATTCGGATACGAAGACTTTAGAATGCGGTTGGCGTAAAGCAATGTGAAGAAAAGCCTGCCCCCTGTTTGTTTTGTTAAACAGAGGGGGGCGGCCTTTTTCTCCAATGGATTTGTCCATGAAAGTCTTGTGGCGGGGGACGACCCCGGGGCCACATGGAACAATCTTCAGACTTCAAATCTGCTGTTCAAAGCCGAAATCTTGGGTTGGCTGATTATCCTGATTTGCGACATCGTGGTCGCTTGGGCTTTCTATATTTTCCTGAAACCCATTCATCGGCCCCTGGCCCTGCTTGGCGCCTGGTTTCGTCTGACCTATGCGGCTATGTTGGGAGGTTCCATCCTGATTTTGATGGTGGTGTTGCTTCTCACAAACCAAACGGGTTATTTATCCGCCTTGGATCACGAGCAGCTTCAAGCCGGGACGATGCTGTTCTTGAATGCCTTCGAGTTGGCCTGGTCGGCGGGGTTGATCCTTTTCGGCGGGCATCTCCTGATCGTGGGTTACGTGGCTTTCACCTCAAGCAGCATCCCCAAAGTGATCAGCGTCTTATTGCTTCTCGCTTCCGTCGGCTATATCGTCATTCATCTATGCAATGTGTTTCTTCCGCAATTCGAGGGGATGATTGCTGCCTTGGAGTTCCTATTTAGTCTCCCCATGATGCTCGGCGAGTTGGGCTTCGGTTTATGGTTGATGTTTCGGGGAGGGCGGGCTGCCGCAAAAGGATGACGGCCTCCTAATGGGAAGCTTTATGGATTCGTTTCTTCATTCGGCTCAGCGATTCGGGGGTAATGCCAAGATAACTCGCCAATTGATGCTGGGGTACCCGATCGGCCAGGCCGGGCCGTTTCCGCAAGAGGGTTTTATAACGTTCTTCGGGCGGCGTGGAAGCGATAAAAGCGGCGAACTGATCCTGCACCTCGCCGAAGTGTTCTTCGATCATCCCGCGCGTGATCGTTTCCAATTCCGCGTATTGGGTATACATGTCCTGCTCGGCATCAAGGTCGCCCACGACCAATACGCAATCCTCCAGGCACACTAACGAGAACTCGGAGGATTTGTCTGGCTTATGGCGATTGAAATTCGCAATAGCCTGCTCTTCCGTATAGAAATTGGACGTCGTCTCTTTGCCCGTTTCATCGACAGAATACTGCCTGACGCAACCTTTTAATACAAAAAAGCACTGCGTAGGAACTTCCCCTTGCCTAAGAAGGAGAGTTCCTTTTTTGTATTCTTCGACGACAATATCGGCAAGCACGACCTGCTGTTCTGCTTCAGTAAGGGAGGTGAATCGGCTCATGTATTTCATTTAAATATCCTTCACTTGATTTCCGGCTCCTTTCCCTGAGAACGGCAACTACGGTATCCATTATACATGACATTTCGGCCGCTTCGCGCAAAAAGCGATCTTCCCGTACGTACGAAATCCTTCGGCATGATCCGTTGTTCGGGATAGGCACCTTTCCAAAGTTTAGGCGATATATTGTGGTAGTTAGAACAATTTTTGGAAGGGGTTCGCCATGGACACCGAATTTGAAAAAAACCTCCATAAGCATGGAGACAGCCTCGATCGTCTCGTCAGCATCGACATCCATCATCGCGGCGTCGTTCACGAACTGTACCGGAGCGCCCGAGAACTGGAGGAGGGGCCGCTGACCAGTACGGCAGCTCTGGCGCTCTACCGCCGCGTAAAGCCGAGACGCCCCGTGTTCTTCCTCGCCGGCTTCCCGTCCATGACTTGGTTGTTCGAAGGGATTGGCGAAACGGATGGACCGGCCGGAAGCGCCGTGCTGGCCCGCGTGCTCGAACAAACGAAACAAGCCATTCCCGTAATCATCACGGCGAAGCCCTATATGGCCATTATGGAGGCTGCTCTGCAAGCCGCCGGACTCGTCGTGACCGATCTTCGCACCGCCATGTTCTCCAAACAAGATGAGGATTCCGCGCCGGTGGCCGCGGTCCAGTCTTTCCCCACGAACCTCGAGGAAGCCGCGGCGGAAGCGGAACGGCTGTTCCGCGACTACGAGCCTGCGGCCGTCGTGGCGGTCGAAATGCCGGGGCGGGGCAAAGACGGAAACTACCATTCTTTTAAAGGCCGGATCATCCCCGCGCACATGGTGGCACAAGGGGAAGTCCTCTTCGCTTACGCCCGGATGAAACGCATATTGACGATCGGTTTCGGCGATGGAGGCAATGAGCTGGGCATGGGAAAATTGGCCTCAACCACGAGCCGCGTGGTTCCGCACGGCGAGAAGATCTCTTGCGTAACCCCCGCCGACATCACCGTCGTCGCCTCTATATCCAATTGGGGGGCCTATGCGGTGGCTGCCGTCTTAGCCGTGGCAGAACGGCAACCCCGCGTTTTTCAAGATATCGATATCCCGCGGATCATCGAACGTATTGTTGATGCAGGAGGCGTGGACGGAAGAACGAACAGACCTGTATTAAAGGAGGATGGCGTCTCATTATCCAGCACCCGGAGCGTATGCCGACTCATCCACGATTTGCTTTCCAACGGGGAACGCGCGGGCCAATCGTTCCAGACAGCGGATTGATATCGGCTTTGTGGGTGATTTTATTTTTGGAAGTACATAGACTTGCACACCATTTCGATAGAATCGCCCCTTTATTTGGAAATCATTCCTGATTTATGATCTTCATGCAATCCGATTCTATTTCATTTAAAGAAGAGGGGGAATGCGCGTTTTTGTGATACCGCTTACATTGGTATAACACACAAATTCCGTCAGGGAGCAGCAGGTGTTCACGACTCTGCCAGATGTAAGGAACTCGAGGATACTTTATTTCTGAAAGGAGAATGAATTTCATGAAAAGCCCCAAACGCATTCTAGCCTGGATTTGCATCCTAACCATGCTTACAGGAACGTTCCTCACATCCGTGGGTTGGCCGAATCCCGCCCGGGCGGCGGGGGGGCCGAATCTGGCCGCGGGCAAACCCGCGGCGGAATCCGGGCACGCCGACGTATATGCCGCCACCAACGTGACGGACGGTAATCCGGGCACCTATTGGGAAAGCACCAACAACGCCTTCCCGCAATGGGTCCAGGTCGATCTCGGCGGCGCGGTCCAGGTCGACCAGGTCGTCCTGAAGCTGCCGTCCGGCTGGGAGAGCCGTTCGCAGACCCTGTCTGTGCAGGGAAGCACGAACGGAACCAGCTTCACCAATCTGAAGGCATCGGCCAGCTACACCTTTGATCCGAACGCCGCGAATACGGTAACGATCGATTTTGCGGCCGCCAGCGTACGTTACGTGCGGGTCCACTTCACCGCCAATACCGCCTGGCCGGCGGGGCAGATTTCCGAACTGGAGGTTTACGGCGTTTCCCAAGCCGCGCCTTCGGCCATTCCGGGCAAAATCGAAGCGGAAAGCTACAGCGCGATGAACGGCATCCAGACCGAAACGACGTCGGATACCGGCGGCGGCCTCAACGTGGGCTGGATCCATGCCGGGGACTGGCTGGATTATAACGTGAACGTGCAGAACGCAGGCACGTACACCGTGGAGTATCGCGTAGCCAGCAACTCCGGCACGGGTGGGCTCCAGCTGCAATCCGGCGGGACGACGCTGGCCGCCACGGCGGTGCCGAATACCGGCGGCTGGCAAAACTGGCAAACCGTCACCGCGAACGTGACGCTTAGCGCAGGGCAACAAACGCTGCGCGTTTATGCCAGCGGCTACGATTTCAACATCAACTGGATCAATTTCGCACCGGGGAGCAGCGCCGATAACCAGCCTCCGACGGCCCCGGCCAACCTGGCGTTCACGCAGCCAACCTCGGGCGCCATCAACCTCACCTGGAGCGCGGCAACCGATAATGTGGGCGTCGCCGGATATGAAATTTACGCGAACGGCCAGCTTCGCGGCAGCGTAAACGGATCGACCCTCACCTATACGGATCAACAACCCGCGACGGCAACCGTGACGTATTACGTCATCGCCAAGGACGCTGCCGGGAACGCCTCGGCACCGAGCATTAACGTCACGCGGACCGGTTCGGGCGGCGGAAACGAGTCGAATCTCGCCGTCGGCAAGACGATCACGGCATCCTCCTCGACCTTTACCTTCGTGGCGGCCAATGCCAACGATAACGATACGAACACCTATTGGGAAGGCAGCGGACATCCGAGCACGCTCACCTTGGATCTTGGCTCCAATGCCAGCATTACGTCGGTCGTCGTCAAGCTGAATCCTTCCAGCGCATGGGCCACGCGCACGCAAACGATCCAGGTGCTGGGGCATGATCAAAACTCCACGAGCTTCACGAACCTGGTTTCGGCCGCTTCCTATACCTTCAACCCGGCTACGCAAAACACCGTGACGATTCCCGTCAGCGCAACGGCGAGCAGCGTGCAGCTGCGGTTTACGGCCAACTCCGGTGCCCCGGGCGGGCAAGCCGCCGAATTCCAGGTGATCGGCACGCCGGCGCCGAATCCGGACTTAACGGTCACCGGCATCTCGTGGACGCCGGCTTCGCCGAACGAAACCCAGGCCGTAACGCTGAACGCCACCGTCAAGAATGCCGGCTCTGTGGCAGCGGGCGAAACGAACGTGAACTTCTACCTGGGCAGCACCCTCGTCGGGACGGCTCCCGTCGGCGCGCTCGCCGCAGGCGCTTCGGCCAATGTCTCCGTGAACATCGGAGCTAAAGAAGCCGGTTCTTATGCCGTTACCGCCAAGGCAGACGAGAGCAATACCGTCATCGAAACCGATAACACAAACAATAGTTACACCCATCCGACGCAGCTTGCCATCGGGCATGTCCAAAGCTCCGACTTGATCGGAACCGCTTCCTGGACGCCCGGCAATCCGAGCGCGGGCAACACCGTCACCTTCACCGTGAATCTGAAAAACCAAGGAACGGTCGCCACGGCTGGCGGTTCGCACGGCGTTACGCTTGTGCTGAAGAACGCATCCGGCGCCACCGTTCAAACGTTAAGCGGCGCTTACAACGGGGCCTTGGCTCCCGGAGCGTCGGCCAACGTTACAATGGGGACCTGGACGGCGGTCAACGGCAGCTATACGGTGACGACGACGGTCGCGGCGGATGCAAACGAAGTGCCCGTCAAGCGTGCCAACAACGAAAGCACGTCCAGCTTGTATTCCGGACGCGGCGCGAACATGCCGTTTACCATCCTGGAAGCCGAATCTTCTTCGAACAGCACCAATGGGACGAAGCTGGCTCCGAACTTCACGCCGGGCGACTTTGCCGGCGAAGCTTCCGGCCGTTCGGCCGTTTACCTGGATGCGGCGGGTGAATACGTGGAATTTACGCTGACCTCGCCGGCCAACGCGTTCGTCCTGCGTAATGCCGTTGCCGAGAATACCACCGGCACGATCAGCGTTTACGCGAACGGCGTGGACAAAGGCAACTTTGCCGTAACCTCCAAATTCTCCTACGTTTACGCCACGCCTTCCACGCTCGGACGGCTCGGCTACGACAACTCGGGCTCCAAAGCCTACTGGCTCTACGAGGACTCGCAGCTCATGCTTGATCAGGTCTATCCGGCCGGGACCAAAATCAAGATCCAAAAAGACGCCGGAGACGTACCGTGGATCTACGTGGACATGATCGAGGCGGAAAATGTGGCTCCGCCGGCCGCGAACCCGGATCCGAGCAAATACGTGCAGGTTTCGAGCACAAAGTCCATTGAGCAGGCGCTGAACGAATTCCGGCAGGATTCGTCCAAGAAAGGGATTTTCATCCCGGCCGGGGAGTGGACGATCTCGTCCAAGATCTTCCTGTACGGGCGGGCTACCGAAATCATCGGCGCGGGCCCGTGGCACACCAAGCTGGTCGCTCCGCAAAACCAAACGAACACGGATGTCGGGTTTAATATCAGCTCCGCCGCGAACGGCTCCACCATCAAGGACTTGTCCGCTTGGGGCAACTACGTTTACCGGCAGGACGGACCCGGCAAGTTCATCGACGGGAACGGCATGCAGAACGTCACCATCGAGAACGTCTGGGCCGAGCACTTCATCTGCCTGTATTGGGGCGTAAACTCTTCGAACAATACGTTCAAGAACAACCGGATCAAAAACGTATTCGCGGACGGGATCAACATGACCAACGGTTCTTCCTACAATATCATCGACAACAACTATGCCCGCGGGACCGGGGACGATTCGTTTGCGTTGTTCAGCGCAATCGACTCGGGCGGCTCCTACAACGTAGGCAACAAGTACACCAACCTCACCGCCACCAACGTCAGACGCGCGGCCGCTTTCGCCGTCTACGGCGGCCAAAACAACTTGTTCCAGAACCTGTACGGCGCGGATACGCTGACCTATCCGGGCGTAACCGTCAGCAGCTTAAGCTTCGGGTATAACACGCTGGGATTCGGCGACCAGGATACCGTCATTGACGGCGTCACGCTGGATCGCACCGGCGGGGATTTCTGGACCAGCGTCGGGGCCGACGACAAGATCAACGACTACCAGAACTTCGGAGCGATCTGGTTCTTCGGCGGCGACCGGGATTTCAAGAACATCCTGGTGAAGAACGTCGATATCAATAACCCGGTTTACTTCGGATTGATGTTCCAATCCAAATCTCCGGAGAACCTGCCTATGCAGAACGTTCGCCTGGAGAACATTACGATCAATAATCCGACCCGGTACGGCATCAAACTGGTGGCCAAAGCCGAAGACGGGCAAGGCCCGGCCGTCGGTGCCGCAAGCTTCACGGGCGTCAAAGTGAATAACCCAGGGATTACGGCCATCTATGGCGAGGATAAATCTCCGAACTTTGACGTCATTCGGGTTTCCGGAAATAACTGGTAAGCGCTACAAGTTGCCCCGGGGCCTGACGGGCATGACAAAGGACACCCTTGCGGGTGTCCTTTGTTCGCAATACAGAATGTATAAATTTCAGCAGGAGTCGAACTAGGCATAATGTTGGATTAAGTGCGGCAGGCTGTGGTTCCTTGCGCTGCTTGATCCATGGCGAACCGAAAAACCGGTAGTAGGGGGTGACAAGGCGAAATGTTGCATTTTATACAACAATCTAATCGGGTCCAGGGCGTTCAGGGCGGATTGTTGTAAGAAATACAACAATCGGAGGGGGGAGGGGACTCGTGGTAGAACCAAAAAAAGGGGATGGGCATGGGGTGAATCCCCTACCCATCCCTCCAAGGTTTAAGTCAGAGCCGGCAAAGGACGCCGTCCGGCCTCTTTCTTAGCCTTCAAGGGATTAGGCATTATCGTACCGTCATCTCGGGAGCGATACGGGCCTTTGTCGCCTGTTCGAAGGCATAACCCATCCGGATCAGCGAATCCTCAGTAAACGCATCCCCCGTAATCTGCAGATTGATCGGCTGCCCTTGGCTTCCCTCCGCCGTACAATAACCGGCCGGAACCGTGATGCTTGGATACCCCGCCATGGCGGCAATGGCGGTTGCGGCGCCATTCATGGCGATTAGGCCGTCCAGGCCGTATTTGCTGAAGAGCGCGTTCAGGCCGTTCTTCCGGGAATACTTCAAATCCTCGGCGCGGTGCTCCAAGGAAGTTTGCGCGTCTTTCGAACCCGGCGTCATGTCGTACTGCAAACATTCCTCCAGAATGCTTTGCCCGTATGGGATACGCTCGGGGTATCTCCGGTTATAGTTCACGATATCCGCCAAACTGCGAATCTCCGTTTCGCCGTCTTCCGCCAGGGCAGGTTGGGCCTGAGCCAGCAAATATTGCTCGATGTCTTCCTTGAAGTCGTAAAACAGCACCTTGGTGTCGGGCTGCTTGGGCAACTCATCCGCCAGGTCGCCGCCATTGCCGGCATACACGATCTTCGCGCCCTGATCCCGCAGCGCCTGAACGGCGCAGAGGAAGACCTCATGGACGTCGGGCGTCTCCTCTTTGTCCGGCGTGCGGTATACGCCCAGCACCTTGCCTTGTAAACCATCCACCCGAAGATCCTCCGCATAGTTCTTGAGGCGTTCGCCAAGATAGGATTCGGTGATTTCGATTTCGTTGTCGGCCCCCATCGGAAGGTAGCTCTCGTCCGGGTCATAACCTTGCATGGCCGTCAGCAGCGCCGCGACATCCGAAACGTTTCGCCCCATCGGTCCCGCCGTATCCTGGGAGTGCGCCAGCGGAATGACCCCGTTTCGGCTGACGAGGCCGACCGTCGGCTTCAAGCCGACCAGCGAGTTCAGGGCCGCCGGCGACAGGATGGAACCGGAGGTTTCCGTCCCGACGGTGACGGCAGCCAGCGCGGCAGCCGCGGCCGCCCCGGAGCCGGAGGAAGAACCGGAAACGTCGAGCACGTCCGGTCCGTAAGGATTCAGCACTTGGCCATGTAAACTCGAATACCCGTTCCTCATGCCGAAGGTGATGAAATTAGCGAACTCGGACAAATTCGTTTTTCCTAAAATGACGGCGCCGGATTTTTTCAACTGGCGCACGACGAAGGCGTCCTCCGCCGGAAAATGGTTGGCCAAGGCGATGGAACCCGCCGTCGTCGGCATTCCGTCCGCCGCCGCTGTACCGATGTTGTCCTTGATCAGGACCGGGATGCCGAACAGGCCCGCGGCCAAGGAAGGATCGGCTTGCACGGCGGCATCGCGTTCCATCGCCAACCGGATGGCGTTCGGGTTCAGGCAGGCGATGGCGTTCAACCGAACGGTGCGTGCGCTGTACAAATCGATCCGAGCCAAATACATCCGAACCAACCGCTCATAGGTCAGTTTTCCGGTGCGCACCATTTCCTGCAACTCTCCGATCGTCGCCGCGTCCGGATCGATCCGCAGCCGATCCAGCGCCACGCGCAGGGCTAGTTTCGCCGTATCGATTTCCTCCGGCGTCCGGTCCGGCGTCATTTTCTCCGCAAAAGCCAAAGTATGGGTTACTTCTTCTTTAAGGCGTGCCGGAGCCTCCCTCAGATTTGCGTTATGCGCCTCGGCCACGGCCTCCTGCAGCTCCCTTAGCGCCGCCGAAACCATCTCCCCGGGATGCCGCCCTTCCTGGTTCATCCTCTTCACTCTCCGTTCCCTCGATCTATACACCTGTTTCCAAGATCATATCACACCTATTAGCTTGCGAAACGCATTAACCTTCGACATCGGACATGTTGCAGGAATCGGCGGTGTTGTCGAAGAATTTCTTAAGGTGATCCGTGATTTGTGATTTGTGATTTGTGATTCTTTTCATAATACGAAGCTTCGTTTTTATTTAGCTCTTTCCCGCTCTGCTTACTCATGTGTGCGAGGAGGCGAAGAAAATAGGCCTTGATGCGGTTGAGGGGTATCCTTGCCTGCGCCGCCATCGTGAAACATTCGACTTCATCGGTCCGATTCGGCTGTATGAAAAAGTCGGGTTCAGCAAAATGGCGGTGTAAGGTAATGTCGCTGTTATGAGAAAAAAGATTGGTGAGAAATCATGAGTCGATGATCCATTTCAACCCTTTTTAACGGTACCGCATTTAGAGAAGGACTGGAAGCGGATCTCCCAAGGTCATCTCCTCTTCCGTGACTGCAGCATCGTAGGCCCAAATCCGCACGCCCTGACGCGATGCCTGCGCCAAGGCGTCCGCAAAAGCCGCATCCATGTCCCGGTAAGGAGCAAAACCCCGGCAGCCTTGCATTTGCACCACGAACAAGATCGCCCCCGCATAACCATCACGGACCGCTTTGGCCAACTCCAGCACATGTTTCGTCCCCCTGGACGTCGGCGCGTCCGGGAACATCGCGATGCCGTCCCGCTCCAGCGTGACGCCTTTGATTTCGATGAACCCTGATGCCCCGTCCTTCTCATAATACAGATCAAACCGGGAATCCCCATAGGTCACTTCCCGTTTGACCGACGCGACCGAACCCAGCTCCGCGATCTTCCCTGCTTGAAGCGCCTCGTACGCGACCGCATTGGGAGCCTGGGAGTCCACGTTCGCCCAGCCCCCCTCTTTCGCGGCCGCGATCAGCGAGAATCGCGTCTTCCGGTTCGGATGACCGCTGACTTCCAGCAATACCTCCGCATCCGGCAGCAGCAGCTCCTTTAGGCGGCCGGTATTTTTGACGTGCACCTGCTCTTTGATCCCGTTGACGGACACCTCGGCGATAAACCGGTTGACCCGCCGGATCAGCCGGCCGTGCACCACTTCCCCATATAACTTCATCTCTTCACTTCCCATGCCGTCTGCCGTACTTGCGGACGATCCCCGCCGCCCGGGTCACCAAGCGGCTACCATGCCGTCCGTTCGCGGGTCGGTCCCTCCGGCAAGAACCCCGGTTTGCGGATTCCGCCAGATGATTTGGCCGCGCCCGAAGCTGACGCCGTCCGGCATCACTTCGATGTCGTGCCCTTTTCGTTGCAGCGCCTGCACCAGACCGCTCGGGAACTCCGGCTCCACATGCACTTTCTTCCCGCCGATCCATTGCCATCTTGGAGCATCCAACGCCGCTTGGGGATTCAGCAGGTAGTCGACCGTATTCGCGATAACCTGAAAATGCCCCTGCGGCTGCATATAGCCGCCCATCACCCCGAACGGCCCAACCGCTTCCCCGTCCTTCGTGAGGAACCCCGGGATGATGGTATGATAGGTTCGTTTCCCCGGCTTCAGGAAATTCGGGTGACGCTCATCCAAAGAAAAGTCCGCCCCCCGGTTTTGCAGGCCGATCCCCGTGCCCGGAATGACGATGCCTGAGCCGAAACCCATGTAGTTGCTCTGGATATAGGATACCATGTTTCCTTCCTCGTCGGCCGCCGCCAAATAGACGGTTCCGCCTTTCGGCAGTTCGAGCGGCACAGGATCGCTTGCGGTGTCATGAACGTCTTCCGCCCGCCCGGCCGCATAGGCCTTCGACAGCAAATCTTCCGCTTGAACCGGCATGTCGGCCGGCTCGGTGATGTAAGCCTGCCCGTCCGCGAACGCCAGTTTCATCGCTTCGATTTGCCGGTGAACCGTTTCGGCGGATTGCCACTGCGGCGGCTCCAGCCGTTCATAAATATTCAAGGCCATCAGGGCGACCATCCCCTGGCCGTTCGGCGGAATTTCCCAAACGTCGTATCCCCGGTAGTTCGCGGAGACCGGCTTTACCCATTCCGGGCGATATGCGGCCAGATCGGATCTCCTTAAAAAACCGCCGTGTTGCACCATGAAGTCCTCGATGCGGCGGGCTAATTCCCCTTCGTAAAAATCCCGCGCCCCGGTTGCGGCGATCCTTCGCAAGGTCTCCGCGTGGTCCCTGGAGCTCCACATTTCCCCGATTGCCGGGGCCCGGCCGTTGGGGGCGAACGTTTGGAACCACGGTTCGAACTCGGGGCCTTCTTGCTTGCGGTACGCTTGAAAAGCTCTGCTCCAGCCCTTGCCGAGAATCGGCGTCAACGGATACCCTTCCTCGGCGTAACGGATCGCCGGTTTCAAGGTTTCCGTGAGCGGCAATCCGCCGAATTTGCCGGCAAGCGCCGCCCAGGCCGCGGGCGCCCCGGGAACCGTGATCGGAACCAGCCCCAGCCTGGGCATCCGGTCGTGACCCAACTGCTTGACCGCCTCAGCGGTCAGCCGCTCCGGCGCGGGCCCCGAAGCATTCAGGCCGTGAAGCTCCCCCTTGGCCCACACTAGGGTAAAAGCGTCTCCGCCGATTCCGTTGGAGGTCGGCTCCACGACCGTCATGGCCGCGGCGGCCGCGATGGCCGCATCGATCGCGTTGCCGCCCTTTTGCAGGATCTCCAGCCCGGCTTGGGCGGCCAGCGGCTGGGACGTGGCGACCATACCCTTTTTGGCGAAAACGGTATGCCGTTTCGACGGAAACGGATGATGCAAGTAATCCATTGCGCTCCACTCCTTTTTTCGTACAAGATAGCGGTCCATGGTCCATGAATAGACGCCAACGAATGAACGAACAATTATTAACAATAAGTGGGTTGCGGGGGTGTTTACGGATGTTGTATGCCTTGAAATAGTGGATCGGACGAATCTCAAGGCCCCATCCGAAGTCCTCGCCTGCCCTTATCTGGACGGCGGGATGCAGGGAAGCGATGCGGATCGCTTCCTCCATGTCCTCGGCTTCGATAAGAAAAGCGCTGCCGATCAACTCCTTCGTCTCGATAAACGGACCGTCCGTCACCTTCACTTTCCCGCCTGCTCGCCGCAGACACTTCGCTGCCGAATCCAGGCCCGCATCGATCCTCACCCGTCCGCTCCGATAGAGCTGCTCCAGATGGGGCGGGCACTGCTGCATCACGGCGTCGATCTCTTCCTTGGGGAGGGCGTCCATTTTCTCCGAATCCAAATAACCCAAACACAGAAATTTCATTTCGCATGCCTCCATTAATCCCGGATTTCGGATTGCTTACACCTATTCGACGAACGGGATGCGGAAAAATCGACGTGCCTACATCGATATTTCAACATTTTCATTCTTCTCGGGGTTGGTCCAGGTTTCAAAGACCCCATCACGCGGAAAATCCAGCTCGCGCGAGGATATGATTTCGTTCTTGCCGAAAATCGCTGTCATGGAATCCCCTCCCGTTAAAGTGTCTTTCCAAGCGCATCAAGCATCTCATTCGTGCCATGCTCGCGTATTTCCGGCGTATCATGCCCGTCGAAAAACGTCCCCTGCTCGGTGAAAACCAGCTTCGTGCCGTCCTCGGCCGGGATCAACTCGACCGTCGTAATCGAAACGGAGAGGCGCGCGTCGCCCGCATCCAAAGTATAGGTATAAACGATGCGCTGCTCTGGCACAATTTCTTGGTAACAGGCGTCGTAGATAAAAACCGGCCCCTCCGGCGGACCTCCGCTGCTGTACTCGCGTCCCCCCACCCGGAATTCAAAGATCTCGGGTTTGGAGAACCACTTGGCTTTGGCAGCCTGGTCGGCCCAGGCATGGTAGACTTTCGCAGGCGTTGCGGCATAATCTCGCTCCACGACGAAGGTAGCGTGTTTGACGAATCGTTCGGTCATGGTTAATCCTCCTTAGAGTTCATTGTTTTCTTCTTCCTCGGCAAGAAAATCGCCCAGTCCGTCCAGGCGGCGTTCCCAGCTCATCCGCCGCTCGACGACCAGCTTCTTATGGCTTTCCTTCATCGCGTTCCAGAGCTGGGTAAAATCCTCGACCGTTAACGGCGCTTTGCCCTGCATCCGCTTGGAGACGTGCTGGAGACTTTCCAGGATCTCCTGCTGCAGCCTGATTTGTTCCTTGACCCGGGCCATTTGAAGATTGACGGCCTCCAGCGGGCTGAACTGCTCGTCGGTCAGGACGGACTTAATTTCTTCGAGGGATAAGCCCAGCTCCTTCAGCGATAAAATCTGCTGGAGGCGTGACAAGTCGGCTTCATTGTACAGCCTGTGGCCGGACTCCGTCTGGCCGGAAGGCGAGAATAAGCCGATCTGATCGTAAAATCTCAACGTTCGCACGGTGAGCCCCGTGATTTTGGCCAGGTCCCCCACCTTCCAGTGTCGTTTCATAAATAAACTCCTTCGTTAGCGCTAACGCTTTACCGGTAACTTCAGTATAAAAGATGACGTTACGTAAGGTGCAAGAGAATTTTTACGGGTTAGATTAAAGTTAGACGCCCATAGTAAAATAAATGCGGATTCGTCCCCCGTCGGGAAGAGGACAAACAGCTTGACGAAGGGTTCGAGGAATTGCGAAAGAGCGAACTTTAAATCTACCTGCTCAAAGCAAGTTTAAGGCCACCTTATGCGGGTGGCCTTAAACTTAGTTTTATGGCGGTCATACCGAAACGGCTAATTTTTCTTCCGTTAAGCCCAGCGCCTGCGCGGTCGCCGGATGAATTTCACGGAAAAGATCCGGGTTTTCCTCGAGCGACAAACCATAAGACGGGATCATTTCTTGGATTTTCGGCTCCCACGCTTTCATATGCTGCGGGAAGCATCTTTGGATGACCTCCAGCATGACGTGAACGGCGGTCGAAGCCCCCGGAGAAGCGCCGAGCAAGGCAGCGATCGAGCCATCGGCGGCGCTGACCACTTCCGTGCCGAATTGAAGCGTGCCTTTGCCTTGGGGCGTATCTTTAATCACCTGCACGCGTTGGCCCGCAACGACCAGACCCCAGTCTTCGCTTCTGGCGCCCGGGACAAACTCCCGCAATTCCTCCATGCGTTGTTCCTTGGACAACATCAGTTGCCCAATCAGGTATTTCGTCAACGACATCTCTTTTGCGCCTGCCGCCAACATCGTTAAGAGATTATGTGGTTTTACGGAAGTGATCAGATCGAACATGGAACCCGTCTTCAAGAACTTGGGCGAGAAGCCGGCAAACGGTCCAAACAGCAACGATTTCCGGTTGTCGATGAATCGGGTGTCCAGATGCGGGACGGACATGGGCGGAGCTCCGACCGAAGCTTTGCCGTAGACTTTGGCATGATGCTGCCGGGCGACCTCCGGATTGTTGCACACCATAAACAGCCCGCTGACCGGGAATCCGCCGATATGTTTTCCTTCGGGAATGCCGGATTTTTGCAGCAGATGCAGGCTGCCTCCGCCGGCGCCGATAAAGACGAATTTCGCGGTATGGCGCTCGACGGTACCGCTGGCGAGATTCTTCACTTCCAATTCCCACAATCCGCCGGGAGTCCGTTTCAACTTTTTTACGCTATGTCCGTAGCGGATATCGACGTTACGATCTTTTAGGTGGTCAAGCATCATGCGCGTTAAAGCGCCAAAGTTCACATCCGTGCCGGAATCGATTTTTGTGGCCGCGATCGGTTCATTCGCCGTGCGGTCCTTCATCATCAGCGGGATCCATTCCCTCAGTTTTCCCGGATCATCGGAGAATTCCATCCCTTGAAACAAAGGGTGGTTGGAGAGGGCTTCGAATCGTCTTTGTAAAAACCGGACGTTCTGCTCCCCACGCACATAACTCAGATGAGGCAGCGGCATGATGAAGTCCCGCGGATTTCGGATCAGATTGCTATTGACGAGATAAGACCAAAACTGTCTTGAGACCTGAAATTGTTCATTCACCTTTATCGCTTTACTGATATCTACGGATCCGTCCGGTCGTTCAACCGTATAGTTTAGTTCGCATAAGGCCGCATGCCCGGTTCCCGCATTATTCCATTCGTTCGAGCTTTCCTCCCCTGCCTTGGCGAGTTTCTCAAACGCCGTAATGCTCCAGTCCGGCGCCAATTCTCTCAGCAGGGTTCCCAACGTCGCACTCATAATACCAGCACCAATCAAGATCACATCTGTACTCGTTTGTCCGTGACTCATCATAACCGTCCTTATACCCTAAGATTTGCCGAAAGGATGTAAGCGCTCTCGCATGGCATTGCCGCAAGCTGGGGAACGAGCCGGCCCACACCTTTTCCGTTAAAAGTTCTTCTAATCCTAGTGTATCACTAATAGTTGCAGATTTTAATATTTATCTAATTTTTTTATTGCAACAATATTAACTATCATTCTTCACAACCAACCCAAACAATGATGCAAATAGATAGGCCTGCTCACGGGTAATGATGCAGCCTTTCAAATCCTCGATTCCCACGCCTAACCCATCGAATCGGCAATCGCTTAAATCGATTCCCTTCATCGGGGTACCGGACAATTGCGCCCGGTCCAGGCTGGTGCGATAGAATTCGATTTTTTGCAATTTAGAGAAACTCATATCGACAGAATCCAAAGAACTATCCTGAATGATCACTTGCTTGGTATTGCAAAATCGGAATGTAGCGTAATCGGCTTTACATTGATCATAAAGCACATTCCGCAAGGTCGAACCCGATAACTGGGCGCCAATCAATTTGCAATCTTTGAATACGGTTCGATGAATAATGGCTTCGCTGAAATCGACATTGGACAGATCGCATTTTTCAAAGATCACATCGGTCAATTCGACACCCGGCAAAGCACACTCCGTAAATATGACGTGCTTGAAAATCATTTTATCAACGGTCATTTTGTGACCCCTCAGTTGCCCCATTTCACAGTTTTGCACGATTCCCATCTCGCCAAACCCATTGGACTGGAGATCTTGCGGCTCTAGTTCAGACAGCTCGTTCGGAATGATCGGCGCTTCGATTTTCATCGCTTTTTTCGTCGTGCCCATTTGCTCGTCTCCCCATTACATACAAACGTTAGTTCTCATTCCTAGTATAGGTAAACGAAATGCAAAGCACAATGATTACATTTCAATAGCCTCCCAGGGCATGCTCGATTCGTTTATCCGGCACGAACCAGATGACGGCAACGAGTACGACAAAGGGGAGCTTTTGCTTCGTCCCAAGCAAAAGCTCCCCTCAAAAGGATGGTCCCGTTAGGCACTGCCCGCCTTGGACGGTTTGTTGCCGGGCGCAAACCACCCGATAAGGGCGATCGCTACCAAGACAACATAGAAGGTGACCGTCCAGCCCGTGCTATGTGGAAAATAATGGTCCAACACTCCAATATCTTCATGGGCAAGCGTAATTACGGCAAGCTTTACGCCAACCCATGCAACGATCGCATAAGCCGTGGTCTCAAGCGCCGGACGTTGGGCCAGCAGTTTGATAAACCAGGTTGCCGCAAATTTGATTAAGATTAAACCGGCAATTCCGCCCAGCAATACGACAATAAATTGCCCGGCGTCCATGCCGCCGAAATTGCCAAGCGGCGAGTCCGGCAGCCCAAGCGCAAGCGCCACCGCCGCCAGGATGGAATCGATCGCAAAGGCAAGGTCTGCCAGCGCGATTTTGCCTACTGTAGGCCAAAAACTTTTCCCTGCCGATTCTTGCTTCTGCTCCTTATGAACATCTTCATTCTTCTTGCCGAACCGCGCCTGGATGATGTGCTTTAAGCCCAGGTATAGCAGATAGGCCGCGCCAATCGCCTGCACCTGCCAGACATTTGCGATGAAGGAAATCGCAAATAAAGCGGCAAAACGAAAGACGAAGGCCATGATGATGCCGTAGTTGATCGCCCGTTTCTTCTGTTCGTCCGGCAAGTGCTTCGCGATGACCGCGAGCACGAGCGCATTGTCGGCCGACAACAATCCTTCCAAACCGATCAGAATCAGGAGTGCCCACGCATACTCGAACCACATTGACTCCAACTTGAATTTCCCCCTCTGCACCGTAAGTTTTTTCCACTGGCCAAGTCATACGTAGATAATATTGACCTGGACAGCAATCGGTATTCGAGATGTTATACGGAATACCCCCCCGATGGAGTTCAATTTTTTTCGGTTACGCCCTTATTTCTGTAAGTTCAACACCTGCAACTCGATATTAATGTTATATAATTTGATAAAAATTTATTGTAAAACGATAAATTCCATGTTAAATTTAGATCGACACTAAAAACGCGAGGTGCTGTTTATGAAACGTGAACAAGGTTCAACGCTTTTCTTAAGGGGTGTTGTTTTTCTGATGGGCATCGCGGTACTGGCATTGTGCCTGTTTGGGGCGCCGGAGATCGCCAAGGAGTTATTTGAATACTATCCGCCGTTGGTTTACTTGCCCATTCTGATCGGGATATATGGATCGGCGATCCCGTTTTTCTTTGCGCTGTATCAAACGTTGAAGCTTCTAAGCTATATCGACAAGAACATCGCTTTCTCGGAAGCGTCGGTTAAGGCTTTAAAGAATATTAAGAACTGCGCAATCGCCATCAGTATCTTGTATGCGGCAATCTTGCCGATTCTTTTTATCATCGCGGAGAAAGACGACGCCCCGGGGCTCGCCGCGCTGGGATTGGTCATTGTTTGCGCTTCCCTCGTGATCGCCGTCTTTGCGGCTGTGCTTCAAAAGCTATTAAGAAATGCCATCGACATAAAATCGGAAAACGATTTAACGATCTGAGGTGAATAACATGGCCGTAATCATCAATATTGACGTGATGCTGGCGAAAAGGAAAATGAGCGTTACGGAACTTTCGGAGAAGGTCGGCATCACGATGGCGAATCTTTCCATATTGAAGAACGGAAAAGCCAAAGCGATTCGATTTGCCACGTTAGAGGCGATTTGCAAAGCGTTGGATTGTCAGCCCGGGGATATTTTGGAATACAGAAACGATAAAGAGGCTAAAGAATCAAATGATTAACAAGGGGAGAAGCTGATGGAAAGACGCTTCCGGCATGCCCTGCAGCAGTTGGTCCGCTTCGGCTGGCAGCAAGCGCTGTCCTGCGTATTTCCCGTGGTCATCTTTGCTTCGCTGGCCCTGACGCAGTTCGTCCCCCTTCCCTGGCTGCCCCGCTACGATTGGCTGCTGATCATTTGCCTGGGCATGCAGGTTTGGATGGTGCGCTCCGGACTTGAAACCCGCGACGAACTGAAGGTGATCACCGTCTTCCACCTAATCGGCTTGGCTCTGGAAATGTTCAAGGTACGCATGGGGTCCTGGTCGTATCCGGAAGAAGGCTGGATGAAGGTGAACGGCGTCCCTCTCTACAGCGGATTCATGTATGCCAGCGTGGCCAGCTACCTGTGCCAGGCTTGGCGGCGCCTGAAGGTCGATCTGGTTCGCTTTCCTCCACTCTGGCTGGTCGTCCCGCTCGCCACTTCCATCTACCTGAACTTCTTCACCCACCATTATTGGGTCGACGTTCGCTGGTGGCTGTCGGCCTTGGTGCTGATCGTATTTTGGCGAACCCGGGTGACCTATGAGGTCGGCCGTCATCGCTACCGGATGCCGCTGACTCTTTCCTTCGTGCTGATCGGCTTCTTTATCTGGATCGCGGAAAATGTAGCTACCTTCTTTAGCGCCTGGAGATACCCGAATCAATCCGACGCCTGGCATTTCGTCCATGTCGGCAAGATCAGCTCCTGGCTGCTGCTCGTCATCATCAGCTTTCTGATCGTCGCCGCGCTGAAGCAAGTCAAGGAGCGGCGGCCTGAGGTTGAGAAGGATAGCCTTTAGAAGACATTTTGAAAGTCAGTAAATTCGATCCGATTGCGTCCATGGGTCTTGGCTTGATAAAGCGCCTTGTCTACTTCGGCAAGAAGCCCCATTAAATACCCCTCCAGATTGTCAGGTACAGGTTTGAGATCAAAGTCCTCAATAGTTAAAACCCCCATGCTAACGGTAATGGAAACGGGTTCGGCTTCACGCCCCACGAACATGCGATTTAACTCTACCAATGATCTCACTCGTTCCGCTAATTGTTCGGCTAACTTGCGGTTCGTATTCGGAAGGTAAATCATGAATTCCTCTCCGCCATACCTTGCCAAAATATCGGAGCTGCGAATGGATTCTTTGACGATTTGAGCCGTACGATAAAGAACTTCATCGCCTATCACATGTCCATGGCGGTCATTAATCGCTTTAAAGAAGTCGATATCAAAGAGAATCAGCGAAAACGGATTTCGATATCGAATATTCGCGGTAACCTCATGAGTTAAATGTTGGGTTAAATAATGGCGATTGTAGCAGTTCGTCAAACTGTCCGTAAGCGCCATTTCTTTCAGTTTTCGATTGGCCTCGGACAATTCGTTGCGGATGCTGTCAAGCGAATGATTCTGTTCCTGCAGGATCTTATTCTGCCGATTCATTTCTTTAACGAGGTAGCGCTCTTGGGAGACATCCTGAAACGTAAGGATACGGCCGATCGGCATGCGGTTGGAATCAACGATCGGAGACGCCTGCAGGATAAAATGACGAACGGTGTCCCGCTCCACGATGATCTCGATTTGTGCAAAGGCAGCCTCTTCATGTTTGTAATGATCCACGAACTTCCGGCTGCCGTCGTCTACGCGAACAGACTTAAGAAACTTCTCGATATCAAAGCGGTCACCCAAGCTTAGATCCATAAAATATCGCAATGCTTTATTGACTTCAATAATCGATTCATTCTCATCCAATACAAGAATTCCATACGGAATCGTATTGATTACGTCCTCATGGGCGATGGAGACAAGATCAAAAACATTGTATCTCTTTATGACGTATACGAAAAATAGAGCGGAAAGAAAAATGCCCACGGAAGTCAATCCTGGTATGATAGGCAGCCATTCCCTCAGGACAACATTAAGAAGCAGGTCGCTGCATGCAAAAGCGGCCAGCACGAATATTCCCCGCAGCGTGATTTGGACTTGTTTCTTAATCGTCAACAACGTTTTGGAAGAATGGAGCGCCCGCAACAAAAAAAAGAGAGAGGCAAAAAAGTAGCTTAATAAAATAACGATCGTGACCCAAAACCATGGGCCGTATGCTCTATGTATGTAGCCGCCTTCCAGGGGTTGCACAAAAATATTAGTCGGGTTCAGGATCACGCCAACGGCTGCAACAACAGCCGGCACAACGAATAAAAACAGTGTTTTTGTCCCTAATTCATCGGAATTGCCGGTAAGGAAGATCGTAAGAAGAAGCCACCCGCTCCCGAGCATGGAGAGTGAGACAAAAGACATCGTCACAAATAACAGCTGCAACTTCGAATCTTGCGCAATAGCCGTGGCAAATTGACACAGGGGCCATAACATCATGAAAAAATGAAACAGGAAATACACTTTACGCAAGTCGGTAATCCTGACGGTAGCAAAAACATAAACAAATAAAGCAAACAACAGGAGGAACAAAAAGAGATCATACCATACTGATAAGTACACGAATCTTCTCCTTTTTATCCGATCGACATGATACTACTACTGAAACAATCAAGTGAGCATTACAATTCATTATATCCCAGAAAAAGGATGTGTCCATATACGAAAGGCGAGATTTTGGCGGAGGACGATGTGGGGAAAAAGACAAACCATGTTGACGTCACGTACAGCATTAAAGGTATAATGCGTGGAAAATGCGTATACTGTACTCTTATAGTTTTCTTGCCTTGATTACAAAAGTTAAAGGAAGCATATTATTCTCTGCAACGACACATTAAAGGCATAAAAGAGCCATCCGCATATAAAATGCCGACGGCTTAAGGCACCCATGATGGGTGCCTTTCGTGCCACTCTCATCGCTGTCTTCCCCTTTATCATCTTTTAGGCTATTTATTACGGCTAAACTGATTCACCGCGCTAAACAGAGCTTTTACGGACGAGGTCATAATATCGACGTCAATGCCGCAACCCCAATATACGCTGCCGTCCGAAGCCGTGATCCCGATATAAGAGACAGCTTGGGATTTAGAGCCGGTTTCTAGAGCGTGCTCTTTATAGATCAAATCGGTATAGTTCAGGCCAAGACCCGTTTGCAGCGCATTGCTGACCGCATCGAGTCTTCCGTTTCCGGCGCCTTCGATTTCCTTGACTTCATTGCCGGTCCGTATCGTAACGACGGTTTGATAATCTTCGCTGTCCGTAGAGCGGTATTTGACAAACTCGACAGGGGTTTTTAGGTTCACATATTCCTTCAAGAAAATAGCGTAGATTTCATCGGGCATCAGTTCCTTTTGCCGCTGATCCGATACGTTTTTGACGAAGTATCCGAAGTTTTCGCGCATTTTCGCCGGGAGATCGAGTCCATACTTCATCTGCAGCACGTATCCGATCCCGCCCTTGCCGGACTGGCTGTTAATGCGGATAATGTCGCCCTCGTACTCCCTGCCGATGTCCTTGGGATCGATCAGCAGATAAGGGACCGACCAATGCCCGGGTTCCTTTTCCTCGCGCCATTTCATGCCCTTGGCGATGGCATCCTGGTGCGAACCGGAGAAAGCGGTGAATACCAGCTCGCCTCCGTAAGGATGTCTTTCGCCTACCCTCATTTTGGTCAGCCGTTCATAAACGGAGAGGATCGCGGGGATGTTCGCAAAATTCAGCTTCGGGTCTACCCCGTGCGAGTACAGGTTTAGAGCCAATGTCACGATGTCGACATTCCCCGTTCTTTCCCCGTTTCCGAACAACGTGCCTTCGACCCGCTGGGCTCCGGCCAGCACACCCAGCTCCGCATCCGCCACGCCCGTTCCCCTGTCGTTATGCGGATGCAGCGACAAAATCACATGCTCCCGGAAATGCAGGTGCTTGCTCATATACTCGATCTGGCTGGCGTAGACGTGAGGCATCGACATCGATACCGTTGCGGGAAGATTGATGATGACCGGGTTCTCCGCCGTCGGCCGCCATACGCCCAGCACGCTGTTGCAGATGTCCAGCGCGAAATCAATTTCCGTACCCGTAAAGCTTTCCGGCGAATACTGGAACTGAAAATTCCCCTCCGTTTCCTCCGCGCACTGCTGGAGCAGCTTGGCGCCGTTCAATGCGATGTCGATAATTTCTTGTTTGGATTTGCGGAATACCTGCTCCCGCTGCGCCACGGACGTCGAGTTGTACAAATGGACCACGGCTCTTTTCGCGCCCTTCAGCGCTTCAAAGGTTTTGCGGATAATGTGCTCTCTCGATTGGGTAAGCACTTGGATCGTTACATCGTCCGGGATCAATTCCTGCTCGATCAAGGTGCGCAAAAAGGCGAACTCGGTTTCCGATGCTGCGGGAAACCCGACCTCGATCTCCTTGAATCCGATATCCACAAGCAATTGGAAGTATTCCAGCTTTTCCTCCAAATTCATCGGAACGATTAAGGCCTGATTTCCGTCGCGAAGGTCCACGCTGCACCAAATCGGCGCCTCTGTCATATACTCCTTCCGGGTCCAATTCAAGCTGGTCTCCGGCGGCATAAAATATCCTCTGGCGTACTTTTTAACATTTTTCATGGATATCCTTCCTTTCACCGATTTTTTCGTGCTGATCCTGCCAAAAACCGAGCGCGCAAAAAAAGCCTTTCATCTCCACTGACAGAGACGAAAGACTTTGACATCTTACGCGGTACCACTCCGAATTCATGCCATCGTCGGCATGCACTCCACGGATACGGGGTTGCAAAAACGGACAAACCCGCATCCTCCTGATGATAACGGTCAGGCTCCGGCTCCACCTACTTTACGGGTTCAGCGAGCAACTCCAAGGCGAGTTCCGATTTTCTCCACGGCTGTTTCGCACCGTCCAACAGCTCTCTGTTCGTTTGGAAAACCGTACTATTCCTTCTCAACGTATTTTAATTATTAGGGATATGCTATACCACCGATATGGTGATGTCAAGTGTAATCTGATTCACATCACTCCGCCCCAAAATTTCCGCGGTTACTGAGGAGAACGATCTTGAAGCGTTCAGGAAAACCATTAAGGCCACGAAAAGTTTGGTTGAATAACCAAACCTTTAAGCCCGATCGTATGAGGTGCCCTGAGCGAATGATTAGGGCCATCCCTTTTGCAGGATGGCCTATGGTTTGAGGTGTTTATCTTTATACTAGCGGGTGCGGTACATAAAGTTCTTCCAGACTTATTATTATTTCTTCAGGTGTCAATTTAACCGACAACGCCCGAAACCGCATCTTCGAGATGACTGATCTTGGTCGCACCGATAATCGGTGCGGTGACCTCTGCTTTTTGCAGCAACCAGAAGTGCAATTTGTGCTCGTGGGAGGCCTCGATTCGCCGCAACTTCCGAGGCCCTTTCCACAACTTTGCGATCTGCCTCTTCCGTTTGGATCGTGGCGTTCAAGTCACCATTACTTCCGCTGGAAAATCGGTCCTGGATGAGGCCCTCCCCATAGTAGCAAAGGCCATACGCAAGTATTTTCTCGATCAATTGACCGATCAAGACGTGGAGTCGATCACCAATCTGGCGGAAAGAACAAAAGCAAAGCCCCAGAACTCAAAGAACGGGAGCTACGGAAAAAGATAGATGGAGAATGTAGCACGATTTGTTAGAATTGGTTTATTCTCACGATTCATCTTCCCATCAATCGAGTCCGCTTATAGCTTAGCTGCGTCTTCCTTCCATAAACTTAAGTATTTTTTCTTTCGTTACTCCGTCATCAAGCGGAATGTGGAGCGAGATCTGGAGATCTGGCGTGTCCGGCGGCTGTAAGGTGATATAGTCAAAAGCCAACTCCCCCATAACCGGGTGATGGATAATTTTATGGGCGTACGCGTAGTTTAGCACATCGTGGAGATTCCAGAAGGTGCGGAATTCTTCGCTTGCTTCCGACAAAGCGGCAACCTGTTCACGCCACCAAGGATCATCGATATGGCGAGCATATTCGGCGCGGAATTGTGCAACGGTCTGCCGCGCATGTTCCTCCCACTGCCCCCTCTTCATTCTACGGAATTCCGGTGAGGTAAACGTAGTCCACAACAGGTTTCGTTCCCTCTCGGACGCCTGGTTTATACCCTCGTCCAGTACACACATTGCTGCATTCCAGGCTACGATAGTCATCCGGGCATCCATGGCACAGCCCGGACTCGTGTCCAGTTCATCCAAAAACCGCTGAAGGACAGAGCTGACTGTACTTTGCGGAATGGGCTTCACGGGAGGAGGTTGACGATGAGCGAGCAGGAACATATGTTTCCTCTCCTCAATATCCATTTGAAGGGCACCTGCCAAGCTTTCAAGGACTTCTGTCGATACATGGATCGGACGGCCCTGCTCCAAAAAGGTATACCATTCCAAACTTATGCCGGCCAGTTCGGCAACCTCTCCGCGTCTGAGTCCAGGCGTTCGTCTGTTCCTTCCTTCTGCAAGCCCGGCTTGCTTGGGCGTGATTCGCTCTCTCCGATTGCGAAGGAAATGGGCTAATTCCATGTTTCGATCCATCCCCTTTTTTTTCATAAGTCACAACTCCTTAAACTCATGCCAAGAGGGGGAGTGGCGATACCAGTATAGCCAGCCACCTTCTTGGCATGCTCTTTCATCTATAGACTAGTTTATGTGAAGAAACACGCTAATTCAATTTCAAAAAGGAGCATGAATATGAAAATGGATTCCAATGCGATTCTAATTACAGGAGGGGCAACCGGAATTGGTTTGGCGCTGGCCGAAAGGTTTATACACGCTGGCAACAAGGTCATTATTTGCGGTAGGAGAGCGGACAAACTTGAAGAAGCGAAAGCGAAAAACCCTCAGCTTCATATCTACCAGAGTGACATATCCAAGGAAGCAGACCGCATTGAGTTATACAATCAAATAACGCAAGATCACCCGGACGTGAATATCCTGTTCAATAATGCTGGTATTATGCGATATCTGGACCTTGCAGCCGTAGAGTCCTGGAAGGATAGCGAGGTTGAAATCGCAACGAATCTGGAAGCACCGATTCATTTGGCATTGCTGTTCACTCAACATTTTGCACGGAAGGAGAATACGGCGATCCTAAACGTTACTTCGGGCCTTGCCCATGTGCCGCTTGCCGCTACTCCTCTATATTGCGCCACTAAAGCGGCCATCCATTCGTTTACGTTAAGCCTGCGCAAACAATTGGCGAAGCACGACATCCAAGTGATTGAGATTTGTCCGCCACTTACCAATACCGATCTTGGCGTACCAGGTACCAACACCGCGGGGATACCGGTTGATGAGTTTGCGGACGAGGTAATCAAAGGTCTCGCGCAAGGAGTGCAAGAAATCGCCTACGGATGGTCTAAGCTCACCTCTCAAGCCTCTCGTTCAGAGCGTGACGAAATCTTTGAAAAGTTGAACGTTGGCTAAAGGAACGTTTTTGCTAAAGAAGCAAAAACGCCTATTGGTACCCGACAGCTTGCCGCTGCTTGAGTTACGGTGCACCGTATTGTATCAACAAGAAAGCGATAAATCGGGCAGCCCTATGATTTTAGTTTCAGCGGTCAGCTCCCATAGGGGGACTCAGCCCTTGTTTTTCCGGTAATATCCTCTCGCAAAAAAAGACGCCGCTAGCCCGACGTATAAGGGCTAGCGGCGTCTGCCTCATAACAAGACAATAATACCACTATTGTGCTTTAAAGAGCACAGGTCCAACACCCGCCAAGCTCTCCTCATAAATCTGTATAGTCCCGCGCGAACATCAGAAATACGCTGGCCGGCCAAGTATGGAACCGATCACGCAGCCCTTCGCCGGTGAGAGCGTTGAAATTCTCGGCCATGCCCCCCCGTTCGCACAGACGGCAGAATCGCTGCGCGATTTCCCGCGCCTCCGCCATACGTCCGGCACGCCGCAGTCCGTCGGCCGCGATCAATGTAACCGGCGCCCAGATCGGACCCCTCCAGTATCCGTCCGTTTGGTAATACGGACTGGACGGCATCTCCGTCGCGAGTCCCCACTCCGTCAGGAATGGACCTTTCGGTCCCAGAGCGGTCGCTGCTTTGCTAATCACTTCTTTCGGCAGCCGTGAGCCAAGCACAATCGGCATCCAGTGCAGCAGGCTGTCCGTATCGATGATTTCACCGCTACCGCTGTGGATGGCAATGAACTTGTTCCCAGTCCAATAGCGGTCCAGCATTGCACGCAGATGATCGTCCGCGCGCTGCTGCCATTCCGTCGCTTCTTCAGGCCTCCCGAGCTGTTCTGCCAACATGGCCAAAACGTCCATCTGCACGATGAGAAAAGCGGACAGGTCCGGGCTCTCCACCGATCCGGGCCTGTTAAATATAAGTGCATTGTCCCAACCGCTGTCGTTGCCGTGGTGGTACTGCGGAAACCCGTTGCCGTCATAGTCGCGGCAATCGAACCACCACTGCGTCCAACGCACCAGCTTAGGATAGAAGTCGGCCAACCGCTCGGTCTGCACATTTCCGCCGGATTGTTCGAGCATCAGACGCAGCGCCCAGCCGTGAACCGGCGGTTTCGTATAGTTCCAGACCATCTCCCTGTCCTTGACGTAATCCGGGAGGGCGCCCATCTCGTCCTGCAGATCAAACGGAGCAAGCAACTGGTCCCAGGCCATTTCCGGCTGCAGCTCGGACAATGCGATAGCGTTAAAGCAATGATCCCAGCTCCAAACCCCATTGAAAACGGGAGAGATCAACATCGTCTCCCGCTGTAAATAACCTGCGGGAGGCACCAGAGAGGCGTACTGCACGTAAGCCGCCAACTCTCGGATCTCCGGAAGACCGGCATCCTGCGGAGGGGTAAGCCGCAGCCACTCGGCATAAGCCTCCTCCGCTTCTGCCAAACAATCATCGAAGGAACCCACTCCCTTCTTTTCCGACCAGTAGCTGTCGAATTCATCCAGCTCAATCTCGGCCACCCCCGCATTTTCCCGGGGCATAAAATCGAGCGAAATGACAGGGCAGGTCACTTCGTCCCACGGAGCTTCAATCGTCTCCTGTCCGGTCAGAATCGTGATCATGTACTGCTTCCGGGCACGGTAGGAGTTTACCTGAATCCGCTTGTCTCCAACACGGAACGGATAATCCGCATTATAGCCACCGTCCTCCGGTTTCAGGCGATACAGCCGAAAGCCGATGCCCACAGACCGGATACGAAGCCTTCCTTCCCGGTCGAGACAGAGTTCGGTCTGCCCCTCGTCCGTCGTCAACGCGACACTGACCGTCGTCGCTCGGTCCCGATACGGTAGCGGCTCGCCATTTGCACCCAGTGGAATGACCTGAAAGACATCCCGCGGACTTGCATCGCTGTGCAGAGTTCGAATAAAGATACCTTCCTTCCTGTTATTTTTACTCCCGTATTCCCGCTTGGCGACTGTAAACCAGGACCCCCGGCGGCTGAATTCCGCTTGGCTAATATCTAACAACATCTGCAACTCCTCCTAGAGTAGAATCTGTAACCCATTTGCTGATTTCTACCTGTGGAAAGGGAGTTCCTTCACCGCCTAAGCAAGTGGTTGTCAATTCATACGGAAAGTTAAAAAACCACACTATGGACACCCTTTCCCTCTTGCTACAATGTAATCAACACTTAGAAAGCGAGGGATTCTTATGCTCCGGCCGCAGTCGCCAACTGTCACCGACTCTTCAACCGGGAACCCACCGAACCCAAGGGCCGGTTCCGCCAGAATCCGCCGGAATTTCCGTCGAAGCTGGCAGTTCCACCTTATGGTTCTGCCCGCCGCCGTTTTGGCCATTCTGTTTAGCTATTTTCCTATGGGCGGGATCATAATGGCTTTTCAGGAGTACAAGCCATGGCTCGGCTTCACCGGCTCGCCTTGGGTCGGCTTTGAACAGTTCCGCAATATGTTCGAACGCCCCGACAGCGTTCAGGTGATCTGGAACACGCTGATCATCGCAGCGCTCAAAATAACCGCCAATCTGGTTGCCCCCTTCATATTTGCTTTACTGCTGAACGAGGTTCACCATATGGTGTTCAAGCGAACGATCCAGACGCTGGTCTATCTTCCCCACTTCCTGTCGTGGGTCATCCTCGGCGGCATTCTGCTCGATATTCTATCGACCAACGGCGGGCTCGTGAATCAGGCGCTTGGGCTGATGGGCCTCAAGCCGATCTTTTTCCTCGGCAGCAACACCTGGTTTCGGTTTACCGTTGTGATCACCGACGTCTGGAAGGAGTTCGGCTTCGGCACGATCGTTTTTCTTGCATCGCTGGCTGGCATTAGTCCGACACTGTATGAGGCGGGCGTCATCGACGGCGCCAACCGCTGGCAGCTAACCCGCTTCATTACGATTCCGGCGCTGGTGCCCATCTCCATCGTGGTCGGAACGCTAGCGCTCGGAAACATTCTAAACGCCGGATTCGACCAGATTTTTAACCTGTACAACCCACTGGTATACCAGACGGGAGACATCATCGACACGTTTGTATACCGGATGGCCATTATCAACGGGAAAATGAGCTTCGGCACGGCAGTCGGTTTGTTCAAATCACTAATTTCCTTCGTGCTTGTCGTGCTTGCTTACCGGGCAGCTTACCGGTTTGCGAACTACCGGATTTTCTGACAGAGAGGAGGTTCTTGACCGCCATGAATCATCGATCCGTATCCTACCGTATCTTCTTGACGGTGAATTACTTGTTCCTGCTAATACTGTCGCTGCTGTGTATCGCACCGCTCGTTCACGTGCTGGCCGTATCCTTCAGCGGCAGCGGGCCTGCAACGGCCAATATCGTCAAATTCTGGCCCGTCGGCTTTACCTTGGAGGCCTATAGCAAAACACTGGACAATCCAAACTTCTCTCAAGCGCTACTCATCAGCACGGAACGGGTTGTGCTGGGTACCGCGCTCAGCATGGCTATTACTTTTCCAGCCGCTTATGCTTTATCCAAGGACAATTCGGCCTTCATGGGCCGGTCAGCCTACGCTTGGTTCTTTGTATTTACAATGCTCTTCAACGGCGGGCTGGTTCCATGGTATATCGTCATTCAGAAGCTTCATCTGATCAACTCGATATGGGCACTGCTGCTGCCTGCCGCGCTTAACGTATGGAATCTGATTCTGATGATGAACTTTTTCCGTGGTGTACCCCGCGAACTTGAAGAAGCCGCTCTGATTGACGGAGCCAATCATTTCCGGACGTTGCTGAGCATCTACCTGCCAGTATCCCTGCCCGCTATCGCGACGATCTCGCTGTTCACACTGGTCTACCACTGGAACTCCTGGTTCGACGGGCTCGTGCTGATCAACGACTATCGCAAATACCCGCTGGCCACCTTCCTGCAGACGATTATCGTCCAACAGGATTTCAGCAAGGCGGGAGTCGATCCTTCGGAGCTCGCCAATATCTCGGAGCGAACGGTCAAAGCCGCCCAGATTTTCATCAGCGCAATCCCGATTCTGCTCGTATACCCGTTCCTGCAGCGTTATTTTGTCAAAGGAATGGTGCTCGGTGCAGTGAAAGAATAACTCATAGACTTAAAACGGCGCCGCAGCCCGATTTTCTAGGGGACGGCGCCGTTTCTGCATTCTAAAGCCGCGGGTCTTGCTGGAACGAAGAAAACGTATCTCGGTACTCCAACGGAGTCTGTCCATAAATTTTTCGAAACACTTTGCTGAAATATTGCGGATTCTCGTAGCCGACCAACTCGGTTATTTCATACACCTTTTTGTCCGTGTTTTTCAATAGATAGGCGGCTCTCTCCATCCTCAGCTTGTGCACGTAGTCACTGACGTTCTCCCCTGTCACCGCTTTGAAGATACGGGATAGATACACCGGGTGCAAGTGAACGTTGTCGGCAATGGCGGGCAATGTCACGTCAGTGTGAAGATGCTCTCTGATATATACCTGCGCCTTAAGCACCAACGCAGAGCGGGTATCCCTCACTTCGGTCTCCATATCACAGCGAATGCTCGTCAGAATATCTTCGGCCCATTCGCGCAGCGCCCGGGAGGACCGAAGGGGCGTCCCGCCGAAAACTTTCTCGTATGATTCTTTCGCCAACTCGGCCAGCCCTTTGCCGTTCTTGTGGGCAATAAAGGAAAAAGCATGCAGCAAATAGGAAAACACCTCGATCAGATGCTCCTGTGAAGCGGACCAGTCGGCATCTAGTTCCTCAAAAATCGCGTTCAGCCGGCTATCGATCCGCTCCCAGCTTCCCACTTCCAGTAAATAGGGCAGCGTCGGATGCTCGTACAGCGACCGGATCGTCCGCATCTCGACCGTATCCGGCACGTCCCCCTCACTGAAAAAAACGTTGCTCTCCGCTCCGACCGCGCGGCGTACCACCGTCAGGGCAGTCTGGTAGAGGGACGGTGCTTCGTCTGGGAAACGTCCGCTTCGCCCAGCCACGACAGATACGCTGCCCTTCAAATATGCCTTCACCTGATATTGAACCTGAACGGCCAACTCGGCGAATTGCTGCTGCGGCCAGTCGTCTTCGCTCTTCAACTCACGCTTCGCCGCCAGAAAGACAAGCAAGTCGTGGGGGTCCCTGCAGCGCCAAAGCCGGAAATCTTCGCCGAAGACCTCCTCGACGATATTGCAGACCGCATACTCGTACAGACTTTGTCCACCCTCCGCTTCGAACCCCTGCTCCAGGCGAACGGTTAGAAGGGCACAGTGACCTCCTGCCCGAATCGGAAGCTCATACGCCTCCAGCTTCTGCTCCAGCTCGCCGGAAGAGAAGCGGGCCCCCTGCAGCAACTCGTTCAACAGACGGTCGCGGATCAGCGGCAAGTTCTCATCGCGCAGGAAGGCTGCACGCTCAAGTGAAGCGACAGCCTGCCATTCCTCCTGCGCTTTCTCCGCCATTCTCCGGACGGCCTCCAGGATTTCACTATCTGCGACAGGCTTGATCAAATAAGCCGATACCTGCTGGTTTAACGCCTGCTGCGCGTATTCGAAATCGGCGTAGCCGGTCAACAGGATCAGCTTCGTTCGTTTCCAGGATTCGCGGATCCGGCAGATTAGCTCCAGCCCGGACATGCCCGGCATGCGGATATCCGTTATTACAATATCTATCGGTTCAGTATTCATCACCTGCAGCGCTTCACTTCCGGAATAAGCCTTACGAACTTCTCCGATCCCGGCCTCCCGCCAATCGATCGTCTCCACTAGACTGTCAACCAGATGAAGCTCGTCGTCTACGATCAACAGATTGATCATGGTGTCTCTCTCCCTTCACTTGGTCCATTTCCATTGTTCTCCGGTTCGTCCCCGTCCGTTCGGACACCCCTCGGCCAGGACAGCCGTACGCGAAGCCCGCCTCCCGTCAGTGCGGTCACGACTAAATTCGTGCCTTCACCGAACTGATGAAGCATTCGCTGGTGCACGTTCCACATCCCGCAGCCCATGTCGTCCTCCATCACAGGTTGCCTGATTTTCCTGTTGAGCAGTGCCAAAGTTTCCGTATTCATTCCAATGCCGTTATCCTCCACCCACAGTTCCAGCCGTTCCTCCGTCATCTCGCCAGAGATTCGAATCTTGCCGATGCCGGGCTTTGGCTCGAGGCCGTGAATGATCGCATTCTCCACGATCGGCTGGAGGGTCAGCATCGGAATGCCATAACGTTTCATCTCCTCCGGCACCTTCAGCTCATATTGGATTCGGGGATTGCGCATACTCTGGATGGCGAGGTAATTCTCGATCACTTCCAGTTCCTTCGTGAGCGGAACGAGCCGGATATCCGCCCGGGTCGCGTAACGATAGTAGCTTCCGAGGTTCAGCGCCATCGCAACGACCGAATCGGTGTCCTTCAGCTTCGCCATGCTGGTAATGAACGCCAGGCAATTATAAAGAAAGTGGGGATTAATCTGCGATTGAAGCTGCTTCAACGTCGCTTCCCGGGAACGGAGCTTCTCGACGTAGACGGTATCAATCAGCGTACGCATCTCGTCGGTCATCTCGTTGAACCGGTCGAACACAAAGCCGAATTCGTTACGCGGCCGTTCCTTGATCCGTGCGGACAGATCACCCCGTTTCAATTGCTGCAGCGCCCGAATGAGCCGCCGAATGGGAAGTTGTACATTCCGGTACAGAAGAATCGCCGCCAGCATTGTTAAAGCGAGGAGCAGTCCCGCTGAGACGTAAAATAGGTTGCGGGTCTTCGTAATTGGCGTTAAAATCTGTTGGACCGGCGTATAATCCATTGCATACCAATCCAGCTCCTCCATTTTTTCGTACACCACCAGATACTTCATCCCGTCCAGCTTTACCGTAATCGCGCCCTGCCGTCCGACAGTCGCGTCGCCCATAAGATCGACCAGTTCCCCGGTCAGCTCACGATCCGAAGTCGTATTCGGAATCAGCTCGAACCCTGCCCGATACAGGAACGGATCGTTTTCTCCCTGCCGCTTGAAGTCATCCAGCATCCGGCGGATATTGTCATCATCGAATTGCACTTCCACGATCGTGCTCGCCTTCTCCAGATCATTACGCATGAAGAACGGCTCAACCACATGCCTGACGAAGACAACGTTCGTCCCGGCATCTGTCTTAGTCACTCGCTCATGCCAATCGAGGTGAAGCTGTCGCTGCAGCTCCGAGGGACGGAATTCCCCGCTGCCGACACTGCCCACATATTCGCCCAGACTTGGAGAATAGACACGAATCGTGTTCGTCCACCCCGCCGAGGAACTCTGAAGCGCCAGCATATCCGCTACCACCTCTTTAAACTTCAGCTTGTCCAGATTCAGAATCTCACTCTGCAGGTAATCAGTCTGGTATTGGCGGATCGTGGCATCATGTCCGATCATGACGGAGAGCGAGGACAGCTGGCTGACCCGGCTGTTCAACTGATTGACGAAGAAGACCAGCCTGCCGATCGTCGAAGCCTCGATCTCCCTTTGTATAACGCCTACGCTCACCTGATTGCTGTATCGAAACAGCAACACGATCGGGATGAGCAGTGCAAGCAACAGCAGCACGATTTTCTGAAATATGGTCAGCTTGGTCATGGGGATTCCGTCTCCTCTGGCTGTGGAAAGTAAGTGCAAGCAAGCGGAGGGGCTACAAACGCCCCTCCGCCGTATGTTCGTACGATATCCCGCGCAGCTTCTTACTTTATCTGCGCTACCGTCTGGTACCACTCGTTAACTTCTTTTGTGATCTCGTCACCGCCGTTCTTTTTCCAGTCCTCTACGAACTGGTCGAAAGAGTCCAGCGGCTTCTTGCCGTAAATAATCTGGGCATAAGCCTCCTTCTCGATTTTCTCCAGATATTCTTGCTTGGACTGCATTGTAGGCGTCGCCGGTCCCTGATAGAGATCCTCCATCCGGTAAGGATTCTGCTCGGCCACGATTGCTCCGGCTTCTAGACTGAGCGGGTCCGCTGTCGCCCAGCGTTCCTCGACCGTGTTCTCCGGCTTGCCTCCATCATGCAGCTTCTTGTAGACGTCGTATTGAAGGAACGGAATATCGAGCTGATGATACGTGCCGGGCAAATATTTAATCGGCTCGACCTTGCCGTTCGGGATGGAGGCATCATCGTACACCGGCTTGCCCGACGCATCCAGCGCGTAATCGTAGCCTTCGGCAAATCCATATTTGAAGTCGCCTTCACCGTATGACCAGCCGTACACCGTGTTCAGATAATCGAAGAAACGGTCAATGTGCTTGAAGTCCTTATTGAACATAATCGCCGAATAGAAAATCGACTCGCCTCTGCGGCCGATCGAGCCATCCGCGCCGGCCGGCACGGGATAAGGCTTTAGTTTCGCTTCCGGATGCAGCTTGAGCATATCCGTGAACGGCCAATCCGTCATCCACGGCGCGCCGAACACGATCCCGGATCTGCCGCTCGTGAAGCTCTCGATCGCCTTGTTCTCGTCCAGAATGGCGAATTCCGGATCGAGGTAGCCTTTGTTGAACCACTCGTACAGCTTGCCAAGCGTCATCTTCATCTCCGGCTGCACGCCTCCGTACTGCAGCCCTCCGTTACCATCGGGGCCCCACTGGCGGTCACCGGCCTTGGCGCCGAAGGAGCCGACAAGGAAGCTGCCGTCCCCCATCCAGTTAACGATAGCGTTTTTCATCGCCAGCGTGATTCCGATTGTATCGCGCTTGTTGTTGCTGTCGGGGTCCCGGTTCACGAACGCGTCCATGACATTTTCCAGCTCTGCGATGGTCGTCGGCGCTTGCAGACCTAGCTTATCGAGCCAGTCCTGACGAATCCACATGTTCAGATCCGAGATATTGCCTCCAGAGAGCACCGGAACTGCGTACATCTTGCCATCCGCCGAGACTGGCCAAACCGCTTGAGGAAACTTCTGGTACAGCTCCTTCAATCGGGGGGAAGCGTATTTCTCCACCGCCTCCGTTACGTCCATGACTTTTCCGGATGCAATCAGATCCGCGATCAACTGCTTGTCGGACACACGGAATACGTCCGGGAACTTCTCATTGGACGCCAGCATTAATTGAAGCTTGTTTTGATACGTACTGTTTAACCCGGAGACGGTCCAGTCGAACTTGAAGTCAATATTGAACTTGTCCTTTGCCCACATGGTCACAACGTTGTTCTCGATCGTTTCGCCGTTCTTGAATTTCGTCTCCGGCGCGACCTCCATAACCGTGCTGATAGTAACCGGTTGCAACTTGTCGTCCGCCGGGGCATTGCCCTTGCCGTCTCCCGGCCCAGCCGAATTGCCGTTAGCTCCGCTTGAGCCGCCACTGCAGCCGGCGATGCTTGCCGCCAATACGGATGCAGCCAATAGTACAGCCCATTTTTTCGTTCTTGTTTTCATGTCTGGCCCCCTATTCAAGAATGATTACGCTTTCAGTATAAAGGCCAGCTTCCGGGGGCTAAACGATGAACTCTCAACTTCTATGACAAAACGACAACTTCTTCGTCCCATTGCTTTCTCCAACCTGAATTACTCCATCATAATCTACCCTAGTTTTAGTATAACACGTGCTCCTGCAAACCATCGAAGCATAGTTGCCACTTGCCTTTTCGTTAGATTTCTCTACCAAAAAACAAGCCCAGCAGCAACTTATTGAGATTTGTGTGGCAGCTCGATCACAAACATGGCCCCGGAATCAGCGTTATTAGCAGAGATCTTTCCATTGTGCTTTTCAATCACGCTTTTGCTAATGGCCAATCCGAGTCCGAAGTTGCCTTGTTCCCCCTATAGAACCGTTCAAATAGATGAGGAATCACATCCGGTTCGAATCCATGACCATCATCCGAAATCATTAATTCTAATTGATTGTAGTCAGAAATCCTTGAATGAATTGTAATTGAAGTCTTTGCATACCGCAGACAGTTGCTGATGATATTCATAATTGCACGGCAAAACTTTTCTTCGTCTGCATATAGGTTAATTTTTTCATTCAGATTATTGAAGGTGATGTTGATGCTTTTTTTGATGGCGATCCTATGGACTCGTTCCAAACAGCTAAGCATGAATTCATTTAAGTCTAAATGCTCAAAACGGTATGCTTCCTCGATCGCTTCCAGCCTTGATAAATACAATAAATCTTCAACCAGCTTAGTCAAGCGCTTGGTTTCATCAATAATGATGTCCGCGGCGTTTCCGGCATCTACTACTTCATATTTGATTCCTTCCGCATAACTTTGAATGGACATGAGCGGCGTTCTGAATTCGTGAGAAGCATTCTGAAGGAAAGTTTTCTGGGCATTATCGTAAGATTCCAGCCTCTCGGACAAACGATTGATGTTGTTGACGAGCTCCTGCAGTTCGTCATCTACAGGCATGTGAATTTTACTGCCGAAGTTCCTTTCCGCAAGGGATCTTATATGCACATTGAGAGAGGAGAATGGGGCGGATATTTTCTTGGCGATTTGCGAGGAAATAAATGCGACAAACAATGCCGAAATGATGAGGATCATGAAGAGGATCAAGTTCAGTCTTGTTTGCAGTTCCTCGACAATATCGGAAGCTTCTACATCGGATATGAATTGACCCATTTGCAGAAGAAAATCACGTTCAATATAACCGCTGACGGTGAAATTGAATTCCACAGCGATAAGCGCGTCAGTAAATATCCAAATCCCCACATAGTATCGATTTTCAGTACAGACCCTACATCAGACAGCTTTCTCCTGATTCTCTTCATCATATCATCCGTCGCGCGCGTTTCGACTTCATGTTCAAAGCCCCACACCTTGTCCAGCAGCTCGCCGCGGCCAATCGCCCTTTCCTTATGTTCGGAAAGATATTGCAGCAGCGAGAACTCCATGCCTGTGAATCCGATAGTGCGACCGTTGCATCTTGCCTCTTTCTTATCCGGATTGAGGGTTATGTCCGCGATATAAACGGTACACCTGGAACCTTCATTCACAGTGCCCCGTTCCATTCTCCTGAAGATACTTTTGATTCTGGCCATCAACTCCATAGGGCTAAACGGCTTGGTCAGATAATCGTCACTTTCCATAGTAAGTCCGGCGATCTTGTCGGGTTCTGTATCCTTGGCCGATACAATGATGATGGGCACGTCACTCTCTCTGCGAATAGGCGCACATAGGGAGAATCCGTCCATTTCCGGCATCATGACATCGATGATGAGCATATCCGCAAGACAGCGCTTCTCCGATCATCTCCACCGTTAACTCTTCGGTGTAGTGCTCATGAATGTAACGAACCGCCCGTTGGACCTTCGTGGAGAGGGGTATCTTGCATAAGTTTGATCGTTTGCTTGCCGTACAGGATGAAGGATAGGGATCTCTTGGCTAATTCGTTGCATAATGTTGAAAGCGCATCCATATTTATGAATACGGAAGAGATAAGAATCGAAACGGACAATCCCCGTTCGACGGCTTCTGCTTGCAGAAAAGACGCGGTTGAATAAGCGGCGGACAGCCGTTGATTTTCACTCGAAGTCGCTGCTACGGATAAAAGCATGAGAAGCTTTCCTTTCTCCAGCGCAACGGCATCGATCCAGTTTAGTCCGGGCAACCCGCCTGTTTCACAAATCTCTCTCCACTCGGCTGTTGCGGTCCAGAATTCGGCGGCTCAGCTCAAGCCCGTTCAATACCTGCATACGGATGTCCATAAAGATCACTTGTGGATTGGCCGATTTGGCCAACTCAAGCGCGCTATTCGCCGTCAACGCTTGCGCCACAACTACAAATCCAAGCTCTTCCCAGCAAACTAGATTTACGATATGCCTTATGGCCTATATTTCGTCCGACGATCATGATTCGAATTGGTTTTACCATCATTTCCTCCGGTCCCCTTCACGTTCATTCTCGCTTGCCTCATTTTAACTCATTTTAACAAGATACTCTGCGAGTAACTTTCTGTAAAGATCCGGAAACCGGGTTCCAAACAAAAAAGCCGCTCGTTTAAGTATGTGCAATCGGGATGTTGTCGGAGTTCGAAACTCCCCTATTGACTTAAACTATAGTTTAAGTCGTATCCTATTCATGTCGACAATGAAAATGTAAGAAATCGGAGGCCTCCAAGTGAAATATTATTCCATCGGCGAAGCTTCAGCCCAATTCAATATTCCGGAATCAACCTTGCGTTATTATGAAAAAAAAGGACTGCTGCCGCTAATCGAGCGCGACGAAGCGGGCAGGCGGTTATTTTCGGAACGTCAAATGGCGCTCCTTCAAGCGGTCATTTGCTTAAAAAATACGCATATGCCAATAAGCGATATTAGACAGTACATGGAATGGATCGTAGAAGGAGATGCCACCCTAGAACGCCGGCTTGACATGATGAAGAGACACAAGCAACGGGTGCGGGATGAGATTGCGTTGTTGACCGAGTACTTGCCGGGAATTGATGATAAGATTGAACGCTATATCAAACAGATCGAGGAGGAACGTTCATGAAGCTTTCAGGAAATACGATACTGATTACAGGTGGAAGCACTGGAATAGGATTGGCTTTTGCAGAACGATTTAGGAAAGCCGGGAATACGGTCATTGTTTGCGGCCGACGCGAAAATGCACTTCAAGATGCGAAAGAGAAAGTTCCCGGCCTGATCACTCATGTATGTGATTTGGATAGGGAATCCGAGCGTTTAGCGTTGTTCGACTGGGTCACCGCGAACTATCCGGAAGTGAACGTGCTCTTGAACAATGCAGGCATTCAGCTGCGCTATAACGTGCTAAAGGCGGATGCGCGAGACCATTGGAATGATTTCCGTAAGGAAATCACCACGAATATGGATGCCCCTTTCCATCTAGCCATGCTGTTCGCTCCTTATTTTGCGGCAAAAGAAACGGCGGCGATCATTAACGTTACATCCGGGCTGGCTTTTACACCGTTTGCAATTGCCCCTATTTATTCAGCAAGTAAAGCGGCGCTTCATTCATTCACCATCAGCTTAAGACACCAACTTTCCGATACGTCTGTCGAGGTCATTGAAATTGCTCCTCCAGCGGTAAATACGGATTTAGGCGGCGCAGGATTACATACGCAAGGAGAACCGCTGGATGCCTTCGCGGATGGGATCTTCAACGATCTGGCCGAGGGGAAAGCGGAGATCGGGTATGGTACTTCCGTGGCCCGCTTACGCATGTCCCGAGACGAAATAGACGCATATGCGGAGAAGATGTACCAGGCAACGAAACAGTTTATTGAATAGTCGCACCTTTGAAAAAGGGTCATCGGCATAAAACAAACTCGCCGCAATAACGGCGAGTTTTGTTTTATTGCAGACGAGTATCATTGAAGCAGCCCTTCAGCGATCACCAAAAACCATATGCCTTAATATACCACTTGGCAAAATGCAGCGCACTGCGATCAGCCATGGGGCCTTCTTTATACTTTCTTTACACTTTCCTGGTCCAAATATTTATACCTGCCGCTTATCCTATACTCATCAACAACGAAAGGATAATGCTTGATGTCGGAAACGATACTTAAGTCGACGAATATCTCAAAAATATACGGCAAACACAAAGCGCTCCATAAAGTATCCATCGAAATAAAGCGAGGCATGATTTACGGCTTAATCGGGGAAAACGGCGCAGGAAAATCAACGTTTATGCGCACCGTCATGGGGTTGATTACGATCGACGAGGGCGACTTCGAATTGTTCGGAGAGACGGGCGCGAAGGGATTGCAGCATGCCCGAAGAAAAATGGGCCAATCGATTGAAACGCCGGCGCTTTATCCGGAATTAACGGCTCGGGAGAATCTGCAAGTCCAAGCGGCAAACGGCGGCGTGAGCGGACGAGAGATCGACGATCTCCTTCGCTTAATGAACCTTGGCAACACGGGCAAGAAAAAAGCGAAGAACTTCTCGTTAGGCATGCGCCAACGTTTAGCGATTGCCTCGGCGCTAATTACAAATCCGGAATTCTTAATCCTGGACGAACCGACCAACGGCCTGGATCCGTCGGGAATTGTGGAAATGCGCGGAATCATTCAACGACTGGTGACGGAACGCGGGATCACCGTCCTGCTTTCAAGCCACTTGCTTGATGAACTTTCGCAAGTCGCTACGCATTACGGTATTTTGCATGACGGAAAACTCATTAGCGAACTTTCGCAGGAAGAGTTGGCAACGAAAACCCGTCAATACATTGAATTGGAAACCCCCGAAGTTCAAACTGCCGTCGTCGTGTTGGACGAGTTAGGGATACGGGAATATGAAGTCGTCAATGGAACGGAAATTCATGTCTACGAGCATTTGGATGACGTAGCCACGATCAACCGTTCCTTGGTTTCGGCAAACGTGAATGTTTCGCGAATCGGGACGACTAGGCAGAAACTCGAAGATTATTTCTTGCAATTAACAGGAGGAACCCCGCATGCTTAATCTCTTGACGGCCGAAAAAATCAAATTGCGCCGAAGCAAAAAACTATGGATCGTTCTGGGTATTTTATTCTTGCTGCCGATCCTCCAAGCCGCGAATAGCAAAATGTCGGTTTATTATGGGGACGAACTCGTCCAAGTCATCGATACCGTCATCAACGGAGCGACGGGTGTTCTGATGATGGAGAAGAACGGATTAACGATTTTGCTTGTCTTAAGCGCTTTTATCAGTTTCTTCATTGGGGAAGAATTTCAACATGGAACGATTCGCAATGCGTTGTCCTTAGGCCGCAGCCGTACGCATTATTATTTGTCGAAATGGTTGGTTGCCGCGCTCCTGAGCTTCGTTGGCGTCTTCATATTGACCGCATTTGGCATCATCAGCTATACCGCTGTGTTCGGCTTCGGCGAAGTTGCCGGGATTAGCCAATACATCAGCTACGCCATAAAAGCCTTCGTCACGTTGTACTTCTTGATGCTGGCCAACGTTTCGATTTATATCATGATCAGCTTTCTGACCAAAAATAGCGGCATCTCCCTGATTTGGAGCTTTCTTTTTACCATTGGGACTGGTTTCGGCGCTCCCGTCTTCCTGCAAACGGAACATTTTAAGCAGCTCACGTACTGGTTTTCGGAAGCCTTCTTGTTTTATTCGGATTTCGCCAAACCGGCGGATATCGCCAGGTTTCCGGAGATGACTTTGGTCAGTTTCATCACCATCGTGGTATCATCAGCTATAGGAATCCTTTGGTTTAAACGAACAGACATAAAGTAGGTCGATCAACGTGGCAACCATTTTAATCATTGAAGACGATATGGCCATTCATTCGCTCATCAAGGAAACCTTGGAGTTGCACGGGTTTCAAACACGGAGCGCATACTCGGGAACGGAAGGGAAATTGGTATTCGAACAACATCCGGTCGATTTGGTTCTCCTGGATTTGATGTTGCCAGGGATGGGCGGAGAACAATTCCTGGAGCAAGTTCGGCACGGCTCATCGCTCCCTGTCATCGTGATCTCGGCCAAAAACGACCAGCCTTCGAAATTGGAACTTTTGACGAACGGGGCCGACGATTACATCACCAAACCTTTTGACGTGAAGGAGCTGCTTGCACGAATTCGCATTCAACTACGTCACGCTGCAACGCCTTCGGCCGACAAGAGGGAAGAAATGCATTACAAGCAGATCGGCGTCAATTTGGACACGCGCGAAGTGAAAATCAAGGATCACCCGGTTCATCTTACGGGGCGAGAATACGCCATCCTCCTGTTGTTTCTGGAGAATCCGCAGAAAGTGTTCAGCCGCGCCAATATTTATGAAAGTATTTGGAACGAGCCTTATTTCGACAGCGACAAAACCATCAACATGCATATCAGCAATTTACGAAACAAGCTGAACACCGAGGATACCAACTATATTAAAACGGTATGGGGCATAGGCTTCAAATTTGATTAAAGAAGGGGCGTGATTAAAGATGTGGGGGTGGGTTTTCGTCCTGCTAGCATCGGCGCTTCTTCTTTATATCTACTTCTTGAAGCGGGAGCTGCGGAAATTGAATCAGAAGGTCAAGGAGATTCCCGTTCGCGCCGGGTTTGGCAGTAAGCTGTTTGTTGATTTTCGCGAGAAGACGCTCTTGGATTTGGTCGATGCTTTGAATCAAATGATCGATGCCTTTGAACGCAAAAACCGCCAGGCCAAACAGATGGAAGAGAACGTGAAGCTATCCATCGCCGGGCTATCCCATGATTTGCGAACGCCGCTTACCTCCATCCACGGCTATGTTCAACTTTTGGATGCGACTACGGACGAAACGAAGAAAGCGCAATACCTTAAGATTATCGAGCCGTCCGTGCGACGCCTGATGGAAATGACCGATCATTTTTACGACCTGGCCCGCATCGAAACGAATCAAAAGGAGCTGGCCTTAACTTCGCTCTCTCTTTCCAACCTGGTTGAAGAAATTTTCTTGTCCTTTTATGAACAATTCGAGGAAAAGAAGATCGAGCTGGAGTTTCCCGAACACCCCAACGACAGGCACATCATTGCCGACCCGTTACTGCTGATCCGCGTGATCCAAAATGTCGTCCAAAATATCCTTCGTTATGCCGAAAGCAAAGCGGTAATAAGTTATGGATATGAAGAAAAGCATCTTCTATTGAGCGTGAAAAACGACATCAAACCGGATAGCAAAGTGGTTATCGAAAAGGTTTTTACCCGTTTCTATACCGAAATCGCCAGTCGAACGAACACCGAATCCAGCGGGTTAGGCCTTTACCTGTCCAAAAAGTTAGTGGAAAAGATGAACGGGCAAATGGATGCGAAGTTAAACGGGAAATGGTTTATTCTTGATATCCGTCTCCCCCTTAACCATGAGTGATTGGATAGCCAAACCCGGTTGGAAGTCGATTCGCATCACGACCCGGACTTTGTTTTCTTTATTTCCTTGCTTCCCTAAAAAAAAGGGCACCCCACCCGAAATATGGAGCCTATCCATCAAATGGCTGGATTGATAGAATGAAAGCGTTCTCCTGTGTAAGTATTTTCCTGTGAGTGCATAGGTTGGGAGAATCACTATGATTTAGGGAGGGTATTCATGAAGCGATCTCACTTTACGGAAAGGCGGCTTGTTCAAAAAGTATTAAGTTTGTTCCTGGCTGTAGTTATGGCGGTCGGCGTCAGCCTGTTGCCGACTCCGAAGGTTCAGGCGGCCGAAGCCACCATTACCTCGATGGATTACTTCTCGGCGGCAGACGGACCGGTCATCACCAAATCGGGAGTCGGACAGGCCAGCTACGGATTTGTCATGCCTCTATTCAACGGCGGCTCCGCTGCCTGGAATGAGGTTGTCCAAGACTTAGGCGTTAAGGTTAAAGTGAACGGAAACTGGGTCGATATCGACAGTGTCGGCAGCTTTGTCTATAACCAGAACTGGGGCCATTGGAGCGACAGCGGTTTTAACGGCTATTGGTTCACCCTTTCCGCAACGACAGAGATTCAGCTTTACTCCAAAGCGAACGGGGTTACGCTTGAATACACGCTTGTATTTCATAACATCAACAAAACAACCATTACGGCGATGACGCCTACGCAAGGGCCGGAAATCACCGCGGGAATTACGGGGGGATCCGGCTTCACCTATCCCGTTTTCAACAATGATCCAGCTATCCCCTTTGCAGCGGTTGCCGATGATTTGAAAGTGTACGTCAAACCCGTAAACAGCAGCGGCTGGATCGATATTGACAACAATGCGGCCAGCGGCTGGATCTATGATCAAAACTTCGGCCATTTCACCGATGGAGGCGGCGGTTACTGGTTTAATGTCACGGAGTCGATCAACGTCAAATTGGAATCGAAAACCTCTTTGGTGAACGTCGTTTATACCATCACCTTTAATGAACCCGTAAGAAATTCATATGTCATTACTCCCTATGATGGAACGAATTTCACCGCAAATGAAAGCGGCGCCATCGGTCTGCCTCTGCCCAAAATCGACGGAAGCGCCCCGATCGCCGCCGAGCTGGGAAATTTCATATACCAGATCAACCTCAACGGGCAATGGGTCAATTTGGGGGATTCCGGTCAAAGCGGATTCGTCTACTCCGCCAATGGTTTCAATAACCTGTCCAGCGCCAATCAATGGGGTTATTGGGCCGACCACATCTATGGGCTGTGGTTCCAACCCATCCAGCAAGATATGCAGATCCGCATCGGTTATCCCTTAAACGGGCAAGCGAGCGGTAACGTCGGCAACAACTTCGTCACTTACACGTTTATCGGCAATCCCAATGCTCCGCGGCCGGATGATGCCGACCACGAGGATATTCCGCTTGGAACGCCTAACGAGCCGGCCATCGAGGGCATGACGCTCATCTGGCAGGATGAATTCACCGGAACCCAGCTGGACATGGGCAAATGGAATTATGAACAAGGTTATTACCTCAATGACGACCCGGGCACCTGGGGTTGGGGCAATGCGGAACTGCAGCACTATACGAACAGTCCGCAAAATTTATTCGTACAAGACGGGAAGTTAAATATCCGGGCCCTGAACGATCCCAAATCCTTCCCGCAGGATCCAAGCCGGTATGCGCAATACTCTTCCGGCAAGATTAACACCAAGGATCATTTCTCGTTCAAATACGGCAGGGTGGATTTCCGCGCGAAGCTGCCTACGGGGAACGGCATCTGGCCGGCTCTCTGGATGCTTCCGCAGGATCAAACCTATGGCACCTGGGCCGCTTCCGGCGAAATCGACGTGATGGAAGCAAGAGGACGTCTGCCCGGCACGTCTTCCGGAGCCATCCATTTTGGCGGACAATGGCCGGCAAATACGCATCTCTCGGGCGAATACCATTTCCCATCCGGGCAAACCATCGCAAATGACTACCATGTCTACTCTGCCGTTTGGGAAGAAGACAACATTAAGTGGTACGTAGACGGCAAGTTCTTCTTCAAAGCGACCCGGGATCAATGGTATTCCACGGCTGCGCCGAACAATCCAAACGCTCCTTTCGATCAAGCCTTCTATCTCATCATGAACCTGGCGATCGGCGGAAACTTCGACGGCGGCCTGGCTCCAAGTCCCGGCGATATCCCGGCAACGATGCAGGTCGATTATGTACGTGTTTATAAAGATAACGGCGGCGGCCAGAATCCCGGTGGGCCTGGCACCCCCTCCACCATCGTGATCGGCGATCAAGTGAAGGGACTGAAGAAAACCGGCGATAACTTGCTGTTTTATGTCAACGGTGCCACTTTTGCCGATCTGCACTATAAGATCAATAACGGCGTTCAACTGAATGTAGCCATGACCCCGGCGGGGAACGGCAACTATACCTATGCGGTAAACAACCTGAGCCAAGGGGATACCGTCGAGTACTTCTTCACCTATAACCCCGGGCAAGGGGCGCTGGATACCCCTTGGCTAACTTATGTTCATGGGCTCACCCAAGGAAGGCCGGAATAACAGGAGAGCAATTTCGTCAAAATCAGGGCTCCTCAGGCGAGGAGCCTTGATTTTTCGGGAGTGGATTTCCCCTGTATAGGTTATCTGCCGTTCAGTGCCTTTTGGGGTTGGACATGCGTTCCATAATCAAGGCCACCCTGCGCCTGCTAAAGAATCGAATCATGTGAGCCATGAAGTAATTGGTACGGCCATCGATGATATAGCTGCGCCTTTGTTCAATTCCGCGAAATCCGGCCTGTACAACCTTTTCCGGAGTCGAGAGGTTTTGGCCCGCAGCCATGTCTTTGCCGCCGACCGCATCAAAAAAACCCGTCTCGGTTGCACCCGGGCACAGTGCGAGCACGCGAACGCCTCGCCCGCGCGTTTCCGACCATAGCGCTTCAGAGAAAGATAATACAAATGCTTTGGTCGCCCCATAAACGGCCGAATAAGCGCAAGGCATAAACGCGGCCATCGAAGCCACGTTAACGATGATTCCGTCCCCGCGCCTCAGCATATCGGGCAGAAAACGATGCGTAAGATCGACTAGCGCAGCCGTGTTCAGCATAATCTCTTCCTGCTCGCGCTCCGGATCGACTTCCTCGAAGCGGCCGTAAGTGCCAAACCCTGCGTTGTTGATGAGAATATCGACCAACAAGCCAAGCTCGGATATTTGTTCGGCTAGTTGACGCGGGGCGTTCGCTTTGGACAAATCACAAGTGAGTGCGTAAGCCTGCACGCCGTACTGGCGGTTGATTTCTTCAGCCAATGCATTCAGTTTGTCTTTGGAGCGCGCTGCCAGCACCACATGGCAGCCTCGTGCCGCCAGTTCTTTGGCATACGCTCTCCCAATTCCGGACGAAGCACCGGTGACTACAGCCAGTTTGTTTCGATATGCATACTTGTTCAAGCAACAAAACCTCCTATCGATAGCACGGTTCCACCGTAAATTATCTTAAGCATACCGTCGGTAGGAAGGGGTTAACCACATCATGTCTATACTATTAACGGGAGTAACAGCATCCATTCTCAATGATGCATCTGTTGTGTGGCAATCGACACTTGACAGCGATTATAATGATGGTGAGGATTGTGAAACTCGCATATGGGTCATTGGAGGTGGCATACGTGAAATCAAATCGTTCCTCATCCGCGTTGGGTGAATTCATTAAATCACGAAGGGAACGGTTGCATCCTTCAAAAGCGGGGATCAAGCCGCTTCCCGGACGAAGACGCACCCCGGGGCTTCGAAGAGAAGAGGTCTCCTATCTCGCGAATTTAAGCGTGACTTACTACACTTGGCTGGAGCAAGGCCGAGAGGTTAATCCTTCGCCGGAAGTGCTATTAAATATCAGCAACGCGTTGATGCTGGACGAAGACGAGCGAAAGCACCTGTTTGATCTAGCCAATGTAGACCCGGCAAGCGCAGGCGTCGTGCTAAATAGCGGAAGACCCGATACCGGATTTTTGCAAAAGATCGTAGATCAATTGCATTATCCTTCTTTCGTCACGGACGAAGGTACGGATATCATCGCCTGGAATCGGGCAGCTGAACTGATTATCGCCGATTTCGGCAGTCTGCCGAAAAGCGAACGGTATATGCTGAACATCACGTTTTTTAATTCGGATTACCGCCAAAGGCTGGTGTATTGGGAGGGGTTTGCCCGATACACCACAGCGATGCTGCGGGCAAACCTAGACCGTTATAAGGATAATCCATTGTATATGGAACGGATCGAACGTTTGAGACTGGAAAGTAAGGAGTTTGTTCATTTCTGGGAGCTTTATGAAATCAAACAAAGACGGGTCGCTACCGCCTTATTTCGTCTTCCGGACTCACAGGAGTTGGAGTTCGTGATCCATTCCGCTTCCGCCGTCGATAACGAACCGGGCCTGCATTGGTGCTTCTACGTCCCGGTGCCCGATTCGGGCACCGAAGAGAGATTATTGCGTCTACTGGAGCAGGACATAAAGCAGTAACACGGCTAAAACGGGTTCGTCGCGATGAAGCTTGCCGATTTTACATACATGCGCGGATTTATCTTCAACTGGTCTACAATGAATTCCGCCAGATCCTCCGGTTGAATGAATTTGGCGTCATTGTTGTCCTTGATCAGGTTCAATTCAAGCGCCAGGTCGGTTGCCACCGTGCTAGGAGTTAATGCCGAAACCCGGATATTGTTGCGGCGAACTTCTTGGGCAAGGGATTCGGTAAACCCGATCACGGCAAATTTCGAGGCACTGTATGCGCTGGATGTAGCTGCCCCATTTAGTCCGTTCGTCGAGGAGATATTGATGATATCGCCGCTATTTTGTTCAATCAATTGCGGCAGTACCGCACGTGTTACATAGTAAGTGCCCATGACATTGGTATCGATCATGCTCTTCCATTCAGCCGGATCCATCTCAAGAACCGTCCCGAACGTGGCAATCCCCGCGTTATTAATCAGAATATCCGCAAGACCCAGCTCATTCTTCAGCGCTTCAACAGCTGCATCGACTTGTTCTTTCGAGGAAATATCGGCCGCCGCATAAGCGACTTTAACCCCCAAACCTTCCATCTCGGCCGCTACTTCTTTCAAAGTCGACTCTGTTCTTGCCAATAAACCTACATTTACGCCTTCCTTGGCTAAGGCAACGGCCGTTGCCTTCCCGATGCCTCTTGCTGCTCCGGTTACAATAGCTACCTTACCTTTTAATGTTTGTGCCATTTCAGCAGCCCCTCTCATATCGTCTTGATATCCTCCTTCATTATACAGTAACCGGACAAGGTTCTTCACTTTCATAGATCAAGTTCCTTGGTGTTCGGTCCCAGCAAATCGAGTCCGCTCCTAATTCACCGTACGTATTGCTTATGCTTGCGCCCCCACCCCGTTTTCCAGGGCGGAAAGCGGCTTCACGAGCGCTTTTTTCTCCCAGGCCCGGCTTCTCCAACGAAGCAGCATGATGAGTCCGCGCAACCATTCATCCACCGTAAAAGCAATCCATACGCCCAGCAGCCCGATCCCGAAATGAACACCCAGCACATAAGCCAGCGGCACCGAAACACCCCACATCGAGCATACGCCCATCAAGACGGGAAAACGCGCATCGCCGGCGGCGCGCAGCGAGTTGATGATGACCGTATTGAAGGTTCGGCCGGGTTCGAGGACGATGGATAGCAAAAAAATACTCGCTCCGGCGGCAATGATCTCGGGGTCGTCCGTGAACATGCCGATGAGCCCATGGCGGAAGATCGATGCCGTGCCGACGATGACCAACGTTAACAGGAAACTGATCCTCACGCTTTTCATCAGCCTCCGGTAGGCCGCTTTCATTTCCCCCGCGCCGACCATTTGTCCAACGATGATCTCCGTCCCCGCCCCGATCGAGGCCGCAAGCGCCATAAAATAGTTCGATATGTTCATAACATAAACATGGGTATTTAAAGCCGTGATGCCGATCATATTCACGAAACTGATAATCATCAGGTACTGCGACTGCCAGGAGAGATGCTCGCCCGCGGCAGGCAACCCGACGCTCATAATCTGCTTTACATAGGAACCGTTCCAGGTCACGTAGTCCTTCCGGCGAATCGGTGCAGGAACCCGACGGTACAATATAAAGAAAAGAACGATGATACCGATAAAGCGGCTAACGACCGTGGAAATGGCCGCTCCCGTAACGCCCCATTCCGGAAAGCCAAGGTTTCCGAAAATGAGCAGATAATTTCCCGTGACGTGGAGGACATTGACGCCCAGCGTTACATACATCACGCTTTTGGTGTGCCCGCTCGAACGGATCACCGACGAAACCGCATAAGAAAGCGCCTCGATCCACATAAAACCGCCGATGATCTCCAAATAATGGCTTGCGATTCCAATCTGTTCGGGATTTAAGTTCAACAGCCGCAAGAGAGACTCTCCAAAACCAAAGAGGACCAGGCTGACGAGGATTCCAAAAATCAGGTTCAGCGAAATCGCCAGCGCCGAGATGCGGCTGGCCTCTTTCTCCCGCCCCGCGCCGATATACTGGGAGACCGCGACGCTGGTTCCGATTCCTACAAAACCGAACATCAAAATGCAGAAATAAATAATTTCGTTGGCTAAGCCTACGGCCCCTGTCGCCGTGTCGGAGATGCGGCTCAACATAAATACGTCCACGGTGCCCAGCATCATTCGCAGCACGGAATCGATGAAAATAGGCCAGGTCACGGCAAAAAGACTAAGTTTCTTCCATGAGGGAATACGTTCTGATATGGTCACGTTATACAAGCTCCTACTAGGTATTTTCTTTGTCGCCTCCCCTAGTGTAGCTCCCGTAAGCCAATACGTCTATGGGGACTTATTTTCCGGCTTGCGGGGCATCAAGTCCAAAATTCGGTATAAAAAAAAGGGGCAATACGAGGTTCTTTCCCCGTATCGCCACCTTCTGTTTTTTGAACGATTGCCGCTTTTAATATTCTCCTTTTATTACAAAAAACGAGCCCCGAATGGTTCCGGCGAGTTTGGATTTCTGCCTGGCAAACTTAAACTTCCCTTCCAACTCCTTGGGTACCTCCATCCCCTCGGAAAGCTTGAAACCAACGGCCCGCTTCTTAGGGTCATCCACCGTATACATGACGTTGACCCCAAGACCATCCTCATAAAAGACGAAGGTCCATTTGATATTTTCCACTTGAAAACGCGACGTTTCTAAAGGTTTGGCCGCAAACTGAATATCACGTTCTTCTTTCAAAATTCGATTCACGTAATCAAGGGTCTCCCGGCTTTCGCTAGCGGGTACGACCGTAAATTCATGCTTGTATTTGTTCATGAAGTAACGGGCTTCATTAGCACGTAAACCGGCAAGCGCTTCCGCTACAGGGGAAGATTCCAGGCCAACGGGAGACACATTTTTAAAATCAACGCTATAAGGCATTTCCAGCCTCCTTTGATCTTTTTAATTTCGCACAACGGGAATCCACATTTCACCAAAAATCAAGCCGTTTCGCTGACCCATCACAACCGCTGTATTCGGCCCGCCAACATAAGCAATATGGCTTGCTTCCGGCAAGGCTTGACCAAAGGCAATGCCGGCAAGCTTATTGCTTAACTCATCGGCTGTCGTCCCTTCCCCTTTAACAACCAGGTATTCCCCCTTAGGAAATTGGATAACCCTGGACCCTTCCGATGCGGGTGCCGCTGACTCTGTCATGACGCCGGCATAGAACATCATTTTGTTATTCACCGCTTCGTTCACGGCAAAAACGTAGTCATTTGCGGCCATGCCTTTTAAAGCGTCAAGCCTCCCATCCTCGTTGACCGCCTGCCAAAAGTCCGATTTTTCCTTGTTGATGCCGGCATAGTCTGTGTAATCGCTCTTAAGCTCAGTTCCAAGACCAAAAACAGTGAAGCTGTCCTTCTCTTCCAACATATAATCTGCCATGTGCAATACCTTCCTTCTTTTTATTAATCCAAAGATTGTGTTCTTTGCTTGATGAGTTTATGATAGCTTCAAACCATGTCAAAAAATGATACCGTTTAGGAGCCCCGATGAAAAAAGTTGAACGGATTAATACCATCATGCGATATATCAACAACCGGTCCCATTTTACCATTTCCGAAATCATGCGGGAGTTTAACATCTCGCGTTCGACAGCCATTAGAGATATCAGAGAAATTGAGGCCTTGGGAATGCCGCTCGTCGCGGAGGTTGGAAGGGATGGGGGTTATTTTGTCATGCACAACTCTCTCCTGCCCGGGGTGCGTTTTACCGATAATGAGCTCAAAGCTCTATTTATTGCCTTTATGGCCACAAGAAATGCACAACTCCCCTATTTAAAGAGCCGTCAGTCATTAGCGGAAAAATTGCTGGGCCTCATCTCGAAAACCCAGCAAGACGACCTTGTTCTTTTAAATCAAATTTTGCTGTTTGAAGGGACCAACCCCAATAATCCCGACCTGCTTGAGCTTTCGGACCTCCCCCATCCCATGTTGGAAAAACTCATCCAAAACCTCCTTATGGATAGCCATTTATCGATTACCGTCGAAGAGGAGAAGGAAAGCAAATCTTATCCTATTTACCTTCTGCACCTATATCACCAAAAAGGCCTTTGGCTGATGGAAGGCTTCGACTTAACGGAAGAAAAGAAAAGGGTTTTTCCGGTGGACCAACTCACCGATGTCCAACCTTATCCGGCGAAAAAAAGATGGAATCAGAAAAAGATTTTAGAAAAACGAAGCAAGCGGGAAGAAGAAATCAACCTTATCCTTGAACTGGGTCCTAAAGCCATTGCGCAGTACAGAAAATACCATCCTTTAAAAGCATCTATTTCCTACACGAATCCTTATCAAACCACAGCCCTTCTAAAAACTTTCATCCATGTGAATAAGCCTGCAGAACTGACCGAAATAATCAATTGGCTCCTTTTCCTGGGTGGGGATATCAAGGTCAGGGAAGCGCCGGAAGAAGTCTTGGAAGGGTTGCAAGCGAGATTGGATTGTCTTAAAGAACAGTTTAGTAAATAACATTCTGGCGTGGATATTTACATTCTACTTCTCCTGCTCCTTAATCACCTGCTCAATCCCGAGCAGAATCAGCTTCAAGCCGAACTCAAACGCCCTGTCGGTGCCCATCAGCTCGAACAACCCGTTCGTGAACATCCTCCGAAACAGTCCCGCATCCTTCTCGCTCATGGAGTCCAGAAGGCGGATCATCAATATGTATGTTATTTTTTGGAAATATAATGTATAATATGTTTATATTATATTGCACATTTAAATTTGTTAGGAAGCATATTTTAGAGTTAGGAGAAATTCAGAAATGGTTATAAATAAGAAAATAATTAGGTTTTGTCTATTCATTTTAATGATCACAATGACATCTTGTAGTAACAAACAATCAGAAAGTAGTATACAATCGGATCGAATACCGATGGTAATGATTGAAGATCATCTTTATCTTGATACCGGTGAGCAGATGTCCATTGAAATAGATGATTCTTCTTTAATGGGCACAATTACATCAGAAGTAGCTAATTCTGAAATTCCAGTAAAAAATGATCAAAGCAATTTTGGGCATGTTGGGGCCCAATATGCTTCTTATGAGGAGGGTATCGTTGTTATGATAGATAATCAATGGCAATTATTTCGTAAAGAAAAATTGACTTTAAATAAAGTGATAGAATTATCTCATAAAAGACAAGAACTTTCATGGAATGATTTTAAAAGTTATAATAGTACGGAAATAGGCAGCGGACTCTATATCTTGCGTTATGAGATAGATGAAAGTTATTACCTTCTTATTGGAGGAAACAATCCAAGGAAAAAGCCTGCATATATCAGATTGGTAAAAGCCGATCATTCAGAAAATTATATAGACATCAGAGAAAATAATGTTGAGGAGTTTATTTCAAAGTAATAAATTATGGTATCTATAATAGTGGCGTACAATTATATGGAAAGTTTGCATAAATTACTAAAAAATATCTGTATAGCAGCCTCAGCAAGAACTAGAGCCTGCTATTTTTATTCGATTCAATTACATATATTCTTTATTTTGTAATTTACTCGCTTCATTCTTTATGTTACCATAAAATTGGTTAAAGATGGGAAATAAGCCCATAAACGGGATGAACGCTCAAGAGTATCCAAGAATACTGCAATATTTGTGGTATTTTGGAATGTGGGAGCGTCGTCTCATGCATTCTGTTAAAAGATGCGGAATTAAATAAAGGAGGGGATCCTGAATACTTCTATTGAATCCTCACAGGTATTAGAACGGAGATTTTTACATCTCGATGATGCGACTTGGAGCGCAACAAGATGAGTCTGTTCAAAAAACTGATCTATGGAGGAATAGTTATGAAAAAATTTTCAAGCTGGATATTAGCTATTGTTTTGATGCTGAGTTTGGGAGTATCTGCATTTGCTGCTGGAAATGATGGTGCAGAAATTGATATTAGAAAAAGCGTAGCGCCGGATAATTATAACTACAGCAGAAGTATAAATTCAGATGTAGCTGTTGAGGCAGAACCTAAAGCTATCACAGAAAGTGAATTTATTCACAAAATTGATGGCAAAGAATTTGATATTAGAAGAAATGTAGCACCGGATAATTATCAAGCCCGTAAAAGCATAGGCTCTGATAAAGCTGCTGATCAAGCTGTTAATCAAACTGCTGTGACAGACTCTAAAACTACTAAGGAAAAATCTCTGCTTGCTTCGATGCCCACAGGCGGGGGTGAATATCCTTATAATCCTTCCTATTGGAATGATCCAGCTAATGTCTTTAGAGCAAACTGTTATGGATATATTTTGAACAGAATTGCAAATGACACAAGTGATCCGTTAGCTGGTTATATGTTTCAACCGGGGTATAGAACTGGAAATTATTACACTTCGCTTACTGCAAGTGCAATAATTACTGCGGTAAAATCTGATATGGCAGATTTAGGGAGAACAATTAGGAGTTCAAGCTATAGCGAAACGCCAGGTTCAAATGAATACAAAGTTGCCCTTGTTATAGCGCCAGGCACTGATTATCATTGGTATAGACAGGATTCAGATGGCGGTTGGTCACATAAACCCGGATTAACTAATATTGACTATCGAGATGCATCTGGTAATTATATCTCAGATCCACAGACGTGCGACCGGAACTATTCTTATGCCAATTATAGCACTTGGGGTGGTTATTATATTGTTTCCAAGTAAGTGGGTAAATTGATCGGGTAGCCAAGCGGTCATACAAAGCTTTCCACGCTGTAATCGTTGTTTAACGTCAACGCCGCTGCCTCTGCTTAATCGAAACTTTACGGTTTTCTGCCGACGATTCGTTCGACCAGGTGAATCTCGCTGAACCCGCCTGGGCGAATGTTATTGCCGGAATAATAAACTATTTGTCTCGTCCTCCAGCGAATTCCCAGCCCCGTAAAGTTCTCAGCAAACCCGCCCATCCGGTTACCGGGTGGGCAGTTTTTACATTCTACTTCTCCTGCTCCTTAATTACCTGCTCAATCCCGAGCAAAATCAGCTTCAAGCCGAACTCAAACGCCCTGTCGGTACCCATCAGCTCGAACAACCCGTTCGTGAACATCCTCCGAAACAGTCCCGCTTCCGTCTCGCTCATGGAGTCCAGCAGGCGGATCATCTCCTCGCCAGGAAGCGCTTCCGCCCCCTGGTCCTTAAGGATAGCGGAGATATTGCGCTCATGTTCATAATCGTCTAGAACGAAGTAGTAGACATAGTTCACAAACGTGGTAACCACTTGCATTTTCTGCTCTTGCTCAAGCGGCGTCGATTCGACGCACAGCAGCATCCGGTTGGTGAACCGGATAATATCCGGTTCGTGGGGCAGCGTCATCATCATGAGCTGCGTGGAGCAGGGATAGCGGCCGAGCACGCTCCGTACCGTTACCGCAAGCCCCGTCAGCTGCTCCTTCCAATCCCCCTCGGAGTGGAACTCCTCCAGAATCACTCTCGATACCTGGTTGGCCAGACGCTGGTAGAGATTCTGCTTGCTCTTGAAGTACCAGTATAAAGAGGGAGCCTGAATCCCTAGCCGGTCGGCCAATCGCCTCAAGCTGAATTTCTCGATCCCTTCCTCCCCCAGAAGCTCCCACGAGGCTTCCAAGATCTTATCCTCCGAAATCTGAGGCTGCTGTTTTTTCATTGGTATCCGCCCTTTTTATCTAACAGTGTAAGTTTGTTCTTTACAGGTCTATAGGTTCATGATATCATCTAACACTGTAAGGTTCAAACTAACACCGTTAGATTAGAGTGAAATAGACAAAGAAAGTGGTGACCCACATGGATGCAGAAAACCTCCATTACTTTGAAAAAGCACCGATCGCTAAAGCCGTAGCTCACTTCGCCGTACCTATGATGCTAGGTACGTCAATGAGTGTCATCTATTCCATCTTGAATGCCTATTTCCTTGGTACGCTGGGCAATACCGCCATGTTAACCGCGCTAGCATTAACCTTGCCGTTATTCGCGATTATCATGGCGCTAGGCAACCTGATTGGCATGGGTAGCGGTACCTTCATCTCCCGTTTGCTGGGAGAGAAAAAAGTTGATGATGTAAAGCATGTATCTTCATTCGCCTTTTACAGCAGTTTAGTTCTCGGACTTATCGTCATTGCCGTAGGCCTCCCGTTGATCGATCCCATCGTTCATGGCCTGGGGGCAACGCCTGACTCCTTCGGCTTCACGAAGGACTATGTCATGATGATGCTTATGGGTTCACCCTTCGTCATATTATTCTTCACGCTGGAGAATATCGTGCGTTCGGAGGGTGCGGCAATCACGTCGATGATGGGTATGATTCTGAGTGTTGTCGTGAATATCATTCTTGATGCGTTAGTCATCTTCGTTTTCCATTGGGGCGTCATCGGGGTTGCGTCTGCTACGGTCATTTCTAACCTGATCGCGAGTGCATTCTACGCCTTCCATATGGGATATAGGAGCCGATTCTTAACCGTGTCCACAAAATGGTTCAAGGCTAACAAGGACATTCTCAGCAATGTATTCAAAATTGGAGTTCCCGTCTTTATTATGAGTACCTTTTTGGGAGCAATGTCGCTCATCTTTAACCATTTTCTTGTCGAATACGGAGATGGGGCCGTGGCGGCTTACGGAATTTCATCGCGTTTATTGCAGTTTCCCGAGTTTATTCTGATGGGCTTATGCGAGGGAGTCGTGCCATTGATTGCCTTCTCTTTTACGGCGAATAAATTACGCATGAAGCATACCATTGGATTTACGATCAAAGCGATTGTAACATTGGCCGTCTTGTTTGGCGTCATCGTCTATCTGATTTCCGACCACTTGATCGGTTTATTTACGAATGATCCGCAATTGATTGAAATGGGCAGCTACATTCTGCATGTGACGTTCTTATCCTTGTTCATTACAGGAATGACCACGTTGTTTACGGGGATCTTCCAAGCAACAGCGCAAGGAACGGCCGCTTTTGTTATGTCGATTATTCAAGGAGTCACTCTGATTCCCGTGTTGTTTATCGCCAATCGAATGAATGGCTTCCATGGAGTGGTCTGGTCGCTTGTCATTGCGGATGCGGTTGCGTTCCTTGTCGGGGCCATCATGCTGTATGTTCTGCGGAATAGATTGCAGCCGGAATTGGAAAGTTTAGTACAGTAGAAAAAAAACATATGACAATTTAATCGATTGTTCCCATACCGGCAAAGCGCAAGGTCTGAGGGTCCCTTATGCGGCTTTGACCGCGTGCGGTTCCGTCCGCTTGCGCCGAAAGAACGGTTTGCCTTTCGACCAATTGATGAACGGCTGTTCTATGTAATAATATGAGATCGTCGCCGCCGCATACGAGATGGCGACGACGGATACACTGATGCCGAGCCATCGCCACACGTCTTCGACCCCGAAATAGCGATAATCCTTAATCCCGTACATATCGATCAACGTAATGAACAAATAGTGCCAAATATAAAGGCCGAACGAGATTTTCGCGGTAAATCGGAAAAAGCGGTTATCAAGCCAACGCCCTAACATCACGCTGAACGGTGCCGCCAACAGCACGACGCCGAATAAAATGGCATAAGTCGGGAAGTAGTACGGCTGCTGCTGGAGGCTGAAGTCAAATTCACCTAGGTGGCGCATGCGCCAGATCAGCAAGCCGGCAAGCACCAAAGCGGCTGCCCCGACTGCGTCGAACAGCCCGAGCTTGCGTAACCGCTCGATGGCGGTGCCGCGCTGCATGATCCCGACCGTTACGCCCGCCGCCAGGATGCCGATGGTGAAGTGGCCGAAGAATCCGATCGGATTGTAATTCGGCATCCAGTATTTTGCCCCGCCGATCTGGCCGAATTGCCAACCACGGCCGTTCTCGCTTGGCGTAAACCACTGATGTACGAGCGAGTTGGCGGCAAGCACCAATCCGAACGCGACGAACCAGAACAAGATCGCCTTACCGAAGGAACGCCGCTTGCCGAGCAGGAACAATAAGGCCATAAACAAAGGCATAAGCACGTAGCTAAACACCTCGAGGCTGATCGACCAGAACGGCCCGTTCAAGTCGGACGGAAAAAACGTCGTATAGTGGAAGCCCGCCGCAAACGTGAAACCCGTTATGATTCGCCGCCACAAGAACTCCGTAGGAATGTCCAGCCTCCATACGAGCAACAGACAAACCAAGAATGAAACGTAGAAGCCGGGCATAATTCTTGCAGCGCGACGCTTGGCATACGTTCGGATACTCGGAAACGCCTCATTTTCCAAGTAAGCGCTCCAAAAGGGGAACGACAACAAAAATCCGCTCAATACGAAAAACAGGCTGACCCCACTGTTCCCAAGCAAGACAACCGACTGCACTTCTTGAAGCCAATGTTTTTGCGCAGGCATCGCTAGACGTTGGGACAAATGATGCAGGATGACGGACAAGCAAGCGATTGCACGAACTCCATCCGCTCCTGTCAATCGGGTACTGCCTAACCGAATCTGTGACATCAGCTCAATTTCCCCTTTTCCGAAATGACTTCCCGTACGGACCGCCGGATCCCCATCCCCATGATGCGGAATGCCGTTCCAGACCTTAGGTACTTCATATCTTTCAATAAATCATAGGCAAATCCTTCAATGATTCTATGATTCAGCAGGAAAATAATTGAGCCCTCGGCACTAAACCGGACAGATTCATCGCAGATAGCCTTCCCTAAATGTTTCCTTAGAATATTTGCAATTTTTAACGTTGAAAGATTTTCTGCACTAGAAGCTATAAAACGCTCTCCATTGGCTTCAGGACGTGTCATTGCCAAAATATGCAACTCCGCAACATCCCGAACATCTACATAATCAGAATAAATTTTAGGGACAGCTTTTAGTTTTCCTTCCAACATTTGGCGAACAATATCATTGGAATGGGAATAGTCATTGCCTAGGATTGGCCCCATCACACCCACAGGATTTACGGTTGCCAATTCCAATCCACTCCCTTCTTGTTGGATAAATTCCCAAGCAGCTTTTTCAGCGAGTGTCTTGGACTTTTGATAGGGATGAATTTTTGCGTCTGTATTTGACCAGTCTTTTTCGGTGTATGGTCCTTTGTGATTCTTATGTCCCACTCCAATTGCTCCGAAAGCGGAAGTTAAAACAACACGTTTGACCCCTGCATCACGCGCTACTCTCAACACGCGCAATACACCTTCACGTGCCGGCCCAATCATTTCATTTTCATCTTTATAAATTTTATTGGGGGTTGGAGAAGCCACATGGATGACATAATCTTGCTCCTTTAACAGCCTGATCCCAGTTTTTATCAGAAGATAAATCCGTTTGAATAAATGACAAATCTTCAAGATTTGTCACCCCACCTGTCTTTAACATGGCTTTTATTTCATCTTGTCTGCTCATCGTACGAAGTGTTGCTCGCACACGATACTGTTTCTCCAGTAATTTCAAAATGATATGAACAGCGATAAAACCTGAACCTCCGGTCACAAGCACTAAGGGTTTGTTATTTTCCGGCATCGTGAAAACTCCTTTTAATAGACGTTACACTTGTAACATGTTTTACACTATAATAAGACTGAACAGGATCCATAGCAAGCAACAAACCGGCATGTGTGACAAATGGAGGAAGTGTTATGGCAGCAACCGACCACGCACAAAACATCAAGAAAGACACAAAAGAATGGATTACTTTGGCCTTGCTAGAACTTTTGCAAACGAAAAAATTATCAAAATTGACTATTTCAGAAGTCGTCAAAAAAGCTGGAGTCAGCCGAATGGCATTTTATAGAAATTTCAAAAGTCTTGAACAAGTTTTGGAGGAGTACTACGAACCAAAATTTGCGGATATTTTTCATAAAATTGCATTTCAAAGCAGCCACGAACAGAAAATAACAGATTTGACGAATTTTTTTCTTGCACTGTCTACTGATTTCCAAATGGCCATTGAAGGTGATTACACCGAGTTACTTTATCAAATTTTCAAATACCATATTACTCAATTTTATGATGAGATGATTCCCTTTCCAGATTGGACTGGCGCAAAACGAAACTATTGGATTCACTTTATGAGTGCTGGCGTGTTTGAAGTTTGGGTGATGTGGATAAAAAATGGCCAAAAAGAAACCTTGGAAGAAATCTCGGCACTCATACGCCTTTTTCATAAATAAAAATAAGGACCTTGGCATCCCATTCTTGGAGTAATGTCACATCCAAACCTTTCACCAATGCTGTATACTTTTTCTTTGTGTCCGCTATAGAGCCTAATATGGGATTGAAGGTCGAAAATGTCTCATAATGGGTATTCTTATCAAGGGAGGAAGCTGCAGCATGGCTGATTTAAATAAACAAAAAATTGTTGAGAGCGTTCCGCAACGGGGATTTTTTGGACATCCCAAAGGGTTGTTTACGCTGTTCTTCACAGAGTTTTGGGAGCGCTTTTCCTACTATGGAATGAAAGCGATCCTGGTTTACTATATGTATTACGAACTGAGTCAAGGCGGACTCGGCATGGATGAGAGCACAGCTCTCGCCATTATGTCTATCTATGGTTCACTTGTCTATATGTCTGGGATTATTGGCGGTTGGTTAGCGGACCGGATATTCGGAGCGTCAAAAGCTGTATTCTATGGCGGCATATTCATCATGCTGGGGCATATCGCCCTGGCCATCCCGGGAAGTATTTCATTATTTTTTGTTTCCATGGTTCTGATCGTGCTAGGTACAGGCTTGCTGAAGCCTAATGTATCCAGTGTTGTAGGAGAACTTTACAGCGAATATGATGGGCGCCGGGATGCAGGATTCAGCATATTCTACATGGGTATCAACCTGGGCGCATTCCTCTCTCCGCTCATCGTAGGAACCGTCGGCATGAATTACAATTTCCACCTGGGCTTCGGCATTGCAGCCGTCGGCATGTTCCTGGGATTAGCCATTTTTATCTATACCAAGAAAAAAAACCTCGGCCTTGCAGGCACTTTCGTACCAAGTCCGTTATCACCGGCGGAACGGAGAAAGGCGTTCCTTAGAATCGGTATCAGCGTATTGCTTCTCGCAGTTATCGTCGCCATTGCCATCCCGTTAGGTTTGTTAACCTTCGATTCGTTTATCGCGATCGTAGGCATTTTGGGAATTCTGATTCCTACGTTATATTTTATTGTCATGTTCCGTAGTCCACGAACCACAAGCGTTGAACGCTCCCGGCTTATCGCTTATATTCCGCTGTTTATTGCAGCAATTATGTTCTGGGCGATTCAAGAACAAGGGTCAACCATCCTTGCCAATTATGCAGATAAGCGGACGCAATTGGATTATGCCGGAATTCATATTTCGCCGGCTTGGTTTCAGTCTTTAAATCCATTATTCATTATCACCTTGGCTCCCGTATTTGCCTGGTTATGGATAAAGATGGGCAAACGGCAGCCTTCGATTCCGAAGAAATTCGCCTTGGGCTTATTGTTTGCCGGATTATCCTTCCTGGTGATCCTCTTACCGGCTTACTTTGGCGGCGAGGACTCCTTGGTCAATCCGTTGTGGCTCGTGCTCAGTTATTTCATCGTTGTGCTGGGGGAGTTATGCTTGTCTCCTGTAGGACTATCGGCTACGACCAAATTGGCCCCCTCCGCTTTCTCGGCCCAGACCATGAGCTTATGGTTCTTGTCCAGTGCGGCTGCCCAAGCGATGAATGCACAAGTTGTTAAATTCTATTCGCCAGCCACAGAAATGGCGTACTTTGGTGTCATTGGAGGAGCGGCCATTCTCCTCGGTATTCTGCTTTTCTTATTCTCCTCAAAAATCCAGGGGTATATGAAAGGGATACTGTAACAAGTACCTCAATTATCTCCTATGGGCCACTCAAGGAATATCAGGTTCAACGAAGACCGGACTTACCCTTCGAACGGTGCCGTGCAGCGGCGCAACCCATACCTTTGAAACCTACCTTTTCATTATGCGGGTGGAGGGAATTCGCCAAGGAATCTACCGATATTTACCGGTGGAACACAAGCTCTTATTTATGTCTGAGCTGGATGAGATTGACCAGAAGATCGATGCCATTACATTACAAAAAAAATCCTGATCGATATCGGACACGTTTCTCAGAACCTTTACCTGGCAAGCGAATCGATCGATGCGGGAGCTTGTGCGATCGGGATTTATGATCAAAATCTAATCGACGAGGTATTAGGTTTAGACGGAGATGAAGAATTTGTTCTTTTCCTCGGCGCTGTTGGGAGAAAACGAAAATAGCAGGATCGTCATCGGATTGTCACAGGGCTGGCCTTCATTTCATAGATTTTTTGGAGCGTATGGACACATGCTTCGTCTTCTCGTCATCGTCCTCTGTGTGGAGATACCACTCCACAAGGGGGGATCACGCGTTCCTTGGCAAGGTTTGTTCGTATGAGGTATGATTCATTATAATGATCTTTAAGCAGGTGATTGGATTGGACATGAAATATTTAGAGACCTTCATAAGAGTTTGCGAACTGGGGAGCTTTACGGCCGCAGCCGATGCGATGAATATCAGCCAGCCGGGCGTCAGCAAGCAAATTGGGCGCCTGCAGGCCAACCTCGGCGTTACTTTGTTGCGGCGTGAAGACAATGGGATCAAGCTGACCGAAGCCGGACGTGAAGTATACACAAACGGGAAAAAAATACTTGCGATGTGGAACAAGCTATCAGATGCCTGCCACAGTGTAAGCAACCAACTGTCGGGCCTCCTGCGCATCGGTGCCAGCACCATCCCTGCCAAATACCTGCTACCCAGGATCCTGATAAACGTTCACTCTACCTACCCGCACCTGGAATTGTCCGTCAACGTTGCGGATTCGCGGCATATTTTGGATTCGCTCTATCGCGGCTGGATGGATGTAGCCTATGTGGGGACTAAACCCGAGCATCCCGGAGCTCATTATATCCCTATGGCGGCAGACAAACTGGTTGTCATCTCCAACCGGCCCGAATGGTCGGACCGGGATTTACAGGACTGTCCGTTCATTCTTCGGGAGACCGGCTCCGGCACGCGAACCGCCTTCGAGCAGGCCTTATCGGCCATGGGGCTAATGCCGGACAAAGTGAAATGCGCCGCAGAGGTCAGCGATACCGGGCTGATCCTACAGCTGGTCGAAGCCGGAATGGGACTTGCCGTCGTCTCCAGTCTTGATGTCGAAGACCTGATTCAACAGGGCCGCATTAAGGTCGTGCAGGAATTACCGGCCGAGCGGCAATTTTACCTTGTATTCATGCGCGACTCATCCAGCCAAGCCCTTATAGATGCGTTCGTGCAATCGGCAACGGCCCCTGTCTAAAATTGCGGAAGCCTCATATCAGCTTTTTAAATCGGACCTCAAGCTCCATGGATCTTTTTAACGTATTGTAAATAGGGGATTTGGCAAGCGCACCAAAGCAAAAATCATCAAAAGCCTTGTCCTCGAGATCCGCATATAAAAAAATAGTGACTGTCATTTTTCCGATAAACGGTTCTTCATTATACCCTTTTACACCAATCATAGATAAAGGGTTCTCCAGAGAAAGGTTCAAAACTCCCTCAATTTCTTCAATGATGGAGCCCCTTTTTTTCGACTGCTCCAAAAACGATAAGAGGATACTGCTTAACACGGATCCTGCAAAGTATTCAAGACTGCTGATTGGCTTGTATTCCGAGTCAAAGCTGATTTGCTTTTCGATCTGAAAGCTGTTTTTATTCGTATAAATCTTCACAGAGGAGAGATTATTCGATGTCCCTCTAAAGTTGATATCGAACATTTTGGACTCGTACAAGGAGTTTATTTCATCATTTGCCCGCTTCATCATATTGGCTCCTTAGGATGGAAGCTGCTTCCGTTAACGAGCGTACTTTACCCGAAATCGTATCAAGTACATTGACAGGACTATTGGAGAAGGTTGCAAAACCGCAGTCCGGATTCAGCCATATTCGATCCTTCGGAAGATAGATCATGGCCTCTTGCACCCTTGAAACAATAGGATCTAATGCCTCAATTTCATCCGTACGCGGATTGATTACGCCTAAACCAAGCGCCGTATGTTCTGCAATCCTTGGATCGGCTAATAATGAGTCCAGTTCCCCTGCCCTTGGCGTTGAGAATTCAAGGGTTAGTAAGTCCGGATTCACCTTGGCAAATAACTCAAGCAGCGGTGTATAAGGTCCGGTCAATAAAGTACTTTCATTCTTGCTCCAGTTGCCTCTGCAGACATGCAGGGAAGCGACCGTCTTGGTCCGGTCGATATGCTCCATAATCTGTCCAATCAAGGAACCTGCAAATTCAAGCTCCTCTTTAGGATCCTTTCTCTCGGAAAGAGCCGCGCACATAAAGGACCGTGGCTTTCCTTCTGTGAACACAACCTCGGTTAATACCGGTTCATCAAATTGAATCACGTCAACCCCTATGCTTACAAGGTTTTCGATCTCTTCCTTCAAGATCCTGATCACATCTTGCCCCAGCTCTTCCTTGCTCCCATATACCTTGCCGGAGAGATTAGGAAGCCACATCGAACGGGTAAGCAGATAAGGACCCGGCAATGTGATCTTAACAGGTTTGTCGGTGAACTTCTTCAGGCTAAACAGCTCATTGGCGACAATATCCCCCTTGTATTGCAGCTTACCTACACAAATCGCATTTTTAATACTCATAGCCGGAACATCAAGTGCAGTCAAAATGCCCTCAAACGCCTTCTTATCATCAACATAATCGAGCATCTCACTCATGCTCATCATTTGAACGCCGCCAATTTTATCGGAGACGAAGGACACATAATTATCCCGTCCCAATTCGCCGCTTGTGATGATATCCATCCCCAAATCCTCTTGCAGCTTGACGACTTTGTGAGTCTCCACTTCAATAAGCTGTTTGAAGTCGTTGGGTTCGATCCTTCCACTTCTTATCATTCTTAGAGCGCTTAGCATCATCTTTGATCTTGGCATGCTTCCGATTAAGGAAGTAGGAAATAACGGTAACTGCTTCTTCATGTGTCTGATCTCCCAAAGTGAATATAAATAGTGAAAAGAGAAGTAGCAGAAATATCCACGCTTCTCTTTTTCATGGAGTTACTTAGTCAAGAACTTCAGATAGTCATTGGCTTCACGCAACTGATGGAATCCCGTGGTTCTGCCTTCAACCCATTCCTTCAAGCCTTCCATATTCATCATTTTCTGATGGGCCTCATTGGAATAATCCATTCGATGAAGCACCTTTTGCCACTCCACAAACTTTTCCGTTGAAAAATCAGGATGCGCTGTGAAAATGCAGTGGTCAAAATCCGCCGTTGTATCTAGGCATACCAATTGATTCTCATCAATGGTGCCATCCTTCTTCCAAGCTTCCCAGTTCAAATCCAGTGTTACAGAGGCGTCAACCGTCCCCGCCATCAAGGCTTTCATGGCATCCAGTTCTCCTCCGACATGGTCCCCATGGAGGCCAACGCCGATATCAAACCTTTTCTCCGTATAGTCCGTCCCATACTCAAGTCCATATTTATGCAAGTGGTTGATCGGAATCAATCTGGCTTGAGGAGAATCTATAGCTCCAAAACCAATCGTCTTGCCCCGCAGCCCATCGAGATTGGTAATGCCGCTGTCTTTCCGAACAACGAGGATCGTCCTTCGGTCTCTATCCGTATCTCTCATGGAACCCATTTGGCATTTCCCATCGGTTCTTAAATAGGTATCCAGCCATGCCAGAGGGGAATTCCAGGCGATGTCAATTTCCCTATTCATCAAGCCGTCAACCTGATCTTCATAATCCTTATAGAAGACACAGTCGATTTCCAGCCCTTCCTCTTTGAAGAAATCAGCGATAATCCCCCAGATCACGGTAACCCGCGGATCATAAATCACCGCGCCGACTTTAATCTTATTATCACTCAATCGAGCTCACTCCTTTGTTTCTTTAGGGAATCATCTGACCCGTTAATGCTTTTCCAAGCCATACAGACAAAACGTCGGCACTTGGAGCCATAATTTGACCCGCATATGCATCTCGGAGCAACCTTTCGAGCGGAAGAGCCTTATTGTAAGCTTTCCCTCCGCCAACTCTCATGGCTAGCCTTCCACATTCGATGGCAGCTTCCGAGGCCAAGATTCTGGCCGCCAAAATCTTGGCAAGCGCGTCAGCTTCTCCGTTAGCGCCTGCTCTGGCCGCTTCCATCGTGATGGATTTTGCGGCAGATGCCTGCTTGTACATATTCGCTAAATGAACTTGGATAGTTTCAATATTGGACAAAGTGCTCCCATCCGGATATTTCCTGTTCATAGCATGACCGCTGGCTATTTCGAACATATGCAAGGCCGTACCGCTGTATATGGCTCCTAGCCCTGTGATGAAGAATGGAGCAACCACATTGAATACCTGCTCCTCGCCCGAACCTTCCGCTCCTATGCGGTGGGATGAATCCAACGTTACATGGTCGATGTTCATGGGACATGACGAATTGCCCCTCATTCCCAGTCCCTTCCACTCCGATATGTCAAAAGACAGGCCTTTTGATTCCAAAGGGAATACCCAATTGTTGGTCTTCCCCTCTTCAACAGATGGCGCAAGAACGAGATAGTAGGACGCATAGGATGCGGACGTTACCATGCTCTTCTTTCCGTTAAACGTTGTGTGATCCCCATTAACTTCAGCACTCATTCCCGGAATATAAAAGTGGGTACCTGACCCGTATTCGCTGTAGGCCAAAGCCATGAACTTTCCGTCTTCTATAATGTCTTTGAAAATCTTCTTTTTCAGTTCGTCGCTTCCATGAGTGACCAAACACATGACTGCAACATTATGCATCATATAGCAAAGAGCCGTAGTGGAGCAGGTCTCCGCGAATGCCAGACAAGCCTGGGCATGCTCCTCAAGTCCTTTGCCCGATCCGCCGTATTCCTCTGGAATAAGGAGTTTCAAGAAGCCTTGTTCGCCTAGCTCCTTAAAGGATTCCTCAGGAAATCTCGACTCTTTGTCTGTCCGTTCTGTGTAGGGTGCTATGTAGGACTTTGCAAAATCCTTGCACTCTTGATAAACATGATTCATAGAGATTCCTTCCTTTTCCCGGTGATATTATTTGCCGCACACGAATCATCTAAAATAATATATCATAACATTATTATTAAATGATAGTTTCTCATGTCGATCATAACAAAATGGAATAACCTGAACGGACGTATCCCGATTGGGGCTAACAGCGAAATTATACGGACTCAATTCCGTGCACCAGTGCCAATGCCGCTTCATGATCCGGTTCATGTTTTAATAATTCTCTCGTGTAATTCAAAGCATCTTCTTCTAATTCTAATTCGAAGCAACAAATGGCTAGACAATAATATACGGTAGATACAATCTCCTCCTGGTCCTCATGAACCGATATTTCCAAAAACCGTTTGGAGTCCTCGTACATCTCCATCTCGAATAGTAACAATCCGGCCTCAAGCGCGATATCGTAACGCTGCTCCATGATGTAATACGAGGACCACATAAGCTGTATCCCCCGAAAGATATCCTGCTTTTCTTCATCATTTGCATCCAGCAGCAGACTAGAGATCTGCTTCGTGCTCTGGATGAAAAATTCCGCGTCATATCCGCCTAATCGCCAAAAGCTTAATATTTGCTGCAAATCCATGCTACCTATATTGGGATCAACCCATTCCTTCAAGCTGAAAAATTCATCCGGACCAAAGCGCTCAATAAATCGTCGATAGGCTAATCTGGTTTGGAAGTAGTCCGTCGGCGTATCTATGTTGATCATACAACCTATATTGATATTTTTATAATGATGCGGGGGAAATAACGTGAGAGCTCCCCTCTGTTCCAAAACCTGCTGAATCGCATGATAATTTGCCGTTAAAGAGAAACTTCCATGTAGTATTAGCTCCGGCGGTTCCGCAAATTTCCAGTCTTCAAGCAAGTGGTCGCCTTTGTCTGCCGTTAGCAACAGAAATCCCGCTTGGGACAAATGATTCAACCGGTCTAAACAAGCTAATCCTGCGGCTGGAAATAAAATATGCGAATCTTCTAATTGTTTCTGGTAGACAGTGATGACATCATGATAAGGATAACTTTCTTGCTCGTACTCCGGCGCCCGCCGATGCTCATAATGCAAAGATATGTGATCAAGCAATTCGGATGGTTTTAGTGAACCCCTACATTCAGGATATTCAATGAAAACATCCGCTTCATAAATTTGACCTTCCCCCACATAAAGCAGCTCTTGCGGAATACTATCAAAAAAGTAGTTCGCCACAATGACTAAAGGTTGTTTTAAATCCCCTTCACGAATAGTGGCGTCTGACACAATCAAGTTTAGAACCGTATCTTGAACGGCATCGAATCGCGCAAAGTCGAGTATTCCCTTGGTTATAAAAGATTGTAGAGCCGGATGCTCCTTCCAGGCCAAAACGTTATCCATCGCCAAATCCGTCATGATATATCGATACGAAGGCAACGCTATCCCCGCATAGTCTATCAACCGAGATAATTCGTGTATCACCTGGAAAGCAAAACGCCCAGCGCCTGCCCCAAGCTCCACAATAAGAACCGGCTCTGAGCGATCTTCCTTATCTGCCCGATCTTGAAGAAACCCGAATATCATTTCTGCATAGGCCGCAGCGATCAATGGATTGCACGTTATAAATTGAGGAACTTGGTCGTTGTTCCACGCCTTCAATCCTTCTTCTTCATAATATTTCCGCTGAATATCCCATATTGGTGCTTCACTAAAGCGGTAACGATGTTTATTCATACCTGTTCTCCATTTTGTTTTTTCGTTATCGTGATACAAACCTCGATTTTGGCTTATTATAACCTATATTCATACTGTCCTGCTTGGCCTGATCAGATTGCTCCCGGTTCCGATTAGAGCAGGTGCATCTTGTCTTCCGCTTCACCGCGTTGTCTGTAACGACAAGTTTTAGGGCTTAGTGTTTATTTTCCTACAACATCATCGACTAGGGTAGGACCTACCGGTTTCCAGCCAAGCCTCTCCCGTATCAAAGAATTGGACGTCGGATTATCCATTATTACGAATGGTGTAAGCCATCCAAAATGCTCTTCTGCTGCTTCTGGAGAAATGCTGATCACCGGCAGGTTCAGACTTAGGCCGATTGCCTCAGCGATATCCCTAAAAGGTATGCCTTCTTCACCAGCACCGTGAAGCCTTGACCCGGCTGGAGCAGATTCCAGAGCCAATCGAAATAGCTTTGCAGCATCGAGCCTATGTATGGCCGGCCATCTGTTCCATCCATCGCCAACGTATGCTGAAACACCTTTTTCACGAGCAATGTCAGCTAGACTTGTAGCAAAGCCATGCCTAGTGGCGTCATGTACACATGGAGAGAGCCTTACAGCAGTTGACCTTACATTACGTTCAGCCAATGCTAGTGCCACCTTTTCAGCTGCACTTCGCGGCATTCCTGGTGACCCGTCCTGTGGCTGATCTTCCTCTGTAGCAGGTCGCCCTAATGCGGAACCATTGTAGTTACAGAGGTAATAATAAGGGGTTTGCCAGAGCCAGCAAGGGTATCTCCCATTGCTTCAATGGCATGAAGATCTTCTGTAATTGCTCCGCCAAAGTCAGTGAAACTATTGTCAAAGGCCAAATGAATGACACCGTCCGCTGCTGCGGCTCCACTTCTGAGACTGTTGATGTCATTAAGGCTGCCTCTATGCACTTGGGCCCCCATTGCATTTAAGCGCTGCAGCAGACTTATCTGAACGAGCAAGCCCAATAACTTGGTGACCGGAGTTTATACGTTCCTTTACAACAGCGGATCCGATAAAACCAGTAGCTCCTGTAACAAAAATACGCATAATCATATCCTCCTAAGCACTTCATAATAAGGTTAAGCCATCTCTAGTACATATTACAATCCGGGCGATCGGACGGAATACTCAAAACCTATTTGCCTGGATAGCATAAGGTTCCTTGCCTCCTGCTCCTGCAGCCGCAGTTCTTTTTGATATTTCAATGGGCTCATCGAGGTAACTTCCTTAAAATGTTTATGAAAAACCGAAACACTCATATGAGCAAGCCTTGCCAGCTCTGAAACCTTCATTGGCTCATTAAAGTTGTTGCGAAGCCACTCGATTGCCTTTGCCACCTGCCGTACACCTGAATCTGCAAAGCCCATTTCGGCGATGTGAATACCAATCTGGCTTCGCAGCAGCCGCACTAAAATCTCATCCTTAACAATTGGGGCAAGTAATTCGGTATCACTTGGATTGTGCAGGCATTCCATTAACCTCGTCACCGCATTAACAATACCTATGTCAGCCTCAGTGACATAACCTACACTCCGGGTTTGCACAGCGGGCAGTCCCTGTGGGTAAATTTTCGGAATAAACTCCGCAATTTTTTCCGGTTCTAAGGTCAATCCTACGGCGAGAAATGGCTGCCGAGAATACTTTAGTGTCTATTCTTCAGTACCGTATATTAGATACACTCCTTGTAGCAAGAGGCGCAGACAGTTATAACCGGCAACTGCAGCAATATCAAAACGAGGAGAGAGAATATGAAATCAAACAGAAGAACCGCAATAATGGTAGGAGATGATTAGTGCGACGGTTACATTCATGATAGGAAGTGGGCAAATAGAGTCAGTCCTAGGCAATCCAGAGTATCTGAACAACGTCTATCCAAATAAAACAAAACTAAAGAGGTCGCCAGGAAGTACGACTTGATTTCGTTACCTAAGTGATGATTTACTTCTTCCTATAGATTATGGTCTGATGACTCATATGTATTCAACGCAAGGAAGATTGACGCAGATAGTGTATATCTCTTAGCGGAGGACGTCCAAAAAAGCGGGCGTATTCTCGATTAAATTGGGAAGGGCTTTCGTACCCAACGCGAAATCCTGCGGTAGCAGCATCCACATTTTCCGTAAGCAGCATTCGCCTTGCGGTTTGCAAACGAATAATCTTTTGATATTGAAGCGGACTCATTGCCGTTACTTTCTTGAAATGCCTATGCAAGGTCCGTGGACTCATGTTGACCATCCTGGCCAAATCTTCAATGATTAAAGGCTCGGAATAATGATAATTGATCAATTGTATAGCTTCCGATACACTCCGTACAAAGCTTCCGTTCACGGCAAATTGTTTCAATAGCTCTCCTTTCTCGCTGTGAAGCACCCTGTAATATATTTCCTGCATAATCAGAGGAGCTAGCACCTCAATATCAGATGGAGTCTCCAAAAGCTTGACGAGGCGTAAAACCGCATCAAGCAAGTCCGAGGTGGACGAATTCAAGATGATTCCTCGTTCAGTCTTATTCTTGTTCTGAGGACTCGGCGTCTTCGCTACTTGGAGAAGAATATCTGGATTAAGGGTTAATTGTAAGCTTAGGTACGGATGGTCTGGCGATGCTGCAGTGATTTGCCCGATGACAGGCAGATGAACAGATGAGACCAAATAACTTCCGGGCTCAACCAAATATCTATCCTCTGCTAAAGCAACCGTCTTCGCACCTTGAACAACCATGTAGAAGGAAGGAAAGCTGTTGCTGTGTATAGGTTCCGAGGGCTGTGATATACATCTGAAATAAAGCTCTGGAATTGCTGTATGATGTACGCCATCCATAGAGATATGACGATCTATATATCGGACTAACTCAGAAATAAACCATGTCATGTTTCTGTACCCCCCCTTGTTCTTTCAAATCAGATAAACCCATTGTAATTAATCCAGGCAGGATTAGGCAAGAATAAGGCATGAATCGTCTACCGGATACAACTTCATCTTTCTTATACTATAACCTGTAGAACAATATGCGGAAGAAAGAAGTGGTGAATGTGTCAGGAATAAAAGGTAAAGTCATCGTTATCACAGGCGCAAGCGGCGGGATCGGTGAAGCAACGGCCATGCTGCTTGCTGAGAGAGGAGCGCATGTCGTGCTTGGCGCGCGCCGATTGGATCGGCTTGAAGATTTAGTTAAACGCATCATTAAGGCTGGCGGCAAGGCAGCTTATGCTGTTGCTGACGTGAGACGGTCCGAGGATCTTTCCGGTCTTGTACAGTTGGCATGCGAGAAATTTGGCAAGCTTGATGTTCTTGTCAACAATGCCGGTATCATGCCGCTTTCTCCCTTTGACGATTTACAAGTCGCGGAGTGGGAAGACATGATCGACATCAATATAAAAGGCGTACTTTACGGTATAGCAGCAGCGCTACCGCTGTTTCGGGAGCAAGGCTCCGGACACTTTATTAATATCGCTTCCACAGCAGCCTTTCGCATTCTGCCTAATATGTCGGTTTATGCAGGCACAAAGCTTGCTGTTCGTGCGATTTCTGAAGGCTTGCGTCAAGAGGCCGGTGATAAACTGCGTGTAACGATCGTTTCACCCGGATTCACACGAACACCTGGCTCCAATCAAACCAATGCCTTGGACAAGATAGAGGATCAGGAGATGAAAGCCAAACTTGAAGCTTATCAGAACATCGCATTATCCCCATATGCAATTGCGAACGCGATAGCATTCGCGATTGAACAACCGAATGATGTGGATGTCAGTGAAATGGTGGTCCGCCCCACAGCGCAAGGATAAAGTCAACACCGATATTACCCAAAATCATTATAAAGCTCTCTTATTCTTCCTCTAAAGAACTTGTTCTGGTTAGCCATCCGAATTGCCGATAATAAATAACGGTCATTACGAGACTGTCGATTAACTGTGGATGGTTGATTGAGAAGCAGCTCATGATACAATGTGGGTGAAAAATCGTACAAATAAATCTTCCAACTCGACCAAACTAACCAATTTGTAAGAAAAACCGTACAAAATTATCGTTTGTTTTGATAGATGAGTCACTTTTGTACGAATAATCGTATGAAATAATTGCGTTCTAGCAGGTTAACCGGATTTTGTACGAAATATCGTATTAAAATAGGATGGAGAGGCTATCATTCCACAATTAATAGACAGCCTCATTACAACCATCAGAATGGCAAGCACCAGAAAATGTTGCTGTATATGAACAGCACTGTGTTGCGGTATTAGATTTAATCGGATAGTCGGCGTTCTGCATAAACGATTGACCGAGAATACCGAAAATAAGAAAAATCGCAATAAAGCCGGAAGGGTAGGTAAGGTGCTTCTTTTTTGCGAAGACCCTAACTGCAGACATCATTCGCAAGAATCGAAATAAGTATGCACATCTAAATGTAGAATCCATCCCGGCAGAAGGCAACGCCCAAAGAGTACTGAATTTCGCTGAGGAGTTTCTGCAAGTTGAGACTAACCTTCGGAAGTATGCACTGTACGAAAAGCACCTTGTTTTCGATTGCGATGCTCCAACTTATATTGAGCGGGTTATCATTGATATGCCCCCACTTATCCTATCTCGCAAAACGGCAAGGTATTGGCAAAACTACTTCAACCTGAAGGAGGAGGAGATGCGTTGTTTTGGAATGTCATTGACTCATCAAGACAATCTGTTTTGAATCTTATACTTGAGTCTGAACCTATGCCCCATTGTTACTTGGTAGGAGGGACAACCTTGCATTTATGTTAGGGCACCGCGAATCCATCGATTTCGATTGGTTCACTCCTACTCCTTTTACCCCTGAGCAAATTGAAAGCAAGCTGGCCCCTTTGGGGCAAGTGATGATAACGGAGGCTAAGCCCAATACATTTCATGGGATTTTTAATGGCGTACAAGTCACTTGGCTGTATTATCCACGCCCCCTTCTTTATCCTCTAGGTAACTTCAAGCGATATTTCCAGCTTCAAGATGGCTTCTCTACTGGACATTGGCACCATGAAAGTAGCCAGTCAACGGGGCGCTAAGAAAGACTTTATCGACTTATACTCACTAGAACAGTATGGTATATCCGTTTCGTCGCTTATCTCACGATTATCTGATAAGTTCCACGGAGGCACTATTAACTACTATCATATAGTCAAGAGCCTGGTTTTTTTTGAAGATGCAGATCAGGAACCGATGCCTCGCATGCTGCATAAAGTTGAATGGGATTCCGGCAAAGCACATTTTATAGGCTTGCAAAAGGAGCTATTAGATTGTATTGCTGACTTGTAAACATATAGATTTGAAAAATTTTAAATACGGCAGCTTCGAAATTTTTCTTTTTTCATTTAATAATGTTATATTGTGGAATTTACTTATGGTACGGTTCTCCGCGCTGTCTGTAACAGCAACTTTTAAGGGGGCCCCTCTTGGGGTCTGTTATGTCCGCATGTTCGGATAGCCATTCGGTTACGGCGGGCTACCAATTAGTTGACTTGGAGTATACTCCAAGTTATAGAATCAATTATGTTAGTAAGACCAACCCATCCTAATGTGAAAAGAGGGGCAAATATGGAACCTGTAAAGACTGTTTTAATTACGGGAGCAAACAAAGGCATTGGTTACGAAACGGCAAGACAATTGGGAGTCATCGGCTTTAGGATCCTGCTTGGTGCGCGCAACGGAGAGAAAGGGAGAGAAGCGGCAGCTAGTTTAATCAAAGAGGGTGTAAATGCTCGACATATTCCACTGGACGTCACCAACCAACAGACAATCGATGCTGCATTTAAGAACATTGAAGAGGAATTTGGATCGCTGGACGTTCTGATTAATAATGCTGGAGTATCCAAGGACGGCGGCGTCTCCCCCAGTCAACTGGAGATGTCTGCATTGAAGGAAACCTTTGAGACGAACTTCTTCGGCATGTTTGCAGTGACGAGAACCTTGCTTCCCTTATTGAGAGAACGGCCAAACGGAAGGATCGTCAACCTTTCGAGCGGTCTAGGTTCGCTAACTACAAATAGCGACCCCTACTCCGAATGGTCCCGTTTTAATTTGATGGCCTATAATAGCTCCAAAACAGCCGTTAACGCTTTAACCGTTATGCTCGCCAAAGAATTCAAGAATACTTCCCTTAAGATCAATGCTGCTGATCCTGGTTATACGGCCACCGATTTAAATCGTCATAATGGTTATCGTTCAGTCAAGCAAGCCGCCGGAATTGTAGTACGCCTTGCGACACTTCCCGAAGATGGACCGACAGGAGGTTTCTTTGACGAAAATGGCGAAGTTCCATGGTAACCAAAGAATAAGGAGATGAACAAATGAAGGAAGAAATTCCGGAGATGGTAACCTCCATAGAACAAGCTGCGCATTTAACAGGTTTAACGAAAGATACGATCCGATACTATGAGAAAATCGGCTTACTGCCTTGTGCGGATCGAAAGCAAAACGGGCATCGTGTCTATAGTAGAGAACAGGTGCAAAGTATCCTATTTTTAACTAGACTGAAGGCTACGGGAATGACGATAGAAGAAATGAAGCGATATCGGGAGCTTTCAAGTCGCGGTAACGATACCATTCCTGAAAAAAAGTCGATGCTAGAAATTCATAAGCAAAAGATACAAAATGAAATCTCTAGATTACTGGAAGTCCAGAAGATCATCGAATATAAGTTGGATCACTATCAAGAAATCATACAAGGTCCGGATCTTAACGATACGGGTTGTACGCCTACCCTTAGACAGAAATAGCAACTGCCTTAATCCCGCCCTAGATATCAGGAAACCCGCTTTCGTGACAGCAGGTTTTCTTCATTTTAAAGAAACCAGCAAATGTGTGTATGTGAACGTGAACTTGCCGTTACTTATGATACGGTTCCCCCCGATTAATCTTCACGGCCCGATAAATCTGTTCCACCAGCACCAGGCGCATGAGCTGGTGGGGCAGCGTCATGCGCCCGAACGACAGCCGCTGCTGCGCGCGGCTGAGGACGCTATCTGCGAGCCCATGGCTGCCGCCGATGACGAAGGCGACATGGCTCGTCCCGTAGGTGCCGAGCCGGTCGATTTCCGCGGCCAGCTCCTCCGAGCTCCAGAGCCGCCCGCCTACCTCGAGAGCGATGACATGCGCATCGCTCTTCACCTGCGCGAGGATGCGTTCGCCCTCGCGCTCCTTCACCTGCAGCACCTCCGCCTCGCTCATCGTCTCCGGCGCTTTCTCGTCGGCCACTTCCACGACATGAAATTTGACGTAAGGCGTCAGCCGCTTCGCGTATTCAGCGATCCCCTGCACCAAATATTTTTCCTTCAATTTGCCCACGGCAATAATTTGAATGAACAAGCGATAGCCCTCCGTTTGCAACGTTCGGCACCGGTCTATGCGGCCGGTATCGCCAGTTGCTTAATTTTTGACATTTTCAAGAAGTTTTTGCTCCAGCCTTCAATATCATGCTCGGTTCCACGATACCAGCCTTGACGTGGTTCACGTTCCGTATTATTTTCAAGTAAACACCGTTCAATAATTGAACGTCGTTTAGCCACCGTTAGCCGCAAAAATACCATCTCGAGGTGATCCCCATAGGCATTCAAGACCGAAAAGAACGCGATAAAAACGAAAAACGCGAAAAGATCCTTCAAGCCGCTGCAGAGATTATGAGAACCGAGGGCGCCGAAAGCATCTCCATACGCAAAATCGCCGATAAAATCGAGTATTCTCCCGCCATCGTGTACCACTATTTTAAAGATAAAGAGGAAATCATCAACCAGATCATCATGAGCACCTATCGGCAAATCGCCGAAAAACTGTCCTTATCCTTATCCGCAGCAGGCCGCCCTGAGGAAAAACTGAAAACAAGCATGCGGGCCTACATCGAGCTGATGACCGGAATGGCGGACGAATATAAAATCATGATGCTGAGCGAGTCGCCGGCGATCCTGGAACACACCTCCGTTTTATTTCAGGGAGCTTCCGCATCCCGGCCCGCAATGGGAATGCTGCACCAAACCCTGCGGGAATTTTTGCATGAACAAGGCCATCCGATCGAGGACAGCCGGATTGAGCTTACCGCACAAGTCATTTGGACATCGATGTTCGGCCTAATCTTAAGGCTAATCACGGAGAAGGTGGGAGAGAAGCAGAAGCAGCGGCTGATCGATCGTTTCTTGGAGTTCACGCTCTGCGCTTTGCAGCATCCATAAACGCAACAACAAAAAAGTTGGAGGTGTTGTCATGAAGTTTCGGAAGGAAATGACCGTATTGGCCGTGCTGATCATGGTGTTATCCTTTGCAGCGGCAGTTGCGGGTATTTATTCGAGCGGCGGCCCCGGCAGGCATGAATTCACGTCCGTACGCGGAGAAACCGTTGAGATTTATGGCGAAGGGTTGTACCGGAACGATTCCGTATCCATGGCTTCGCAGGCCATAGCCCAGGATGTTGTCACCGTCCTGTTGGGCATTCCGCTGCTGGTCGTTTCTCTTGCGTTAGCCAGAAAAGGCCGGCTGAAAGGAAAAATCCTGCTTGCGGGAACGCTGGCTTATTTTCTATACACCTATGCGTCCTATTCATTTACATCCATGTTCAATGACCTGTTTCTGGTCGATGTTAGCTTGATGTCCCTGAGTTTCTTCGCTTTCCTGCTCGCGATGATGTCCCTGGATTTGAGCGCTTTACGGCAAAGCTTCAGCCCCAAGCTTCCGGTTCGAACGATCGCCGGATTTCTCATCTTTATCAGTGCCGTGATCGGGCTCATGTGGGTAGGAAGAATCGCGCCTTCGTTATCCGGCGGCGCCGCCCCCATCGGTTTGGAGCATTATACGACCTTAGTCGTTCAAGCCCTGGATCTGGGCTTTGTCGTTCCGGCCGCGATGCTTTCCGGCCTGTTGCTGTTGCAGCGAAAACCATTCGGATTGCTGCTTTCATCTATCCTTTGCGTCAAGGCAGTAACGATGCTGACCGCGTTAACGGCCATGATCATCGGCCAACTGGCGGCCGGCGTCCATATGGCGGCGGTGGAAATCATTCTGTTCCCCGCGTTTAACCTGGCTGGCATCGCCATTGCGATCCTTCTTTTCAAACATATCAAAGAGCCCGAGACGACGCCCTAAACGCCGCTATTATACCACCAAAAACCGCGCCTCTCGCTCGCATTCCTGGCATTTCACCGGGGGCTCCCAGTCGATGAACTTCGTGTGCTCCAAATCGACCACATCGGGGGCTTCCTCAAATTCATCCACGAACATATCGATGGCCAGTTCCACATGATCTTTGCATACGACGTACATAATTCCAAAGCATCCTTTCTCTGCGCCGCACTCCCGCGGGGCTTGCGTATTAACAGGTTGTCCTTTATCTTTTCTACCATACTCCGCGCAAAAAAGGAACCGCCCCGGTCACATCGACCGGACGATTCCCCTTCGCTTCTGCTGTCGCAACCGAGCTATCGACCGGCTTTCGCGCCCACCATATTCAATTCAGCGGCGTGTAGAAGTTTTGCGTATAGTACGTGTCGTAATCGCTGCTATCCAGACCATCCACCACACCGACGCCGAGGGTCGTAAACGCGGGCTCCAGCAGGTTGTGCCGATGCCCCAGGGAGTTCAGCCAGCCGTAATGCCCGTCAATGGCATCCAGGTAACCCGCGGCGATATTTTCGCCCCAAGCCCGGAACGCCCCGATCCCTCTCGCCATCATGCGGTCGCCGGCCGACTTGCCTTCGGGATTGTCATGCTCGAAATAATTCCGTTCCGCCATATCCTTGCTGTGCAAGCGGGCCACTTCCGCGACGGGCTCGTTCCAGGTCAGCACGTTCAGCCCTTTTTGCGCGCGAAACGCATTCGTCAGGTCAAAAATTTCCCGCTCCGTCGCTTTCAGCGATTCCGGCGTGGAAGGCTCGTAGACGTTCGTCTCTACAAACATTTTGTCCATCAGCAGGACCCCGTCGACGCGGTTGTTCTCGTGCTCGTCCAGATACAGATTCACATACAGGCCTCTCGGCGTATACGTTTCGATATAGTCCCGCGGCGGATTTTCGCTTTTGTCCCACAACGCGGCCAGACGGGTCTGCAGCTTCTCCAGTCCCTTCTCCCCGTCGGGCTCGAACCGCCACTCCTCATGGTTGCCGAACAAGCCGACCACGCGCCCGCCCTGGATGCCCACCTGCGTATAATGCTTATAATCCTTGTTGTAAATGTACCATTCCAGCCCGTAGTTGGTGACATCCTTGCGCACCGGTTCGCCAAGCAGCTCGACGACGCGGGCCGCCGTATCGCCGATCTCCACGCCCTGCAGCTGGATATTCGGCTTGATCAGATCCGGGCTCGTCGCCTTCGGCAACGTCAGTTTCAAGCGATACAGGAACGTTTGCGCCTCCGCCCGCGACAATTCGTCACCGGGAGCGAAGCCTTCCACGCCGCCGCCGGTTTTTCCTTGGGCCAAGCCCTGATTAAGCACCCACTGAACCGCTTCGTCTTCGGACAGGGTTTGCCCGTAGAATGCTGCCAGCAAGCGGGCTACCTCGCCGCGGGTGATCGGCAGGTTCGATTTGTGCGTCACCGGCCATTCCATTTCCATCGCCAAATAATAATAGGGAGCGAACCACGCCTCATCCTCTCCCGGCGGGAGCTCGTCCAATACGATTTCCGGGTAAGCCCGAACCAGCATTCCCAGAAACTCCGCTTCCGTCACCGGCTGGGCAGGACGAAACGTGCCGTCCGGATATCCGTCCGTGACCCCGTTTTCCTTGGCCCACATCACCTTGTCGTAAGCCCAATGGGACGCCGGCACATCGGAAAATCCGGCTTCCGCCGCATGAACCGGCTGCCCTGCCCCCAGCATAGCTAAGCCTGCTGCCGCGAGAATTGCCAAAGCGCAAATGCCTCGCATCCATGTTATCTTCATAAACACCCTGCCCTCTCCCCCTACCCTAACATGTACCTGCATCCAATCATGGTTCGACAGAAAAAGGACAGATTCCTTGTTCCTACAAAAAATTCACATGATCTGTTACCTTCCACGCTTGACCCCATCCGGATTGATTCCATCGGCCTGATCCGCGTCCGTCGGAACTACCGCCTCAACCAGCGCCCGCTCCAGCTCATCCGCATACCGGCCCTTCTCTTCCTCCGACCAGCCGAAATAACGCGCCATCGCCGCGATAACCGGCTCCTTCCAGCGCCGGACCCAAGCGATATCAAACAACAAAGCTCCCGTTCTTCGCACGAAAAAATCCACCGGCGTCATCGCCATCTCCGCCTCCAAGGCATACCGCAGCGGCGCCGATACCTCCACCGGCAGGCTCTGTGCAACGGCAAACGAAACACCCCCGCTTCCCCCGCAATCGTTCCGATCCTCGGCCGCCCGGTCCGGCCCGGAACCGATTCGCGCCGCGGGAACCCACCCCTTCGCTTCAAGCGAAATCTCGATCAGCCGGTCCGCGTTCGAGCCGTATTTCTTCGCCCACTTGGCGGCCAGCTCCCGCGGGAGGCCGCTCTCCGCCGCTTCCTGCGCCTTCCGCGCCACAAAGCCGGGCAAAGCCGCAGCACCGCCGACCTTCCCGCCGGAAATCGGCAGCGTCCGGGTGGAGCAGGCCGCGAAGCTTAGGCCAAGCTCCTGCTTGAGCTTGGCGGCTACGCGGTCGACGACCGTCTCGGCCATTTTGCGGTAGCCGGTCAGCTTGCCCCCCGCGATCGTGATCAGGCCGGACGCCGACTCCCAAATTTCGTCCCTGCGGGAAATTTCCGAAGGCGACTTGCCTTCTTCGTAGATCAGCGGCCGCACGCCCGCCCAGCTCGATTCGACGTCCGCCTCGGTGATGGCGAGGCCGGGAAACATGCCGTTGATCGCGCCGAGGATATAAGTGCGATCCGCCGCCGTCATGCGCGGATGGGCGATATCGCCGCGGTATACGGTGTCCGTCGTCCCCACGTACGTCTTACCCTCCCGCGGAATGGCAAACACCATGCGGCCGTCCGGCGTATCGAAATACACCGCCTGCCGCAACGGAAACCGCCCCTGGTCGATCACCAGGTGCACGCCTTGGGTCAGCTCCAGCATTTTGCCCTGCTTCGACCGATCCATTTCACGCAGCGCGTCCACCCACGGTCCCGCCGCGTTCACGATCTTGCGGGCCCGCAGCTCGTAGCTCCGCCCGCTGAGCAAATCCGTCACTTCGGCGCCGCTCAGCCTCGCGTCCTCGTACCGGAACCCGGTCACCTTGGCATAGTTGACCGCCAACGCCCCGCGGGCGGCCGCTTCCTTGAGCGCCTCGATCGTCAGGCGGGCGTCGTCCGTGCGGTACTCCACGTAATAGCCGCCGCCGAGCAATCCGCCCTGCTTCAGCAGCGGCTCCTTCGCCAGCACCTCCGCCGCCGGCAGCATGCGGCGCCGCTCCCCGCGCTTCACCCCGGCGAGGAAGTCGTATACGCGCAGTCCCAGCGAGGTGCCGAACCGGCCGAACGTGCCGCCCCGATAAATCGGCAGCAGCATCCGCTCCGGCGTCGTCACATGCGGACCGTTCTCGTAGACGATCGCCCGCTCCCGCCCGACCTCGGCCACGACGCCGATCTCCAGCTGCTTCAAATAGCGGAGCCCGCCATGCACCAGCTTCGTCGATCGGCTCGACGTCCCGGCGGCAAAGTCCTGCATTTCCGCCAGTCCGACGCGCATCCCCCGGGCCGCCGCATCCAGCGCGATCCCGGCCCCGGTAATCCCACCGCCGATCACGAGCACATCCAGCGGTTCATCCGTGCCCGCCATTTGCGCCAGCAGGGCATTCCTGCTCTTGCCCGAAAACGGTATGGTCACCTCGATCATCCCTCTTTTCTCCGCCAGCTCTCAAAGAGAGACCCCGACTACACCTCAGTCGCTTGTTCTACGGCTGTCATGTAATGGAGTCTCTTTGGCTTGCCTTTACTTCTCGTCCTCCAGCCCGTCTTCGATTTCCGCATCGGACGGTTTGTCGGTTAACAGCAGCGTCATCTTCTGCAGTTTGCCTTCCCGGTAGTACGTAACTTCCAGCTCGTCGCCGATCTTCTTGTTCTCATACAAGTAGCGGCGCAGTTCCATCGTGGACTTGATCGGCTGCTTGTCGAGCTGGGTAATGATATCGTTGAGCTGCAAGCCCGCTTTCTGCGCCGGGCCATGGGCCTCGAGCACGATCACGCCTTCCGTCACGTGGCTGGGCAGCTGCAAATCCTCGCGCTGCTCGTCGGTAATCGGCGAATAGGGATTGTTCAGGTCCAGCGTATATACGCCCATATAAGGTCGAACCACTTTGCCGTGCAGCAGCAGATCGTCGACCGTCTTCATCACGTCATTAACGGGGATGGCAAAGCCAAGACCTTCCACGCCGGTATCGGCGATCTTCATCGTGTTGATGCCGATCAACCGGCCGTTCAAATCGACCAGCGCCCCGCCGCTGTTGCCTTCATTGATCGCGGCATCGGTCTGGATAACCTCCTGCTCCCAGTCGTAAACGCCATCCTGGTTCAGCGACACCGGAATCATCCGGTTGGTATAACTCACGATGCCCGACGTCAGCGTCCCCCCGAGTCCAAGCGGATTACCCACGGCGATCACCGTTTCCCCGGCCCGCAGCTTCTTGGAATCCCCAAGCTCGATCACCGCATCGATGCCTTTGCCGTCAATCTCCAGCACCGCGATATCGTTGATGGAGTCCTGCCCGGTCACCTTGGCTACGCGCGAATGTCCGTCGCTGGTCACGACCTCCAAATCCTCCGCGCCGCTAATGACATGCGTGTTGGTAATGATGTAGGCCTTATCTTTATCCTTCTTGAAAATCACGCCCGAACCCAGAGCCGCCTGCTCCGGATCGCCATTCGAAGGCTCCCCGTGATTGAGGATGCTTACGACCGCCGGGGCAACCTTTGCCGCCGCCGCGCTGATCCGTTCATACGGATCGGCGGCATCCGCGCTTACAGCCACGCGTTCGGATGCGGAATGCCGGGAGGTATAGGAAGGAAGTCCCGTGATCAAACTGAACAGCAGCACGGCAACTACCGCGCTTAATACGGAAGAGATCAATGAGATTTGCAACGTGGACAGCGAAAGCCCGGGCCGGTGGTTCTTCCGCCTTCCGCCCTGCCAACGCCGGCGGCCGCCGCCTTCGGATACGCGCACACGGCGTCCGGTCACCTTGGTGGAATAAAAATCATCGTCAAACAATCCCATCTCTACTCTCCCCCTCCATAACTCTACCCCAAATATCCGGTGGCCATTGTCTGTCTCGATCCCCTGCAAGCAAAGGTCCCCTTCAACTGTATGCCGATACGGCAAAGCTATATTCACGAGTTTCCCTTTATTACCTTAACGTCATGAACCGGGCATAAGTTGCCGTGATCTTGGGAAGTTTGCAGCTTTTTTTCTGTAAATTGGAATGTTTGACTTCCTTGCGGACTACACTAATACCAATGCGATAGATTGATAGATTTATTTTACCATATTTTGATGGCTCTGAAGCATTTATCTATCAGGGAATTTTCGGGATTCACGCGTGGATTCCGGCGAGCAGCCAACCCGTCGCAGGCTTGATTTATCAAGGAAAAACTGCCGTCGCCACCGACGGAAGCCTACCTGAAGGAGGTTAATCATGGATTCCTATTATTCCACTCCGATGAATGAGGTTAACGTGCTCGCCAAGCTGGCGGATATGAAGGAAGAGCATTACCACCAGCTGGTCGCCCTGAGCGCAATGATGGAGCTGCTGATCGACAAGGGCATTTTGACCCGCGAGGAAATCGAGAAAAAAGCGCTGGAAATCGACGGATTTCTGACCCAGCCGCCGCATCCCCCCGTTTAAGCCGAAAGCAGATCTACCTTGCGGACGCACTCCTGCCATCTTTAGCGCTACCTCGCCGGAAATAGCGGAACCAAAGGGCCTTATTTTCGCAAAATCACAAGTTTTCTTTAAAATAGGGCCATAAAATGGCCTTATTTCACTTTGCAAGCAGGAAAAAGGCCATTCACCCTGCCGACCGGGAAAAATAAGGCCCTATATTACCTCTATTTTTGGGGTTAGCGGGGATAGACCGGAAATAGCGTCCAAAAAGTCCCTTATTGCCGCTCGAAATTACCGCTTCCGCTCGAACCCTCTCGAAATGCCTCCGTTGCCCCTTCACTCCGAATACCAAACCGAGCATCCATAATGACTCACAGTGTCGTTTGACGTTATACAACCTGACATAGACTCTCCGCAATCCATCGAGTTTCTCGAATTATCCCAGCAATCACTTGCGAAAATTTTCAATTTCCCGCCCTTTATGTCACATATCTTTACAGAAAGCGATTCCATTTCAAAAAAAGAGGGTTGATTATTTCCATAGCATCCCCTATGATAGGGTTAACGACGGATCAAAATTAAAGCACTTTAACTTTAATCCGTACAAACCTTACACAATCTATGTCTAACTCTATTTTGTTATTCGAAAGTTAAAGCGCTTAAACTTTTAATGAGAAAGGTTGGTGGTTCCGTGACTCATCGTGAAGGCCGGCGGCAAACGTTCTACATGTATCTGTTCATCTCCCCCTGGCTCATCGGCTTCCTGGTGTTCGCCTTGTATCCGATCCTGGCCTCGCTGTACTACAGCTTTACCGATTACGACATTATCCACCCGCCCGAATTCGTCGGATTCGCCAACTACGCCGAGATGTTCCGGGACGATTTGTTCTGGCAGTCCGTGGCGGTGACGCTGAAGTTCACCTTCCTCAGCGTACCGGTGCAATTGCTGCTGTCGCTGGGATTTGCGCTGCTGCTCCATCAGACGATGCCGCTGCGGGGCTTTTTCCGGACGGCGATGTATTTTCCCAGCATGGTCTCCGGGGTGGCGATGTCGTTGCTGTGGTACTGGATTTTCAATCCGCAGATCGGCCTGTTCAACTACATGCTGTCCTGGTTCGGCATCCGCGGACCGGCCTGGCTCATGGACCCCGACACCGCCCTCTATGCGCTGATCATCATGACCTTCTGGACCGCCGGGTCGGGCATGATCCTGTTTCTCGCGGGGCTGCAGGGCGTGCCGGCCAGTCTGATCGAAGCCGCCAAGCTCGACGGTGCCGGCCGCTTGCGGATCTTCCGCAACGTGACCCTGCCGATGATCTCGCCCGTCCTGCTGTTCCAGCTCATCATGGGCATCATCGATTCGTTTCAGGTGTTCACGCAGGCCTTCGTCATGACACAAGGCGGTCCCAATTACTCCACCTGGTTTTACGTTTACAACCTCTACACCAGCGCCTTCAAAGAGTATCGCGCCGGGTACTCCTCGGCCCTCGCCTGGGTGCTGCTGATCGCCGTCATGCTGTGCACCGCCCTCATCATGAAGGTCTCGAACCGTTACGTTCACTACGAAGGAGGGGGACGATAGATGAACCCTTTTCCGGCAGCCATGTCATCTTCCCGCTCCACCGCCGCAAGGTCCCGCCGCCGAAAGCCGGACGCGGTAAAAATCGTCAGCTTCATTGCCTTGGTCGCAACTACATTCCTGATGCTGCTTCCTTTGTTCTTCATGGTTTCCACCTCGCTCAAATCGCATCGGGAAATGCTGAAGTTTCCGCCGACCTTTCTGCCGACCAGCTGGAGCTTCGGCAATTACGTCGAAATTTTCGATACGCTGCAGTTTGCCACCCTGTACAAGAATAGCTTGATCATCGGGGTAATGACAGTGGTAGGCACGCTGCTCTCCTCCGCGTTGGTAGCCTACGGGTTCGCACGATACCGCGGCCGGGGCAATAACTTCTGGTTCATGCTGCTGCTCAGTACGATGATGCTGCCTTACCCGGCGATCATGGTTCCGCAGTTCGTGCTGTTTTCCAAGCTGGAGTGGATCGATACGTTCCTGCCGCTGATCGTGCCGGCGTTTTTCGGGTCGGCGTACAACATCTTTTTGCTGCGCCAATTCTTCTCCACCCTGCCCGAAGAGCTGTTCGACGCCGGTCGCATCGACGGCTGCAGCGAGTTGCGCATGTGGTACACGATCGCCCTTCCGCTCTCCGGACCGGCCCTGGCCACCGTGGCGATCTTTGCTTTCATCTACAGCTGGAACGACCTGTTGACCCCCGTGCTCTACTTAAGCTCGTCCGATCTGTTTACGCTTCCGGTCGGCATGGCCTCCCTCACCTCGTCGCGGTTCCGCATCCCGCCGTGGCATCTGCTGATGGTAGCCTCCTTGCTCGCGATGGTCCCGATCGTCACGCTGTTCGCCGTCGCCCAGAAGCAGTTCGTCGAAGGCATCGTACTCACCGGCATCAAGTCCTGACTGCCGCAACGGGCGGCGTCCACCACATAAACCAAGGAGGATTCGGCATTATGACAAAGAACCCCGCAGCACCGAAGCAAAAGTTATCCGTTTTAGTAGGGACCATCCTGCTCCTTGCTACCATCCTGTCCGCCTGCAGCGGCGGCAAATCCGCCGGCGACGTCGGCTCCGGCACCAGCTCCGGCGGGGACTCCGGCAATGGCGGGGGCAACACCGAACAGGTCACGATCACGCACTACACGATCGACTCGCCGGACCGCACGTTTATCGAAGAGCTGATTCCGGAATTTGAGGCCGCCCACCCGAATATTAAAGTAAAAGTGGAGAAAGCCCCTTACGAGCAGTTCGACAGCAAGCTGCAGACGCTGATCGCCGGTGGCAATTCCCCCGACGTGACCAGCCATTACGGCTACGGCGGCTTCGCGGAGTACTACAACAAAGACATGCTGCTCGACCTGACCGACCTGATGGCGGAGGATGGCTTTAACGCGGACGACTACAGCATTCCCTCGCACCTGATGGACATCTACAAAGTAAACGACCGCACGTACGGCATTCCCGTAAACATCTACGTCACGCTGATGCTGTATAACAAAGACATGTTCGATGCGGCCGGGGTTCCTTATCCGCCAAGCGACTTCGAAGACAAGAGCTGGACGTTCGAGAAAATGGTCGCGGATGCCAAGCAGATGACCGTCATCTCCGACGACATCGCCAAAACGCAGTACGGCGTGGACTTCACCTGGGCCGAACGCGACATGCGTCCGCTGTATTTCGGCGCGGAGCCTTATTCCGCGGATACCTGGACGAACGGCGGCGTGCCGTCGGAAACCCATTTTGACTCGCCGGAAGTGATCGCGGCCTACAACAAGCTGTTCGATCTTATTTTCAAGGACAAGGTGTCGCCGAACTCCGAGTGGAGCAAAAGCGTCGCCGGCCAAAACGGCGATCCGTTCGTCGCCGGCAAAATCGGGATGTCCGTCGGCGGTTCCTGGAACCTGGCCGGAGCAAACGATTTTCCGTTCAAAATCGGGGTAGCGGCCGTGCCGTGGGGCGGCAACGACAAGGTGCGCAGCACGCTGTTCGTCGACCCGCTGCTGATCCTGAAGGACTCCAAGCACCCGAAGGAAGCGTTTGAGTGGATCAAATTCCTGCTCACCGACGACGTACAGGAGAAGTCGATCGAGCTGAGCGGCGGCAATCCGCCGGTGAATACCCAAGCGGCCGAAACGTATTACAAGCATTTTGAAGGCATCGATCCGGCGGACGTGAAGAAGGTGTACGAAGGCGCGACGAAATACGGGTTCGAGTCCTACAACCATTTGGTCACCAATTATTCGCAAATCAACGATATGTTCATCAACGAAATGCAGCCGATCGAAACCGGCCATAAATCCGTAGAGGAAGTGATGCCGACGATACAACAGAAGGTCGAAGAAATTCTTAAACGTTGATCCGCAACCGCCGTTCATTATCCAGGAGCCGCCGACTGCGGGCGAATCCAAAGCGGAAGATGCCGCCCCGGCAGGGGCGGTCTTCCGCGCCTTATCGTGCAACCCAGAACAAGCGGACAGCGTAGCCGGGCCTGATATATACTAAAGATAACGAGATAGCGTTCCAGGTACGGAAAATCCGCCGCAAGGAGAAATTGAAATGAAGGTTAGCATTTTTGACGTCGCCAAAAAATCCGGGTTGTCCGTCGTTACCGTGTCCCGCGTCCTGAACGGCGCGGAAAGCGTGCGCGAGAAGAACCGGCAGAAGGTGCTGGAAGCCATGAAGGAGCTGGACTACCGCCCTAACGCGGCCGCCCGCAGCCTCGCCAGCGGGAAAACCGGAATTATCGGCGTGATCGTGACGACGCTGCAGGATTCTTTTTTCGACCAGGTCGTCAAGGAATTGAACGAAGTACTGGCCCTGCACGGGTATTTCCTGGCGATTTCGATTACGACCGGGATCGATAGCGACGAGACCCACTACCTGATTCAGGAGGACCGGGTGGACGGCTTGATCCTGCTCTCCCCGATGGAGGAGGACAATTACATCGTCGAGCTGAAGCGCCGCGGCATCCCGTACGTGCTGATCGACAACCAGAAGCCGGAGAACGACAGCTTCTCCGTGACGATCGACAACTTCAAGGGCGGGTATGCGGCCGCCAAGCATTTGCTGGAGCTCGGCCATACGTCCATCGCCCATTTGTGCGGACAGGAGATGTTCCGCAGTACAAGGGAGCGGCGCAGCGGATTTCTGCAAGCCCTCCAAGAACAGGGGCTGGAACCGTTCGACATCGTGAACGGGGAATTTGAAATCGCCTTCGGTTACGACACGTGCAAACGTTGGATTGGCGAAGGGCGCCTGCCCTCCGCCGTGTTCGCCGGCGACGACAACATCGCCCTCGGAGTGATGAATGCCCTGATGGAAGCCGGCATTTCGGTGCCGGGCCGGGTCACGGTCGTCGGCTACGACGATCACTATATCGCTTCGCGGCTGCGTCCGCAGCTCACCACCGTCCGGCAGCCGGCGGACCGAATCGCGCTGGCGGCAGCCGACATGCTGTTGAAGCGCATCGACGGGCGCATGAAGCGCGGCGCCGGTCAGCGGATCGATCCGGAGCTGATCATCCGCGAAACTACCGTCCATAAGGAGTGACGACGATTGGCTTATTATTTGGGGATCGACGGGGGCGGCACGAAAACCTACGCCCTGTTGACCGATGAGCACGGCCATGTGCTCGGCAAAGGCCGCAGCGGGAACGGCAACCATCAGACTGGTGCCGCTACGGCGGCCGCCAGCATCCGCGAAGCCGCGGAGATGGCCCTCGGCGAAGCCGGACTCCGCCTGGAGGACCTGCGGCACGCCTATCTGGGGCTGGCCGGCGCCGACCGCGAGGCGGATTACCGGATTCTCCACCCGATGGTGCAATCGATCGGGTTTACGACATATACGATCAACTGCGACACGATGATCGGGCTGCGCGCGGGCACGAACCGCCCTTACGGCGTCGCCCTGATCTGCGGCACCGGCACCAACTCGGCCGGTCGCAATCCGCAGGGCGAGCATGTCCAATGCGGCGGATTCGACTACATGTACGGCGATTTCGGCGGCGGCGGCGCGCTCAATATCGAGGTGTTCCGCTCCGTCATCCGCGCCTGGGACGGGCGAGAGCAGCCCACCCGGCTGACCGGGCTGCTGCTGGAGATGCTCGGCTACGCGCGCGTGGACGACATGTTCCATGATTTCCTCGATCATGGCAAGCACGTCCCGGTGGACGCGGCGCGGCTGTTGTTTGCGGCGGCCGCGGAGGGGGACGCGGTGGCGCTGGAGATTTTGCTCCGCCAGGGGATCGAGCTCGGCAAATCGGCCGTGGCGGTGATCCGCAGGCTGGGAATGAAGGACGACGCGTTTGACGTCGTCCTGGCCGGCAGCCTGCTCACCCGGGGCGACCGCGGCTGGATCCGCGGGCCGATCGAGCGGGCCGTTCGGGCGGAGGCGCCGCACGCCGCCGTGGTGACGTTGGCCACGGAGCCGGTCGTCGGCGCGGTGTGGGCGGCGATGGAGGAAGACGGCCTCGCCGTCTCCGGCGAAGTGCATGAGCGGATGGCAGCGTACCGCGACTTTGACGCCATTAAGTGCGAGTTCAAAAAGTCGGGTTTCCAGGACCGAGAAGGTTGAAAGAAGCTAGGGACGAAAGTAGCGGAGCGTAGACAGATCTACGTGAGCAACTCAAATGTTTCCGGAGGAAACATGCATCGGAAGCATAGGCTTGGCCGGCTGAATTCAAGATTCGACGTCGATTCCGCTCCCTGTACTGTTTCATCATGGGAAGACGACTTTTTTGAACAACCTCTTTAAACTAACGACAAGACAGGAGTGATCAATCTTGGCAACGACGGAACAAGGTTTAAAGATCGTCGTCATCGGCGGCGGATCATCCTATACGCCCGAGCTGGTCGAGGGCTTTATTCTGCATCACAACGAGCTTCCGGTGCGCGAGCTGTGGCTCGTCGACATCGAACCGGGCTTGCGCAAGCTGAACATCGTCGGCAACCTGGCCAAACGGATGGTCGAGAAGTCCGGTCTGCCGATCGAGGTGCATCTGACGACGGACCGCCGCGCGGCCATCGCCGGCGCGGACTTCGTCAGCACGCAGATGCGCGTCGGCATGCTGGACGCCCGCGCCCGCGACGAGTCGATCCCGCCGAAATACGGCGTGATCGGCCAGGAGACGACCGGCCCCGGCGGCATGCTGAAGGCGCTGCGGACGATTCCCGTGCTGCTGGACGTCTGCCGCGACATCGAGGAGCTGGCGCCGGACGCCTGGCTGCTGAACTTCACCAACCCGGCGGGCATGGTGACGGAAGCGATCCTCAAGTATTCCAGGGTGAAGAGCATCGGCCTCTGCAACGCCCCGATCGGCCTGATCAAGCAGGTGTCGGCCAAATACGGCGTCGCCGCCGACCGGGTCTATGCCGAATTCGTCGGCCTGAACCATTTGCATTGGGTGTCGCGGATCGACGTGAACGGCGAAGATAAGCTGGACGAAATGCTGGCCGATACCGCCGGTTATAGCGCCAAAAACGTGCCGGCCCGCGAATGGAACCCGGATTTCCTCCGGTCCCTGCGCGCCCTGCCCTCCTACTATCTGAAATATTTCTACATGACCGACGCGATGCTCGAGGAGCAGTTGGATTCCCTGAAGCAAGGGCAGAATCGCGCCGAGGTCGTCAAACGCGTCGAAGAAGAGCTATTCGAGCTCTACAACGATCCCGAGCTGAAGGAGAAACCGAAGCAGCTGGAACAGCGCGGCGGCGCGTTCTACTCGGAGGCGGCAGTCAACCTGATGCGTTCGCTGCATAACGGCACGAACGACATCCAGACGCTGAACGTGGCCAACAACGGCATCCTCGATTTCCTGCCGGACGACGCCAGCATCGAGGTGAACTGCGTGGTCACCAAAACCGGCCCGCTCCCCCTCCCGTTGACGAAAATCCCGCCGATGGCCAAAGGCTTGATCCACGCGGTCAAGACTTACGAGCAGCTCGCCATCGACGCCGCCGTGACCGGCAGCCGCGACCTCGCCCTGCAGGCGCTGGCCCATCATCCGCTCGTCCCGTCGGTGGAGGTCGCTATCCAACTGCTCGACGAAATGCTGGGAGCGAACAAAGAGTACCTGCCGAACTTCTTTAAAGCGGAAGCGGCTGGGGCCGGCGCTTCCGGGAAGCAGTTAGGGTAGGCTGCCCCGCAGCCCCGTAGGTTTGAATGGAGTGATCCCCTCACGGTTGTCGCCGGAGGGGATTTTTTATGAACAAGGTCTTGCATGAAAAACCTGGCGAGGTACAGAGGTTTGTATGAAAAATCGTATAAAACGCTCATGTCACAGCCGGTTGTGGGAATTTTGAATGAAAAATCGTACAAAATCACTCATGTCACGGCCGGATGCAGGGATTTTGTACGATAAATCGTACAAGAAGCATTCGTGTAATCACCAGGTGCAGGATTTGTACGATAAATCGTACAAAGTCACTTGCAAAACCCTGGCGATTAACAAAAAAATCGACCGCTCCCCTGTCCAACAGGAAAGCAGTCGCTACTTAGTGACGCGGATTCGGATTGTTGCATAACGTACAACATTTTTCCGGGCCCAGTGTCCTCACACGCGCTAATGTTGCATTTTGTACAGGCCTGTTGATTAGCCAAAAAAAGGTAGAAAAAAGGCCGCCGATTCGGTAAAGTGTTTGTACCCCTACAAACATCCGAAACGAGGCGACCTCATGAAAAAGTCTACTTCATTCTCCAATATTCTGCAAACGGTATTCTCTCGTGAGCAAATCACCGATTTGCTTGCAGAAGTTGGCTACACGGATGTTGCCCGAAAATTCACAGGATATGACCTGTTTTTGTTCTTGGCCGAAGCGGCCTTTCAGCGGTGGAGCGGCTATCGGGATGCAGCCCCCCGCCTAGCAGACAGTGGCCTCAAGGTGGTTGACCACTCCACGTTGTCCAAGAAAGCTAAAGATGTGCCGTTTGGTGTGTTTAAGCGTCTACTACACGCGGCGATTGCTCTTTGCAGTCCTGATTCTGGCAACGAATTTGCATCAGCATTCAGCAGAGCGGATCGCCCACATTTACAAGACCCGGTGGCAAATTGAAGTTCTTTTTCGCTGGATAAAACAGCATCTGAATGTCACTAAACTGTTTGGGACAACGCCCAATGCGGTGTACGGCCAGTTGTATACGGCGTTGCTCGTCTATGTGTTGCTTAAGTTTTGGTTTGAACAGGGCAACTCATGGGTACACGTTTCCGCCCGGTTGTCGTTTGCCCAATTCGATCGTTTATTTAAGTTAGAGAAATTACCTGTTGAGTGGAAATCGTATTTGATGAACGAAATCTCATTTCCTAATATTGGTTAATCAACAGGCCTGCATTTTGTACAACAATTTCGCTCTATACCTCGGTATACGCCCCAAAATCCTGCACAAAATGCAACATTTCGGCTTCCAGAGGCGATATTGCGGCTAAAATGTTGTACGGAATACCACATTTTAGGCAGAATCAGCTAAGGCAGAATCAGCTAGTTCAACTCATCCCGCCCGCGACTCATCCGCACCATTGAGAATTCATGCCTCCCGCTCAGCTCCCCGCACGGATTGCGCAGCTCGGCAAGGTCGCCGCTCTCCCCTACCCCTTCAACCCGGTCGTCGAGATCCCCTCGACGAAATATTTCTGGGCCAGGAAGAACAGCAGGACGCAAGGGACGATGCTGACCACCGACATGGCGATGACCTGATTCCAGGATACCGCCGACGAGGCGTCCAGGGACAGCCGCAGCCCCAGCGACACGGTGAATTTCCGCACGCTGCTGATGTAGATGATCGAGTTGAAGAAGTCGTTCCACGTCCACATGAATTGGAAGATCCCCACCGAGAAAATCGCCGGCTTGCTGAGCGGCAGCAGCACCCGGGTCAATACCGTAAACGAATTGCAGCCGTCGATCGTCGCCGCTTCGTCCAGGTCCCGCGGGAGGCCGCGGATGAACTGGATCATCATGTACACGAAGAAGGCCCCCGTGGCAAAAGCCGCCGGTATAATAAACGGCAAATACGAATCCAGCCACCCCAGCTCATTGAACAAAATATACCGGGGAATCATGATCGAAGCGTTCGGCAGCATCAAGGTAGCGATCATGATCGAGAACAACGTCGTTTTCAGCGGAAACTCGAACCGGGCGAACCCGTAGGCGACCACCACGCTGGAAAAAATCGTAAACAGCACGGTCGGCACGACCAGAATAAACGTGTTGACGAAGAAATCCTGGAACCCGTATTGCCCCGTCCCCTGCCAGCCCAGCGCATAAGCATCCCACACGTACGTGCCGGGCAGCAGCTTGCTGGACCCGAAGATGTCGGCATTCGTCTTAAACGAGGAGGTAAACAGCCAAATGAGCGGGTAGATCATGACGAGGCCGAGCAAGATCAGAAACACGTAGTTGAATAAGCGGCCTTTAACTGTACTGGAACCTCTCATATTAACCCCTCCCGTCCTCGTAATGCACCCAGTTGCCCGAGGTTTTGAAAATGATGGCCGTCACGCCCATGATGATCACGAACAGAACCCAGGACAAGGCCGAAGCGTAACCCATATTAAAGAACGTAAAAGCTTCCTCATACAGCTTCAGCGCGTATAAATACGTCGACTTCAGCGGCCCTCCGCCCGTGATGACGAACGCGCCGGTAAATTCCTGGAACGCGTTGACCATCTGCATGACCAGATTAAACAGGACGATCGGCGTTAGCAACGGCACCGTGATTTTGAAGAACATTCTCGTCTTCGAGGCCCCGTCAATCGAACCCGCCTCATACAATTCGCTGGGGATCTGCTGAATCCCGGCCAAGAACAAGACCATCGACGAGCCGAACTGCCATACCGTCAGCAGACCCAGCGTATACAGGGCGACGTCCGGGCTGCCCAGCCAGTCGACCGGGCCTAAGCCCAGGCCGCCCAGCATATGGTTTACCACGCCTTCTTTCATAAACAGAAACCGCCACAACACCGATATCGCCACGCTCCCCCCCAGAATGGAGGGGAGATAATACACCGTACGGAAAAAGTTGATGCCCTTCAGCTTCGCGCTTAACAGCATGGCGATAAATAAAGCGAAGGCCAGCTTGACCGGAACGGCCAGCACCACGTAGAGTCCCGTCACCTTCAATGACTGGTAAAATTCCGGATCCCCCGTGAAAATTTTGCTGTAGTTATCGAACCCGATCCACTTCGGCGCGCTCACCATATTGAAATTCGTAAACGAATAATACAGCGAGGACAGGAACGGATAGAACTGAAACAACAGCAAGCCGATGATCCATGGCGAAATGTAAAGCAGTCCGACGTATTGGAAGTTCTTCTTGCGCTTGATCACTGCGGACTCTCTCCCTTCCTACCGCTAAACCCGTATATTTATTGTCTGTCCTTGATCTCGGCCAACTTGGAGGTCAGGCTGGCGATCAGCTCATCCGCCGCTTGGTCCGGCGTGGATTTGTTATAACTGACCTTCTGAATCACGTCCTCCAGAATTTTGCCGATTTCCGAGTTGTTGGAGAGGCTGTTGTCGACCAGGCCCGCATGGCTCAATCCCAGCTCGACCGCATTCGTGATGGCGGCATCGATTTTGCCCGCCGCAACGGCAGCCTCCTGCGAGGACTTCACCGGCGGAATCGAGCGCACGCCGCCCAGAATGACCGCCGCATCCGGATCGTTCATGAACCAATTGAGGAACTTCACGGCTTCCTCTTGATGTTTGCTATTCTTGCTCACCGCGATCAGCTGCGACGGACGGACGACGACGCCGCTATTCTTCGCGTCCTTGGCGATCGCCGGCAACGCCGTGACGATCTCCGTCCCTTCCGGCAGCACCGTTTTCAAGGTAGGCAGCGTACTGCTCATCGACGTGGTCATCGGCATTTCCTGATTGATCCATTTCGGGTTCTGATCCAGCTTGCCGAAGAACAGGTCGGCTTCGCCGATCGGTTGGTACACGCCCGCCTCCATCGCCTTCTGCAGCCATTCGAAGCTGGCGGCGGCATCTTCCTTCGCAAATCCTACGGTGTAATCCTCTTTGATCCACTGCTCGCCCGTGCGCTGCTTCAACATCGTGCGGAAATCCTGGGTCAGGGCCGCATGGTCGGCGAGCAGCAAATATTTGCCGCTATCCGCTTCATGCAGTTTCTTGCCTTGTTCGTACAGCGTATCCCAATCCCACGCGATGTCCGCCGGAATCCCAAGCTGGTCGGCCAGCGTTTTGTTGATGATCAGGCAGTACGCGTTGACGCCGGTCGGAACCGCAACAAGCTTGCCGTCATAAACGCCGAAGTTGTCCAGGAACGTCGGGTCGAATCCCGTCGCGTCGAAATCCGACATCGTTTTCAGGTCGAGGAAAAAGTCCCCTTTCGTCACCAATTCCTGCACCCATGGCAAGTCGAGCTGCATAATGTCGGCCGACGTTCCGCTGGTCAGCTGCGTTTTGATCTTTTGCTCGTATCCGTCAAAGCCTTGATATTCCGCTTCGATCGTGACGTTCGGAGCGATTTTCTTGTAGGCCTCGATCGCCTCCAGCGTCGCCGCGTGCCGGTCCTCGCCTCCCCACCAGCTGAATCGCAAAGTAACCGGTTCACCGGAATCCCCGGCGCTTGGAGCGTTGCCCGCGTTACCCCCATTGCCTGTATTGCCGCCCGATGTCGCTGCGTTATTCCCCCCGGAAGAACAGCCGCCCAGAAGCGAAAGAAGGAGTGCCAAAGTGATGCCCCATGCCCAACCCTTTTTCCTTTTCATCATTCATTCTCCTTTGACCGCATTTAATGTAAGCGCTTTAAGTATAAAATTGATTTCCGTGCAAAGTAAGGTAGCTGGTCTTAGAAAAAGGTATCCTTTTCCGCGCAATCCTCGGCCGAAGGTATCCTCTTGTTATAAAAGGAATCGTTTCTTCAGATGTTTCCCTCCGTCTATAAAATCGCTTGCAATCCGATTCGGACGATCTGATATAATGAATGTAAGCCGTTACATTCAACTTCTGAGGACCTGGGGTGAGAGGATGTATAACCTGTTGATCGTGGATGACGAGGCGGAAACGCGGGAGGCGTTGTCCAGTTATTTTCCGTGGAGCGAAGTCGGCTTTCATGTGGTCGGCCAGGTGAACAATGGACAGGAAGCGCTCCGGTTCATCGCCGGCGGAGAACGCGTCGACATCGTACTGACCGATATCAAGATGCCGGTCATGTCCGGGATCGAACTCGCCGAAAATTTGTACAACCACAAACGGAATATCAAAATCGTCTTCCTCAGCGGGTACCGGGATTTCGAATATGCCCAGCAGGCCCTGCATTACCGGGTCAAAAACTATGTGCTCAAGCCGGCCAAATACCATGTGCTCATGGACGTGTTCGGCAAGATCAAGGAAGAGATGGAAGCCGAAGCGGCTCCGGAAGCGCGCCAACCTGAGACCGGCCTGGCCAAGGGCGATGAAAGCCTGATCATCCAGAAGATCAAGGACTACGTCAACACCAACTATAGAGACGCCTCGCTCGAGGAAGTGGCCCGGATGGTGCATATGAACGCGAATTACCTCAGCTTTTTTTTCAAACAAAAAACGGGCCAGAATTTCTCCGATTATCTGCTGAAGACCAAAATGGAAGCGGCGGTTGGCCTGCTCCGGGACGTCAGCTATAAAACGTACGAAATCAGCGAAAGGGTCGGGTACAGCAACGCCAAAAATTTCACGCGGACGTTTAAGAGCTACTTCGGCCAGACGCCCAGCGAATACCGGAACGGCCATACGGGCCCATGAGAGAGAAATATTTCGTTAAACAGCTGACGGCCTTCCTCATCCCGCTGCTCGTTCCCATCGTCATTCTCGGCTCGCTGTCTTTCCTGACCACGCAGCATGATATCAAAAAGGACATCAACCAGAACAGCAGCTTTCTGCTCCACCAGTCGGAAACCCAGCTGGAAATGATCCTGAACGAGCTGGATACATTGTACCTCGCGCTATACGATAATACCTCGATCTTCAACGAGCTGTCGACGGTACTCAAGAATCCCTATTACACCTATGAAAGCTCCACCTCTTACCGGATCATCTCCAGCTTCCTGAACGGATTTACCAGCTCCAAGCCGTACATCCAGTCCTTTTACCTGTACGTCGACAATCCGTATGACCGGTTCTTGTCGTCGGTGGGCGGGCTGGTGACGCTGGACCATTTTTACGATACCGCCTGGTATGACGACTTCATGGAATATACGGGGCCGCCGGCCAAATGGACCTCGCGCCGGGCCATCAAGTTTTACGATTTCGAATCGGACGCGACGCCGATCGTCACCTTCTATAACGTGCTCGTGCCGCAAAAAATCGCCATCATTCTGAATATCAAGCCGAAGTATATCGAAGGCATTCTCGACGATATCACGAAATACCCGGGCCAACAGCTGTTCGTGCTGGATGAGGAGAATCACGTTATTTTCTCCAACCATCCTGACAAGCGTCTGCAGACTCCGGAGCTGAAAGCGATCGCCGGCAATCCGGCGTCTTTTTTCGATATGGATACGCCGCAGGGCAAAGTAAACGTGACCAAAGTCGAATCCGAACGGTACAAGTGGAAATACGTGTCGGTGATTCCGCATGTGGAGCTGTACAAGACGCCGACGCGCATTTTTAACTATACCCTGATTTTCGTCGCGATTTCCGTCGTCTGCGGGTTCCTGCTGACCTATTACCTGATCCGCCGCAACTACAAGCAGTTGAAGATGATCCGGACACTGATCAAATCCGCCGACGATAGCCGCGTGTCGCTGGGGCCGCCGCCCAAGGTCAAGGACGAATATTCCTACATCATCCGAAACATGATCACGCATTTCATCGAACACCGGTTTATCAAAACGCAGCTGCTGGAGAAGAAATACCGGCTCCAGGTGATGGAGCTGCTGGCGCTGCAATCCCAGATCAATCCGCATTTCCTCTACAACACGCTGCATTCGGTGTACTGGGAGTCCGTCGCGCTGACGGGGAAGCCAAACAAAGCGAGCGAAATGATCGAGGATTTATCGGACATCCTGTCCTATTCGTTCAGCGACCCGACCAAGATCGTCACCTGGAGCGAAGAGATCGCCAACACCGTCAGTTACGTGAATATCCAGAAAAAACGGTACAAGGACAATTTCGACGTTCGGTTCGACTATGAGGAGGATATCACCGGGCTGTACACGATCAAGCTGGTGCTGCAGCCGTTGATCGAAAACAGCATCTATCACGGCATCAAGGAAAAAGGCGGACACGGCCTCATTAAAGTGAAATTAAAACGGATGGGCGACCTGCTGACGATCACCGTGCTCGACAACGGCAGCGGCATCCCGCCGGAAGAGCTGCGCGAGCTCCTGCAGCGGCTGCATTCCGATGAAGAGCGCACCGAACATGTCGGCTTGTACAATACCTGCAAAAGATTGCGGCTGACCTATGAGCATCGTTTTGCTTTCCGCATCCGAAGCAAGCTGGGTTTCGGCACGATGGTGGAGATCGCCGTACCGGCGATGGAGGAACCGATGCAGCCGGCGTAAGCCGGACGGGTTGCCCTGCCTGCCCTATCTGCCCACCTCCCCCGCTTGCCCCGCCTGTCCGCCGCAAGCGTCACCCGAACAGCCGCTGCTCCCGCCGGTACGCTTGCGGCGAGACGCCTTTGGCCTTTTTGAACACGCGGCCAAAGTGGGTGACGCTTTGATAGCCGACGCGGTAGGCGATGTCGGTGACGGGCTTCTCCGTCTCGCGCAGCAGGCGGCAGGCCTCTTCGACGCGGACGCGGTTGATGTACGCGACCAGCGTCAGCCCCGTCACCCGGGGGAAAATGTGGCTGAGGTAATACGCGCTGATATGGAACCGGCCCGCCAGCCCGCTCAAGCTCAGGTTCTCTTCGTAATGCGCGTTGATGTACCGGGCCACCTCGGTAACTTCCCGGTACGGGCGCTTCCCCGCCTCCGCTTCTCCTTCGCCGTCATTGCTTGGCCGGTTCTGCGCCAGGCGGAGCAGGCTCAGCAGCAGTTGGGACAGGAGCAGGCGGCAGTACTCCTCGTAGCCGCTTTCCTGCTGCTTCTGCTCGGCCAGCATGCGGGCCAGCAACGGCTGCACGAGGTTCTGCTCCTCGGCGCTCAGCCGGATGACCGGGAAACGGCCGAACAGCCGGCCCAGCTCCTCCTCCCGCCCGGGCAGAAGCGAGCTGATCGCCTCTGTGCGGAAATTGACCAGGATCCGTTCATGCGGCTGCGACAGCCTCCCCGAAGGCGACGTCTTGTGCAGCACGTTCATCGGAATCAGCACCAAATCGCCGGCGCGGAGATGATACGTTTGATCCTTGATGAAATAACAGCGCTCCCCCGAGGCAAGATAATAAATCTCCCAGGCATCGTGGAAATGCTCCCCGTCCATGGAAAACCGTCCGGGCTGCTTGGCCGCCTCGATGCTGAAATGGCGGCGTATGGGCGCCAGCTGTCCCTCCATGTTCATTTTCGTCCCCCCCTTGCCTGCCTGATGAATTCCGCGGGTTTCGAGACCCGCTAAGCCTTTCTCTATTGCAGCAAAAAATGTAGAGTTCAGGTGGAAATCAGCAATATTCGTGCGGTAACTTTGCCGATTTTGCTCTATGTTTATTGTAACACCAAAACAAGGGAGTGACTTAACATGCATGAGGCATCGACCATAAAAAATCTGAAAATCGCGTATATCGGAGGGGGCTCCCGCGGCTGGGCCTGGGGTTTGATGAGCGATTTAGCCCTCGAACCAGCGCTGTCCGGCAATGTGGCCTTATATGATATCGACTTTGCAGCGGCCCAAGCCAACGAAGTCATTGGTAACCGCTTGCAAGATCATCCGGAGGCAGTGAGCCGCTGGCAATACGAAGCGGTTCGGACGTTGCCGGAAGCGCTGAAGGGCGCCGACTTCGTCATCATCTCCATCCTTCCGGGGACGTTCGAGGAAATGCGGTCCGACGTGCATGCGCCGGAAGCGTACGGCGTGTACCAGTCCGTCGGCGATACCGTAGGACCGGGCGGAGCGATTCGCGCCTTGCGAAGCATCCCGATGTACGTGGAAATCGCCGAGGCGATCCGCGACCACTCGCCTAACGCTTGGGTCATCAACTATACCAACCCGATGAGCGTGCTGACCCGTACGCTGTACGAAGTGTTCCCGGGCATCAAAGCCTTCGGCTGCTGCCACGAGGTGTTCGGCACGCAGGAGTTGCTGGCCGAGATGCTGCAGGATATGGAGGGGCTGTCCGACGTCCGCCGCCAGGACATCGAAGTCAACGTCCTGGGCATCAACCATTTCACCTGGCTCGACCGCGCCTCCTACCGCGGCACCGACCTGTTCCCGGTGTACCGGGCTTTTGCCGAGAAGTACGCCGAGGAAGGCTTTAGCGGCCACGGGCAAAAAGACCACTGGATGAACAACAGCTTTACGTCGGCTAACCGTATCCACTTCGACCTGTTCCGCCGCTTCAACCTGATCGCCGCGGCCGGCGACCGCCATCTCGCCGAATTCATGCCAAACACCTGGTATTTGCGCAGTCCGGAGCACGTCAAACAGTGGAAGTTCGGCCTGACGCCCGTATCGTGGCGGATCGACAACCTGCAGAAGCTGCGGGAACGCAGCCGCCGCCTTGTCGCCGGCGAAGAAACGTTCTCGCTCAAATCCAGCGGCGAAGAAGGCATCGCCATGCTGCGCAGCTTGACCGGCGCCAGCGCCCCGATGGTCACCAACGTCAACCTGCCGAACCGCGGCCAAATGGCTTCGCTGCCGCGGAACGCCGTCGTCGAAACCAACGCCGTGTTCGGCGCGGACAGCGTCCAGCCGGTGCTGGCCGGCGGCCTGCCGGAAGACATCAACAACCTCGTCACCCGCCACGTCTACAATCAGGAAGCCATCCTGAAGGCGGCCTTGGCCAAAGACCGGTCCCTGGCTTTCCGCGCCTTCCTGAACGATCCGCTGCTCTCCGGCCTGACCCCGGACCAAACGGAGGAGCTGTTCGCGACGATGCTGAACAACACCAAGGCTTATTTGCCGGGGTGGGAGCTGTAGGGGTGCTATAGTAACCTCGTATATTCAAATCACAACTAGAAAAAGAAAGCATCCCGGATTTTCTGATCTGGAGATGCTTTCTTTATTTGAGTCTTATTGATATTTAACTTCCCGAACCGTGAGAATAAGTGGTAATAACAATAGGAATGGTCTGCTTTCCAGTAGGGATAAGACTAGTAGCCGGGATCGCCGCGGCAACCATCAAACTACATGCAGCTACCACTAAAGCCAATTTTCTCTTCATTCAGTTTTTGCACCTCACCTATTAAAATTTTGTACCGCCGGTTCGCTGCTTCAGTTACAAAATCTCGGTATTGTTCAAATAGACCTACACTTTTTAGCATACCGTGTCCACTACAAATTTCAATAGCAAATGCAAAACCGTCCAGAACCCACTCCAATCCTCGTTCAAAATCTTTTTTCTTTAAAAAATACACTCCCAAACCCGTTAGTAAACGTAAATATCGGTCATCGGTATAAAGCTCGCTAATCTTGCCAATACGGCTGTTTTGCTCTTGATACTTTAAATAGGGCTCGTATTGCTCAAGCACAAAATCGATGTTCATATCAAACTTATTAGCTGCGACCACAATTTCGCATAAGGCTGGGAATACTTCGTTTTCCCTGGTAGAAATATACTTCATATATTCCGGAAGAATCTCCATATTACCGGACATTAATTGATACAAATAGCGATTGCCCTCAGCCCATTCCTGAAACTGGAGAATTGTAGCCAGTTCTTCTTCATTGGGTTTTTTCACCCAACTGCAATCCGAATAGAAGGAGACATGATATAAAGCATTCTCATAATCTTCTAAATTGAAATGCGCATCGCCCAGTTCTAAATAGGCATACATAATATAAAAAACAATCTGTTTTTGGGTTTCCGCTGATTTTTTTCGGCCATTTAACTCGTAATGAATGGTTGCTTTAATCTTTAATTTCTCCGCCAGAACCTTTACCTTATCCCATCGTCGCAGTGAAAGAAATACATTGATTAAATCATTAAGCGCATCCAATTGATAGGGTTCGTCGAGGCGATCCGCAAAATATTCAAATTGTGAAGCCAGCAATAAATTTCGATTCTGATCTTTGGATAAGCCCAGCGTAAATAATCGATAGTGGCAAAGCGCCAGCCGCTCGGAATGCTGTTTCGGTTCACTTTCCGCTATACATTCATAAAGTACGGCAGCCGACTGCAAACTGCCTTCGTGAAAAAGTTGTTCGGCCAAGTTAAAGAGTAACGGTATGTAGGCCAGGTTATCCATCAATAATCGAACAGCTTGCTTAATACAATCCAGCTTATTCAATTCGGCACAGCGATGCAAAAAGGGCCCTAGTCTACGCCAGTCCGGCGTGGCTTGGAAAAAACATTCATCAATATACTTTTCGTAAAAAAATCCTTCAACCAACCCCATCCCCGAAGTGATCCGGTCAAGCTGATGCATGGCAATAGGGCGATGACCATTGATAATACCGCTTAGCGTTCCGGCATTGATCTGCGATATTTCGGCAAACTGACTAAGCGTCAAGTGATTCTGTATCAAAAAGTCTTCTAGCTGCGCACGAATCGTAACCACTGGCTCCAAACAAACACCTCCCTTACGTCATAAACTAACGGATGGTATTATTAACCATATAATTCTATAATATGGTTTAATATACCTATGGTCAATAAGAGGGTTTGATTATTACAGGATCCCTACATTTTATTTGGATAGGATTATGGCAAAGAATTAATGAAAACAATGAATTCCCCCTCCAAATTATGGGCGGAACCGTTGAAAAAGCAAAATTTGAGTTTTCCGCTCCTGCCGGTAAAGAGGATGTCCCTTTTCTTTCCGAAAAATATAAACTTCTTCTAGCTCAATATTATGTTGATTTCTTACTCTTCCACAATGGAGCTAAATTATTTGATATTGGCTTTGGAGAATACACTGAAATTTATAGTATAAATCCCCGATATTGCTCCACATTTATTACCTATTGCACGCTGTCCTTCATGCCTGGTATTTCTTGATACTAGTCGAGTAGAGAAAAAATATATTTATTCAGTCAGGTGGCTCGGAATTCAATTATTTATGTATGGGCTTTAAAGATTGGCTAGAAGCATTGATTATAGCAAACGGCAGTAACTTTGTAGAATGGGCACCACTTTTATTATATAGGACGATTGATGATAATGAATTAAAGGTTAAGGACTGGCTTATTGAAGGTTTTAAAATGGATTCCGAATGTGTAAAATTTCCATTTCATGCCCAAATTCCGCCTCAACCTAATAAACCGTGCTTGACAGTCAAAGCCGGCAACCGATTTTGGCGTAAGATCAACACTTGTTGTCCGGACGCTTTTGCACGATTATACCGTTTGATCAGGTGGCAGAGAAACAGATCGGTTCGAGATCATGAGACAGGTTTAGGACAAAGAGGCGGGTTGGGGGTCGCATGTCGAGGCAGGTATCATCTCAGACGGAAGGGTTTTATACTGCAGCAAACTCACGGTCTTTTCGTTTCCACCGCATCTTGTGCTTGCTTGATCTCCCGTGCGGTCTGTATCCTTTCTCCTAACCCCCGCCCCTGCTCCCTTACCGAGAGGGATAATCGTGCAAAGGAGCATGCAGAGACAACAATACACGGGCCCTATAGATAGCCACCCCTTGGCCCGTCACGGACCAAGGCGACCTTATCGAGCGCCTAACTGCTGAAAACGCCTCTTTGGGAGCCGAAAAGCGTTACCCGGCTCCGGACCCCCCACTATATCGGGGCACTGCCCTCCGACGTCCTTACCGCTCGCTCAGCACGTCCCACGGCGTCGGGCGGTCGTAGTACGTCTCGCACAGCTTGAACTCGCTGTCCTTGAAGAAGCAGCCGCGATCCTCCATGGCGCCGCGGACGGACATTTTGGCCAGGTCGAGCATGTTATGCTCGCGGCTGAGGTGGGCCAGGTACGTCCGCTTCAGCCGGCCGTTCAGGATCTCGCTCATCAGCTCCCCGGTCGCGTCGTTGGACAAGTGGCCCAAATCGCCGAGGATGCGGCGCTTAATGTTCCACGGGTAACGGCCCATCCGCAGCATCTCGATATCGTGGTTGGCCTCGAGTACCAGCACGTCCGCGTCGCAGATCGCTTCCTTCACCTTGTCGCTGGCATAACCGAGGTCGGTGCACACGCTCAGCTTCTCCTTGCCGTCGTAGAAGTTGTAGCCGACCGGCTCGGCGGCGTCATGCGAAATCCCGAACGACTCGACCCGCAGCGAACCGAAATCGCGGGTTTCTCCGGTGCCCAGCACGCAGCGGTGCTCGTCCGGAATCACGCCGATCGTTTTTTCCATGGCCGTCCAGGTCTTCTCGTTCGCATAGATCGGAAGATTATATTTTCGCGCCACCGCGCCCAGGCCTTTGATATGATCGGAATGCTCATGCGTCACCAGAATGCCGCTCAGTTCCTGACCGGTCACTCCGCGCTCCAGCATCAGCTCATCGATTCGTTTCGCGCTGAACCCGGCATCGACCATCAGCGTGACTTCCCCATTAGCGACCAACGTTGCATTGCCTGTCGAACCGCTCGACAGCACCGAAAATCGTATCCCCATAATCTCCCATTACTCCTTCGTCTTCTCTGTGTTCGGACTGATCACGTCTCCGCTGATCCCTTGCACGTAATACTCCTTGCCGCTCTCCAGCATGAACCTCCACGCCGGGGAGGCCGGCAGATGGGCGTCCGAGTCAAACACTTCCCCGTAATAACCGAGCTCCGCCTCGGTTACGACCGAACCCTCCGGCAGGAAGTTCTCGATCAGGTTGCCGAGCGCCTTCGAGGCCGACAACACCTGCTGCGGCTTCTCCTCCACCGGATAGGTAATCTCGATCGCCTGGCGCTGGTACGAAATGATCTTCTGATTGCTGTTATACAGCTTCAGCTCGATTTTGAACAGCGGCCATTTCCCGTCGACCAACGGGTGCAGGACGAATACGTCCGAACTGCTCGCCACCTCGTCGTAACGATAGCTTTCGATGTCCGGCAGGCTGTTCTTCAAGGCGGCGGCCAAATCCCGCGGCGTAAAAATCAGCTTGCTGTCGACCGGCGCCGCCAGATCGACCATTTTGCCGTTTTGCTCCCCGTCCACGAACCGGTAAGCAATCTTCGGCAGCTCCGGCGTGTCGGTCGGAATTTTGGCCAATACCCGGATTTGCTTCTCGTCCATCGCTTTTTGCGTATTGTTCTCGAGGGTGGTGATATCCAGATTGGAGTCCCTCTGCTCCCGCAAATCGTTCCACAGCTGATAGCCGAGCACCAGGTTCAGCAGCAAAAAAGCATAGATCAGCACGTTTTTCGCACGACCCCAATCCATGATTCATCCTCCCTTCGTTTTTGTATGCGGCTTAGGATGCCGCGCCTGCAAGCAAAGCGTCCAGTCAGGCAACATCTTGTCCGCGTTCTGCGCCTGCCGTAACCCGCGCGTACCATAAAACCTTGTGCCGTACGGACAATGACCGCTGCCGGTGACTGTTGCGTCCGTAACGTTATCACTGGCCGCCACTCTTAGCGGACGGTCCATGTTCTCCGTGCTGCTCCAAAACGTACCGTTACCACGGGCGGCCGTTCCCGTAACGGACCGTAGAGACGTTATCCGTCCATTTCCCGGCTATTTCCCAACCTAACGGACTCTACGGATCTTATTCGGCTCCAAATGAGACGATTGGCGATAATTTGAATAAAATAACGTCTCCTGGGTCCGTTACATTTCAATACTGCCCATATAGCGCCATTTAGCGCCTCTGGAGTCCGTTACAAGTTGCGCCCTGCTGCCGCTACTCCTCGACCGGGCCCAAGCTTAGCACCCGCGTCGCCCCGTTGCTGAGCTCGACCACCCACATCGGCTTCAGCAGCAAGCCTTGTTCGGTGAGCGAAGGCAGATAGGCCGGGTACAGCCCGGCGATGCCCGCTTCCGTCTTCAGCGCCGCGATCTGCTCTTGCAGCAACTTGCCGCCCGGCAGGGAGACGACTTTCTTCTCCCAGGTTCCGCCCGCGCCGTAGATGAGCGAACGCTCGTAGCCGGTGATCGTGCCTTGGCGCATTTCCAGCGAGATCGCCCCGTAGTGGAACGACGACAGGTCGATGATCGGAAAAGCCCCGAACTGTCCGGTCCCGTAATACTGCTGGAACACGACCCGATGCTGGTCTTTATCCACCCCGTCATCGGTTTGCTCCAACCGGTATTTGCCGTTCCAACCGCCGTGATCGTTGACGAAGTCGACCGCCGACAGCACGTTTTTGCTCGGGCTGTTCTCACCCGCCGAAGGCGCTGCCGGATCGGTGTAATTGATCCAGTTGCGATCCTGTTTCACCTGGAGGCTGCGCTTGCTGTCCGTGTAAATCTCGGAGCCGTCTTTTTCCCGGATATAGCGGGTGATGCTGGGGTCGAAGAACAAGTTTCGCTGCATCTGCTCCGTCGTATAAAGCCCAATGTCGAGGCCGGTTTCGACCATATCGACCGCTTCCTCAGGGACGTAGTACCCATCCGTCAGCGTGTACGGCACCCAATCCTTGCCGAAATCCACCTGCTGCTGCACGTCCTGCACCGTCAGGTCGGCTTTGGTCGCCTCATACACCACATCCCCCTGCGAGCTGAAGAAGAAGACGCGCACCTGATCTTCCGTCCCCGTGTTGTAAATGAGCAGGCGGTTGATATTCTCCGCGTCGAACAGCGGATCGGGCGCAACCTGCATCACCTTCTGCAGCAGGGCCACCGGGACGCCCCCGCCGAATTCCAGCTCCACGCCGACATGCTTGCCGCGGATGTCCGTCCAGTCGATATTGTCGATATCATACCGCTGAAATCCGTCAAACTGGCGGCCTTTGAGCCGGGAATAAATCAAATTGTAAAACGTAGAGTCCGGGTAAAACACGGTGTGCCGCTCCTCGCCCATATGCACGGCGATTTGCGCCGGAAACAGCATCGCCTCCGCCTCCAGGGTCGTCCCCATGTTTTCCGTGCGGATGTAGTCGCTCTCCGATTTCACCACCGGATTGCTCCCCGGCAATTGGTAGATCAGAAAATAGCTTTGCACCAGGCTGCACGCGACCAGTAAGGCCAGCGCCAGCGATTTGACCCTCTCCTTCACCGCGCTTCGCCTCCTTGCTTCTCCATCGGCAGCGTAAAGGTCACCTTGGTGCCCTTGCCGAATTCCGACTGCAGCGAGATGGTCCCGCCGTGCGCCTTCACAATTTCCCGGGCAATCGACAGGCCGAGGCCCGTGCCGCCCATATTCCGCGAACGCGCTTTGTCCACGCGGTAAAAACGTTCGAATATCCGGTCCAGGTCCTTCTTCGGAATCCCGATCCCGTTATCCTCCACCGATACGGCCAGCTGGCGGTCATCGGTAAGGCGAGCCTCCAACGCGATGGCACCGCCTTCCGGTGTGTATTTCATCGCATTGGAGATCAGGTTGTCCAGCACCTGGTCGATTTGATCCCGGTCGATCCAGGCCGTATCCACGTCGCTGGCGATAAACAGCGTAGGCTTGATATCCTTTTCCTGCATCTGAAAAGAAAACCGGTCCGCCACTTCCTCCAGCATTTCCATCACGTTCGTCGGCTGCTTGCGCAGCTGGGCCTCCTGGGAGTCGAGCCGCGACAGGTGCAAGAGATCGGTGACGAGGCGGATCATCCGCTCGGTCTGGTTCTGGATGACGGAGATGAAGCGAGACCCGAGCTCCGGATCCTCCATCGCGCCATCCTCCAACGCCTCCGTGTAGCTCTTGATCGTCGTCAGCGGCGTGCGCAGCTCATGCGAGACGTTCGCCACGAATTCGCGCCGCGACGCCTCCAGCTTCTCCTGCTCCGTGACGTCCTGTAGCACGGCGATCGTCCCGATGATCCCGATTTCCCGCCGGTGGATCGGCGTAAACGTCACGCGGATCAGGAACACGTCGCCGTCCGGCGCGTCGTTCTCCAGAATCGTCGAATGCATCCTGCCTTGCTCCAGCACGCCCTGCTCCTCCGGCGGCAAATGCAGCAGGGACATGATATCAATTCCATCGACCGGTCGGTCCTCTACCATCAGCATTTCGCTCGCCCGCCGGTTCATCAGGATGACCCGACCGTTCTCGTCGGTCGCGATCACCCCGTCGCTCATGTTCGTCAGAATTGAAGCAAGCTTCTCCTTCTCCTCTTCGTTTTGCGCGAGCGCATCGCGCAGGCGGCTGGTCATGTAGTTGAACGCTTTGCTGAGCTGCCCGATTTCGTCGTTGCCGAGCACAGGCATCTTCTGGTGGAACTCCCCTTCGGCCACCGCGGTGGCCCGCCGGGTCAATTCCTTGATCGGCGACGTGATCGTATGGGCTAGAATGACGCCGAGCACGGCCGTCAGTCCCAGCGCCAGCAATATCCCGGAAATAAAGATGTTGTTAATCCGCTCCATCGTGCTGTACAAATCGCTCATGGAGGCCGCGATGTAGATCGCGCCGACGATTTTCCCGCCGCTCACGACCGGCTTGGCCACGACTTTCTTGCGGATGTTGTCCTCGTCGATGATGTATTCCTCGTTGTCGCGAATGCCCTGCAGGGCCCGGCTGACCACGGTTTGCGTATTCTTCGTGCCCACGTAATCGGCGTGCGAGGGCTTGGACGTCGTCAGCACCTTGCCGCTCGCGTCCAGGACCTGAATTTCCGCGCCGTTGATGTTAAACAAGTTGTTGACCAGCACGCGCAGGTTCTCCATCGATTCCTCCGCCGACTCTCCGGTCACGCCCAGGTTTTGCGCCGCCAGCACGGAGAGCAGTTCCGCCCGCTCCTGCAGCTCCTTGGTGAAGTTGCTGGTCAGCGAGGTTTTCATCGCGCTCACGAAATAGACCCCGATCAGTTGCATCGCAATCAGGATCAGCAGCACGTATATGATGATCAGCTTGGCCTGGATCGTGCGGAAGAAGGAAGGCAGATTCATCCTAGAATCCACCCGCCTTGGAGCTCCGCATCATATAACCCAGTCCCCGCCGCGTCAAAATATATTCCGGCTTGCTCGGGTCCTTCTCGATCTTCTCCCGCAGCCGGCGAATGGTTACGTCGACCGTCCGTACGTCGCCGAAATATTCGAAGCCCCACACCGCTTGCAGCAGGTGCTCGCGCGTCATCACTTTCCCGGCGTTCTTGACCAGGTAATGCACCAGTTCAAACTCCCGGTGCGTCAGATCCAGCGGCTCGCCGTTCTTATGGACCGTATACATGTCCGTGTCGATAAACAGCTCGAACAGGGTGATGCCCTGCTTGGTTTCCTCCGCGCCCTCAGCGGCCGCGGGCTTCTGCTGGCGGCGCATCTGCGCCTTGACCCGGGCCAGCAGCTCGCGCGTGCTGAACGGCTTGGTAACGTAATCGTCGGCGCCCAGCTCCAGGCCCAGCACCTTGTCGATCTCCCCGTCCTTGGCCGTCAGCATGATGATCGGCGTCTGCAGCTTGGCGCGCACCTCCCGACACACGTCCATCCCGTCTTTGCCGGGCAGCATCAAATCGAGCAGGATGAGATCCGGCTGTTCGGAGAACGCCAGCTCGACCGCTTTGATGCCGTCGAAGGCCAGCACAACTTCGTAGCCCTCTTTTTCCAGATTGAATTTCAAAATATCCGCAATCGGCTTCTCATCGTCCACTACCAAAATTTTCCCTTGCATGACTCCCGTTCACCCCAAACTTTCAGCCATGGGCTTTTGCTCCCTCTATCTTACCATATCCGGAGCCGCATCAGCTATCCGCGGAACCGGCAACTATTGAATGCTTCTACCGGGAACTGGTAATCTATTGATATCCTGCAAGAGAGACGGAAGAAGGAGGAAGATTAAAGCCCATGGCCAAGATTATGATCGTTGATGACGATCCCTATATACGCGAATTGATCGGCTTGTATTTATCCAAGGAAGGGTTCGACCTGATTCAGGCCGACAACGGGGCCGACGCGCTGGAAAAAATGGAACAAGCCCCGGCCGACCTGGCGGTGCTCGACATCATGATGCCGGTAATGGACGGCTGGGACCTGTGCAGCGAGCTGCGGCGGCGATATCCCGATACGCCCCTGCTGATGGTGACGGCCAAAGGCGAAACCGGGCAGAAAATCAAAGGATTTAACCTCGGCACCGACGATTACCTGGTCAAGCCGTTTGATCCGCTTGAGCTGGTCGTACGCGTCAAGGCCTTGCTCAAGCGGTACAAAATCGCCGCTTCCCAAAGCGTCCAGCTCGGAAACGTTTGGCTCAACCGCCAAACCTACAAGGCGACCCGCGGCGAGGAAGAATTGACCCTGCCGCCCAAGGAATTCGAGCTGTTGTTTAAGCTCGGCAGCTATCCGGGGCAGATTTTTACGCGCGAGCAATTGATCGAACAAATCTGGGGCCCCGATTACGAGGGGGATGACCGCACGGTCGACGTGCACATCAAGCGGCTGCGGGAACGTTTCGCCGGCGGCGCCGGTTCGCCCGCTCCCTTCCGCATCGAAACGGTCTATGGCCTGGGTTACCGGCTGGAGGTGGAGAAATGATCAAATCGCTCTATATCCGCATCGTGCTCATGTTCCTCTCCGCCATCGTGGTCAGCTTGGTGACGTCGGCGATCATTACAGGCTATCTGTACGAAAAATCGGTCCAGGAGCAAACGCAGGACAGCATGGTGTTGCTCGGCCAAGGGCTGATTCGCATTTACGATCGCGCCGGCTTCGACAACCGGGCGCTGGTGATGAACGACATCCGGGATTTGACCGGGGCGATCAGCGTGGAAATCTTCGACGGCAGCGGCAAATTGGAAATGTACGGCTCCGCGCCGGAGGCCGACATCCCGGACGATCAGGTGAACCGGGTGCTGCAGGGCCAGGACGTGCGGGGTCGGGTCGGCCGGAACGACGTCTACGTCGGTCTGAGCTTCGAAAACGGGGGCGAACGCTATGCCCTGTTCATCCAGCCCAATTCGGCCAATCGGATCGGATACCCGGTAAACGATATGATCTGGACGATGATCGGGATCGTACTGGCGGGGGGAAGCCTGTTTTTTATCGTGGAGGCCGGCTTCCTGGTCCAACCGCTGCGCAAAATGACGGAAGCCACCCGGCGGATGGCGAAGGGCGATTTCAGCACGGACTTGAAAGTGAAGCGCAAGGACGAGCTGGGGGTGCTGGTGCAGAGCTTCGACGAGATGCGCCGCCAGCTGCGGCAGCTGGAGCAAATGCGCCAGGACTTCGTATCCAACGTGTCGCATGAAATCCAATCGCCGCTGACCTCCATTCGCGGGTTTGCCAAAGCGCTGAAGGAAGAGCAACTGGACGCCGAAGCCCGGGACCGCTACCTGGACATCATCATGGCCGAAAGCGAACGGATGTCGCGGATGAGCGAAAACCTGCTGAAGCTCGCCTCGCTGGAGTCGGAGCACCACCCGTTTCATCCGGTCACCTACCGTCTCGACGAGCAGCTTCGACAAACGGTCGTGGCCTTCGAGCCGCAATGGTCGGCCAAGCGCATCCGGATGGATCTGGAGCTGCCCGTCGTGCAGATCGCCGGCGACCGCGACGGGTTGGAACAAGTGTGGATCAACCTGATCGGCAACAGCCTCAAATTCACGCCCGAGGAAGGCACGGTATCCATCCGCCTTCGACAGGACGTGAATCAGGTCGTGGTCTCGATCCGGGATACCGGGATCGGCATTTCCGAGGAGGACCAGCCGCATATGTTCGAGCGATTCTACAAGGCGGACCGCTCGCGCAGCCGCGCTCAAGGCGGCAACGGGCTCGGGCTGGCCATCGCCAAGAAGATCGTCGGACTGCATCAAGGAACGATCGCCGTACGAAGCCGCCTCGGCGCCGGGACGGAGATCAGCGTAACCCTTCCCTATCACAGTTATCGCGAGTAATTCCCCCCATTCATACTCAGTTCACATTCTTTCGGTACCCTTCCTAGGTGATAGGAGGAATACCATATATGAATAAACTGACCCACTTCTCGATGAAAAACATAGGCGCCGTCATCATCATCATCCTGATGCTGTTCGGCGGCGGCCTGTATGCCGCCGGCAACCTCAAAACCGAGGTCATGCCGGACATCTCCATTCCCTTTGTCATCGTGTCGACGCCCTATCCGGGATCGCCCAGCGACGTCATGGAACAGGTGACCAAACCGCTGGAGCAGAAAATCGCCAATCTCGAGGGCGTATCTTCCCTCGACTCCACGTCCAGCGACAATATCTCCACCATTTTCGTCAACCTGACGGAAAGCTCCGATCCGGAGCAAAAGAAGCTCGATATCGAAAGCCTCCTGCAGGAGGTGGCCTTGCCCGAATCGGCCGGCAGCCCCAAGGTCGCCACGCTGGGGTTCGCCTCCATTCCCGCTTATTATTTCGCCATTTCCGTCGATAACGGCATGAGCCAGACGGAGCTGGACCAATGGTTCGCGAACGAGATCAAGCCCGGTTTGCAGGCGATCCCCGGATTTGACCATATGGACGAGATCGGTTCCCGGGAAACGACCCTCCGCATCCGGCTGGATGCCGACAAGCTGAACTCGTTTGGGCTGACCCCGCCCCAGGTAGCGGGCCAGCTTCGCGCCAACCTTGCTTCCCTGCCGGCCGGTGCCGTCGAAATCGACGGCAATGCGATGATGGCCCGGGTCAAAAGCGAAACGAACAGCGTTTACGCTTTGGAGAACATGAATCTGCAAAGCGCGCAAGGTACGCGGGTGCGCCTGAATCAGCTCGGGACGGTCGAATCGATTACCGAATCCGGGTTCGTGGCCCGGCTCGACGGCAAGCCGGCGATCGGCGTCCAGCTGTATAAAACGAGCGAAGCCAACGCCGTGGATTTCTCCGGCGATATCGAAGCGCTGCTGAAGCAGTGGCATGCGCAAACGCCGAACATCAGCTTCAAGACGATCTTCGATACGTCGGTCGAGGTGAGCACCTCCATTCAGGGGATGCTGCGCGAAGGGCTGACCGGGGCGTTCCTGGCGGCGCTGATGATTCTGCTGTTCCTGCGGAACATCCGCATGACCTTGATCGTGCTGATCTCCATTCCGCTGTCGATCCTGATCACCCTGCTTGTGATGAATTACTTGAACATTTCGCTCAATATCCTGACGCTCGGCGGCATGTTCATCGCCATCGGCCGGGTGGTGGACGACAGTATCGTCGTCATCGAGAATATCTATTCTCATTTGCAAAAAGCGCAGGAACGCGGGGAATCGGTCATCAAGCTGGCGACCCGCGAGGTCAGCGCGGCCATCACCTCCTCGACGTTGACCACCGTCGGCGTGTTTGCGCCGCTCGGTATGGTCAGCGGCATCGCCGGCCAGCTGTTCCGGCCGTTCGCGATCACGTTGGCTTGCGCCATGCTGGCCTCGCTGCTCGTGGCCTTAACCGTGATTCCGATGCTGGCCAAACTGCTGGTGCTCCGCGGCGGCAACATCAAACACGAGGAAGGCGGAAGCGGCCGCATCCTGACCTTCTACCGCCATGTCCTGGAATGGTCGCTTCGGCACCGCATCCAAACGCTGCTGGCGGCGGCCGTCCTGTTCGTCGCGTCCATCGCCGGTTCCGTCCCGTTCTTGTCGGTCACGCTGATCCCCGAGAACGAGCCGCCAAGACAGTTCTATTACGAGGTCAAAATGCCGTACGAAACCTCGTTAAGCACGATGGATGCCAAGGTCAAGGACATGGAGAATATCCTCCATCAAGCCAGGGACGACCAAGGCAACCCGCAGTTTACCTTTACGGAAGCCCTGGTCGGGTTCGGCGGTTCTTCCGACCCGATGCCTTATCGGGCGCAAATTTTCACGGAAGTCAGCGAAGGCGGCGAAGTGAAGGAAGTCCGCGATCGCTTCAAGGAAATCCTGCTCGCCGAGCTTCCGGCAGGCTCATCGCTTGAAATCAGCACGCTGGGGAACACCTCGACGGGTTCGACCGGCTTCGAGTACTCTCTGAAGGGCGAAGACCTCAATCAGCTAACGGCGGCGGCGTCCTTGATGAGAGCCGAGATGCAAAAGTTTCCGGAACTCTCGGAGATCAAGGACTCGTTAAGCGACGCCAAAAAAGAGCTCGAAATCACCGTCGACGAAGCCAAAGCCCAGCAGTACGGCTTAAATGTATCCACGGTGCAGCAAACCGTCTCCAGTTGGCTGATGAAAAGCGAAATCGGCGAGCTCAAGCTGGATAACGTCACGTACAAAACGACGCTGGAGCTTAATAAAGCGGATTTAAACACCTTGACCAAGCTGGGCAATATTCCGTTCCAAACGGCCGGCGGCACGATCGTATACCTGAAGGAAGTCGCCAAGCTGGACAAAATCGACGCCGCCTCCAGCATCACGCGGAACGATCAGGAACAGGTCATCACCCTGACCGCGAAGATCAACGGTCAGGATAAAGGGGGCGTCAGCTCCAAGGTGGCCGCTGCGCTGGATCGGGTACAACTTCCCGATGGCGTCAGCCGCGAAGTCGGCGGCGTCAATGCGGAAATCGGCGACAGCTTCTCGCAGCTGTTCGTGGCTATGGCCGTGGCCGTGTTCATCGTCTACTTGATCATGGTCATTTCTTTCGGCAACACCAGCGCCCCGTTTGCCATCCTGTTCTCGTTGCCGCTGGCCGTGATCGGCGGCCTGGTAGGCTTGCTGCTCAGCGGCGAGGCGCTCAGCATCACCTCATTGATCGGCTTCATGATGCTGATCGGCATCGTGGTGACCAATGCGATCCTGCTGATCGATCGGACCCAGCAGCTCCGCCAGGAGGGTTACACCGTGCGGCACGCGCTCGTGGAAGCGGGAACGCTGCGCCTGCGTCCGATCATGATGACCGCGGTCGTCACGATGGTGGCCATGCTGCCGTTGGCGCTCGGCTTAACCGAAGGCGGCACGATCATCTCCAAAGGGATGGCCGTCGTCGTTATCGGCGGTCTTGTCTCTTCGACCATCCTGACGCTGGTCGTCGTTCCGGTCGTCTATGAGCTGATCGAATCGCTGAAGAACCGGATCGGGAAGCTGTTCCACCGCGGTCCCAAATCCAAAGCACATGACACTAACCTGGAGGGAGCAATAACCCATGAATAACAGAATGCGGCAGTGGAGAAAACGGATCGGCGGTCTCGGCGCGTTGGCCTTGGCTGCCGGCCTGTTGGCCGGATGTACGTCAGCCGGAACCGGCCAACCGTTAACGGAGCCCGTCGACCTTAAGCCGTCCGTAAAAATCGGCAAGGCGGAAACCCGAAGCATCGGCGACCCGCTGGAAATGGTCGCGGAAGTGTCGTCCTCGATGCAGCGGGACGTCGTGGTTAAGGTGAGCGGCGATGTCTTGAAGACGGCAAAGAAACGCGGCGATCAGGTGAACAAAGGGGATTTGCTGTTTGAGCTGGACCCCGCCGACGTGAAGCTGCAGCAGCAGAAAGCGGAGATTGCGCTGCGCACGGCCCAGCAGAAACTGAAGGAGGGCAAATTGGCCAGCCCCGATGCGGAATCGCTTGGACCGCTGAAGGACCAGATCGAACTTGCGCAAATCGATATGGAACAAATCGAACGCACGTTGGACAATTACCGGGTGACCGCCCCGGCCAGCGGCATCCTGACGGATTTTGCCGTTGAGTCCGGCATGACCGTAACCCAAGGGGTGGTCGGCAAAATCCAGCAGATCAACCCGGCCAAAATCAAAGCCAATCTCCCCGAGGAGCATCTCGGGTTGGTGCAGGGCAAGAAGCAGTTGGCTTTCTACGCGGCCGATCGGCCGGGCCAGCTGTATACCGGCAAAATCGTTTATCTCGCCGATATCATGGATGCCCAGCAGCGTACCTATGCCCTGGAACTGCAGGCCGATAACGCCAAGCTGGCGCTCAAGCCGGGCACGAAGGTGCAGCTGCGGCTGACCGGCAAAGCCGAGCAAGAGGTCCTTACCATCCCGACCACGGCCATCATCCGCGAGGAGAGCGATACTTACGCGTTCATCTTTGCCGGCGGCAAGGTAGAGAAGCGCAAAGTGCAGTTAGGCCGCTTGAACGGAGTGTACCAGGAGGTCACCGCCGGCCTGAAGCAAGGCGAACAGGTCGTCGTCTCGGGACAGCATCAGCTGAAGGATCAGCAGGCCGTGGACGCGGTGCCCGCGGAATAAGGCTGAATAGACGATAAAAAACCTGGATTGAGCTACCGTCCTTATCGGATGCGGATGCTTAATCCAGGTTTTTGCGTTGCCTGATATCGGGGATTACAAGTATTTCATCGGGTTCTGCTCGCTGCCGTTCTTAATAATTTCAAAATGCAGATGCGTCCCGGTAGAACGTCCCGTGTTGCCCATGACCCCGATTTTATCGCCTTTCTCGACGACCTGCCCTTTCTTGACGCTGATCTTGCTCAAATGGCCATACAGGGTTTCGTAGCCGTTCTTGTGGTCGATGATAATGACATTCCCGTATCCGGACTTCGTGCCTACGAAAGAGATAACCCCATCATCCGCGGCAAGGATGCTCTTATTCGAAGAGACCAGGTCGACGCCTTTATGCGTCCGTCCCCACCGCTCGCCGTAGCTGCTGGTCATCTTGGCGCTGGACACCGGCCAGGCGAACTGTCCGCTCCCTTCGCCCAGAACGACCTTTGTGCCCTTCATGACGATTTTGGGCGACGACTTCTTGGTGACCTCCTGACCCAGCCATTCCTCCTCGACAACCAAGCCGTTCTCCTTCGTGATCCGGTACTCCATCGTTTTCAGACCGCTGCTCCCTGCGGCAATGACCTTCGATTCGCCAGCCCGCATGCCGGCATTTTTCTTGATAATCACCTGCGGTTCCGTGACGATTTCCTCGGCAACGTGTTCCACCGTCCGAACCGTCAACGCCGATTGCATCGCCTTGACGTTCAGCACCGTACCGATTTGCAGCGTCAGTTCCTCGACGCCGGGATTATTCGCAAACAAGTCCTTCTGCGACACGTCAAAACGGGCCGCGATCGTCGAGATCGTGTCTCCTTCTTGCACCTCATACTGAATGGCTTCTTCGGCCCCCTGCAAGATCCGCTGCACCGCCTCTTCGGCGTTCAGCACCTTGTTTGGATCGGCCTTAACGGCATCCTGGGAGACCTCCTCTTTGATTTGGGCCGACTCCAGCGACACGCTGGTGCCCTTCTTCGCCTGTTTGGCCGCGCTGCCGCCGGTCAACTTGACCTTGGCCGCCAGCGTATTGTTCGACTTGTTGGTGTTGTTCTCGGCATACGGTATGTATTGCCCTTTCACCTGTTCCAGCACTTGTTGCGCAGCGGCCTCGTCCTTGACGATGGCAACCACCTTGCCGTCGACCTTGAGTTCCACGCCTTGGGCATATCCGCTCAGCATCCCGTACAACTCATTCAGCGTTGATTCGGCATCGATTTCGGCTTTATAGGCCTGCTCCGGTTTCACCGTAATTCCTTCGGTGTGAACCGCCATCTCCACGTCCGGATACTTCTCTCTATATTCCTGCTCCTTGCGTTCAAACAGAGCTTTTAATTGCGATTCGCTGGCAATCGTGCCAATTTCCTCCCCGCCCACGAAAACCCGATAGTAGGCTACCGTGTTGGCTTTGACGTACTGCTGACCCGCCAAATAGACGGTGCCGGCAATAAGCACGACTGCAGCCCCCGTGAGGACGACTTTGCGGGACCTGAGGAAGTAGGGCAGGTTAATCCCCTTCCCTTTCTGTTCGGACATCTCTGGATCGTTCTCCGGGCGGCCGTGTTGCTCCTCCGTCTGAGCTTTGTTTCCGCGCCACAGCTGCCAACGTTTTCCCGTCAAACCTCTCATACCGATCTCCTTTTCCCATCGACTCGATTCGACTAAAAAAGGTTTCAAAATTTTAACCTTTAGTCGCTATTGTTTACTTTAACACAGCCCTCCAAGGGATTTCAACCATGGGTAAAAATACAAATAACCCGTGCTGCACGCGGATTTGATGCCATTTTGGCTGCAGCCGGGTTATCGTTCCTTATTTACAATCCTGTGAATGTTAACGCTGCCATTGGCGAAAAACGGGAGGTTTTCCGCTATTTTTTCAAGAGCTCCATCACTTTGGCGTATTCCGTTTTATCCAAATGCTTGGACAAAATCTGCTCGATGTTGATCATTTCCGTTTCCGTCAGTCCGCCTTCCAGCGCCACGGTCAAAATTTGCATGTCCTCCTGGGGCAGCTTCGACATGAGGATGGCAAAGATCTCTTCCTTCTGCTTGTCGGGCAGCTCGTCCTTCTTGGCGACGAGGTCGTCCGGCGTTACTACGACCTCTTGATCCTCGCCAAGGTCATCGCCGGAGCCCATCCCGCCCATCACCGGCAAGGCGTCCTCCGGTACATCTTCACCGTCCGTCCTTTTTTCGCCCGAGCCGGAGTCCGAGCCCGTCCCCGCGGTGCCGGATGCGCCGTTTTGGCCTTCGTCCCCGGTGCCGCCGCTCGTGCCGCCTTTACCTGCGGCATCTGCCGAAGCGCCTCCGCCGGCGTCCGCGGTTTGAGGATCATCCTCCGTTGAACTTCCGCCGCCGCCCAAACCCAGCATCCCTTTCATGATCCCGCCCAAGCTCGGGGCATGCCCCGTAACAGGTATGTTATAACTGCCCAGCAACGATTGAACGTACGAATTTACGACGTAGCCCGTCGTCGCGACGGTCAACAGGCAGACCGCAACGATCGTGGCGCACAGTTTCAGCAGCCACCCGATCCATTTCATCCTATTTCCTCCTTCTGCCGTTCTAGCTTTTGCAGATTCTAGTCTCTCAACTTCAGTATGGACGGCAGAAGGAGATTTCAATCTAGTTCATGGGGCATATCCGGAAAAAACTATTGGGCTGATTCCGCTGCCGCGGATTCGGCAAGCTTACCTTTTTTCGCGTATCGGCGATCGCTGATCAGGGCCAGGGGAACACCGGCAAGGAGCATCCAACAGGAGAATTTAAACGAACGGCCGAAAGCGCGGGATGCCGCGTCCCGGTAATCCCCGACGATCTCCGGCAGAAGGCGCCCGACTTCCTCCGCCTGTTGCTGCATGACGGCTTGGCGAGCGGCTCGCTCGTCTTTGGGCGGCGCCGCGAGAGCACGCGCGTTTTCCTTTTCCATGGCCGTCGATAGCCGTTTCAGAATCGCGTCCGATGAAACCGAAGAAGCCCCGGAAGAGGCCAAATCGATCTCCCCTGTCAAAGAGGCTAGTTCCTGCTTAACCGAATCGATCAGAACCGGATTCGATTGAATCGTCCTTACCGCGTTCTGGCGGGCTTCCTCCATCTGCCCCGTCATCCCGGATTGCAGCACCGTTACGATGATCGCCACGCCCAGCACGCTGCCCAGCGCCTTGGTCATATTGACGACGCCGGAAGAGATCCCCACCTTCTCCTCCGGAACATTCCGGATTGTCGAAGCCATGACCGGGGCCATCGTTAATCCTAACCCCACGCCGGCCATAGCCAATCTAGGAATGACGTCGCCGGTGGTCGAAGCCGCATTCAGGCCGCCAAGCCAGTAGTTCGCTCCCATCATCAGCGCCACGCCGGCCGCGCCAAACCAACGGGCACCGTACTTGTTGGACAAGGGCCCCGAGAGAACCGAGGAAACCATCGAAAACAATGCCAGTACGGACAGGATGAGTCCGGCCTTCATTTCCGTCATTCCCAGGATGCGAGTCAGGTAAAACGAAGTTAAGAAAGAGAGATTCATAATGCCTGCGCCGGCCACCAACAGCGTCAAAGCGGCCCCGCTGAACGGTCTGATTTTCAATAACGACAAGGGCAGCATCGGTTCTTTTCCCTTCCATTCCGCCAGAACAAAGGCGATGCTAAGCAAGCCTCCCCCTACCAGCAGCAACATGATCCTGCTTGAATCCCACCCGAAGTCGTTGGCCTTAATCAGCGCATAGGTAAAGCAGAACATCGCTCCCGTGATGCTGATCGTTCCGGCGTAATCAAGTCTTTTGCCCGAAGTCGGGTCATACGACTCTTTAATGAGCAAAATCGTAAGCAGCATACTGATCAATCCAAGCGGAACATTCACCAAAAAGATCCACTGCCAGTCAAACTTCTCCGTCAGGATTCCGCCAAGCGCGGGGCCGCTCGCTGCCGCCAGCCCGGCAATCCCTCCCCACGCGCCGATGATGGCGCCATGCATCTCTTTCGGGAACAATTCGGTCGTGAGCGGTATGGTTACCGGTACGATAATAGCTCCAGCCAGTCCCTGGATAATCCGCAGCGTGATCAGGAACTCCATGGAATCGGCGAACCCCGCCAACAATGAGGCAAGCGTGAACAGGAACAACCCGATCAGGAACCATCTTTTCCGTCCAAATTGGTCCGCCAAACGCGATGCCGTGAGAATAAATACCGCAAAAGCCAAATTAAATCCGTTCATGATCCAGGAAATCTGTCCGACATCCCCCCCGAAATGCCGACTGATCTCCGGCAAAGCCACGTTTACGATGGTCGCGTCGAGCAGCGCCATGAAAAAACCGATCACAATGGCGATAAACGCCAATGTCCGGTAAAGCTTGATGTTCATATAACTCCACTTCCCATTCTCAAAATATGAACAGAAGTTCATGTTTTGATTATATGAACTATGGTTCATATTTGTCAACGAAAAAATGAACTATAGTTCAGTTTTGTTTGACGTCCCGGGAATTGTTTTCTACAATCGAATTAAAGGAGCGATTGAACGTGAGCGGAAACGGAAACGAAGAAAAAGTAAGGCTTCCCCGGCAAAGCCGAAGCATCAAAACGAAGGAATCCATTCTGAAGGCTGCGATGGAGCTCTTTTCAACAAAGGGCTACCATAATACCAATACCAAGGAAATCGCCGCAATGGCCGGGGTCTCCACCGGGAGCTTCTATTCCTATTTCGTGGATAAGCGGGCGGTGTTTATCGAGGCGCTGAAGCTTTACAACAAGGAGTTTAAAGATCGCCTATACCAGTCGCTCGGAAAGATGGACCTGGAGCACAGCGATAAATACGCCGCACTTTCCAGGTTTATAGACGGTATGGTCGACGCTCATCAGGTTTTTAATGAATTCCATAGCGAGCTGGCGCTGATGTATCATTCCGATCCTGAAGTGAAAGCTTTGATGGATGAACAATATCAGGGCGGCCGGCTTATGACCGAAATGAATATTAACAAATGGAAGGATCAACTGCGGGTAACGGATATCAATGCAGCCTCGATCGTCGTATTCGAGACCCTCAATCGGCTCGTGGATGTTATTGTGTTCGAACAACACGACCTGGACCCTGCACGCCTAAAAAAAGAATCGGTTGATATGATCATCAGCTATTTATTTCAACCGTAGACGGATTCAACGTTGATACAAGATACAACATTTGCCCACCACTATACTGCGGGTTATCGGTTCGCTATCGGTCTCCGCTGAAATGAAAGAAGCCGCTCAATGAGCGGCTTCTGCTTTTTCGTCCTTTTTCCTCTTATTCGTATATCGGCAGCACTTGGTTGGTTTGGCTGCGGTTACGGCCCACCGAGAAAATCGCGATCGGCACGCCGGTCAGCTCGGCCACGCGCCGCACATAGTTGCGGGTCGTTTCCGGCAGGTCCTCCAGCGTTTTGGCGCCGGAGATGTCCTCCGTCCAGCCCGGCAGCTCTTCGTACACCGCTTCGCATTCGGCGAGCATTTTCAAGCTGGCCGGGTAATGCGTGATGACCTCGCCGCGGTATTTGTAGCCCGTGCAAATTTTCACCGTTTGGAGGCCGGTCAGCACGTCAAGCGAATTGAGCGACAAGCCGGTCAGGCCGCTGACACGGCGCGTATGGCGCACGACGACACTGTCGAACCAGCCGACGCGGCGTGGACGGCCGGTGACCGTGCCGTATTCGTGCCCGGTTTCGCGGATCAAATCGCCGATCTCGTCGTTCAGCTCCGTCGGGAACGGACCGTCGCCGACGCGGGTCGTATACGCTTTGGCCACGCCGATGATCTGGTTGATCCTCGTCGGACCCACGCCGGAGCCGTTGCAGACGCCGCCTGCCGACGGGTTGGAGGACGTCACGTACGGGTACGTCCCTTGGTCGATATCGAGCATGACCCCTTGCGCGCCTTCAAACAATACCTTCCGGCCCTCATCGATCGCATCGTTCAGAATGACCGAGGTGTCCGCAACGTAAGGACGGATCACTTCCGCGTACTCCAGGTACTGCTGCAGCACCTCTTCCACGTCGAGCGGCTGCCCGCCGTAAACGTTCTCGATCACATGGTTTTTCTCTTTCATGATATGGCGCAGCCTGGTTTCGAACTCTACCGGATCCATCAGATCGGCGATCCGAATCCCGCTGCGGGCCGCTTTATCCATATAAGCCGGTCCGATCCCTTTGCGCGTCGTCCCGATCTTATTGTCGCCCTTGCGGTCTTCCTCCAACGCGTCAAGAACCAGATGGTAAGGCAAAATGACGTGGGCCCGGTCGCTGATGACGAGATTTTTCGCGCTGAACCCGTTTTCTTCCACGTAGTTGATTTCTTCGATCAGCGCGGCCGGGTTGATGACTACCCCGTTGCCGATGACGCACTGTTTATTTTGATTGAAGATGCCTGACGGAATCAAGGTGAGTTTGTACTTCTTGCCGTCGATAAGAATGGTGTGACCGGCGTTGTTGCCGCCTTGATAACGGGCCACCACATCGGCGCTTTCCGCCAGAAAATCCGTGATTTTACCTTTACCTTCGTCTCCCCATTGCGTTCCTACAACGACTACCGTTGACATGTACATTCCCCCGCCCGGTGCGTCAAGCACCTGTATTTGAGCATTGCAAAAGACAGCCTTCGATCCGCTCCTCGCAAATCCTCGGCCGATGAGTGATAACAACCAGCAAATTCATTAATCGCTTAAGGCGCGTCGAACGCGCTAACAACCTCGCCGCAAGCGCAGCATCGGGCTGAGCCCTCCATCTGCCGCTTTAACGCAGCAATACCAGTTTAACAGTCTCCATTTTCAAAGTCAAATTGAAAAGCGAACGATTTTTACGCTTCATTTTACAATCGTTCGGAAATACTGCGGTTTTGCCTAAAAAAGAGGATGCCCCTCCGAAGCCGCTTGGGCCTTGGTTGGAAAGGGCATCCCCTCTGGCTTACCCAGCCTATCCTTTTATAGCTTGAAGGTGGCCACGGCTTTCTGCAAATCCTCGGACAACGCCGAGAGCTGACGGATGGCGGCGGCAATTTCCTGCATCGCTGCGCTTTGCTGCTCGGACGCGGCGGCGACCTCCTCGGAAGAGGCGGCTTGCTCCTGCGTTACGCCGGAAATTTGCTGCACCGAAGCGGAGATGTTCTGGTAGGAGTTCTCCACCAGCAGCAGCGATTGCAGCAACTGATCCGTCCGGGACGAGAAGTCGCCGATTCCGTGAAAAATATCCTGGAAGTTCTGGTACGTCTTGCCCATCCATTTCTGACCTTCTTCGATCGCCCGGCTCCCCTCGCCGATGCTTTCGATGACGAGGCGGCTGTTCTCCTGCGTGCCCGCCACCAGTCCGGTAATCGACGAAGCGGCTTCCGCCGACTGCTCGGCCAGCTTGCGCACTTCGCCGGCGACGACGGCAAACCCGCGTCCCAACTCGCCAACCCGCGCCGCTTCGATGGAAGCGTTCAGAGCCAGCAGGTTCGTTTGCTGGGCGATGTCCGTAATCATGCCGATCACCTCGCCGATTTCGCGGGAGCGCTCCTCCAGCTGTCCGGCCGTCGATTCGGAATGGTGCATGACCTGCTCGATTTTGTTCATCTGGCGAAGCGTTTCATCGACCATATTCTGCCCCTCGGACGACTGCTTGCTGACTTTCTCGGCGATGGACTGCATATTATGGACGTCCGAAACCACGCCGGACAGCTGCTCCTTGATTTCGGCCACCGACGCGGAGCTGTCTGCGATGGACTCTACCACCTCGTTGATTCCTTCGCTCATGCTGTTCATCGAAACCGCCACCTGCTGCGCGCTTTCGCTGGATTCTTTGGCCACGTGCATCAGCTGCGAGCTGGTGCTCGATACCTCGCGGGAAGAGCCGGAGATATGGCCGATCAACTGCTTCATATTGCCGCTCATCGTACGGAAAGCTTCGGCGAGACGACCGACTTCGTCGTTGTTGTGGATCTGGATCTCCTGCGTCAAATCGCCCGTCGCGAAACGTTCGGTCGCATGCATCAGCGTTTTGATCGGTCTCGCGATGATCCGTCCCAACAGGTAAGCGAACAGCAAGCCGACCACAAGCACCAGCAGCGTGATGAGCAAGCTGTTCCACAACACCGTCGACGCCGTTTCCGGGATCACGGAAGCGTCGAGGTCGATTCCCAGCAGTCCCGCCGGCGAACCGTCGCTTTTTTTCAGCGGAACGAAAATCGACTTATGTATGCCATACTCGTCTTCATAGATGTCGCTGATCGTCTCCCGTTCCTCCGCGATCGCCTGTTTCATCTCCGCGGAGAACGGATAGTCCATGTTATAGTCCCCCTCCGTGTCGGACAAAGCGATAATGCGCTCCTTCCCCCCGTCGTTCGATAAAACATAGACGTTTTCCAGGTTGTACGTTTTTTTCAGATTGTCCATGGCCTTGCGCGTTTCCTGATATAGCGGGCTCTCCGGCCCGTCGATTTCCAGCTTGTTGCCTTCGATTCGCTCCAGCTCGCTTTCCACGATGCGGATATTGCTCTGCAGCCGGTGGTCAAGCTCGTTCTTGAGCTCGCCGCTCAGCGTGGAATTCACCACCATGAGCAGTCCGATGAAGCAGAGAATGGCGACCAGCAGCAAACCTGTCGTACCCAGCATAATCTTCGATGAGATATGCCCGAAAAGCAAACGTTTGATCTTGTCCTTCACCACAAGTTCATCTCCTGAGTTGTTAGTTATGAGTCGGCCCATAGGTTAATTTAACGCCGCCGCGTGAAACGCCTCGCATACCTCGGATACGCACTCCTTCAAATACTGCACGATCTCGAGTATGTGCTCCGGCCCGGTATGCGGCGATATGACGAAAAATTTGCTGACGTAAAGCGGAATTTCCCGGCCTTCTTGCGTGTTTACCAACAAGTGTTTTTTCGTGTCCCCGAAGAACATCCGGTCGCGGCGCTCGCCCAGCTTCTCGAACAACCGTTCATTCAAGCGGTTGCTGCGCTCGATCTCTTGGGATGAGCAGATGCCGGAGATCTCTTCGGCAAAACGCGGGCTTCCCGGCATATAAATGCGAATCAGCGTGGAGATGCCGGCGTTGTCCGGGTTGGCGATGTCGGCCTGCGGGATCTCCGCGGCCAGCTGCCGGCGGAACTGCCAGGTGACCTCCAGAAATTGCCCCAGCAACCGCTGATACCCTTCTGCGCCGAAAGACAGCAGCAGGCTGTACATGCTGATCGAGCTGGCCATGCGGGAGCATTCCAGCGTATAGCCGGTGTGATAATCGCCGTAACCGCGGTGTCCTACATAAGGCGTTTCTTCCTCTTCCAGATCCATCAGGCGGAGATCGGCCGCATTTTTAAGCAGGAACAGGCTGGATACGTACGGCGCCTGGCCGAGCTTCTGGAAGTCGAAGCACAGGGAGTCCGCTTGCGACAGCATTTGCATTTTTCTTTGAATCGGCCGCAGCATGCCGATGACGCCTGCGCTGAACTGCAGCGGGTTTTGCTCCAGATCATACTCGTTAAAGAAGGCAAAAAAGCCGCCCAGCGCCGAATCCGCATGGATATGCGGGCATGGCAAACCAAACCGTTCCGCGGTTTCCTTCGCGGCGGCGCGAATTTGGACGATATCGTCAATGCCGTTGGCATCCGTGGTGCCCGTGGTCGCCACGATGTAAATCGGGACGCCGCCCATTCTCGCGACCGTCTCCATTTTGCGCCGCAAGTCGGCCACGTCCATCGAGCTGTCCGGCAAGGTCTTGATCTTGACCAGATGATCGCTGCCGATCCCGGTCGCTTCCACCGACTTCAGCAGGCTGTAATGCGCCGACTCGGAGCAAAACGCGTACAGGTTGTTCGGAACCCCGCGCTTCAGCGCGTCCGGGGCGTATTTCGCAATGGCGATCCGCAATCCGGAGAACACCGCCCCCTGGCCTCCCCACGTCGTATAACCGCCGCTCGTCTTGGCGTCATAACCGACCAGCTTGGACATCATGGCGATGACCCGTACTTCCGCCTCGGCGCCCGCCGGCCCATATACATCCCACAGGTTGTTCCCGTTCACCAGCATGGCGGTAAGCATGCCCAGCATGCCGGGAATGGAAGCCATCGGCAATATATTCGTAAAAAAATATTTCGTATGATAGGGATGCCCATGCAGCAGCTTCAAGAGCTCGGCGTTAACCTCTTCCATCGGTGCCCCTGCATGGGGGATGTTGCTTTGCGCCGCCAGCTGGCCGTAAAAGTCGGGATCCCTCCGCTTCTCCCCTTTCAGGTTGACGCCTTCGGGATCTTTCAACTCATCCACGCCGCGGACCAATTGCTCGATCAGTTCCATCATTCGCTCGCGCTGTTCCGGATTTCCGTCTTCGCTCGGAAACCATTCTCTCACATCCGGCTTGCTGTTCATTTCCATCTGCTCCTCTCCTCTATTCTCCTGGTTGAGTTTGTCTCTATTGGATATCGCAGTTGAAGACTTTTCCTGGCCTGACCGTCTAGCCGTGAGCTTATAAGTTAGCCCCCTTTCGCAATTTTCATTTCCTTACACTACTAAATTATACAAGTTATCCTTGTCGCGTACAGAGAGTTAATAGGCATATATTCCATGATATGGAATGTGTCGAATTTTGATATATTGGTAATTAACGAGCTCTGCCGTAGCTCATTGCTGCCGCAAGCCGCCCCGCCGGATTACGTCCTCACCATGACGGGCAAAAGGGATAGGTGAAACGCATGTCATCCAAGGGTGGCAAAAAAGGGCTGACGACGATCGTCAGCCCTTCAAGGTTATTTTTGTATCGTAAATTATAGATATTGTCGTACAGAGTGCGGCAAGCTAGTAGATCAATCCGTAATAACGTGGTTCATCTGCTGGTGACTACTCCCATAGAAATAGCGGAACTTTATGGTCTTATTATCCATTAACGGTGCGAAAAGCGGCCATTCCCCGGCGATTCGAAGAAATAGCGCCATAAATGTCCCCTATTTCACGTAAAATGAGGGATATCACTGAAATAGCGCCATTTTTTTCCCTTAAATATTCGCCTGAGTTCATCAAAGGGCTAACTGGGCCTTTTTCCCAACCCAAAGATCCGGCCCGCTAGCCGGCGGCAAAGGCATCCGCGTGCATCCGCTCGTAGTTGGCGAATTTGTTGAAGTTCTTCAAGAACACCAGCTCGACCGTCCCGACCGGGCCGTTCCGCTGTTTGGCGATGATAATTTCGATGATGTTTTTCTTCTCGGTTTCCTGGTTGTAATAGTCGTCCCGGTACAAAAACGCCACGATGTCGGCGTCCTGCTCGATGGAACCGGATTCCCGCAAGTCGGACATCATCGGCCGCTTGTCCTGCCGCTGCTCCACGCCCCGGCTTAACTGGGACAAAGCGATGACCGGCACTTCCAGCTCTCGGCCGATTTGCTTGAGCGTCCGGGATATTTCCGAGACCTCTTGCTGGCGGTTCTCGCCGGCTTTGCCCCGGCCCTGGATCAACTGCAAGTAATCGATCACGATCATGCCGAGGCCGCGTTCCTTCTTGAGCCGGCGGCATTTCGCCCGGATATCGGCTACCGTGATGCCCGGCGTGTCATCGATATAGATCTCCGCTTCCGACAAGGCGGCAATGCCCATCGTCAGCTTCGACCAATCGTCGTCGCTCTTGAAATCGCCGGTCCGCATCACGCTGGCGTCCAGGTTAGCCTCAGCGCAAATCATCCGCTGCACGAGCTGGGCCGCGGACATCTCCAGACTGAAGATCGCCACGGTTTCTTTGGCCCGCACGGCCACGTTTTGCGCGATGTTCAGCGCGAACGCCGTTTTACCGACGGAAGGACGAGCGGCCACGATGATCAAGTCGCTGCGCTGGAAACCCGCCGTCATCCGGTCCAAATCGACGAAGCCGGACGGGATGCCGGTCGTCGTCCCGCGGTTCTGGTGGAGCGTTTCGACCTTGTCGAAAACCTCCATCAACACGTCGCGGATGGCGATAAACCCGCTGCCCGACCGGCTGTTGGAGATTTCCAGGATGCGCCGCTCGGCGTCGCTGAGCATGCCGGCCACGTCTTCGCCGCCGGTGTAGCCCTCGCTGACGATCTGCGTTGCCGTACGAATCAAACGCCGAAGCATCGATTTCTCCTCGATGATCCGCGCGTAGTATTCCGCGTTGGCCGCCGTCGGCACGGCATGGGCCAGCTTGGCCAAATAGCTGACGCCGCCGATTTCCTCGAGCTCGCCTCGGTCCTTCAGCTTCGCGGTTAGCGTAATAAGGTCGATCGGTTGGCCTTCCTCGCCCAGTTGAACCATCGCTTCAAAGATCAATTGGTGGGGCTTGTCATAAAAATCCTCGGTCCGCACCCGCTCCATCGCGGTAATGAGTGCTTCCGACTGCAACAGCACCGCCCCGAGCACCGCTTGCTCGGCTTCCAGATTTTGCGGGGGGATCCGATCGAAAAACAGATCGCCGCTCATCTTATTCCTCCGTGACTTGAACCTTGAACGTCGACTTCACTTCCGGATGAAGCTTCACCGGAACCTGCGTCACGCCCAAAGTCCGGATCGGATCATGCATTTCGATCTTGCGTTTATCGATCTTTACGCCGGCTCTCTCCAGCGCGTCCGCCACCTGCTTGCTGGTGATGGCGCCGAACAGGCGGCCGCCTTCGCCGGCTTTCGCTTTCAGCTGCACGGTCATCTCTTCCAGCTTCTTGCCGAGCTGCACCGCTTCTTCCTTCTCCTGTGCCTTACGCTTTTGCTCCGCCGCCGTCTGATGCTCCAGCGTCTTCACGTTGCCGTCGGTGGCCGGACGCACGAGTCCGCGCGGCATCAGGAAGTTCTGCGCGTAACCTTCGGATACTTCCTTGATTTCCCCTTTTTTGCCTTGGCCTTTGACATCCTTCAAAAAGATAACCTTCATTCGAATAACCCCTCTTCCTTCTCTATTTCATCCAGCACGGCGAGCAGCTTCTTCTCCGCTTCCGCCTGGGTTCCTTCCAACTGAACGGCCGCATTGGTCAAATGTCCGCCGCCGCCGAGCCGCTCCATCACCACCTGCACATTCATGCTGCCGAGCGAGCGGGCGCTGATGCCGATCAAGCCGTCCGGCCGTTCGCTGATCACGAACGAGGCCAGCACGCCCGTCATATTCAGCAGCGTGTCCGCCACCTGGGCGATCAACAGCTGCGGGATTTTGCGGTTCGGCTCCGTCACCGCCAAAGCGATGTGTGTATGGATCATGCGCGCATGCTTGATGATGTCGGCTTTGGCGATGTACTCCTGCAGGTCTTCCTTCAGCATGCGCTGCACCATCACCGTGTCCGCGCCGGCCCGGCGGAGGAAAGCCGCCGCCTCGAACGTCCGCGAACCGGTATGCAGCGCAAAATGCTTCGTATCGACCGTGATGCCCGCCAGCAGCGTGGTCGCCTCCAGCGGGCTGAGCTCGACCTTCTCGTGAATGTACTGCAGAAGCTCGGTCACGAGCTCGCAGGCCGAAGAAGCGTACGGTTCGAGATACACGAGCACCGCGTCGTTGACGAACTCCTCGCCGCGGCGGTGGTGGTCCACGATGACCACGCGGCTCGCCTCTTCGACCAGCCGGGGCTCCATCGTAATGGAGGCCTTATGCGTATCGACGAGCACGAGCAACGTGTGCTCGGTCATCATGTTCATGGCCTGCTCCGGCGAAATGAAACGCCGGACCAGGGCCTCTTCTTTGCCGATGCGCTCCATCAGGCGCTCGATGCCCGGGTTCGGGCCATCCAGCACGATGTGGGCCTCGACCTTGTACATATCGGCGGCCTTCAGCACGCCGATGGAGGCGCCGATCACGTCGAGGTCCGGCACGCGATGGCCCATGATGATGACGCGGTCGCTCTCCTGCATCAAATCGCGCAACGCATGCGCGATGACGCGGGCGCGGACGCGCGTCCGCTTCTCTATGGCGCCCGACTTGCCGCCATAGAAAGAGAGCCGCTGACCGGCCTTCACGGCGGCCTGGTCGCCCCCGCGGCCGAGCGCCATATCCAAGCTGGACTGGGCGAGTTCGCCCAGCTCGCTGAAGCGCTCGGTGCCGAAAGCGAGGCCGATGCTGAGCGTAATCGGCACCTTCAGGTCCGCGGTCATTTCGCGGACCTCGTCCAGGATGACGAACCGGCTTTGCTCCAGTTCGTCCAGCGATTTCTGATTCAGGATCATCAGATATCGCTCGGAGGACAGCCTCCGCAAGTAAACGCGGTACTGGCGGGCCCATTCCGTGATCGCCGTCCCCACCCGGGCGATCAGCGCGGTCCGCTGCTGGTCGTCCATGCCTTGCGTGGCTTCGTCGAGATTGTCCAGCAGCACGATGCCGAGCGCGGCGCGTTCGTCTTCGTACCGGCTGCGCAACACCGCCAGCTCCGTCATGTCATGGATATAGATCAGCCGCTCGTTGGCGTCGACGGTCAGCTCGTAATACCGTTCGCCCACCGCCGCTTCCACGGTCGTTCGTCCGCCGGTTCCATCCTTCTTGTCGCGGCTTGGCGCGGGTAGCTGCGGCAGCAGCTCGGCCAATGGCTGGCCTACCACCGAATCCTTGCCGTACATCCCGCCGACGAAGCGGTTATGCCACTCGACCGTCCGCTCCTCGCTGTATAGCATTATGCCGAACGGCAGGTGGCCGATCGCCTCGCCTTCGACCCGTTTGATCCGGTAATTGAGCTCGGTCACGTACCGCACGAGCTCTTTGCGGAACAACTGTTCCGCCCGCAGCATGCTGTAGGTCAACACCCCGACCAGGCACAGGCAAACGAGCCCCAGGATCCAATGATAATAGGAGACGAAGATGACAAGGAGCAACTGAAGCATGAACATCCACACGGTTTGGTACCCGTACCAACGTTTTTGCAGTAAATTTGGCATGCCTTCTCACCCTATCGTCTTGATCTAGTAATCATATCACGCAGCGGAAAAGCGATGTCCAAAATCCCGACGATCCTTAGCGGCGGAATAAACAGCATCACCACGATGAGCAGGATCGGAATAACCGGATTCCACTTGCGGTGATAGGCCGCAAAGAAGAAGAAGCTTGCCGTTTGAACCATAAAGAAAAACTGCAGCAGCGGCATCAAATTGAGCAAAATCGTACCCATGAACCCTTGCTGGGCGGCCTCTCCGCCAAACAACTGCAGCAGCAGGCCGATAAGGTAATACCAGATCAGCGAGCGCGGCAGCCTCCATTCGCGGATCGGCGCCAGCTTCGGCACCGCAAGCCCCAAGCTGGAGAGCGTCGGCCGGGATATGGCATGGGCTACCGTGGCGATCAGCAGACCGCAGACGACCATCGTAAACGGGATCATCCGCACCGTCAGGCTGGAGAATTGCGCGCTCATCTCGGGCGACCATACGACACCGCCGGCCAGCGAGCTGTCGGCGGCATCCTGTAGCGGGGCCAAGGCCGTGTTCACCATATCCTCGATCGCCGTAGTCAGATTGAACTTGAAGAATACCGTGCTGACCAGCAGGATCAGCAGAAATTCCAGCAGGATCGTGGCGGCTCCGGCCATGACGGTGCGGAAAGCCGGGCTTCTTTTCTTATAGAAATAGCCCATGACGATCGCAGGAATGATAAAATAGAGGGCCTGCAGCAAAATCACCGGCCCGAAAATAAGCGAAGCTGCCAGCCAGACCGCTGCGATATGCAGAAGAAACGCTCTGGTGGACAAGGTTGCGTAAAGCAGAATGACCGGTACAATCAGGAAAAAAATCGTAATCACGGTAAGCGGAGTAGCTAGTGACAGCAGAAGCAGCAAATAAACGACGCTCCAGGCCACCGATGTCCAGCGCAACTTCAAATGGGTTCACCTCTTACGCATATGTTCTTCCAAAGTAGATATATCTTGATACCAATCCTCGAGCTGGTGACCTTCCTGTTTATGTTTTCGCAGTTTTTCCAGAATGCTGTCGTCCATATCCCGATAGGAAACCCCAAGTCTGCGCCCCAAAATGTAGCTGCTGACGACCAGACTGGCAAGACTGTCCGTTACCCGCGACGTGCTGCCTTCCCATAGTGCTTTAAACAAACGGGATACGTGATCGACTACTTCGGTTTTGAGCCATTCAATCACCTTGGCGCGTTTGGCCACATCCATTTCCTTTTGCATGGCGGACAGCTTCCACCCTCCCCGAACAAGCTTTATTCTTCATTATAACACAAGAAAAATGCCTATCGACGCACATTCCGAGGCTGCGTTGCCTAATCCATTCTTATATCTTAAAGCAAACGCGCCAAAGGACGCAAACCCCTGTCATATATTGGACTTGGCGGCATCCTTGGTCACGAATTTTTCGCAATATTCGATGATCTGGCTGCGGCGGACGATGCCGATAAACCGGCCCCGGTCATCCACCACCGGCACAAAGTTTTGCACCTTCGCCAAATTGATTAAATCCTCCATGTCCGCATCGATCAGGACGGGTTTCATGTCCATCTTGAGCGGAACGTCCTTGAGCAAATATTTTGAAGCGGTCTCAAAAGTGATTTTGCCGTTCGAATTTTTCATGTGCCACAACAGATCGCCTTCCGTTACCGTGCCGACATAAGCGCCATCGCGGTCAATGATTGGTACGGCCGTATAGCGATGGAACTCCATCCGCTCCAGGGTTTGCCGCAGCGTGGAATCCAGCGTCACGGTCACCACATCATTTTTCGGAAGCAAAAAAAACGCGATATTCATGAGAACGAAATCCTCCTCATCCTTCTTTCAGACTCCCCTAATTGTTACGTTTCAAAACGCCATATGTTCCGGCCGGCGGCGTGAAATCGGCAGCCGGAGAACCGGACTGCCGAAGTCTGTAGTCTATAAGATGGCTTAATATAAAATATGATGCCCGGGCCAAGGTCATTCTTGCTCCCCGCCGCCGACGGGACGAAATTTGTTGATCCTTGTACGAATCGCACTTTGAACCTCGTGATCAGATGTTAATTCCGCGTAGATCCGGTTGAACCGTTCGTATTTTGTCCTGCGGTTGGCGAGTCGGCCAGGTCGGACGCGGCTTTCTCGGCATCGCGGGATTCCGGCGTGATCAGTTCGGTCGTCTCCGTATCCGGATTGAGCCAATTATCGATCATTTCTTTGGCGAAATCGACGTCCTCTTCATTGGCTTTGTCATAATAAACGCCGTTTATGCGCATACCCTCGCCCATAATCGTAAATCCGTCGATCTGCGGATGCTGCTCGCCGAGCAGCACTTGTTTGGACAAGTCGATGATCTGGCTAGGCGGCAGGTCCGTCTTAAAATTATCGCCCATCATGTTCATCAATTCAGGGATTTTTGTCACTTGGTCCAGCTTCAGCATCCGATCCACGATCGCGTTCAGGAACACCTGATGGCGTTTTGTCCGATTAAAATCGCTGTCCTCGCGGTATCTCACGAAGTTCAGCGCCTCTGTTCCGTCATACAACGGTTTGCCCGCCTCAATCGTGAACTTCTCATGGTCCGCTTGCTTGTTCACGATGGTCTCCGTAATCGGCAGCTCGATCCCGCCCAGTGCGTCCACGATCTCCCGCAGCCCCTGGAAATTGATGGCCGCATAATAATCCACCGGATATCCGATGAAGTTCTCCACGGTATCCTTGGCCATCTTCTCTCCGCCAAAAGCATAGGCATGGTTGATCTTGTCTTCTTTATCTTTGCCGACGATCTCCGTGTAAGTATCGCGGGGGATGGAAATAAGCAGCACCCTCGCCTCCTCCGGACGCACCACTGCGTAAATCATCGTATCCGAACGGGCCGGCTCGTTATTCCGTTGGTCGACGCCAAGCAACAGCGCGCTGAACGGCTTCGTTCCCTGCTCCTGTTCCTGCACCACCGGCTTCGTCTCTTCGCCTTCCAGCGGAGAATACGACCTTTCCAATGTCTGCTCGACCTTGCCCGAGAGGAACAAGTCGAACGCCATCACCGCCAGCGGCTTGCGGAACAGGTAAGCCCCCACGCCGACCACCAGCAGGACCGCCAAAGCAATCAACGCTTTTTTGCCCCGGTTCATCTTCTTACTCGCTTTTTTACTCTGTCGTCCTATCATATGCCCCTGCGCCTCCATCGCCATTCTAGTTGGATTGTCGTGCCTCTATCATTTGCTGCATTCTATGTCCCGATCCACTGATTAACGGCTTCTACGATAATAACTCTACCGCTTTGTACTATAACACATCGGGGAATTGGGGTACAACAAAGCTGAATTTATCTAGCTCGATTACCCGGGCAATAAGTTTGGCCAGACGCTAACTCCTGGGTTAAGACGAAAAAAAGGCCCGCTCTCTTAATTAGAGGCAGGACTCAAAAAGCCATGACATCAGACTATCAGATATTTTTATGAGCAAAGAACGCGAAACAAAGCGATTTATTTAACGATGGTTGTAATGGTCAGGTTCAGCAGAAACAGTTGTAATATAAATAGATACAGTGGTTAAAGCGAATAGAAGTGACGCAAGAGTGAATACAATAATCTTCACATATTAACCCTCCTTTCAAATAAAATTGTAAGATTGAATCATAAAACAACATTATGTTGTTCTATGTTCCCTCCCTCAGGAAATCAATGCTTCCTCAGTTTTTCTCTCGTTCTCGAAACACTTTCAAAATTGAAAATTGAAATTAGAAGATTCCTTCGTTCTAATTTCCAAAAGATGCCAGGTCTTTAGTTAAATTGATGCAGCTGAATTAGCCTTATATCCTAAATCCCCGGCCTCGTTATAATTTGGCCGGGGATTTAGGAATTATGGAAGGCAGCGAAGTGCTGCTCATATCTAGGGAGTTGCTTTAACACAACGGTAGTTGTAGAAATGAAGAGACGGGAGAATTCTCCCGCCAAATCATAAAATTAGTCAAGTGCGATACACGGTGAACGAATTCCGTTAGGGCAAGTAACACGGACCATGAATTCCGTTAGGGCAATAGGCAGGCGGAGGAGGGGGATTACCACCAGGAAGGTCCCTACCGCCCCCCCTACCATCTGCTAGAGCAGTACTAGATACTAATAAAACCATAACGGTTGCAATAATGATAGAAAGAAACTTTTTCATATTCTCACCTCCGAGTAATATAAATAATTGGGCTCTTCGCTCTACTGTGTGGGTTTAGTGCTAAATGTTAGTTTCATAACCCTTTCCGCCTGTAAGAGAATTTCAGAGATTGAAACAGCCCTCAAGGAGATCTCTTGACCGCTGTT
>NZ_JBNYYG010000005.1:0-174470 GCF_050565405.1 Paenibacillus macerans | reverse complement strand
CAAATATAGCCGAAAGGCTAGAGGGAACGACTGCACCGTCGATGTACGGACATCTACATACCCGTTGATGAACGCGGCGAGTTCGTCGCGGTTTGCCCTTCGTCCTTCTCCCCTCTTCTGCGGCACCAGGCGGATTTTGACCTGCTCCGGCTCGCCCGACTCCGTTACCGTGCAGCCGGCTACGACCGCCGAGGCATACGGATGCGGAAACTGTGACCGGGATGGATCCTGCCCATACAGATCGCTGTTCACCTTCACATCTCCGCAGAGCAGCTCCCGGGCGTCGAACTCCCCGACGGCATGGCGTATTTTGTGCAGCATCAACCAGGCGGTCTTGTAGGTGACCTGGATCACCTGGCTCAGCCGCAGCGCCGAGATGCCGCCCCGGAGCAGGAACAACTCCAGCGCCTGAAACCATTTCAACAGGGGCAGATGCGTTCGTTCAAAAATCGTACCGACCAAAGCCGACGTTTGATGCCCGCACTTTCTGCATTCGAACAAGGGGATACTCCGGGAGGTCAGACGGCTGCACCGGGTGTGAGCGCAGCTCGGGCAGACAAAGCCGTTAGGCCACTTCATCGCAATCAACGCATCCATGCAGGCCTGCTCGCTGTGATAACGGCGACTGAAGGGTTGAAGATCCGTTCCCATATTGACCTCCATGTCCGCTCGCCCCCCACCCGAATTAACAAATCACGCACATACGTTCGTTTTACTTCACTTTACCAAACATATGTTCTTACATCAAGCCGAAAATCTCGCCCGAACCACCTCATTTTTTTCTTTTTCCCTTACCCTAGCCCCCAACCCTTGGATCACTGAACGAAAGGGATAATTCTTACAAAGAGCAAGCAGGGACACCAAGACACGAACCCTTTAATCAGTCATGTCAGCCCCTTGCGTCTTATTTTTCACTCTGCGGGCTTTCTGCTTTCGGCCCGGCGTCTTTGCCATCAGCTTCCCGCGCCGCCTCGCGGCGTTCACGCCCGCCGGAGATTTCCTCCGCCGCCTCGATTTGCGGCCCGGCAAGGCGGGCGCTAGCCCCCAAACGGGCCGCGCCCCCCCGCGGCTGCGCGCCTCGCGCCGCCTCGCGGGTGAATCTTGACTTCACCCAGTAGATTCCCGCAAGTAAAGCAACCAGGCTCAGGCCGACCACCAGCCCGGCTCCCTGCCCCGAAATAAAAGGCATGCTGACGAGAATGCCGACCATGCCGATCAGGCCGGCCCAAGACGTGTAGGGATAACCCGGCAATTGGCAGGCTGCCTCGGGAGAACAGGGCGTCGTACGCCGCCAGCGGTAGTGGGACGCCAAAATAATGAAATAGGAGAACAGCAGTGAAAACCCGCCGCAGCTGACCAGAAACAAGTACACTTGTTGGGGGAGCAGATAGCCCATAGCCAATCCGAACAGCATGGCGGCTCCGGAAAACAGAATGCCTTTATACGGGATGTCGTGGCGGTCTTTAAGCCAGCCGGGAGCATGGCCTTCCGCCGCCAGCGAACGCAGCATCCGGGCCAGCCCGAAGGTCGAGGCCAGCATCGTGGAGAGGATCGCCGTGATCATCACGATGTTGATCAGCGTCCCGGCCCAGCCCATCCCCCAGCGGGTCAAGGCCAGCACCAGCGGACTTTGGTCCGCGATCATGCCTTGCGTCGGATACAGCATCAGGATAACGGCGATGGCGGCGATATAGAGGCCCACCAGAGTGATCAACGTCATGTTGATCGCACGGGGGATCGTTTTTTTCGGGTTCTCGACCTCGGAAGCGGCCAGTCCGATGACTTCGAAGCCGGCATAGGTGAAAATAACGATCAGCATGCTGCCGGCAACCCCCGCGAACCCTCCCGGAAACCATGCCTCGCCCCGGAGTTCGCCTACGCCTGCGGCCGGGGCGCCGGGCACCAGGCCCGCGATGAGGGCCAACCCGATCACGATAAACCCGACGACCGCAAGCAGCTTCACCGCCGCCAGGCCGCTCTCCAGTTTGCTTAAATAGTTGGCCCCCAGCAAGTTGAGCAGCGTGATCGCCACGATAATGAGCATGCCCATGGCGACTTCCGGGAAATTCGGAAACCACGCCCGCAGAAACGTTGAAGCCGCGATCGATTCGCTCGACATCGCCAGAATCAACCCGATCCAGTAAACCCAGCCGGTCACGAACCCGACGCCCCGGCCAAAGCTGCGTTCGGCATACGTGCGGAAGGAACCCGGCACCGGATCGGCCGCCGTCATTTCCGATAAGGCATAAAGAATGACGTAGATCAGCAAACCGCCAAGAATATACGAGAAAAGAATGCTGGGACCGGCCGCCTTGATCGCCACGCCCGAACCTAGAAAAAACGACCCGCCAACCACCGTTCCGAGCGCCAACATCGTTAAATGAAACGTCGTGATTCCTTTTACGCTTGCCTTGTTGTCGGCCACAAGCCACGCCTCCTGATAGCTATAGTAACTATAGGGAGTATTGGCTATTTCAAGCAAAAATATGTTGACCGTCCATGCCGGTCAGCTCTTCAAGCTATGCTTGATTTTTCGCATCACCCAGCCGAGATAAACCGCGGCGGGCCAACTCACTGCGATTCCAATCCAGAACTGGATGGTTTCGCCCGCCGTAAGCCCTTGAAAAAGGCAGGCAAAGCTCACCGTCACAATAACGGCGATCAGGGCGAAGATGAAAAACGAAAACGAGATGGCCTGAATGAACCGCTTGTTTCTGACCTCCAAATTTTCACGGTCGCTGAACGATTCGGGCCGCTCCCCCGCGTATTTTTTGCGCCAGACGAACGCGCTGGACATCCGGCCGACATATTCCCAGCCAAACTCTTCGTAAATCTGCTTGTACCCCTTTTGGGGCATGGCCTGCAAATCAACGACATAGCGGTATCTCTCGGGAGTTCCCTTGACGAAACGCATCGCAAGGGAGCTCCATTGCCCCACCTTGGCGGGATGCCAGCCTTCGGCGGCCAGCTCCTCGAACCATTGCTCATACTGAGCAGGAATCACGTAACGGAATGCGGATAACAGAACCGTCTTTTTTTCGCTCATATCAATCCCTCCACATTATGATAAAGCTCTTTGATTCGCCCGGCTTCTTCGATCAGGATGCGCTTGCCCAGTTCCGTGCAAGCGTAAAACTTCTTCCGGTCGGCTTCCCGGGTCGGTACGATCAACCCGTCCTTTTCGAGCTTGCCGAGGCTTTGATAAATCGTTCCCGCCCCCAGTACGATCCTTTCACGGGTGATCTCTTTGACGTGCTGCATGATTCCGTACCCGTGCCGTTCTTCCTGGAGGGACAGCAGGATGTAAAACATCGTTTCGCTCATCGGAATGAACCGCTTCTTCACTTTCTCGAAATTCATGGTTCCAGCCTCCATGTATCGCATTAAACTATATCACATCGTGATATAAATATACATCACGTCGTGATACATATCAACGGATTTTGGCTCGTTTCGGCAAAAAAAAGCCGCATCTCTAGCGATGCGGCAGAGGCGTTATTTACTTAAGTTCAGCACCTGACGGGAAACCTCGGCGACTTCGGCCATCTCATCGGCGTTCAAAGCAAACTGCAGCGCCTTCACATTCTCCACGGCGTGATGCGGTTTCGATGCCCCCGGAATTGCAAATACGGTTTCTCCGTTGGCGTGGATCAACCAGTTCAAGGCAATCTGCGTCGGAGAAACGTGATAACGCTCGGCCAACCGATCCAACTGATCGATCAACGGCTTCGATCGCTGCAGGCCGGCGTCCCGAAAATTCGGCGTCCACTTGCGAGGCCCTTTAACGGACTTCACCAAAGCCGGGTTCTTATGGAATTTCCCGCTCAATATCCCCTGCTCCAACGGTGAGTAAGCAATAATCGCCACCCCCAGCTCCTTGGCCGTTTCCATGACGCCGTTGTGCTCGATACGGCGGTCCAGCAGGTTGTATTTCACCTGATTCGAAACCAGGCGCAGGCCATGCTCGCGCAGTACCCGGTCCGCCTCTTTCATCTGCTGGGCGGAGAAGTTGCTGACCCCTACATGACGGATTTTACCCTGCTTGACCAGTTCGGCCATCGCCTTCATCTCCGCCGCTATCGAAGATAAAGAATAAGGCGAATGGATCTGATGCAGGTGAATCGTTCGCCCAGCCAGCATTCGGATGCGTTCATCGATCGTGGAGGTGATGCTGCCGGCGGTGCGGAGCGCCGGCCACCATTTCGTCGCTATCTTGGCCTCTCCCGCATCGGCTCCGCCGATCTCTTTCAACGCCCTGGCCAGCAACTGCTCCGACTGTCCGCCGCCGTAGGCTTCCGCGGTATCGAACCAATTGATTCCGCCCTCCAAACAAATTCGTACGATTTGCCGGATATCATCAGGCAGCAGCACCGGCCAGAACTTTCCGACGATCCCCTTCCCGTTGCTGAACTGCCAGCAGCCCAGGCCTAGCGGCGACAACGTCAAATCCGAGTTGCCCAGCCGGCGATAGCGCGATGCAGCCGACTCCCTAACCTTAACCTCTACCATCCTTCATACCACCGTTCCATAGAAATAGTTTGAATTGCTTCGGCAATTTACCATTCTATAGTAAAGCTTGCGATTCCTGCCTGACTGTATTTTCCATTACACGAAGCGATCTTACTTTTCATAGGGCGGCTTCGGCGCGCCAAACTTTCGCTTGCGACTGAACCATTTCGATAAACTGAGCCAAGGCCGGAGATCTCCATTTCTTCCGATGATACGCCAATTGCGTGGCGACCCGTTGGGATTCGTCGTTCCAAGGCAGCTTGACCAGCTTGCCTTCCTTCAATTCGGTGCGAACGGTCACCAGCGGCAGAAAGGACAGCCCCAGCCCGGACATGACGCATTGCTTGATCGCCTCGACGCTCCAGAACTCCAAATTCGGATCGGGGAACACGCCGTGGCTGTTCAAGTAATGCTCAAACAAGGTGCGGTAGGTGCAGCCGGTTTCCGTATGCAAAATAGTTTGGTCCTTCAGGTGCAGCGGCAGCACCTCCGTCTCGTGCTTTAAGGGATGATCGGCAGGGGCCACCAGCGCCATCGGCTCCTGAACCAGGGTCTCCATATGCAGATCGCGGTCCTCCGACTCCGGCTGCAGCAAGAAGGCCACATCGAGTTCCCCCGAGCGCACCATCTCCCGGGTTTCCCAGCATTGCCCTGGCTTCAAAATAATCTGTACCTGCGGATAACGCAAACGGTAGGCCCGGATAACCTCCGGCAAGCGAAACGCGGCCAGCGATTCCGGCGCGCCGATTTTCAGGGAGCCGGCCATGTCGGCTTCCGGGAGCAGGGCGTTTTTGGCCATGTCGTGGATTTTGGAGATTTCCTGCGCATACGGCAGCAACCGGCGTCCGGCGTCGGTCAGGATGATCTTCTTGCCGATCCGGTCGAACAGCGGCAAGCCGAATTCCGCTTCGAGCGCCTGAATCTGCGCCGTGATGCTCGACTGCGCATAGTCCAGCTTCTGCGCGGCCCGGGTAAAGCTGCCGGTTTCGACCACCACCAGAAACGTAAACAAATGGCGGGATTCCATCCCCTGATCGCTCCTTCCATCGGAATTTCGAATGGATTAAATTCGATAATTCTGTTTTTCCTATGGATCTATTATCTGATACGCTAGAAAAAAACACAAGGAAAGCAGGACTTTACAATGAAAGAAACGACAACCTCATTACAAAAAGGCATCGGCATGCCGCAGGCGATAGCCCTTTATATCGGCGCCGTATTAGGCTCCGGCGTCTTGATCGTTCCCGGCCTGGCCGCGGAAATGGCCGGACCAGCCTCGCTGCTTGCCTGGGGCTTCATGACTTTGCTGATTCTGCCGATGGCGTTGTCCATGGGACTCCTGTCGGCGAAATATCCGAATGCCGGAGGCGTTTCCCATTTCGTTACGCGCGCTTACGGGGAACGGGCGGGAACGCTGGTCGGCTGGTTTTTCCTCATGTCGGTGCCGATCGGGGCGCCGGTGGCCGCTTTGACCGGAGCCGGCTATTTGGCCGCCGCGTTCGGCTGGGGCGAAGGAGCCAAAATCGCCGTCGCCGCCGCGATGCTAGCCGTCGGCCTGATCACGAATTGGATCGGCATGCAGCTCGCCGGCAAGATTCAAATCGCCGTCGTGATCGCGATCGCGGCGGTGTTGATATTTTCCTTCGGGGCGGCGCTGCCCCGGATGGAGAGCGCTCACTTTACCCCATTTATGCCGCACGGTTGGTTAAGCGTCGGGCAGGCGGCATCGATGCTGTTCTGGTGCTTTATCGGTTGGGAGGCGGTGTCGCATATGTCCGAAGAGTTTAAGGATCCGCAGAAAGCGGCGATCAAAGGGGTGACCGCCGCTGCGATTATCGTAGGGATTTTATATTTTATGTCGGCGCTCGCTACGGTCGGCACGCAAAGCTACTTGAAAGGCGGCTCGGAGTCTTCGATGGTCTGGATTATCAGTAGGCCGCTGGGTCCCTGGGGCGGGATCGTCGCCGGGGTAACCGGGCTTTGCATTTGCATGGCCGGCATTATCGCCTATACCGGGGCCGCGGCGCGGGTCGCCTATGCGATGGCTCGCGAAGGGCATGCCCCCAAATGGTGGAGCGGGCTCTCGTCCCGGTTTCATACGCCGGTCGGGGCGCTATTGTTCCTGCTGCTTTGCTTTGCGGCCGTCATGCTGCTGTACGGAACCGGCACGATGTCCCTGGCCACGCTGATCCAATTCCCGAACGCCACGTTTATCCTGACGTACATGGGCGGCTGCGCGGCCGGCATCAAACTGCTCAAGGGCAGCAAAGCCGGCGTCGTCATCAGCTGGATCTCCTTTGCGGCTACGGCTGTCGTCTTCCCCTTCACCGGCTGGGCGATGTTGTACCCGCTGCTGATCACGCTGTTGTTCCTGGCCATCCAGCCGCGCGTCAACCGAAAGAAAGTTACCTCGCTGGATGTTTAGTTCGAGGCCGGCGGAACCAGGATTCCATTGGCTTGCAGTAACTTTAGATTTGCCCCTCGTCGAAATACGTAACTTCCGAGCCCTTGGCTACGATGGTGCTGATGCCTTCCGGATAATAAGGCATCCGCTCATCGGCCAGCTTCACATCGACCCAGGCGATGTTCAATATTTCCTCCGGCCGGGTAATTTGAAGCTCCCCGCCAGCGATTTCCGTGCGAAAGGTAATCAGGACGACATGTTCCTTGGTGTCCTTGTACACGAATTCGTTGACCGCCACCACCCCTTGCACGTCAACGTCCAATCCCGTTTCTTCCTTCGCTTCCCGCACCGCCGCGGTCTGCAAAGTTTCGCCGGGCTCGACGGCTCCGCCCGGGAGCGTCCACGTTTCGTTTTCGTTTTGTACCATTAGTACGTGGGTACGCGCCTCATTGGCGATCAACAGGTAGACGACGTCCGTTCGTTTCATATCTAGCCCACTTTCATCATGATCGTTACAGGTATTCCTGTTATAGCAAAGACGCCGGCTCGCGTCAAACCGTAACGCCTCAGCGCCCGAACAAGATATCCAGAATCGTCGAGAATTTGCTCGAAGAATGCCCCCTTAGCACAACCGGATCATAGATTTCCACGTAGCCGCAATGCTGGCAGGAGACGAACAAGTAATGGTGATGCTGAATGTCCAGGATTTTGCTCAAACCGCCGCCGCTCATCGATACCTCGTTCACCGAACCGTCCCGGCAGCCGCATTTTACGCATTTGAAGCGACGCTGCAGCACTTCCTCCAAATCAAAAAAGTTCATATCCGGGGCTTCGCCTGGAACGGCGCTTTCCCGCCCCTCCCGTCCTTCCAAATGCTCCGGCAGCACCTCATGCTTGCACTCGGGACAAACATCGCTAATTAAAATCACTCGTTCCCCGCACCACGGACATTGAATCACCGGCCGCCGCCTCCTTATTGGATTAAGAATCGAATGTTTTGCCCATATAATACTCGTCGATGTACCGCCCCTCCATGCGAATGGAGCGTTTTTTGACGCCTTCGATTTCAAAGCCCATCTTCGTGTAAAGCGCCACGGCCGGCTCATTCGGAACCATCACGGTGAGCTCGAACCTGGTAAGTCCGGCGTCGGCGCGCCATTTCTCGGCCGCCTGAAAAAGGGACGTTCCGATGCCTTTTCCGGTATAAGCTTCTATAATACCTATGACGATATAGCCCACATGTTTCGTTTTGTTGGCGCTGCCGCCGAAAACGGCAAGATACCCGGCCGCTTCGCCGCGATCCTCCGCCAAAAAGATCGTGGAATTGGGCGATCCGACGATCGAACGGATTCGCTCCCGATGCGCTTCAAGCGTCGTCGTACGTTCCCCTGGCTCCAAAAGCATAAAGTTCGTTTCCCGATCCAATCGGTAACATAGGTTCAAGTGCCGTTCGGCGTCGTCCTCCCTAATTCCCCTAATCTCAATCAAAATGCTCTCTCCTTCTTCCTTAGGCCGCCGCTCATAGCGCTCGTCTGCCCGCGGTTATCTTGTTCTCCAAAGGCCGGTCCATAGAAACGGTACTCCGAACAACCCGTCCTGATAGCGCTTCGAGATGTTCTTTTTGATATATACTAAGCCTTGGATTGCCGCTCATGTCGATCTGCACCTAACTTCCATTTTTCCGCTACCTGATCTTCACCTTTAAAATAATCGGCTTGGTCAGAGCTTTCGTAAATCTCCTGATAGGGCAAAATGTTGATTTTCCCCGAGTCGGGATATTCGCAAACGTCCAATCCCATACTCGTACGGATGTCCAAATATTTGCACGGTCGTTCCGTATGATTAAACAATTGGTGAGCGCCCGAAGGGCCCATTTCAAAAAAAGCGATATCGCCGGTTTGCAATTCCTGAATCCCTTCCGGCGTCCGGAGCTGCGCGCTCCCTTCCAGAATCACGAAGATTTCCTCGGCGTTGCGGTGAAAATGATAGGGGTAGGAGTACTTCCCCGGGTCCAGCGACCGGATATCGAACGTCAGGTGCTTGGAGCCTGCAAGCTCCGCCAGCCTTTCGCTGGTATGCCAGGCGAATTCCGGAACGGGCGATTGTTTGAGTTTGTACGACACGCGATCGGCATGAAAAATGTGGGCCATCTCAAAGCCTCCTTTTAAATATTGGTTATCTTGGTCCGGGCATGAGTTGTCTTTTTCATTTACCTGATTTTGGAACCCTTGAGGTTCAAATGAAGAAAGTCTGGGCCACCATTTCGTGCGTCCCGGGCAATCCTTCAATTTCCACGATTTCGACGGTCTCCTCGAACGCAATCGAATGCCGCTTATAAAATTTCTGCCAAAAGGATACGGCCGCCGCGTTGTTTCGCAGCTGTTCCACCCTCACCTGACCCGACATCCGTTGCATGACTTCGGCTACCGCCGTTTGCGCGACCTGCCGTCCCCGGTATTTCTTTAACAAAAACAACTCCTGCAAGGTATAATCGATCCCCTCGGGAACGAACGGCGGCGTACAAACCAGCACAAAACCCGCCACCTTTCCCGAGCAATAAACAAAGTAGGGAAGCAACTCTTTTCGCTCCAAATAAAGGTGGGTGTTCGCGAGGTCAAATCTCCCGTCTTCGGCCGGATCCTCGCCCGTAAATGCCGACAGTTCATAGAGGTACAAGTTGTATAGATTCAGAAAAAGTTCTTGTTGTTCGGGCAAAATCTCCATGAGGCGAATATCCATTTATATGACTCCTTTATTCCTTTATGTAGAAATCGAATTACCTTCTACCCTCTATACGTATTCTCGCTATCCGTCGAAAAATCCTGTAGCATCCGCAAGCTGTCTCGCCAAGCCAAAAATCCTACCCGGCGAATCAAGCGGGCAGGCTATGGAGAAATCGGCAAGGGAAGCAAAAGTAGCGCTAGCTCTCAATTAAACAGGAGTAGCGGGGCTCCCAGTTCAAAATTTGCTTGGCGAGCCCATTGCTTACTAAGGCTTCGCGGCCCGTAAATTTTTGCGTTCTTATGCTGTCCGGGTAAAAAAGCTCCAGCAGCGTTTCCGTCGGCAACTCGCTTAGCGTATCGTCGGCGGTGATATTCAGCGAATGCGAGCCCCCTCCGTCCTGCTCCAAAGCCGTCAAGCAGGCGGATACCGCATCCCTGATGTCGATGTAGCTCCATAATGTTTTTTTGTATTTCTCCGGATGCTTCAGGTCGATTCGCTCATATTCGCCTCGCCCGATGATCGTGGAGAAACGAAGCGAATAGGCCTCTATGCCGCTCCTGCGATGGAACATCTCCGCCGTCAGCTCGCCTACGACCTTGGACAACCCGTAGCATTCCTGCGGGAGTTGGGGATGCTCTTCCGTGACCGGTACGAAATCCGGGGCAAACGGAAGGGGCGACCAGGCGAACCCGTAGGACGACTCGCTGGAGCCCAACACGACTCTGCGGATTCCCAGCAACGACGCGGCTTCGAGGACGTGATAGGTCGATACCGCGTTATTGGCGAAAATCGACGCCGCCGGATACCACAGCGGGGCCGGAATCGCCGCAAGATGTACAATCGCTTCAGCGCCTTCCAAGGCGGAGATGACTTGGCCCAGATCGGCGAGATCCACCTGGAATTGCTTGCAGGGCAGCTTTCCGGATCGCTGCCGATCCAGGGATATGACTTGCCGGCCTTGCTGCAGCAGCTCGCGAACCACTTGCTCGCCCAGCTTGCCGCTGCCGCCGGTTATGGCTACGGTTTTCATAGGATATCAACCTCCGATCATCATTTAAGGGCGCAGCAGCGTTCCGTCCGGTTTTCGGTCAAGCGTATAGGGCCGGTGGTAGGTTCCCTTGTCCCAGCCGTCCCGGATCAGCGCCTTCGCTTTGGCTTCATCCAGGTCTATGCCCAGCCCCGGTTTCTCGGCGGCATACAAATACCCGCCGACGCGCTGAATATGCCCCGGGAAGGCTTCCAACTCCTCCGGCCGGAAATGGTTGATCTCTTGAATGCCGAAATTCCATACGGCCAAATCCAGGTGAACCGCCGCGGCCTGGTTGACGGGATCGTTCTCCCCGCCTTCCTGCCAAGCGGTCCTGACGCCAAACGCTTCGCACACCGCGGCGACTTTGCGGCAGGCGCTGATCCCCCCCGCCTTCGATACGCGAACCCGCAGGAAATCGATCAGCCGGTCCTGGACCAGCGGAAGCCACTCCCGGGGGTTCGTGAACAGCTCGCCTGCCGCCTGCGGCGTGGCGGATTGGGCACGAAGCTGACGGTACCATTCGGACTGCTCCGGCGGCAATGCGTCCTCCAGGAAGAACAGCTCGTAAGGCTCCAGACGCTTCGCCAGCCGAATGGCCGTGATCGGCGAAAGATGTTCATGCACGTCATGCGTAAAGCGAACGGACAAGCCGAACTCCAGCCGCAGTTGCTCGAACATCGCCGGAATCGCCTCAAGATAGGCATGTTCGTCGAATACCTTGTCCTCGGACCACGCGTTCCTTGGCAGCATGGCCGTCTGCGCTCCGATCAGTCCGCCTCCGCCGTAGCCTCCCAGCTGGCAGCGGATAACCGTATAACCTTGCTCGATATAGCGACGCACCTCCTCTTTCAATTCGGCAATATCCCTGCCTTCGGCATGCCCGTAGCAGGGAACGGCGGCTCGCGCCGGCCCGCCGAGCAAACGGTAGACGGGCAACCCCGCCTCTTTGCCGAGAATGTCCCATAACGCCATGTCGATCGCTCCGATAGCCGTTTGGAGGATGCCGCCGTACCGCCAATAGCCGCTGTGCTGCATCAACTGCCACAAGTCCTCGATGCGAGCCGCATCCCGGCCGATCAACTGCGGGGCCAACAACTGTTCGACCACCTGGACGACCGCTTCGGGGTTGTACAGGTCGGAAGCCGACCCAAGCCCATACAATCCGTCCTGGTCCGTCTGGATTTGAACGATCGTCCAACTGCCGTCGTGCCGGGTGCGGATGCAGCGCACCGCCCTGATGATTGTCATCGCTTCACGCTTCCTTTTCGCTTTTTGCCCAGTGTAAGTCAGTTCGGACGCCTCACCAATGAGGCATTATTAAAGTTTCCATTGCATTATTGGCGAAAGGCCTTGCACGGCCCAAACCGAACGAAAATCTATGCTACACTGGGGGCGAAAACTACCGAAAAACCGGCGGCATGGAAGCGGAAGTTCCCGCTCTGCCCGGTTCATCGTTCAGGAGGAATGTCGATGTCCACTCCCGCTAATCCGCATTTCGAAAAGGCTTATCTTGACCCCGAACTACCGATACCGGAGCGGGTCTCCGCTCTGCTCGCCGAGATGACCCTTCCGGAAAAAGTGCGGCAGCTCGACCAATATTACGGCGCATCGCTCTTGAGTGCCGCCCATCCCAGAATGTCGACCGTCATGGCGGACGAGGCCGAGATTCTATGGGACAAAGTCCGGGAAACGTTCGGCAAGGAAGGCATCGGCTGCATCCACGATTTGTACGGAACGCCGGAAATCAACAACGCCTTGCAGCGTTACGCGGTGGAGGAAACGCGGCTCGGCATCCCGATCCTGTTCAGCGAAGAAGCCCTGCACGGGCTGCTCCGTCCGGGATGTACCATTTACCCGCAAGCCATCTCCATGGCGTCCACCTGGAATCCCGAGTTGGTGCGGCGCGTAGGCGAAGAAATTGCCGCGGAAGTACGCAGCTTCGGCATCCAAGAGACGTTTGGGCCGGTGCTCGATTTGGCGCGGGAACCGCGCTGGGGGCGCGTCGAGGAGACGTTCGGCGAAGATACGCATCTGGCCGCGCGGATGGCGGTTTCCATGGTTCGGGGCCTCCAGGGCGACAACCTCGCCGGAAGCGCAAGCGTCGTCGCCGAGCCGAAGCATTTCGCGGTGCACGGCATTCCCGAAAGCGGGCTGAACCACGCCCCCTGTTCCATCGGGGCCCATGAAATGCATACGTATCACCTGCCAGTGTTCGAGGCCGCCTTTACGGAAGGCGGGGCGGTGAATGCGATGTGCGCTTACAACTCCATCGACGGGGTTCCCTGCGCCGCCGACACTAACCTGCTGACGGAAGTGCTTCGCGGGCAATGGCGGATGCCGGGATTCGTTCGCTCCGACCTCGGCGCGATCGCCCGTCTGCAAAACGCCCATCATACCGCAGGCTCTGAACGAGAGGCGATTCGTCAGGCGTTGATGGCCGGAACGGATATGCAATATTACGACTTCCCGCACGAGACATACCAAAATGCCATTGCCGATATGGTTCGGGAGGGCGTTATCCCGCCGGATGTATTGGATACCGCCGTCGGCCGCGTGCTGACCGTCAAATTCCTGCTCGGCTTGTTCGAAAATCCGTACACCGATCCGAATCGGCGCGGGCTCGTCGTCCGAAGCCGAAAACATGCCGACACGGCGCTGCAGACCGCCCGGGAAAGCCTTTGCCTGCTCCGGAACGAAAACGGCCTGCTGCCTTTGCCCAAAAACTTGGGCAAGATTGCGGTGATCGGCCCCAGCGCGGACGAAGCGCGGCTGGGTGATTATTCGCCGGCAGTGGAAGGGTTCAAACCGGTTACCGTGTTGCAAGGCATCCGTCAGGCCGTGTCTCCCGAAACCGAAGTATCGTACACGAAAGGCTGCGGCATCCTGGAGGATGAGCTGGAACCGATCCCGGTCGCTTGCCTCAACGACGGGGACGGCAACCCCGGGCTGCGCGGAGAATATTTCAACAATCCGAATCTGGCGGGAAAGCCTGCGCTAACGCGGACCGACGCGGCGATCGCTTTCGACTGGGCCATCACCAAGCCAGATCAGCGCATTCAAAGCTCCGGCTTCTCCGTCCGCTGGACCGGCAAGCTGATTCCGCCCCATGACGTTTCCGGACGCATCGGCATCGCCAGCCAGGACAGCATGCGCCTTTGGTTGGACGGCCGGCTTGCCGTCGACGGCTGGGGCCAAGGAAAAAGCGCAAACGGCAGCGTGGAGGTCGAACTGAAAGCGGGACGGGCTTATGAGCTGCGAGTGGAGTATTGCAAGGATACAAACGGCGTGGAGGTGCTGCTCGGCTGGAGCCACGGCGAGGATGGCAGCCGGGCCGTGGAGCTCGCCCGCGAGGCCGACGTCGCCATCGTTGCGTTAGGGGATTCCCGCCGGACCTGCGGCGAGGGCGTCGACCGCTCGGAATTGGGATTGCCCGGCCGCCAAGGGGAGCTGCTGCGGGCGCTTTACGCTACAGGAACGCCGATCGTGCTGGTGCTGCAAAACGGGCGTCCGCTCACGCTGGAATGGGAGTCCGCCCATATTCCCGCCATTCTGGAGGCTTGGTACCCGGGCGAGCAGGGCGGCACGGCCATCGCCGAAACGCTGTTCGGCGACTGCAATCCCGCCGGCAGGCTGCCGGTGTCTTTTCCAAAAACGGTCGGCCAGCTGCCCGTATACTATAACCGCCGCCGCGGCGGCCAGCCGCATTACGTGGAGGGCGACAATCGGCCCTTATACGCCTTCGGCCACGGCCTGAGCTATACCGCCTTCGCCTACGCCGATCTTCGCGTACATGCCGGACGCATTCGCCGTGACGAAACGTTGACCGTTTCGCTTACAGTGAGCAACGTTGGTTCTCGTGCGGGGGATGAAGTCGTCCAGTTGTATTTGTCCGACCTTGTCAGCCAGGTCGTCCGCCCGGACAAGGAACTGAAAGCGTTCCGGCGCATCCACCTTCTGCCTGGCGAGTCTGCGGAACTGGAATTTGAGTTGACTCCCCGCGAGCTAAGCCTGCTGGACCGGCATCTGTGCCGAGGGGTAGAACCCGGCGTGTTCCGGGTCGTGGCCGGACCCGGCTCGGACCGGATCGCCTTGAGCGCGGAGTTTGAGGTGATTGAATAAGCGGAGTCAAACTAGTTTTACTGCCTTACTTTCAAGCCGTCCCCAGGCCAGGTAACCTATGAAAGCCGAATCGTGCCAAGCCTTTCCAAGGAATTCCTGCAAAAATGCAGGCTTTTCTCAGAAATAAACCAGACTGTCGCGAATTCCTGTGAAAATGCAGTTTTTTATCACGAAAAGCGCATATCCCCCAATTGGGCCTCAAATTCCTGTATTTTCGCATCTTTTTAGTCGTAATCTTTAAAATCGGCCGAAATTCCTGCACTTTTGCAGTTTTTCGTTTCCGGTACGCTAAGGTACGGCTTCAAGGTTCGCAATCATTGGACTAGTCTTTATGCGCATAGGGTACCTTGTTAGGGTTGCTGCGACGTTAGCGAAACTGTATGCGGCAATCGAGTAGGAGGGGGCGGCTAGCCCCCGTCCTCTCACACCACCGCACATGCGGGTCCGCATACGGCGGTTCCAAAAGGTTAACAAAGTTCCAAGTAACGAGAAAGTAAACTTTTCAGCCCTTTCGCTTCCCAGTAAGGAGTCGGAAGGGCATTATTTGTGTTCCGAGACATTTCCCAAGCACCGCGGCGGGAATTCGCCATCTTGAAAGCTGCCCAGTTCGGAACGCTAAGAGCCCGTAGTTCGCGCAGTCGCGTCCGTACTCGTTTCCACTGTTTCCACAAGCACATTCGGAGTCTCCTACGAATCCACCCGTCGAATCTCTCGCAGTGGCCCTTTGCGGATGCTAGCCGAAAATAGCCAATCCACCCCATGAGGTACCGGTTCAGTTTTGAGATGCGCTCTTCCATCGACATCGGCCGGGTTCGATTCGTTAGTTCCCGGATTTTCTCCTTAAACCGAAAGAGCGTCTTCGGAGCCAGTCGAATCGTTGCCTGCTTGTTAGATAGGAAACTAAAGCCAAGGAATTTGCGGTTCCACGGCCTGTCCACTGCGCTTTTGTCACGATTCACTTTCAGTTTCAGCTTTCCTTCTACAAAGTGAGTTATCGACTTCATTACACGTTCACCTGCTCGTTTACTCGCGACGAAAATGTTACAGTCGTCTGCATAGCGAACGAATCTCAAGCCCCTTCTAGTGAGTTCTTTATCCAGATCGTCCAGCAGAATGTTGGCTAGAAGCGGGCTCAGCGGACCGCCTTGCGGCGTTCCTTCCTCCGTCTTTTGGCAAACTCCACCGTCCATGACTCCAGCGCTCAAGTAGGCTCGGATCAGTTTCAGAACTCGCTTGTCCGTCACTTTCCTTGCCACTCTTGCCATGAACATGTCATGATTCACCCGGTCAAAGAACTTTTCCAAGTCTAAATCCACGACCCATCTAAGGCCGCTTCGGATATATCGCTGGGCTTGCTTCACGGCATCGTGTGCTCTCTTTCCCGGTCTGAAGCCGTAGCTATGCCACGAGAAGTGAGCATCGAAAATCGGGTTCATCACTTGCAGAAGTGCTTGTTGGAGGAAGCGGTCCATCACGGTCGGGATGCCGAGCAGCCGCACTCCGCCTCCGGGTTTGGGGATTTCCACCCGTCTGACGGGCATCGGTCTGTACATTCCCGTTAGAAGTTCGGCGCTCACCGTTTCCCAGTGGGTTTTCAGGTAAACCTGTAGCTCCGCTACCGTTACTCTGTCCACGCCGGGGGCTCCTCCGTTCTGAACTACTCGCTTATAGGCAAGTCGAAGATTTTCTCCTTCGAGCATTCGCTCCAACAAGTCGTTACTTGCTTCGCGAGAGGAATGGGCGACTTGTGCCGATGATGAACTCGGCGCTCCAGCATACCCTGGCGGCTTCACCGCTTCTCTTTGCTGGCAGCTCCCTTGCGGGATATTCGGCTGTCTATGCTCTTCACGCGAACGCATCGGTTTCCTCTCTCCTTTCGGTTCGGCCCTTCCGTTTTCCGGCGTCCCGTACTCGCGTACTATGGCCTCTGCTGACTCCTGCGGGTTCAGCGCAACCTCTCGATTGCGGTTACGAAGTGACTTCGCATTTTTTTTCCCTCCCGCAGGCCTCCCCAGATAAGAACGTCATCTTTCCGCCCGCGACCACTGGAGTTACAAGGTAAGCCCTTGGCGGCTTTGGATTTTGTTGTGTTTAGGCAACTCATCCGACTCATCCTGCCTCAAATCCAGTTCGTGTCCCTTGGCCCGTACTTTTGCCTCCGGCTTCCTTCAGATTCCACCTCGCGATGGACACCCTTGCCTTTGGCTAACGGTAGGCGCTCGCCAGCCCCCGTTCAGGACTTTCACCCTAGAGATGACGCCCATGCTGGAAGTACTAAAAAAAGGCCGGCTCATCAAAGAGCCGGCCTTTTTCGTTACTTCAGTTTCATCAGTCTGGCGTGCAGCTGCGCCTTGATCCTGCCGGGAGGAAGCAGCCCGACGAAATTGGCCGCGGCATCGCGATTCGTCAGCGTCGGCGCGGCTTCGGCCATAGCTACCGCCGTTGCCGCCGAACGCCACAGCGCTTGTTCGTACGGGTCCGCCAGCAGGTAAAGATCGCCGAACACCGTCGCATCCTTGCTTGTGCCGATGCCCCGGTTGTATTCGATGAAGCCGGCCCGGCCGGCCCCGTCGTTCTCGTTCAGCAGCAAGGCAAAGCCGATCGTGGCGCCGTCCGGCGCAAACGCTTTGTCCGTCCCGTGAAGCAAGGCAAACGGAAGGGCAAGCCGATACTCCGTCAGCTGCCGCTCCTCGTTGCGGGTGATCGTAGCCTTCGCCCCGGTCAGAGCGCCCGTTGGCAAACCTTCCGGTGCCCGCCAGCGCCAGGCGCTGATCGTTCCCTCGCCGTCCATCGCAAATCCAAGCTCGCTGGCGTTTCGGCTCCCGGAGCCGTCCGCCCTGGACAAATCGATGCCGAGCTGCAGACTGTCGCCCTGCCAAATATCGCCTCCGGTCCAGGACTGCTCGTGAACATCGTCGCGAACCTGCACGGTAACGTAAAGCTGCTCCTTGTCCCATCGGACATCCGCGGACGCGCTCAGGTCAGCGATTCCCTTCCATTGTCCCCCGACGCTGGAGTAATGATCCGCTTCCGCCAGCTCGATCGGCGGAGCTTGCACCGTTTGCCGCTGGGCCGCGGCACCGCGTCCGTTAGCCTGGCGATCGGCGAACGACTGCCCGAGCGTGACGCTCGAAACGTAAGTTTCGCCGCCGTCAAGCGTCACGCGGTACTTCAACAAGTCGCTGCCCAGGTAAGGCAGCGGGATCTCAAGGCTTTCACCGAAGCCAAGCCCCTCGAAGCGGATCGGCTGCAGCGCGTCCCGGTACGACGGCGGTCCGACCAGCTCTAAACGCCCGCTCAGCGGCACCGCCCCCGCCATATTGCTCAACGTCAGCCATGCGTTGATCCGTTCCGGACGGGCCAGGTCGAACGGCGTTTTCGCCAGCGACAGCTGCACCGGCACCAGGTCCGTCCCCGTCACCTTCGTGCCGGCCCGGTTGTCGAGCTGCATGCCGCCGTTATAAAGGTTGTTCGTCAGCACCAGCCGCTCGATGTCCGGCGCGGCATACACATGCGTCGTCCGCGCTTGCTGGAAGTACGCGTTATACATGGCGATGTCGCCGCCTAACGCCCCCAGCCCCCGTTCGCCGACCGTCACCAGGTTGGCCTGCTGGATGCGGATGCGGCCTCCGGAGATATCGAAGGAGCGTGTCGTATCGCCCCACATCGAGGTATTAAATAAAGTGGCCTGCGAATCGAACGCTTCGTCCACCGTAACGTATACCTTATCCGACGAACTGAGCGATACGAGTTCGGTGTTCACGAGGACCAGGCCGCCCGGGCCGGCACTTTCCAGCACCGCGCCTTTTTTGCTGCCGTCCGTGCCGTGCCCGATGACGACGGCTTCCGGCCCCCGGCCGTTTTGCGGCGCGAAATGGATGCCGAATTGCGAGCCGTAGACAAACGTATTAAACACGGTTTCCCCCGTCACGTCGGCGATTCGGAACGCGTCCAGGTGCTCTTTCTGGTAATCCCATACCGCCTGGAATGCGGCGTCCGTATCGGGATGGCCCGGATAGGTGCTGCGTCCGTAATAATGCGGATTGAACTGCACGTTTCGCACATATCCGCCTTCCGCCCCGCCGCCGACGAAAATACCTTCCTTCAGCGGAGAACCGGCCACGTAATCGATGTAATGGCCGCTCGTATCGCGGCTGCCGAAATCGATGCCCCGATACGGATTCACCAGCGTCGTATCGATGGCGTAAACGCCGTGCCCGGTGCCTCGGATCGTCCAGGCATAGGGCTTAATGTCCCTCCAGTCCTGACGGTCGTAATAAACCGACAGCCCGCGCACGCCCGCCGAAGCTTCCAGCGTGATCAGCGCATCCGCCTCGTCGTCCAGGTTCTCCCCATAGTTCGTGAAAATCACGCTGCCCCCGCCGATCGTATGATGCGGCACGTCCCAGGAGCCGCGAAGCTCCACGCCGGTCGGCACCACCAGCGGGCGGTCGATCCGGTACGTGCCCGCCGGGAGATACACCGTCCCGCCGCCCGCGGCCCTGGCATCGTCCAATGCCCGCTGGACAGCGTCCGCGGCGTCCGCGGCTCCCTCACGGTCGGCGCCGTAAGGCAACGCGGTAACGTCGAACAAGCGCGCGGTCGTCGGCTTCGACAGCGCCTGCGCATCCGTTTCAACCCCTTGCGGCAGCGTTTCGAGCGTCAGCGACTCATCCTGGCGAATAAGCACCTCCGCTCCGTTGCTCTCGTCCGCCACTTCCAGCCGGCCGCCTTGGCCGGAGTTGATCGCCTTCAGCACCTGCGCGCCGGCTCCCAGCCGCACGTGCCGATCCGCTTTGGCGAACGAGGATTGCCCAAGGAGCAGCGAACCGGCATTCGCCGCGATGGCATAACCGTCACCCGCATCGCTCCAGCCCGCAAACGTGCTGTTCTCGAACGACAGCACGCCGCTGCCGTCGTTCACGACGCCATACTTCGGGTTGCCTCCGACGGCAACCGTGTTGAACTGGGCGATGGAATGGAACCCTTCCGTCGCATGAATCGCCACCGATCCCTCGCCGACGCCGGCTTCAAAAGCACTGTCCGAGACAAGCAGCCCGTAGTCGTTGACGCCTTCGATTTTGAGCGCCACGTTGCAATCGGTAATCCGGATCCGGTACAGCTGCGCGTTGGCCGTCTCCAGCGAATCGGTCCGCGTCGTTACCCGCAGCCCGGTTTTGAAGCCGGAGATCGCCAGATCGGACATATACTCCCAATCCGAACGGCCCATCACGATGCCTTCGGCATGGGTCGTCATGTAATCGAACAAAGCGCCGCGCTCCGGCGCGCCCGGCAATCCCGATCCGGCCCATACGTCCGGCGACAGGGTCACCTGCTCCAGCCGGCCGATATCGGTCGTATAGTCGAGGAAGATACCGGTTTTGAGCGCCGTCCCATACACTTCGCTCACGTAATGGAGCTCGTTCCAAACCGGCCCGATCTTGATTCCTCCATAGGCGTTGACGAGCGTAACGTTCTTGATCGTGGCGCTGTCGCCCGACAACTGCTCGAACGTCCACGGGTAAGGGGCCGGGGCATTCAGCGTTTGCTCCGGATACCAGACGGAGAGATGGGTTACCCCGCTGACCGGCTCCAGGCGGATGAAGCTTGTGCCGTTCTCCTGGCCGCGCCCTTCGTACGCCGCCAGGACCGTGCCCTGGACGAGCCCGCCCGTCTCGGCCGGATCGGCCCAGTCCCCGCGCAGCGTCACGCCGGTCGGGATCAGCAGATGGCCGTCGATGCGGTACGTGCCGGCCGGCATGAACACCACGCCGCCCCCTTGGCCGCCCACCGCATCGAGGGCGTTCTGCACGGCCGCCGTATCGTCGGCCACGCCGTCGGCTTTGGCGCCGAAGTCCAGTACGTTGGCATTCGCGATCGCGATGTCGTCCGTCGCGAATCTCGTTTCAACCACGACCGCGTCGCCCGCTGCCCCGGCGGGCTTCGGCACCTTCCGCACCGTGACCGAAGCGATCGTCAGGTCGGGGTTGTTGGCCGGCGCGCCGGCCCCGCTGATGCCAAGCCGGAAGTCCGACCCGTTCGTGCGGTTGGCGAATTTGGCGTCGGTCAGCTTGAACGTTTGGGTTAACCATTGTTTGCTGTCCCCATAGCTATATAGCGGCGCGTCCTTGAAGGGAGCGCCGTTCGCATCGTATTGCAGCACCAAGTGCCCGTTGCCCGCGTCGTAATACTCGGCGGTGACGTAAACGTCGTGATCGGCGTTGTCGTAAAGGAATCCGTCGTCCACATTCATGTATAAATACAAGGTTCTCGGCTCCGGAGCATCGAAACGGGTTTTCCAGAAGCCCTTTCCATCAAGCGTCCCCGTTTGCAGCCCCGCTTCATAGTCCCCCGCCCGGGCCGTAATCCCCTGTTCCTCGGGCTCGTTCCCTAAACGGATGTTCACCTCGACTGCCTCGGCTGAGGCCTGGGCCGGAGGCGCGATCCCCAATCCCGTCCAGATCAATGCCATCGCCAGGAATAGCAGCGCCAAGCGCCGCAAAGCGCGCGGCCATACGCAACGTTTGTCCATGAATTCTCCCTCATTTCAATGATTTAGAATAAAATGAAATGTATGCGCTTGCATATAGGATGGATGAAAAGCCAACCGTTCACCTCCTTTCCATATTCGGTCCAAAATGAACGCTCGAAATTAGCAGGCAGGCGCCCCGGAGTGTTAACTGCCGGGGGCGCCTGCTGCATCAACCTATTTTTTGCTGGCCAAATATTCGTCAACCTGTCTTTGCGCTTCGGCGACGATGGCATCGATGCCGTTCTTCTGCTGCAGCGCGATATAGTCGTCCAGCGCTTTATCGGTATCCCCTTTCGCCACGCCGAATTCGATCGGCTTGGCGAATTCCTGGGAAGCCGTGTCCCGTTTGGCCAGCTCGTTTTTGATGTTGTCCTCGGCGATGAACAGGCCGTCTACCGGCGAGTTGACGTTTCGCGGCTCGCTCGCGAATTCGGCTTCCTTTTCCCAGAAGCCTTCCGGGTACGTTTGCGTCGGGCGCATGAATTGCGGTTTCCAGAACGCCCATTGCCCGCCCCATTCCATATAGTTGCTCGTCGTCGAGTCCATGCCGTCGGGGTAGACGGCCATTTCGCCGTCCAGTACGTACGTCTTGCCTTCGATGCCGTATTGCAGCAGGTCGTACAGCGTCCGGTCGGTCTCGACCATGTCCAGGAACCGCAGTACGAGATCCGGGTGCTTGGAATTGGCGTTGATCGCCACCACGTTGGCAAGCGGCGTGCGGTTCACGTACTTTTTATCCGGATACAGCTCAGAGATCCCCTGCGTAAACGATTTGTCGACGAAGCCGGGATCGGCGTAAGCCCATTCGTGGGAGGTGACGGTAATATATTTTTTGCCGTTTCTCCACTGCACCTCTTCGCCTTCCTTGTCGATCATGGCGTCGCGGTTGATCAAGCCTTTGTCGTACCATTCCTTCGATTTATGCGCGGCTTCCCGGTAGAACGGCTGCGTTTCCACCGGCTGGATTTTGATGTCCGGATCGTTCAGGTAAAAGCCAAGCCCATGGAAGTTCAAATCCACCCATTCGTCCCGGATCATATAAAGCGAAGTCGGAGGCGTACGGGACAGCTTGTCGTTGGGATAAGCCTCCCGGAACTCCGTCAGCAGCTTCTCCATGTCTTCGATCGTTTTGACGGAGCCGTCCGGAATGTCAAGGCCCGCTTGTTTCGCCAAATCGGAACGCCAGCCGACGAATTTGCGCTCGTTCATCTTCATCGTCCACGGCAGCCCGACGATCTTCCCGTTGACCGTGGCGGCGCTAAGCGTGCCCTGCTCCTCATATTTCTTGTAGAGGTTCGGCGCATACTGCGGCAACAGATCGTTCAGGGCCATATAGGAGCCTTTGGCCGCCATCTGCTTGTAAGACAGCCAATCCCCGTCGAAGTTCATGTCCCAGCTGTCGCCGGAAGCGGCCATGACCAGCATCTTTTGCTGAAAATCGCCAAACGAAATGAAATTGGTATCGAATTTCACGTTAAGGCCTTTGCTTTTTACGTATTCGCTGATTTTGCCCCACACCTCGTCGGTCGCTGCCTTTTTGTCGCCGCCGAAGTAGAACTTGAGCGTTACCTCTTCCCCGCTGCTCGAAGGCTCCGTCCCGTTGGCCGCAGGCTCGTTTTGTCCGCCGTTCTCCCCGGCGTTTCCGCTGTTTCCTCCGCCTCCGCCACTGTTGCCGCCGCAGCCGGACAAGACCAGTCCCAGCAGCAGCACCGCGATGAGCACGGCAAAACCGGCTTTCCTTGTTTGCATGTCAACCTCTCCCCTGTTTCGTATTGGTAATTATGCTATAACGGCCGAAGCCGGCATAGTTCGTTCAACCTTTGACCGCCCCTACCATCAAGCCTTTGACGAAATAACGCTGCACGAACGGATACAGGAATACGATCGGGCCGATCGTCACGACGGTGAGCGCCATTTTCATCGACTCGGTCGGGATCTGGGCGGAAATGCGCTGCATCGCCGCGGCATTCCCCGAGTTGCGCAAGAAGTCCACGTTGGCGATCAACGTGCGCAGCATCAGCTGCAGCGGTTGGAGCTCCTGCTTATCGATGAACATCAGGCCGAGAAACCAATCGTTCCAATACCCGAGCGAAACGAACAGGCCCACCGTGGCCAGGACCGGCAGCGACAGCGGCACGATCAGGCGGTAAAAGATCCTGAACTCGCCGGCCCCGTCAATCTTTGCCGATTCATGGATTTCCTCGGGGATCGAGAGCATGAAATTACGCACGAGGAACAGGTTGAACGCCCCGGCCAACGAGGGCAAAATCAACGCCCAAATCGAGTCCTTCAGGTCCAGGTAACGGACGCAAATGATGTACCAGGGCACGAGTCCGCCGTTGAACAGCATCGTGATGATCACGTAAACGGACAAGATGTTCCGGTATTTAAACGAACGTCTTGCCATGACATACGCGCCCATGCCGATCACGAGAAGAGACAGTGCCGTGCCGGCCACGGTCACGAACGTGCTCACCCCATAAGCCTGCACAATGCGATTCGAGCTATAGAACAGAATTTTGTAGGAATCGAACGTGACCTGCCGCGGGATCAATCCGTATCCGTAATCCACGATATCCTTCTCCGTGCTGAGCGAGCCGGATATCACCATCACGAACGGATACAGGCAGGCCAGACTGAATAAGGCGACCATAAGCGCCAGCACGGACTGGCCCAGCGAAAATCTTTTGCGAACCATCGACCTTCAAGCCTCCTCCGGTAAAATATCGTGTAAACCCCTGCAAGGGCTAGGCTCCTGCGAAGAACCCGCGCGAAGCTTAGAAAATCGCCGAATCCTTGTCGATTCTTCGCGCGGCGTAATTGCTGCCCAGCACGAGCACGAAAGCGATCACCGACTGCAGAAAGCCCGCGGCCGAAGCCATGCCGATATCGCCGGTCTGCCGCAAGCTGCGGTAGACGAACGTATCGATGACGTCGGTGGTCGGATAGAGCAGCGACGCATCGCCGACCATTGCGTAAAACATGCCGAAATCCGCATTCATGATCCTTCCCACCGCCAGCAGGGTCAAAATGATCACGGTCGGCTTCAGCATCGGCAGGCTGATGTGGCGGATTTGCTGCCAACGCGAAGCGCCGTCGATCGCGGCGGCTTCGTAATACGACTGATCGATCGAGGTCAGCGCCGCCAGGTAAATGATCGCCCCGTACCCGGTCGATTTCCAGCGGGCGGCGATCGTCAGGATCATCGGCCACAGGCTGGCGGTATTGTAGAAGTCGATCCGCTCAAAGCCCATCCACTCCAGCAAACGGTTCATCGAACCGCTTTCGAAGTTCAACAGATTATAAGTGAACACCCCGACGACGATCCACGATATGAAGAAAGGCAAAAACGTCAGGGACTGCGTCACCCGCTTGAAGTATTTGTTGCGCAACTCGTTCAGCAGCAGCGCCAGCCCCACTTCGAAGACCAAACCGGCGGCGATGAACAGCGCATTCAGCAAAATCGTGTTGCGGATGGCGCGAAAGGCGCTTTCGGAGGATAGGAGATAATCGAAGTTATCAAAGAGCGGATCCATCCAGGCGCTGCCGAATATGCCCCGGTCGAAGCTGAAGTCCTTGAAGGCGATGACCAGCCCAGCCAGCGGCAAATAATTGAACAGCAAAAGCAGGACGGCGACCGGCAAAAACATCAACAGCAGCGTGCGGTTGCGGTAAAGCTCGCGGAATACGCCTTTGCTTGCTCGCGCCAGGGCATGCTTCGGTTGTCCGCTTGGGTTTGCGGTGATCGTTTTCATGAGCATGTACCTTTCTGTCGGTTGATACTTTTATGATAAACTCGCGAAGAAAGCGCTGCCATGAGCCGATCTTGTACTTTCCGGTTTAGAATTAGCCTATGATCGCTTTGCCTTCCGGGCCGGTTCGCAAGACGGAATGTTCCGCGAGATAAACCCGTGGATTGCGGTTTAGGCCTCCATCCGCTGCCGCTCGCCGATAACCGGATGACGCAGGATGATGCAGGTGCCCTCCCCGGGTCCGGATTCGATCCGCAGACGGTAGGCGTCGCCGTAATTCAACCGCAGCCGCTCGTTGATGTTGCGCAAGCCGACGCCTTTGGAGCCCGTGGACTGCTGCGGCTGCGCTTGCCCGTCCTCGCTCGTCTGCCGGTTCAGTTTGCCTAACACCTCCGGCGGTATGCCACCCCCGTTGTCGATGATGCGGATGACGATATCGCCTTTGTCGCGCTGGGCGGAGATGAGGATTTTGCCCTGGTCGAAGTTGCCCTGAATGCTGTGCCTGATCGCGTTTTCCACGAGCGGCTGCAGCAACAGCCGCAGGAAAGGCAGCGGCAAAAGCTCCGGATCGATCGCGTAAGAAATGCGAATCGTCTTTCCCATGCGCGCCTGCTCGATCTGCACGTAAGCTTTGACCTGCTCGATCTCCCGGCGCAGGGTGGTGATTTCCTTGCCTTGATTCAGACTGAGCCTCAGCAAATTGCCAAGCGCGGCCACCATTTCGCCGATGTCGTTGCGACCGTGCGTTTCCGCCTTCCAGCGAATGGACTCCAGCGTGTTGTATAGGAAATGGGGGTTGATCTGGTGGCTTAATACCTGAAGCTCCAGCTCCCGCTTCTTCAGCTCGGAACGGGCCGCCTCTTCCACCAGCCGCTCAATTTGACCGGTCAAGCTGTCGAACCCCTGATACAGCCAGCCCACCTCGTCGCCTCGCTTGCTCCAGGAGGCCGTCTGATGGCGCAGCTGCCCCCGCTCCGCCCGGCGCATCAGCTGAACGAGCTTGGCCACCGGTTGGGTGAAATGCGCCGTCAGGTAATAAACCACGCCCATGCAGCAGATCAGATAAACGATCAGAAACAGCAGCATCACCTGGTTGATCTCCAGGATCGAACCGGTTAACGCGCCAAGCGGGGCCAGGTTTACCACGTACCAGGAACGGCTGTCCAGCTTGAGGGAGGAAGCCAGGTATTTTTGACCGCCGATGGCAATCGTCTGGGCTTCTTCGGTATTCCCGACGACCAGCTTCCGGAATTTGCCGGACATTTCCGGCCGGCCGGTCCATTCGTTGGCGGAAGAATCGTAAATGACGTTGCGTTCCTCGTCGAGCAGCAGGATCTTCTGTCCTTCGATGAAATTCGGCGGATTGAAAAAACGGCCGAGCTGATCCTCGGATAAATCCACGACCATGATCCCCCGGGGAACATTATCGTACAGGCCGGTGAACCGCTTGACATACAGCAGCAGCGGTTTGGCGTATTGGCCGGTTTGCGGCATCGACAGCTCCCAGGTCGGCGTGCTGGAGACGCTGATTTTTTTGAACCAATTCTGTTCGGTGATTTGCCGGCTGCCCCCGCCTACCGTGCTCATATAGATCGGATATCGCACCGGATCCGCCGGGTAAAGATGCACTCGAAACGCATCGATCGTCGACGTCCGCTGGTTCATCAGCGACAAGATATTGACCGTCACCAAGCCTTCGTCCGCCGGATCCTCCGCCAGCTGCTCCAGCAGTCCTTGCAGCTGTTGGTTGCCGATCAGATCGTTGACCTGGTCGTTCAGGCGGGTCAGGTAGGTTTCGAAATTTTTGCGGGCCTGCATCAAATAGCTGAAGGAGGTGATGTTGTTGGCGTTGGAAATGCCTTCGATCGCCTTTACGTGCGAATAGTAGGCGAACAGGAGAAACGGCACCACCAGCATGGCGAAGAAAATCAAAATGACCCGGTCACGCAGCGAACCGGGCCCCAGCTTTCGTTTACTCATCGGCGATCCCCCTTAAATTCCGGTACTCTTTGGGGGTGTATCCCGCGTGTTTTTTGAACAGCTTCGTAAAATGAACCGGATCTTTATAGCCGACCATGGACGAGACCTGATAAATTTTGTACCGCACGTCGCCCAGCATTTCTTTGGCCCGCTCCATTCGCACCTCGGTCAGAAACTCCAGAAAGGTTTGCCGCTTCTCTTTCTTGAACAGTTTGCTGAGCCAGACCGGCGTAACATGGACTTCGGCCGCCACGCTGTTGAGGGTCAGGTTATCGGCATAATGCCGCCGGATGAACCGCTCGGCTTCCTGGGTGATTTGCCCGGGGGAGGCGGCCAGACCGGCAAAATCCCGCGCCATGCCGATCAAGTATTGCTCGGCTTGCTCGCGCAGCGATTCCAGCGTATCGTAGCGCTCCAACCGCTCCCATAGCAGCATCGGGTTGCGCTGCCAGCCCGGTTCGCTCCATCCCAGCCGCGACGCTTGCCGGAAAATGCCCAGCAGCCACTCGAACATCCGCTGCTGGATATCCTTGATGTGCTCGGCCTGCCAGCCTTTCACCATGTCGCAAAACTGCTCCATCGCCTGGCGAATGTCTCCTTCCGTGCCGTACCGGATCAGGTCAACTACTTCGTCGGGATCGGTGATCGGAATCTTCTCTTTCTCCGCTTCATGCTCCCAGCCCCGGCTCGTCAGCAACCGGTCCCCGCCGTACACAGCCTTCTGCTCCAGGATTTCCTCGGCTTCGACATAACGGGCGTGCAGATCGGCGAGCGAACCGGTGTGCGTGCACAGCGCAACGCTGGCCTTCGCCCGGACGTAATCGTGGAACCGCTCGATGAGCAGGCGTCCGAGCTGCTCCAGGCGGGCGACGTCAGCCTCGTGAGGGCAGTGGAGCACAGCCGTCCAGCGTTGCTTGGCATCCTCGTAAAGGACGAACGGCGCTTCATACTCCTCTTCCAACGTTTGCTTGACAACGTTGCCGATGCCAAACAGGATCAGCTCCTTTTCGCGGCGCAGCCCTTTTTGATGGTCGACCGCTTTGAGATCGTCCGCCTCGATGATCATGACCGCGGACGGCCCGCCGACGATCCATTCCAGCTCCAGCGTACGCAGCCGGTGCATGAGGCGGGTTTCCCGGAACGGATCGTACGCCTGCCCGGCGACCTCCCGCAGCAGCTCCTCGCGGATCTTGGGCAGGGCAGTTTGAATTTGGTGGTGCAGCAACAGCCGGTTCCGTTCATCTCTCCGTTCTTGCTCAAGTTGTCCGACCGCCCGCCGCATGATCTCCCCGAGCTCCTCCGTATTGATCGGTTTGAGAATGTAATCCATCGCTCCCAGCTTCATGGCTTGGCGGACCATTTCGAAATCGTCATATCCGCTCACGACGATCGCCTTCCAGCCGGACGGCTGCTCCCGCCCCCAAGCCTCAAGCAGCTGCAGTCCCGACATCCGCTTCATGCGGATGTCGGCCACGATGACCTCCGGGCGCTCCGATCGCGCCAGCTCCAGGGCGATATCGCCGTCATCCGCCGTAAAAACGCTTTCAATTCCGAAGTCGGACCAGGGAATTCGCGCCCGCAGTCCTTCGCGGATTTCCATTTCGTCATCGACAATCAGTGCCCGCACTCGCCCCACCATCCTTTTTCTTCATTTTATTATCGCTCCCCCAGGTGAACAAGCGGCAAGGAGAGATCGGCTAAGATCGGCCGCGAAAGTTTGCATCCTTCACCTTGTCCGGCGAGGAAACCCGCCTATCCGTCCTAACCTCCGGCCAATGCGCCGGTCTACCTTAGCCAGATTGCCGAGGAGCGCGTCGGCGAGCTTCGTTTGGGCCGGATATCAAGGTGCACGGCTATAAAATTCGTCACGTTAGGCATGATGCGGCCGTCCCTGCCGAAAAAAAACGCGAGCGCAAGAGTTCCCTAACCCTTGCGGCTCGCGTTTTTTGGTTTTCCTTTCCTCCCGGGGAAAAACACATCGCAAATGACCGATACGACCGATTCTATTCGGTTTTTCGCATACATTTCATCGAAAACGTTAGAAACGACGGATTCTATTCGGTTTTTCATATACATTTCATCGATAAACGACAGAACCGGTGAATTCTATTCGATTTTTCATATACATTTTCTCGAAAACGACAGACACGGCGGTTTCTATTCGGTTTTTCGCATTCATTTCATCCATAAATGTGTTTTTAGTGTACATCGGCATCCTGTCGGGCGTTTGGGTGCAAAAACAACACCTGCACCTTTGCCGGGATCTCCACGTCACGTCCATCCCCATCACCGTGTTGCTGCTGCAAGGTGGCGGAGCCCGTCAGCGCCTACCGCGATTCGCCGCTCCCGCCGATCAATCCTTTCACTTCCTCCAGGCTGCGGATTTCATAAGTCGGCTGAAGGCCAAGCGTATTGGGACGATGATGCGGGTTATACCAGCAGGTATCGATGCCGTAATCGATGCCGCCTTTCATGTCGGAGGTCAATGAATCGCCGACGATCAGCGCCCGGCTTTTGTCGGTGAGCCCCAGCTTCGCAAAGGCATAGTCGAATATGCCCGGGTGCGGCTTCTGGTACCCCGTGTCCTCGGATACAATGATCGCGTCGAACATGTCCGCCAGCGGCGATTTACCGATCCGGTTCATCTGTACTTCCTTGATGCCGTTCGTAATAATGGCCAACCGGACGCCCGACTCGACCAAATCACGGCAGAGGTTATAGGCACCTTCGAGCAGATAGACGCCCTCGCCCAGTTGCCGCAAATAACGCTCGCTGATCTGCTCGGCATCGGAGCGGACGGATAATTCCAAGCGGGCGATCAATCGGGCAAATCGCTCCGTCCGCAGTGAGGCGAGCGCGATGGCCCCCTGCTCGAATTCGCGCCACAGCTGGCCGTTAATCGCCTGGTAAGCCTCCATCACTTCGTCGGTGCAGTCGATGCCCTCGCTCGCCAGCGTGCGGGATAAGGCCTGGCTTTCCGCCAACGGATAATCGAACAACGTGTCGTCCGCGTCAAATAAGATGTAGTGATAATTCACAAGAAGTTCCTCCCATTCTGTTCGATGCCGGCGGCGGTTCGGTTATTTTCCCAAATTCCCGTTGTCGCAATATCGCAGTATGTCTTGGGGATGCGCGAAAATATGGCGGGCCGGAATCCGTTCCGGGTGCTTGCAACCCCACAAAGCCAAGCCGAAGTCGATGCCCGCGTCCCGGGCGCATTCGTAATCGTACACCGTATCTCCGATATAGATCGACCTTTTCGGGTCCGAGCCCGAGATGTCGATAAACTTCAGCAACGGTTCAGGATCGGGTTTATGCCTCAGCGTATCGTCCGCGCAAACCGTAAATGATAGATAAGTAGATAAACCGAACGGCACAAAATCTTCCTCCAGCTCTTCCCGCGTTTTCGAAGTGACGATTCCTTGCACGAAATTCCGGTTATGGAGCGAAGCCATCACCTCTTCGATTCCGTCGAACACCGAGATCGTATCGTAAAAATCCTTCATTAGCTCATTCCAACGGTCGACGGCCGGGGAGATGCGCTCGATCCCTAGCTGCGGGAGCGAAAGCGCACCGGGAATCCCCAGCACGAAGGACAGCTCGGACGCCTCTTTGTCCATGCCGTACTCCGTGCTTAGCATGCGTTGCAGCGAACCGATGACGGCTTTCTCGGTGTCGATCAAGGTACCGTCTACATCAAAAATGATCGTATCGTACATAGCGCTACTCTCCCTCCATTCATCAACGGCTCTTAGCACTGGCAGACCATCAGCAAATTCCCGTCCGGGTCCTTAAACGTAAACCAGTGGTCATGCTCGATGCCCGACGTCAGCTCCACGTCCCAGGAAATCATGTACGCATAGGCCTCCTTGATATCCCGCGTATTGAAATGAAAGGCCGGCGCCCTAAAGACCTTGTCCCGGGCATAGATGTTGCTGTCCAGCACGATGCTGGTCGTTCCCTCCATCGGCAGGACGTACAAATGGCCGTGCAAAACCTCCCCGTCCACCGGAAGCCCTAGCAGTCCGCAGTACCAGTCCCGGGCCCGTTCGATATCGCTGACCGGAACGAATACCGTGCCGATTTGATTCAGGATCGGATTCAAAACGCGTCACCTCTTCTTGATCGGAATATATAAATCCACTTTCGCTTTTCCCTCCGGGTCGCGAGCCGGATCGTTCATGGCGAATTCCAGGCAATGCCGGTCGTCCGGGTCATAGTCGCTGTCCGGCAGCCAGCCGCCGAAAATGTTCTGATAGAACAGGGCAAATTTATCCAACGTGTCGTAAAAACAGAACTTCGCGTACAGGCCTCCCGGCAGCTCCTTGAACTGCACCTCCGGCGGCGCGTCCTCATGGCTCAGCGTGCCCGGAACGGTAACGCAGGTATCGTAGCGGCAAGCCTCCTCCTCGGTAACCCCCGGATCGTCAAGGGAAATGCCGATAAAGCTTTGCTCCGGCGGAAACAGTCCCTGCTCCGCGGCCCAGGCTCCCAGTTGCTCCCAAGCCCGATACGTTTCCAGATAGCTGCCGACATGTCTGACATAAGCCACTTCCATTTGCGGTAACTCTTCAATCGTTACTTGCATTTGCCATACCCTCCTCAATAAACTGTTTACCGTTCTATCGTATCGGGCAGGCGGCGTAGGCGCTTCCTGGGCATTGCGAAGCGATAACGAAATATTGCGGTCCTGCTGCGTTTGGCTGCGCATCTCGGTCGGCGTTTGCCCAAAATGCTTCTTGAAAGCGGCGTTGAAATTCGAAGCCGTCTCGAATCCGCAAAGCAAAGAGATCTCCAGCACGGATTTATCGGTTTCCCGCAAATAAGCGGCGGCCCTCTCCAGCCGTTTTTGGGCGATGTACGCAAATGGAGTCAGGCCTGCAACCGAGGCGAACACGCGCGAAAAATGGTATTTGGAAAAATGCGAAACCTCGGCTAATCGATCCAGGCTTAATTTCTGGTCCATATGGGACTCGATATATCGCTCGACTTGCTGGATCCTATCCCGGTAATCGTTCATTCGGGACCCTCCTTTCCGGTACGCCGTCCCAATGCGGCGGGCGCATCAACATCGGGGGCAGCTTGGTGCCGGCATCCCCTTTGGCCACATTCATCTGCGCCTGGGTTACAAACAGGCTCTGCGACAAGTCGGCCCCGCGCACGTCGGCATCCCTGAAGTCGGCTCCGATCAAGTCGGCCCCGCGCAGATCGGCTCCGCGCAAATCCGCGGCAATCAGATAGGCGCCTCTCAGGTTCGCCCCGCGCAGGTCCGCCCCTTTGAGCTTGGCTCCGATCAGATCGGACCCGCGGCCGTAGGTCTTGCGGCGGCCGGATATATTACCCAACTGCCGAACCGCTTCGCCGCGAACGCGTTCGCTTACCTCGAGCAGCAGTTCGTTCACCTTGGAGCGATGGGCGGCCGCATCGATTCGGAGCAACGTTTCCGGGTCCTGACAGGTCAGCCGTTCCGTTTCGTCATACGCCAGACGGAGCTTCTCCTGCAGGGACGTCGGCTGCGGCAAGCTTAGCGCTTCATCCAGATACCAGAGCAGCTCATGGAACTGCCACATCACCGGAAACACCTCAAACATCGGTTGCGCCGACGCCGGTGCTTGCCGCCAGTTGATTCCCGCAAACGTGACCTGCGATACCTTCTGCCCCGCGCCAAAGCAATCGTACACGGTGCAGCCCCGATACCCCCGCTCCCGGAGACTGCCGTGCACCCCGCAGCGGAAATCCGCCCGCAAATTGGCGCAGGGTTGTCCCCCCGCTTTGTCGGCCGCGAAATCCACCGACGCGGCATAAGGCAATGCCACGCAGCACAAACCGAAGCAATTCTCGCAGTCGGCCCGCAAATTCAAACGGCTGCTATCCTTATTTGCCAACATTGATAAACTCCCTCCAAACGAAAACCGTATACCCTTTCATTTTAAGACAGATTGATTTGCCATGAAACGCCGAATTAACGATCATCTTACATAACAACCGCCATTAATATCAAACGTAGCTCCCGTATAATGCCGCGATTTCCTGGACAATAAGAAGATCACCGTTTGCGCCACGTCTTCCGGCTGAAGCGGCTGCTTGACGAGTTGATGATCGACGTATTCTTCTTTGCGCCAGTCGGGAATCCGCTCCATCATCGGCGTATTGACCATCGTCGGCGCTACGGCGTTGACGCGGATATGCGGAGAGAAATTCATCGCATTGCTTTTGGTCAAGCCAAGGATGGCCGCCTTCGTGAGGCCGTAAACGGCATCGGAGCTCCCCTCCTGGCCGGAAACGGATGATATGTTTACGATGACGCCCTGCGTCTTGCGGGACATCAGGCGTTTTCCGAACAGCTGCGAGAAATAAATATAGCCTTTGATATTCACGTCAAGCACGGTATCGATCTCGGGGACGGTGTAGTCCAGCATGCTTTTTCCCAAATAGATGCCTGCGTTATTCACTAGCGCATTGATATCGGCATGCGTTTGATCCATATCGTCAAAAAAAGCGACGACCTCTTCATAGCTGCCGACGTTTAGCGGATAGGTATGCAACCGGGGAGATTCGGAATCGCGCTTCAGTTCCCGCAGCCGATCCGCGTCGATATCGCAGGCTATAACGGCCGCTCCTTCATTCAAGCATTGCAGCACGATTTCCCTGCCGATGCCGGAGGCGGCTCCCGTCACGATCACTTTCTGGTCTGAGAGCATTTAGGTATCGCCTTCCTCCTTATCCAATTTCGCGAAGCTGATCGAGGTGATGCTCCATATGCCGAAGGTAATCCTCAAACAGCTCCGCCAGCGTAAGCTCGCCGCCAGCGCTTAACAAGCAGCGTTTGCGCCAATCCGGTGCGGTGGCGCTCTGCAGAACGTTCCGGATTTGTCCGTTCAGCAGCTTCCACAGGGCCAACAGCTCAGGACGGGCGTAGCCGTGCTGATAATCATGCAGCTTCACCCATTCGTCCTGCGGGTATCCTTCCACCGTAATCGGCGCTTCCGACGTCATGATCCATACGAAACGCACGTGATTATTCGCCGCCGAATCGCAGAGGTGCCCGAGGATCTCCTGCTTCGACCATTTGGCCGACGAGGGTTTACGGATAAATTCGGCCTCGCCGAGGCCGTTAACGATTCGCGGCAATTCATTCAGCAAGCGATCCAGCTCTTCACGTAAATGCTTCATATCCAGGTACCCTCCTCTTTTATTCCCCTTGCTCCATCAAGCGGCGTAAATAAGATTCGTTCAAACCGTTTTGGCAAAACGAGAACTTCCTGCCGGTCGCGGCCTGAATCCGGTCGATGATTTGGCCTAGATGATAGCCGGTATGCTCGACGAGATGATACAGCTGGTGGATCTGTTCGGCGTCAATCCGCTGTTCGCCCCGCATCAACTTACGCATTTCGCCTTCCCAGGCCTGAAACTGCTGTTCGAATAGCCCGATCAACTGCTCAGCGGTTTGTCCCCCGACCGGGAAATAGCTTTCAAAATCGGGCTTTAGTTGATGCGTGAGCTGCTGCAGCCTTAAGCAGCTTCTTGCAATGTGTTCGCACACATGCAAGGCGATACCGCCAACCGTATTGCCCTTGGGATACGGTTCGGTCCAGAGTACCTCCTGACTTATGCCGCCTAAAACCATTTTCAGCTTCGGCAGATACATATCGCACATGCGATGCAACGTTATCTTGAGAAACAGATTGCCCTGCTCATTCGGCCCCATGCCGCTCCTCTCCTATCGCCATATATTTCAGGAAACTCATCCAATACCTCCATCTTAGGCCAGATCCCCCTGTGAAGTAAATGTGTTTTTCACCCTCTTCGCAACGAAAAAGCCCGCAAGAGCTTTTGTTTGCTCTTGCGGGCTCCCCTTCGTCGAACAGGTTCCCTTTTTCATATCCCTGAATCGTCTTTTATCTATAACCTATCTCTATCTTTATTTCAGTTTTGCCACGGTTACGGCCACTTTCTCAAGCTGCGCCTGGCTTACTGTACCGTCCGGCGAGCTCAACGTCACGAAACGGTCGTCCAGCTTGAAGCTTAACATCGGCGTATCGGATGGCTTATACCATTTCGCTTGAACGCCGTTCGGCAAGGTCACGGTTTTGCCCTCGTAATCAAAAGCGTAATCCCGCGGCGATACCGTTACCGTCGTATGATTGAAGATCAGATTAACGCCGTCCTCCGAAGCGCCGACCATCTTGAACGCGTCCCCTTTAACCATTTGCTGCGGCGCATACGGCGTTTCGAAGGATTCGAACTTCTTGAATGCTTTGGCGATTTCCTCCAGCTGGGCATTCGTGTAGTTTACGCCGGTCAAATTGACGTTCGTTTCGGAGTCTTGCGAATTCCCGCTGCCGATCGATACTTGGTGCTTATTGGCGTCATAGTTCACCGGCACATCCAAGACGTCGGCAATGGCCCTTACCGGCAAATACGTCGTGTTATTGTAAGTGATCGGCGCCAATTTGCGGCCTTCCTGATCGACTGGAGCATAAGCTTTGCCGTCCACCTGGATGCCGATTTGATGATTCAAATAGGCGGTGATTTTCTGCATCTGCGTTCCCGCGTATACGCCGGCTGCGCCGGTAAAAGTCATGCCGAGGACGGCAGCGGTGATGATCGATTTTTTCATGTTGTTTTTCATTGGATTCATTCCTCTCTAGTAATGGTAATTAGTCGTGTTTTATTTAAAATCAAAAACCTGCGTAACAAGAAGCGATTCCGGACCATCCATCGTAATCCCCAGCCGTTTGCCGGATGGACTCCAGCTTAAAGGGAATGACGGATGCGATACCGGCACGTCATAATACGGTGCCAGCGGCAAAACCCTTCCCGAAGAAGTGTCGAAAATGTACACGCCGTTCATGCCCGTCGTTTCCTCCGTATAGACATCGAACGCCAGCTTCGCGGAATCCGGCGACCAGGAGATGTAGGAGATCAAATCGCCCTTGCCGATCAGCGAGCCCTGAAGGCTTCCGGTTGAATCGTAAACCAGCAGCTCGCTGCCCTGGAAAGCGCCGGATCGGGTCACCGTGGATACCGCAATATACCCGCTGTCCGGCGAAATCACGAAATTCCACACATCGCGGATCAAGCTCACCGGCGTGGTTTGCCCCGGCTCGAACACCTTAAGCACCTGATGTTTGTCGGTATAATAGATCCTGCCATGGCTGACGCCGAATTGCCCGAATATCTCGACGTCCGGGTCCTCCAGCGGGATCGTCGCCACTTTTCCGTCAGCCGCCGAGATTCGCCGAATATCTCCGCGACCGCTCATGGAACCGGCGGCCAAGACAAACGTATCCTCGTTTAACCACCCTCCCTGTTCCAGATAATTATCGCCTTGGATTTGAATCGTTTGGCCGGTGTCTTCGTTTTTTACGAAATTGTCCGCCGTGTATTTATCCTTCCATTTCTGAATGAAGCTGTATCGGCCGTCCGGCGAAATGCTCTCTTTGACGAGCATGTATCCATCCACTTGTTGTCCTCCCTCCCCGTTATTGCCGCGGCTTTCTCCCGTGTTGACGTTCACGATGGAATTCGTGTACTCATATTTCGGCTCCTCCGTCTCGGTCCCGGCTTTCACCAGCTTGATCGTCTCGATGCTGACCTCGTCATCCGACAGCCAGTCCCGAATAAATGCGGCATCGATCCGGTGCGTGCGGGCTACCGCAACTTCATGTTTAGCCGTCGGACCCGGCATCTTGGCGACGGTAAGCTTTCGCTCCCCTGCGGAAGCCGGATCTCCTACTTGCGACGAAGGTTGTTCGATGCGGCCGACATCGGGGGCAACCACAGTCAACCGGTTGTCGTTCGGTTGGCATGCCGTTGCGGCCAACAACAATCCCGCGGCCGCCAAAAGCTTGAACCCATAAGCTCCAGCGTGTTGCAACAATCCGAGGCACCTCCACTTCCGTTCCACAGGGTCGTTTGCCGAACGGCCGGTTCCCGGCATTTTTTCTGCTCGGCATCCCCTGTTGACCTTAGTATAGAAAAAGAATATCTCCAAAAAATATCCGACTTGTAACGATCCTGTAAAGGTCTGCTCTCCCCTAAAAAATAGACCAGACTCTATTCCAAGTCTGGTCTTGACGCGCCGGAGTTAATCTCCGGGCTATGTTCTAGACGCCGCAGCGGAAGCGTAATTACGAACGACGAGCCCTCCGGCCCCGAAGTTGTCAATTCGACCGAACCACGCTGCTTCTCCGCGAGGCTGCGTACCAGCGGCAGGCCCAGCCCCGTCCCCCCATGGGCTCTCGACCGGTCGCTGCTGACCGTGTAAAAAGGATCGAAGATCTTGGACCGGGCCTCGTCCGGGATGCCGATGCCGGTATCCCTCACGGTGATGTTCATCCGCTCTTGTCCATCCGGGCCCCGTTCGGCTGCGTTGGAGAGGAACACCTTCCCGCCCGGTTGGTTGTATTTGATGCCGTTATCCAGCAAATTCAGCACCATGTGCATCAGATTTTCGGGGTCGGCCCAGACGGTACCCGCCGCCAGCGACGTTACGATCTCGACGCCGTGTCTCTCCGCTTTGGCCAGTAGACGAGTCGCCGCCTCTAGAAGCAGCGGCTTGACGTTAACGGATTCCGCATGCGTCTCAAACTCGTACACATCCATGGAAGAGAGCTTCAGCGCCTTCTCGACTAACCCGTACAACCGCTCGGCCTCCTTGCCGATATTCTTCCCGGCCTCATCGAGGAGTTCCGGGTCGTCCCGATACATATCCAGCAGATCGGCGTAGGCCAGAATCGAGGTCAGCGGCGTTTTAAGCTCGTGGCTAATGTTTCCGATAAACTGCTTTTGCTGCTGCTCCAGCTCCTGAAGGCGGGCAATCGCCTCCAGCAGCTTGCCTTTCTCCTCGTTAAGCTGGCTGAGCGACAGGGAGATTCTCCCGCTCATCTCATAGATTGCGAGCGCCAGCTCGCCAAGCTCATCCTTGCGCCGGACCGTGGGAGCGTCAAGATACGCCCCTTCCCCAATCCGCCGGGCGGCATGGTTTAACCGGCCGATGACATGGGCCTGCCGCCAAACGTAAAGGAAGCCCAGCAGGAAGCCCCCGACCAGAACCAGAACGCCGGCAACCCGGAACAAACGCAGGATCCGGTCATAAAAAGCCTGCTGCTCCGCCAATGATACGTGAAACTGGATGGAACCGACCCGCTCGTCTTCGGCATTGTATAACGGCGCCAAATAAAGCAGCTGATTCCCTTTGGTGATATAAGCCGATCGCCCCTGCGCCGTATAGGCCAGCGCATCTTTTACGTCCGCCTTAGGCTGAAACGGCAGCGAGGTCCCGGCGAGCGCTCCGTTCGTCTTGTAAAGGGTCACGGGTAAACCGCTTTGCGCCCCCAGATCGACGGCAAGCCGTTGACCGCTTTGATCCATGAACCCGTCCGGCGACGGCGATCCGATGGCCATCATCTCCTGGCGAACCCGCAAATTCGCCGCCTCCGCTTCCCCGGCGAGCGTTTGCTCCAGCCGTGAACGCTGGTCGTCCCGAATGCCGGCAAGCACGAGGAAACTGAGCACCGCAATCACGGAGGCCAGCAGCAACGCAAGCAGCACGGCGGCCTTCCACTTGAGCCCAAACCGCATGCCGCGCCGCTTCATGGCAGCGTCTCCGTGCTTTTATAACCGATGCCGTATACGGTTTGGATGACGTCATGCCACTTGCCCAGTTTCTTGCGCAGGCGCTGCACATGCATGTCGACCGTTCTCGTCCCCCCGGCGAAATCGATGTCCCATACCTGTTCGAGCAGCGTTTCCCGGGAGAAGACCCGTTCCGGATGCCGGGCCATTAGCGCCAGCAGATCAAATTCCTTGGGCGTCAGCTCGATCGCCGTTCCCTCCGCATGAACCGTACGATTCAGCAGGTGGATCGACAAACCGGCCAGCCGCACCTGCGCCTGAGTTTCGCCGGAATTCTCCTTGGCCGCCTGCGGATTGCGCCGCGAAAGCGCCTTAACCCGGGCGATGATCTCCCGCATGTCGAACGGCTTGGTCATGTAATCGTCCGCTCCCAGCTCCAGGCCCAGCACTTTATCGACGATGTCGTTCTTGACCGTTAACAATAATATGGCCGGCCGGCCCGGCTGCCCGTCAAGCTTGCGGCAAACCTCGTACCCGTTCATCCGCGGCATCATTACGTCGAGCACCATAACGTCCGGCTTGAACGTCTCCACGCGTCCCAGCGCCTCCTGGCCGTCCGCCGCCGTTTCCACGTCATACCCCTCTCTGCGGAGCGCGTAGGCCACGGCGCCGGAAATGCCGGCCTCATCGTCAACTACTAACACTTTAGTCATGCGAAAGCTCCTTTGCCCGTTACAAACTCAAATAATAATGGTAAAAATCCTCATCCTTCGCATACCCGTGCCGCTCATACAGCCGCTGGGCCGTCATATTGGCGACGGCCGTGGACAGCTCCAGGCCTTTGGCGTTCGTCTGCCGGGCATGGGATTTCGCCGCTTCCAGTAACAGCTTCGCCGCTCCTTGCTTGCGGTATTCCTCCCGCACGTAAAGATCGTTCAAAATCCAAATCCGCCGCATAGACACCGAGGAGAATGACGGATACAACTGGGTGAAACCGACGGCCTCCCTGCTCGCTGCATCGAGCGCCAAGAAGGCGACGGATTCGCGGCGGCTTAACCGATCCGCCAAAAACCGCCGCGCTCCCTCCAGATCCGACTCTTGCTCGTAAAATACCCGGTATTCATTAAACAGTCCGGCCAGCACTTCCAAGTGCTCCAGCCCCGTTTCTTGAACGATTAACGATGGTTTCAACGAAACGTCCTCCTTTTTAAGCACGTAGTAGCAGAGACCCTCCTTCAGTTCGTCGGCCCTTTCGAAATGCAGTTTGTCCAGCAGCCGCCGCGACCGAGCGTTGCACGGATCGACGGTGGCCTCGATATCAATCATTCTCCCTGGTAGTCAAACCCCCGGCGACGAGCGTCAGTTCGCCTAATTCGGCCCGCGGAGATTTCAGCAGCACGCACAGCTCAAATTGACTAGGTTCGATCCAATACACTTCTTCGTACAAGCAGACGCTTTGAAAGACGTCTACATCCGAGCGCAGGCTAGTTACATTTTGAAAAGTCAGCCGCGTTATCCGTTTCTTTATGCACTCATCCAAAACGAGTTCAACCTGATTATCCTCGGTAGGGTTCAGCTTGATGATACGGGCATCATGAAAGCGGACACTTTCCCGTAAGTCTCGGGCGTGCCCGGGCAAGCTCAGCTTGATCTCCTCATAATACGCGACGTATTCCTTACAGCGCCGTTCCCATTCATGATCCCATTCGAGTTTCCATGTCTCGATGTCAACCGCCAAATCGGGACTAGGCCATCTCGAGGTCATCATGCTTCCATCGTGAATCGAGGCGTAAAATCGCTCAGGGAGATATTTGAGCATATAAGGTTTTACCCAGGTATACATTTGCTCCGCCTCCGCCTCATAATCCCTGCCATTCTCGACGTACCAGACTTTATCCTGCTCCAGCTCCCATTCCGATTCGGGATAAACCAAATAACCCCGGATTTGCATTTGTTCATAGATCTCTTTCGTAAAATACTTCAACCCGCGCACATCCTTCGCCGCTTACAATTTCGTTTCGATCTCAAGCAGCCGTCGAAGCTGCCATTGCCGCTCCCGCTCTGTATTCGCCTTGGCAGCGTCCGCAGCTCCACCGGCATGGGAGGCCGCTTTCGCGGCGTAGGTGGCGCCATGCACCGCATGCCCCGCCACATGCGCGGTGGCCGCCGCGTGGCCGGCGGCGCGGGCTGCGGCGCGGGCGGACGCATGGCCGGCTTCGCGCGCCGCGGCATGGGCGGCAAACGCCGCTGCGCGGGCCGCCGCCATCGTCAATTCGCCGCGGACCCAGGCACGGCCGGCCTCGATCGCTTTGCGCGGCCGGCCGTCCTCCGGTCGGTCGGCCTCGAAGCGGGGCAGCACGCGCTCCGCGCAATCCGCCGCCCATCGCACCAGCGTCCGCTGATCCAGACGGTCCAGCCTTTCCGCGATGGACCTTTTTATTTTCGCGTCGACAAATTTACTTGCTTCCACCCTTGGCTCTCCCTTCAACCGTTTTGCATCCAGAGTATGCCGAAAATGATGGCCAAACCGATGATTAAGCCCGTAAGCGCCTTGATATTGCCGACATTAGCTCCCATAAGCTGCTTATAACAAACCGCAAGCAATGAAAAGCCCGCCGCTATCGCAGTGAACAGGCCGAAGAATTGTAAAATGCGCCACGCCAGATCCATTAAGGGATGGATCGCCGGAAAAGGAGCCAGGCTAAATCCGATACCTACCAAAAACGCGTACAGCAAGCTTTTGTCCTTACTTATCGGAATCACATCCTTCGCTTAAAGTTCCGATCATATAATTTATATATACAGAAGCCCAACATGAAACCTGCACTATTGAGAATCAAGTCGTCGACGTCAAAGCTGCCTCTTTTCAAAATCAGTTGCAGACACTCCAGCACGAATATCCCCAGTAAAAATAGGCTGAACGGCTTACGCAGCCTCCCGCCGAACAAGCTCGGCAGCAAGATCCCAAAGGGAACGAACACGCCGATGTTACCGATCATATTGACCAGCCAGATTTCCGAGAAGACCCCATGCGCCCTTAGGAAATAAAGAATCGTATAAAACGGCCGGATATTGTACATATAGATATCATGCGCCGCCCGGCCGAAGCCAATGAGCATCCAATACGCCAGTAATAGCGTATAACCGGCCAAGACGATGCGCGTTATTTTCTCGTATATCGGCTTCATCGAGTTGAACTACCTCTCCCCGAGCTTCGCGAATAGCAGTTCGTAATACTCGTCGGAATTCGGCGTAAAATTCTCGATGCGCCAGGATCGTTGATCATCCGCAAGGGTACCGGAGGCCTCATCCAGCACAATGCCGCAGGCTGACAACTGGTCGCGCTCTCCGTTCAGCAGTTCACGAAACGGCCGCAGGCCGATCCAGTATAGGCCGGAAAGCTCCTCGGCCTGCAGGCGGAAATCGCGCAACGAACTGCTGCATTCGTATAAAAAAACGTGGTTCACTTCCCGGTCGATCAACTCCGGAGACACGACATGCTCCTGGGCCACCCGGCCGCAATAGGTTAAGTCATGGATCGAAACCGTCAATCCCAGCTCCTCTTCCAGCTCGCGTACCCCGTCGGCAACCTCCTCGCCGGCTTGCAGATGCCCCGCGCAGGAAATATCCAGCAGCGAAGGGAAGACGTCCTTATTTTTATGGCGGAGTTGAAACAAAAGATAGATCTCCCCTGCGGCATCCCGTTTCATAATCCAGCACTGAAAGGTTTGATGCCACAAGCCTTTCGCATGGACCTCCTGTCTGGAGGCGGTACCTAACCTGATCATCTCTTTCGTAAACACGTCAAACGTTTCCGTTTGGGTCATCATAAGCCTCCATGTCTGCGTTGTTCCCACATCCGATTCCTCAAAGCCCACTGCGGGTCCCCAACAAAAAGTCCTTGTATACGCGCGCCAGTCTCCCCAGAATCTCCAGGCTCTCGTCCACCCCATAACACAACCAGCCTCCCGATAGATACGACTTGACCCGGCATGAGGGAATTCATCTCCGGGCCGGGTCGCTTGGGGATGTGCTAATTAGTTCCGGTTAGGCAATTTGGCATCCAAGTATTTCGTCGCCAGGTCGTTCCGCAGCATCTCCATATAAATCTCGTCGTAATAAATATCGTTGACGTAATAACTTTGCGTTCTGCGGCCAAAAACGCGGAAGCCGGCTTTTTCGTAGCAGCGGATGGCCGGTTGGTTAAATTCGAACACGCGCAGCATGATATTGTTCAAATTCAGAATCTTAAATCCATATTCGCATATCAGTTGCAGGGCTTCCGTGCCGTACCCCTGTCCCCGCTGCTCGTCATCTCCCACAAAAATGCCGACCTCCGCGACCCTGCGAATATGATCGATGGCAAACAACGAGCAGTTGCCGATCAGCTGGTCCTGGTTATGTAATACGATAGCGAAATTTTGGCCTTCTTTGGCCATGTCGTCGAGCAAGCTTTGTTCCCGCGGCAGTCCGAATACCTCCCTGGACGCGCCTAGCCTTAATGAAACGGAAAGATCATTAATCCACCGGGTATACGTTTCCACATCCTCCGGATTCACGGGGGAAAGATACAGTCTTGGCCCTTCCAGCTTCTTAAAGTACTTCATCGGTTACATCTCCTTCAATCCATTTCTGTTACCCTCGTCCTGGCGACGTGATCGTGACATGCCAGGCTTCCCTTTGCGGAAAATATTATCACAAGATAAAGCAGCAGGATACCGTTGGGAAGGTAAATCCAGCTTTGATTTCCCGGTGTCTGCGTATTCCACCAGGGTTCGGGAACCAGGACGATCCAATGCGTCAGCTCCCAGGGCAGCAGCCGAACCGCGGTTCTGAGAATTGCTTGCCGCAGGGAAATCGGATTCCCATGCGCGTTGATGACACGCAATCCCAGCCATTTTTTACCGAGCGTTTGTTGTTTCCGGCTTTCGAAATAAATAAAATACCCCCAAACCGGCAAAGACATGGTCCCCAACACCCAGAGTTCGATTTCATAACCCTCGTCGAACACGTCGAAGGGAAACCCCGAGGCGATCTTGTATACTAGCAATTGCAGTCCGATCAAAACCGTGCCGAGGATCACGAAATCGATCCAGTAAGCAAAAAGTCGTTTGAGGGCAAGTCTCATCGATTCTCACCGTCTCCTTCTTAACCGCGGCAGCTCGGTTTGGGATTTATATTCGGATCGGTTGCTATCGCTGCGTATCCGTCAAATGCATCGGTCCGTCGATATGGGTCCCCGCATGCCTATTAATGGCCGCCCGGATGGACCGGCAAACCGTCTTGAATGAGATGCGTCAGGTCTATGATCATGTTCGTTGCCCTCCAATCCCCACTATACAAGATACTCTCGCCGTTCCTGAATTTGACTCATATGATGACGGTCATGCCAAATAAAATCTCGCAGGTACGACTCTACGGTAAAATTTCCATATTCCTTCGAAAAACGTTCCTCGTCGAAACTCTTTATTTGATCAATAATCATGCTGCGATACCGCAGAGCGAGTTCAATCAGTTCTTCCTTCGTTTTGGTCTTTCCGAATGCGGCGGCGTTCCGGTTGAAGGCATCAAAATCAAGCTCCTTAACCGTGACAGGCTTCCCGGCAGTGATCGGGGATATGGCCTCTTCCCAAAAATATTGATCCCACATCATGATATGGCCGACGACATCATGAATGGCCCATTTTCCTTCGCTTACGGGTTTTGACCAATCCAACTCCTTCATATCCTGCACAAAGACACTCCATTCGCCAAATTGGCGCAGTAAGTCCTCCCTATCCGTCATAGCAAAAATTCCTCCTTATGAAAATGATTCATCGCTTCTCCCTTTTCCCTCATGGTTCCATTCCGAGACGTTCTCCATATTCGCTCGACAAAATCGAGTACTGGAACGAATCGTGCCACTTCCCGTTATGCCACAGATGCTCCCGCATATGCCCCTCGTAGGTCATCCCGATCTTCTGCATGACCTTCGCCGACCCTGAATTATCCGGCCGGCAGGTGGCATATATCCGGTGAAGCCCCAGCTCCTGAAAACCCAATGCTAGCAATGCCCGCGCCGCTTCCGTCGCATAACCTTGCCGCCAGAACAGCGGGTTGAAGCAATAGCCTATTTCGCCTTGCTTGAAGCCGCTTAGATATAAGCCGCATCCCCCGATAAGCTGCCCCGTCGCCTTAAGCACGGCGGCCAGCTCATAGCCCTCCCGGGGTTCTTTGTTCTGCATTTCGCGCATGCGCGCTAGATACTCCCTGGTTTCCTCTTCGGAATTCGGTCCCCAAACCATATGCCGTACCACGAAGGGATCGGACGCGTAAACATGAACTTCCTGCTCGTCTTCCATCGTGAATTCCCGAAGCATCAATCTTTCCGTTTCCAGCTCCATACGTTCATCGCTCCTTAAGCCATCTTAGTTCAGCTCGGATCATTGATGAGCCTTAAAACCAAAAGGTCTTCGTCAAAGTACTGTCCGTTGTACTTCAAGGCCCTGCGTTCGGTGCCATACATTTGAAAACCGACGGATTCGTAGAGCTTTCTTGCCGACTCGTTTACGGATACGACCGTCAGGTTGATTTGCTCCACCCCGTCCATCCCTTTCGCCAAGGCGACAAGCTCGCGCAGCAGCGCTTTCCCTACGCCTCGCCCCCGCATTTCGGGCGACACAAACATCCCGAAGACATTGCCCTTATGCAGCGTTTTTTGGCCGTTTTCCCGGATAAAAGTCACGCATCCCGCCAGCTTCCCCGCATCATCAAAAGCACCCAACACAAACTTCCCTTCGGCCGCCTTAAGGCGATTCGCCACGCTTTCCGGCGAAAAAGCGGCTTCCCGCTCATAAGTCGAGCCGAAAGCTTCCGGACTGGATCGCAAAGCCAGCAACCTAAAGTTCTGATAGATTTCGGCATCGGCTTCTTGCAATAGACGCAGGTTCATCGGTTCACGCTCCCGGTTAAAGTCAACGATTGATATCAGAATACCAGAACCTATTTATTTTGGAAAACATACGAAATTATTGTTGTAAATTACACCTTTAAATGGTAATCTATGTAATGATAGCGCTATCATATTTTAGAATCGAAACCGGTTTAGTAGTAAGAGTTGCCCGTAATAACTAAGGAAACAAGTATGCCAATTTCCATCAAAGGAGCGGATTCATGTATGCTGAAACGCGGTAAACTTCTCTACCTCTTTCTGCTGTTTACACTCCTGACCACTTTTGTGCCAACGACCAACACAACTCACGCTGCCCCTGCCTGGAATCTCGTATGGAGCGACGAATTTAACGGTTCTTCCCTGAGTGCCGCCAACTGGACCGCCGAAATCGGCACCGGCAGCGGAGGCTGGGGAAACAATGAACTCCAGTACTATACCAACCGGCCGCAAAACCTGCAGGTAACCGGCGGCAATCTCGTCATTACCGCCCAGAAGGAAAACTACGGCGGGATGAACTATACCTCCGCGCGAATCAAAACCCAAGGCCTGAAAAGCTTTACTTATGGAAAAATCGAGGCAAGAATCAAGCTTCCTACCGGACAAGGCCTCTGGCCGGCCTTTTGGATGCTGGGAAACAATATTACCTCGGTGAATTGGCCTTATTGCGGTGAAATTGATGTTATGGAACGCGTCAACAACAACGCCTTCGTCAACGGCACCGTGCATTGGGACGCAAATGGTTATGCCTCGTACGGCCGAACTTCGGGGAACCTGGATTTCTCGCAATTCCACACGTACACCGTGGAATGGGACTCGAGCTATATTCGCTGGTTCGTGGACGGCAACCAGTACAATGAATTTTATATCGCAAACGGAACCGGCAATACCGAAGAGTTTCAGAAACCGTTTTTCCTGCTGCTGAATCTCGCCGTCGGCGGCAATTGGCCGGGCAGCCCCAACGCGTCCACGCCTTTCCCGGCGCAGATGCTGGTGGACTATGTGCGCGTATATCAAGATCAGGCCGGGAGTTCGCCGACGCTCGAAAACGGCGCCGTCTATACCATCGCCTCCAAAGCCAGCGGCAAAGTGCTGGATGTCGTGGATGTGTCCACCGCGGATGGGGCCAAAATGCAGCAGTGGACTAATTTTGGCGCCAGCAATCAGCGCTTTCGGGTCGAAAGCACGGGCGACGGTTATTACAAGCTGACCGTGATGCACAGCGGCAAGGTGCTGGATGTGCCAAGCTCAAGCACCGCCAGCGGGGTACAGCTTCAACAATGGACCGATAACGGTTCCGACGCCCAGCGGTGGAGAATCGTCGATGCGGGCGGGGGCTATTACAAGCTGGTGTCCAAAGCCAGCGGATTGGTCATGGACGTATCCGGCGCCTCCACGGCGGACGGCGCGGCGGTCCAGCAATACACCGATAACGGAACGGATGCGCAGAAATGGCAGTTTACGAAGATAAACTAAGCCAGCGATAGCGACGGCAAAAAGGGCGGAAAACGGATTCCGCCCTTTCTTTATTTTCCCGATTCGGTGAGGCAACGGTAGATATGCAGGCTTGCCGGAATATGACCGGCCGCTAAAATAAGGCTGCTGAACAGCATCGGCACGGAGTGCAAAACCGCCGAGCCAGCAGCGAAATAGAGAACCGGAGCGATCGCCAAGGGAACCGGCATCCCCCGCATTGGCGCGAACAGCCAGCGATATTCCCGATCCCGGCGAAGATAGCGTATCCAGCCGGCATAATACAGCAGCAGGAAGACGACCATGCCCGTCAACGAGAGGATATCGCGGAGGTTGCCCATATGAACAGGGGAGAACAGAGGCAAAACCATGACCCCCACGCGTCCGATCCCTTCAGCCGCTTTGAGGAAGATGTTCTCTTGCAGCTCCTGCGGCGAAGGCATATGCTGCGGAGGCCAACGCCAAAATATCAAATTGGGGAGCAACACCGCAGCGGGGATGATTAAACTAACCGCGTAAACCATCAAGGGCTCGCCTTCTCTCTCAACGTTTCCCCCACCATAACAAAAAAACTTGATGCCGTCAGTGCAATTTCGTCCATGTGGATCGCGTATACCCGATTCTTAATCCCGCCCGCTCCATATTCCGGTGGCTCGCGGAGCCAAAGGCGCATTGGCCTACCACCCATCGGCAATTTAATAAGCTAGCTTCATGGATGCGAGCAAGCAGCAATCGCTGCTGCAAGCCCTTATTTCTAAACTCCGGAAGGGTTGCAGCGAAAGTAAACGTTGCGACATCGTCCTCAACGTACATGACGGCTACGGCCGCCGGGGTATCGCGATAGAATCCGAGATAATAACGCCAACCCGGGCGGGAAAACAACACCCGATTATTTGCGGCTACGTGAGGCTTCCCTTCCAATGGAAGATTTGTCCCCAGACAGTGAATTTCCGCGTAGGTGTCGAATTCCTCTTCTTTAAGCTCTTGAATATGCAAATCGCCATCAGGCGCTTGATCTATGTTTCTGGGCTTTCCATACAACGTAGTGTGAAAACCGGACTGGTAATATCCTCGTTGAGCGAGCATTTTCAACACTTGGGGATCGGTCTTGCCCGGTATGAGCTGAAACTCGAAGTTCCGTTCCCGCACCCGGTAAAATTCCAGGATGTCGTCGAGCGCTTCCGCCTCAAGGGTCCCTTTTACATTGTTAAACAACCCCCATGGCATCGTGCGGCTGTAAAACGCGGTACTTCCGCCGAACCGGGCGATTTCTACGCCTTCGGGGTTTCCTTCCCTGCTCTGGATCGCCTTCATGCGATCGATCATATATTGAATTTCGGACCGTTCCAACAAATCGGCAAGCTCTTGGTTCATGACCATGCCATCGTTCCTCCTTCGCTTCCGCTCCTGTTTGCTGAGCGGTACATGACCTGGAAATCCAAAAATCGCAGATATTCAAATATGATCAGGGCTGTTTCATTCCTTTCTTTGAATCTTAGCAGTTGTGAAATTTTGCCTATAACAAGGTTTCGCTTTTGTGTAATATTTCTAAATAAAAGAAAGACGACCTGGCGAAATTCCTGTAACCGTTCCGGATGGACTTGGTATACTTTCTGATAAATACGGCTAGTTCCTCCTTTAGCTCAAGACCTCCAATTCCGGAGGCGACGAAAAGGTGCCATCGGGATTAGGTTCAAATCCACCCTCATATAAATAGCGGAATTTTATGGTCTTATTTTTCGGATCTGAGCCTGTTTATCACTAATAGGGGAACTTTTGGGCCTTATTTTCCAATAAACAGTGCGAAAAGCGGCCATTTCCCGGCGACTCGAAAAAATAGCGCCATAAATCTCCTCTATTTCACGCAAAATCAGGGATATCGCCGAAATAGCGCCATTTTTTCCCCTTATATTTTCACCTGAGTTTTTCAGCGCGCTAACTTTGGCTGTTTTCCCAACCCGAAGAGCCGCCCCGCCATGTTAAAGTTATTTTAGGAACCTTCCACTAGTTGTTTTCTCTGCATTGCGTTTTGAGTGATGTAATCTTTATTTTATATCCAAACCTTACCCTCCCGAAAGTCCCCCGGCATGAGATAATAGCCGTAGGAACTAATATGTGGACGGGGGTTTATGAAATGCTGAAGTTTACGATTCGTAAAATGAGAAAGCCGGATGATTATGCGGCGGCGGCTCGTCTTGTCAATCTGGTGATGTCGGAGCCGACTACTGCGGAACGACTGCAGGAAGAAGACGCCCAAATTCCGCCGGGTCAGCTGGATTACAATGAAGAAGGCAAGCTGACGGGCTGGGATCATCCCAAATGGGTGGCCGAAGACGAAAACCAGCAAGTCATCGGTTATGCATATGTATGGCGCGCTCCGTGGACGGAGCCCGGAAACCTGTTGTTTACGCTAATCGTTCAGCCGGAAAGCCGGGGTAACGGGGTCGGCAAAGCCCTATACGAAGAGATCCGGCAATGGGCCAAGGACGTCAAAGCCTCCCGATTCATCATTTACATGAGAGAAAACGATGCGGCTTCGCTCGCTTTTGCCAAGCACCGGGGGTATGTGCAGGAACGCCACACGTTTGAATCCGTGCTGGATTTGGCCTCCTTCCAAGGCGCCTTGCTGCCGGACGCCATCGATGAGGCGCGGCGGTCCGGCATCGAGTTCGTCACGTTGGCCGATGAAACCGGGGAGACAAACGAACGCAAGCTGCATGAGCTGTACCGAATCACCCATGAGGACATTCCCGGTTACTCGGAAAGCTTCCCTTGGTTCGAAGAATGGAAGAAATGGAGCATCGGGCAAACCGGCGTGCGTCCCGAATGGATCCACATCGCCAAGGACGGGGATCGCTATGTCGGCGTCGTGACCTTGCTGCAAAACGAACAAACGAAAGCGATGTATCACGAATATACCGGCGTACTCCGCGAATACCGCGGCCGCCATTTGGCGCTGGCGCTAAAAATGCTCGCCATCCAAACCGCCCAACGTTGCGGCGTCCCCTACCTGCGAACGCATAACGATTCGATGAACCGCCCCATGCTGCGGATCAACCGCGACCTCCTCGGTTTCCGTGCGGAACCGGGCAATTACAAGATGGTGCTGGAACTGGCATGACGCAAAAACGCCCCCGCCATCGATCGCTCGTCTTGGTGGGGGTGTTTAGGGATTACAGATCATTTCATTTATTTTACCTTCAAGCCTAGCAATTTGGCAAAGCCGATGGCCTGCGCCGGCGACACCGTGCATCCTGCCAAAGCATACGAGGGGATATCCACCCTTTCATAGGTGCAGGTGCTGATATCTATCCCTTTCAGCGAGGTGTCGTTGAAATCCGCCTCATTCAGATCACAGTCCTCCAGCTCGATGTCCTTGAACTTGCAGCCGTAAAAATTCGCATGCTGCAAGGAGCAACCGGTAAACCTCACCTGTTTCAAAGAAGCCTCGACCATATCGCTCAGATTCATCATGCAATTTTCAAACGTCACGGACCCAAGGTTCGCTTTGGACAGGCTCAACCCCATCATTTTGCAATCCTTGAAATGCACGCGATGGATGACGCCGCTAAGCGCGGCATTGGACAAATCGCAATTCTCCAGCACGACGTCCGTCAGATCCAGACGCTCGAACTTCGTGTTCGCGAAGGAGCAGCCGCGGAGCTGCACCTTGGCCAGAATGCATTTATCCAGCACCTCTTGTTCAAAATGCACGCCGGACAGCGTTCGTTTCAACAACTCATGATCCGCATCCTCCAGCAATTCTTCCCACTGGGCTTCCTCCAAATCTCCCGGAAGCTGCGGAGCGGCGATTTTCGTTTTTGCCGTCATGTTTAATCCCAATCCCCTTTCTCTTCATCCCATTTCCGCAGCGCTTCGGTCAATCCCCGCAAATCCAGCCCATCCACGGCAAAAGCGCGCCGAACCAGTTCGGGAGGGACGAATTCGTCATATTTGCCAAGGTAAGGGGCCTCCGCCGCATCCAGCAGCGCCTCCGGATTCGGGTCCCCCGCCAATTCGCCCTCGATGCCCGCGAGCAGTTCCTTGGCACCGGCTCTGCCGGCCACGACCATATAATACGGCTCCATCGGGACCACCTGGCGCAGTCCCATCGGCTCGCTCAACTGATGCTTCAGCATCCGTTCCAGCGTGCGGAACTGCTTGCTTCCCGCCCAAGGCAGCACGAACAGCGAATCGCCGCCCGCCGGGATTACCGCGCTACGCAGCAGCCCGCTCTCGCGGGCCAGCCGGCGCGCCCGCTCCAAACGATTGGCCGCGCCGGGAGCCAAATACGGGTACAGTGTATGCTCCTCAAGCACTTGACGCATTTTCTGCATCACCCGGGTATGGACATCGCCGCCCGCCCCAAGCCATAACGTATCCACTTTGCCGCGGGAGGACTTCACATACACCGCTTTATGCTTGTTGTCCACTTCCTCCACCTTCCACAGCTTCCCGGCCAACGAGAAGCAGTAGCCCGGCGGCGGTACGGTCGTAATGCTGCCGATCTCCTCCGAGCCGTTGTAAACGACATGCTCTTCATCATCCTTGAACACGGCGTAAAAGCGGAAGTTGTTCACCACCTTCTCCCCGCCGAGCCCGACGATCAGCGTACCTTCCTCCGTCTGCTGGATATGGTCGGTTTGCAGCAAGTATTGCAGCAGCCCCTTGTACTCTTCGGGATCGATCCCGCGAAAAGAAGGCAGCGTCAGCACCGCCCGCGCCAATTCGCCCGGCTCCGCTTCGCCGATGCTTTTGAGCGTGCTCATCGTCTGGTGGTACAGCACGCCGACCGGTTTCTTGCGCACGTCCACCGGCTCCACCCAGCGCTCGCGGAGATACAGCTCGATGACGGCGATGGCGCGCAGCAGCATCCACGGCATCCGCGCGGGCAGCTGAGCCTCCTCGTCCTCTTCCTCCGCGCAGAGGAACATCATCTCTGACGCCTGGTCGCCCCGGCGGCCGGAGCGGCCCAGCCGCTGCACGAAGCTGGAGCAGCTGTACGGCGCTCCGAGCTGGATGACGCGCTCCAGCTCGCCGAGGTCGATGCCCAGCTCCAGCGTCACCGTCGCCGCGGCCACCGCCGGTCCGGGGCCGGAGCGCAGCGCGGCCTCGGTCTCCTCCCGCAGCATCGCGGAAATGCTGCCGTGATGGACATGGAACACGTCGCGTTCCTCCCGCTTCGCGGCGATCCGGCGCAGCTCCAGCGTCGTCAGCTCGGCGTCCGAACGGCTGTTGGTGAAGACGAGCGCTTTTTTTCGGTGGGTATGGTCGTAGACGTAGTTGTAATAATTCTGCTTGGCCAGTTCCAGATGCTCGGCCTCCCGTTCGTTCCGGGCGCCCGGGAGCGAAAAATGCTCCACGGACAGTTTCAGTTTCCGCCCGCCGGGCGGCGAGACGACCTCCACCGGCTGCGGCGTGCCGGCTCCCAGCCAACGCGCCGCGGTATCGTAATCGCTTAACGTGGCCGACAAGCCGATCCGCCTTGGCGCGCAGGAGGCCATCCGTTCCAGCCGGGTCAGCTGGCTTAGCACCTGAATGCCCCGATCCGCCCCCATAAAGGCGTGCACCTCGTCGATCATGATGTAACGCAGGTCGTGAAACAGCGCCGGAATCGCATTCGGGCGATTCATCAGCAGCCCCTCCAGCGACTCCGGAGTAATTTGCAGCACGCCGGAGGGCCGCTGCATCAGCTTGGTTTTCTCCGCTTGCGACACATCGCCGTGCCAGTGCCAGACGGGCACCTCCCCCTCCCGCAGCAGTTCGGTGACCCGCTCGAACTGATCGTTGATCAGCGCTTTCAGCGGTCCGATGTACAAAATGCCGACCGATTCGGACGGCCGGTTGTACAGCTCCGTGAGCGCCGGGAAGAAGGCCGCTTCCGTCTTCCCGGAAGCGGTGCCCGAGGCGATCAGCAGGTGATGCGGCGTATCGAACAGCACCCGGCAGGCCTCGACCTGGGATTCGCGCAGCGCATCCCATTTTTTGCGGTAGACGTATTCCTGAATGAACGGAGCCAGCCGGGAAAAAGCGTTCGGACCGCTCATAGATCGAACTCCGCCAAAAAGTCGTCCAGCTCGTCCCCGGACGCTTGCTTGCCGCTCGTCCCGGCGGCCGCGGCATCCTGCTCCCGTTCGCCCATCAGTTCCTCGAACGACAGCTCCGGATGCTGATGCAGCAAATGCAGCACGTCCATGAAGTCCCGCACGACCTCCCGGGTCGTCAGCAGCTCCTCGGCGCCCAGCCGGTTCACCGCCGCCTGCATGAAGGCGATCAATTGCTCGTCCGTCAACCGCGCTTCATAGCCGGCATGCATCGCATGAATATCCCGCAGCTTCTGCAGCAGGATCAATATCTCTTCATGCGACAGCATGTCCAGCTTCAGGATCGGCGAGGTGTAGGAACGCCGCGTCCCGCTGCTGTAACGTCCGTCCATCAGCCGCGAGCGCAGGGCATCATAGCTGAACAGCCCCCGGCGTTCATCCTCCACGAATTGCGGCGTCCCGCCCAGATAGATGCCCAGGTACTGCGCTTTGCCCTGCATCGTGTCGTTGAACATCGTCAGCAGCTTCTCGTAGTTGCTTTGGCGGGAGACGCTGTTCGTGATCTTGTACAAGTTCACGCCTTCATCGATGAACAGCAGCAGGCCTTTATAGCCGATTCGCACCGCAAATTCCGCCCACAGCTTCATATAATCGTACCAATTGTCATCGTCGATGATGACGCCGACCCCAAGCTCTTGGCGGGCTTCCGTTTTGGTCGGGACCTCCCCGCGCAGCCAGCGCAGCGCCGCCGCTTTCCGGTCGTCGTCGCCGAGCTTGTACCCCGACCAATACGCCGCCAGCACCTTCGCGAAGTCGAATCCGTGCACGAGGCTTTGCATCTCGTTCGTCACCGCGTAAATCCGCAGCTCGACCGCGTCATGAAGCTGCGGATCGCCGGGGCGCAGGCCGGTGGCCTGCATTTGCTCCTGCTGGAGGGCGGCGATCCATTTTTGCAGCATCGTTTCGAGCGCCCCGCCATCCGGTCTCGTCCGGGTGGACAAATGCATCATCAGCTCCCGGTAGGTGGTCAGACCCTGCCCTTTCGTGCCGACCAGACGGCGCTCCGGGGACAGATCCGCGTCGGCCACCACGAACTCGCGGTCCATGGCGTAGTTGCGGATCATCTGGAGCAGGAAGCTTTTGCCGCTCCCGTACCTACCGGTGATCAGGCGAAAAGCCGCCCCGCCCTCCGCGATATTGTCCATATCCTGGAGGATCGACGCCACCTCCGGTTTGCGGCCTACCGCGATATGCTCCAGCCCGACCCGCGGCACGACCCCGGCCGTCAGGGAATTAACCAGCGCCGTGGTGAGCCGCTTGGGAATTTGCATGGGTTTCATCGTATATCACCTCATAGAAATCTGAGCCTTCAATTAGGTTAACGCTTATCTGGAAGCCGTTGATGAAGTTCTTCGCGGTATTCCTCCGTGATCTCGTCCCCGTCGATCAGCAGATCGCCGAGCAACTCCATCGCCAGCTCGTTGATTTCGTCCAGCAGCAGCTCCGGCATGGAACCGGCCTGCTCGGCGATGGCCTGCCGCTTAGCGGCATTGCTGCCGCCCAGCAATGCGGCGAGCATCTGCACATGGGCCTCTGCGAGCCGGGCGAACAGCCCGTGCCAGACGGACGGCGGCTCCTGAACGGTCTCCGGCTCTTCATGAACCGCCGCCATGGTCGGCGCAGGCGTAGGCATATTGGGCTCCACCTGCGCATCCGGCTTCCTGAACGGCATCTCGACCGACGCCGGCGTTGCGGTCTCTTCCTGCCCCGGCGTTTCTTCTTCCTCGAGCTCTTGCCAACCCCGCTCAAAATCAAGCTCCGCTTGCACCGGCTCGTCCGCAGCTTTCCCGCGGCGCGAGCTCCGCACCGCCTGACCGGACTCCCCGGCCGCTTGTTCCTTTCCGAACCCGGCCGGTTTCGTCCCGGACGGCAGACCCGCCGGCAGCTCCGAATCGCCGGCATCCCCAGCCGCAAAAGGCAAAGTTAATTCCTCCGCCAACAGCATGTCCCGCACTTCGTCGGATTCCTGCTTCAGCTTGCGCAGTTTGGCCGCGCTGATCTTCACCTTGGGGGCCCGGGCTTTCGCTTCCTCGGCGCGCCGTTGTTCAAACTCCTTGCGCAGAAAACGGTCGATCAGCCGATCGATCTCCGGCTCCACCTCGATGCCGCGCAACTTGCCCTTGAACCCGTACAGCTCCCGCAGCTTATTCTCCGTCAGCCGGACCAGCTGCGTTATATAAGCGCGAAAAGGAGGATATTCGCTGATCGGCAGCACGGTTACCGTTTTGGTGCGGCCATACAGGCCGTGATCGTACACGGCGCTGCGGAACAGATAGCGGGGCTCCCTTTTTTCGCGCGGCATATGAAGCTCCAGGATTCGGCTCCCTTTCGCCTTGGCCAAATATCCGTCGACCAGCGCTACCGCTTTCGGCGCATAGGTCCGCAGTTCCTTGCGACCTTGCTCCGCATAGAAACGGCTCTTCTGCACGTCGTAGTCGATCAGCAGCAGCAGCAGTTCCCAGCTGAGCTCCAGCGGCTCCGCCGTAAACCTCCGTCCCCATTCCAGCTCCTTCAGCGCCGGGGACAGATTATGCGGAAGCTTGTGCAGCGGCCAGGCGGGCCGTTCCTCCAGGTTATGCACCAAGGCGAAATCGTACATCCATTCGCGGACGTACGTGTCCAGCTTGGGATACCGCTCCCGGTAGTTCCGCCAAACCCGCTCCATCAAGACATACCCTTCCGCAGGCACCGACCAGCCGATCCCGTGGATCAGCTCGTACAGGAAAACGAACAGGTAGGATAAATCCGTATCCGGGCAGCGCCCCGACCGAACCTCCTCCCGCCAGAACAGATACCATTTCAATTGACCGGGCTGCATCTGGTCATAGGTCGGCCAGTAGGTTTGAAAGGGCACGAACTCCGCATAAGCCGCGGAAGCCGTCTCCAGCTCCTTGGCCTTCAGGACGAACTGCTGCTCCCGGGAGACATAACGGAAGTCCTGCCGCCAATCGAGGTTTCGCTCCCAAGGATCCGGCGCGACCACGCGGCTGACCGGCTCCGCGGCTTGCTTCGGCTCCGGCATGCCTAGCTCAAGCTCGGCAAACGTCAGCCGGCGCTCCCGTCCCGTCCGCTGCCCGTGTTCTCTGCTATGTACATCGACAAAGTCGCGTTTGTCCGTTCCATCGCTCATCGTCCATAGTCCTCCATTATGACTCCATTATACCATCAAACCGAAAGCTTGTTCGCTTTTTGAATACTATTTTGCTCTCCCGTATAATAAAAAGCAACTGCTAAATGGAGAAAGGGTGGGGGATTCCATTGAACAAATGGCTGAAGGCCTTGCTGTTTCTGCTTGGGGCTGCTTTACTGACGAGGCTGGTTCCGTTCTCCGACTGGTTCCGCATGCTGGACACGATGGTCCATGAGCTTGGCCATGCCGTCGCGACCCTGCTGATGTCGGGCCGGGTGCTTCGAATCGAACTGAATCCCGACCACAGCGGGGTCACCTATTCGGTGCTGACCTCGGGCTGGAGCCAATTGGCGGTGTCCCTGGCCGGTTATGTCACGGCTTCCTTGTTTGCGATGGCGCTGTTTTACGGCTATTCCCGGCAAAAGCAAGCGGCGGGACTCGCGGTCATCAGCGGGCTGGCGCTCGCGTCCATTCTCCTTTTCGTACGATCGGGATACGGTTTGGGGTGGCTAATCGCGTTTATCGTGGTTAATGCGTTGTTTCTTCTCATCGGCGGACGCATTCGGAATTTTTATTACTTGCTGCTGGCCTTTCTATGTTTGGAGGAATCGGTCATGGGACCGGCCACCCTGCTGCTGCGAGCCCTGACCCATCCAAGCCAGGCCGGCGATGCGGCCAATCTGGCTCAGCTCACGGGCGTGCCCGCGATGGTATGGGCGCTGCTGTTCCTCGTCATCTCTATGATCTGCGCCATGTCCGCGCTGCAATGGTATTGGAAGGATCGAAAACGGAGCCGGCAACCCGAAACGATGCACGGCTCCATTAGCCGATAGTGCCGGGAAGAGAAAAGACCTTTGTTCATCCGGATGAAGCGGGAATCGGGCATCCGGAAATGCCTATTTGCGGCATACGTATAATCCGTGGTTGCTGGCTCCCAGCAAGGACGGTTCCGAACACGTTGCGAGATGATATTTTACCCATAGCCCGTATTCTTCTTCACTCAGTTGATTTATCGTTTCCCGCATGAAAATGCCTATTCCGTCCGTGGCCGCATGATCCAGCTTCGCAACGCCATACGGTTCCAACAAACCTTCGATTTCATCCGGAGCGAGGAATTGGGCCAATTTCAAGAAAGCATCCGTCTCGGTAGGAACGCTTCTTCCCTGCTCGATTACGTGGGAAATCCATTCCTCATCCAAATATCTGCGATCGCTTTTGATAAGATACGGTACGGTAAAATATTTGTTGATATAGGCGACCGCCAGTATCCCACCCGGTTTCAGCACTCGTAAGCATTCGCTGAGGCAGGCGTCCCGATCGCGCGGATCCATGAGGTGATACATCGGCCCCAGGCATAAAACGACGTCGAATCTCTCCGCATCAAAACGGGAAAGGTCCACCGCATTCAGGATATGCGTCGTAATATTAGGATAACGATGCAAATCGGCTTTGCATTGAATAGCCTCGACATGCTTAGGCGTTATATCCGTCGAAACAACCTTGTTCCCCTTGTCGGCATAATAAAAGGTATAAATCCCCCCGCCCGCTCCAAGATCAAGAATATCGGCACCGCCGGTTATGTATTTGTCCAAAATATGCGTCGTCGTCATAAACTCAAGTTTCCGGGCGTTGTCCGTCGTTAATCTGGCGGATTCGTCATAATTGTCATAATATTGGATAACGGTTTCCATGCGCTCCACTCCATTTCCCTTTGTGCAAAACATAGCCGGAACGCCCCGGCCTAAGTCGCTCTTATCTTAGGCCGGGGCGTTTTACGCGCTGAGCTTCTTAACCTTATTATACAAGCGACTGCCTTCAAGTTGAAGGGTGTACATCCTTGCGCAGCAACATATAAATGCACCCCTATAGAATTCATTAGTTAGGCAGATCCACCCATACGCCAGGCGTTTCAGCCGCTTTCAAGCCATATTCGATGATGGTTATGACCGCGATGGTTTCGGCGGAGTCGACGACCGGCTTGCCGGTTTCGAAAAAGTCTACCAGGTTCCGAATAAATGCTTCGAAAAAATTCGAATTGGCGGTGGCTTGCGCGAAGTTGCCGTTATCATATTTGATGCCGATCGTAAATGGACAGTTATCCCCAAGGTGATGAATCGAGGCCCGGCGGCCTGCACCGAAATCGATCAGCAGGGCGGGAGAACCCGGCGTTCCGGTATACATCACACTTAACGGATGGGCTCCCATCAAGCTAACCACGGGTTCGATTTGATGGATCGAGTAATTGGCGAAAGCGCCGGGTCCCCAACTGCTGATGGTTTGGATGCCTTCGGGATCCACTTGCGCATATTCGCCGGCAAAACGGAGCGCGGACGTCGAGTACATCGGCGTTCCGTGCGCCGAGGCCAGATCGAATAGGCGAACGGCCGTCTCCCGGTCCGGAGCGAACGTCTTATCGATATAAGTCGGCTTTCCCGACGCTAGCGGCAGCCGGGACAATTCCTCGTGAAACTCCGGGTTGTCGGGAGACAACACGATCAGATAGTCGCTTCGCTCGACGACCTCGCCAATCGTCGGCAGCAGCTCGATCCCCCGTTCCCTGCACCAAGCCTCGTTCGTGCGTCCGTTTTCTTTGTCCCGTTTCCCGTAGGCGTATGCGACCTTCATGGCACCCGCCGAAGCCTGCTCGATCCATCCGGGGTATTTATCGGCATGGAATTGATCCAGGTGCAGGTCGATAAATCCGATTTTTTTCATAGGATGGAAATCTCCTTCCCCATGTCGGAAGAATCGTAGATGGCCTGGATGATCTGCGAAGACAAGATGACCGTATCGATATGGGACGGCTGCTTCTCCCCGGTTTGTACGCATTCCATGAAACTGTCGATCTCCTTCTGATACATATTGCCGGAATTGAACTTCGGCGTTGTCTCCGTCAAGGCACCGTCCGCCGAGGTGTAGTACGTGAAGTCTGCCCCGTAATTCAAACGAATGCCCCCTTTATTGCCAAGGAAGTCGATGAACATTTCTTCGGCGCCGATATTTTGCGCCCATGCGCCGTTCAGGGAAATGGTCGGACCTTCGGTGCGCACGAGAGCCGTCACGAAGTCATCCACATCATAAGTGCCGTCGTATTTCGGCGGTCCTGCCCACATTTTGAGGAAGGCATAGTTCTCCATGTCTTTGCCGAGCTTGCAGTAAGCCTGGCCGGATACGGTTAACGGCTTCGGATCGCCCGTACAGTACATGACGATATCGAGGAAGTGAACGCCCCAATCGATCAGCGCGCCGCCGCCGGCGATGGCTTTTGTCGTAAAAGCGCCGCCCAGTCCGGGAATCGAACGGTGGGAGCGGAAGCTGGCATACACGTGATATAACTCGCCAAGATCGCCGTTTCGAATCATGGTTCGAATCCGGTTGACGCTTTCGCTGTACCGGTTGACGACGCCGATATTCAGCGTCTTGCCCGTTTCATGCTGGACCTTCTGCATTTCCAGGGCTTCCGAATAGGTACGGGCCGCCGGTTTCTCGCACAGGACATGCTTGCCCGCCCGCAGGAAATCGATGGCGATGGAAGCATGATCGGCATTCGGCGTACAGATGGAAACCGCGTCGACCTCCGGATCGTCAAGAATCTCCCGGTAATCCTCGATGGCCCGGCCGCATTCGTATTTGGCTACGGCCGCCTCCGCCCTGTCCTTCAGGATATCGCAGAAATATTTGATTTCGGCATCCGGATTAGCTATGTAACCGGGGATATGGGCGTTGTTCGCAATCGTGCCGCAACCGATGACGGCAGTGGTAATTTTGTTCATCGCTTCTCCTCCAAAATCGCAGAATGATCGTGCACGGCATCCAAGCCTTTTTTTAGATGTCTGAAAGTATAAACTTCGGAGCTTTGGCTTCCTGATATCGCAAGAAAAACTACCTCTAAACGCGGTCTGTCTACTTTGTATGTACGTCGATAGACGTTTTTCTTATCGTCGCTTGCGATCAAGTATAGCATGGGAAAGCCTATTTCGATTTCACTATCGTGCCGGATTGTTGGATTATCGTACACAGGAAACGGCCGGGCTTTACGCTTTGGTCTTAAAAGCATTCTCTCGATAATAAGCCGGCGTGGTACCGGTATATTTCTTGAACGTGCGGCAGAAATAGGAAAGCTCGTTAAATCCGACCTTGTAGCAGACCTCGGTGACGCTCGTCCCCGGCTCGGCAAGCAGCCGCATGGCTATGCGGACCCGGTAATTGGATACGTATTGGCTGAAGGTACGGCCCGTGACCTGCTTAAACCGGCGGCAGAAATTCGTCCGGGACATGATCGAACGGGCGCATACCTCAGCCAACCCCAGAGGCTGGTCGTAATGGTCGTGGATATATTGCACCGATTCCAGAATGGGTTCGCGGTATGGATGCCCGGTTGCGCTTGCCGGTTTGGCATGTTCCAAGCGGGCATGCTCCCGATTCAGAAGGGCCAGCAGTTTTAGCAGATTCGCTTTGAGCAGAAGCACGAAGAAGGGCTCTTGTTTCGTATACTCCTCCAGCATTTCGGATAACAGATCCTTTGCGGCCAAGCCGCCGTGCCCGGTTAATGCAATTTTTAGCGGTACCCACTCTTCGGGGGCGAGGAAACGCTCGAGATAGGCGAAATCAAACAAGCCTTCCTCAGCCGTCGTTTCTTCAAGCCGTTCATTAATGAAGGCGGGCATGAATTCGCAGCCCAGAACTTCCAGCTCCTTGCCCGGCACGATGTCAACCCGGTGTATGCCGTAAGGAGGGATCACGAATATATTTCCTTGAACCATCCGATATCGTTGCCCGTACAGGGAATGGACGAATTCCCCTTTGCTGACGTACCAGATTTGCAGATAGTCATGCATATGATCCGACAGGCTCCCGATTTCTTCGGTGATCCGGTACATTTTGCAGGGAAGTCCCCTCCTCATTTCCAGTTCCGAAGAGAAATATACGATTCCTTGGCGGTTGTATTCCGCAATATTCGGCTTCGCCCAATAACTGGCCATTCTCCCTACCTCCCGGTGAACGTATCTATGACTTTAGCATAACCGATATAGATCGCAAACGATGTCGGCAGAGGGATAAAACGCATCATTTTACCAAAAAAGGTCACCTGCCTCCCGTACATTTCCCTTCCTATACCCTCTACAATGAATGCAGTCATTCCGATCAGGAACTTACTCGAAATAAAACTAAAGGAGATGGATGAATTGAGGCGTGAAATGCAGGCCGATCTCGTCATCCTCGGGGGCGGTACGGGCGGAACCGCCGCCGCGCTCGCGGCTGCGGCATCGGGCATAACCGTCATCATGACGGAAGAAACCGCCTGGATCGGCGGACAGCTGACCAGTCAAGCGGTACCGCCGGACGAACACCCCTGGATCGAGTATTTTGGCTGTACGGGCAGCTACCGGAAATTCCGCGAAGGCGTCCGGAGATATTATCGGAAGCACTTTCCGATGACATCCCAAGCAAGGGACATCCCCCATCTCAATCCCGGCAGCGGCATCGTCAGCCGGCTATGCCATGAACCCCGGGCCGCCTTAGCCGTATTGCATCAGATGCTCGCCCCGTATATCCACAGCGGAAGGTTGATCATTTTGCACAAATTCCGGGCCGAGCGAGCAGAAATGAACGGGGACTCCGTGACTAGCGTAACGGTAAGGCATCTCGAAAGCCGGGATCAAATCGTGCTCCGGGCTCCGTTCTTTATCGACGCCACCGAGCTCGGCGATCTGCTGCCGCTGGCGGGCATCGAGTATGTCACCGGCGCGGAATCCAAGTCCCAAACCGGCGAGCCCCACGCCGTGGATGGCGATGCGCTGCCGCAGGATATGCAAGGCTTTACGTTATGCTTTGCCGCAGACTATCTGGAGAATGAAGAGCATCTCATCGATAAACCCGAAATGTATGATTTTTGGCGGCAGTATCAACCCGATTTCTGGCCGGATAGACTACTGAGCTTATCCGCTCTGCGGCCCTCCACGAATGAGCCGGTCGACTACGAAATATTTCCGGGGTACGATAAATTTCCGCTTTTTCAATACCGCCAAATCATGGATCCCAAGCACTTTGAGAACAGCTTGGCCCTTCGTCCCCTTTCTCTGGTCAACTGGCCGCAAAATGATTACTGGCTGGGCTCCATCATCGATGTACCGGAGGAAGAAGCCGCCAGGCATATTCATCGGGCCAAACAACTGAGCCTGTCCTTGTTGTATTGGCTGCAAACCGAAGCTCCGCGTCCGGACGGCGGACAGGGGTACCCGGGGCTGCGTCTTCGTCCCGACGTCGTCGGAACCGGGGACGGTCTGGCGATGTCCCCCTATATCCGGGAGTCCCGAAGAATCCGGGCCGAATTCACGGTGTTGGAACAGCATGTCGCTACAGCGTCCCGCCCTGACGGCACCGCTGAAGCATTCCACGATTCCGTGGGCATCGGTTGTTACCGGATCGACCTGCATCCGAGCACGGGCAACCGACCCTATATCGATATTTCGTCCCTGCCCTTTCAAATTCCGCTCGGCAGCCTGATCCCGCAGCGGGTGCAAAATGTGCTGGCCGCCGGCAAAAACATCGGGGTGACCCATATCACCAACGGCTGCTACCGGCTTCATCCCGTGGAATGGAACATCGGCGAGGCCGCCGGGCATTGCGTCAGCTATTGTCTCGACCACCGCATGCTGCCTACGGATGTCCGTAATGATGAAGAGGCCCTTTCCGGTTTTCAGCAGCGGCTCGTCAATCAGGGGCTTGAGCTGCAATGGCCGAAGCTGCGTCCGGTGTAATCCGCAAAAAAATGATAATGCCAGCCTAAGGACGGCATCACCGTCCAAAGGCTGGCATTTTGCTAATTGATATATCCCGCCATCCGCAGCATTCTTGCGATGACGACCGCTCCTTCGGCGCGCGTGGCTGGCGCGTCTGGAGCGAACGCGTCAGCCGAGCGGCCTTGCATGAGCCCCGATTGCAGCACATCGGCCACGGCGGCTTCAGACCATGCCGCGATTTGGCCGCGGTCCATGAAACCCGCAAGCGCGGTGCTCGGGTTCCCTGTTCCGGCGTCGCCCCCGGCAAGCTTCAAAGCTCGCACGAGCAGGACGCTCATCTGTTCGCGAGTGATTTGATCGTTCGGGCGGAAGCCTCCATCGCCATATCCCTCGATCAGCCCATGCTCCACCGCTGCCGCTACGGCAGCCGCATACCATTCGCCCGGCCGGATATCCCCGAACCCCGTTTCGGCTCCTTGCTGCTTCAAGCCGAGCGCACGGACGAGCATGGCCGTAAATTGCGCTCTTGTAACCGGGTCATTCGGACCAAATCGGGTATCGCCGACTCCCTCAATGACCGTTTTGGAGGCCAGCAGCGAAACGTCTTGGCCCGCCCAATGGCCGTTCATATCCGTAAAGTTCTTCTTATGGGAGATTACGGAATAGACACCGCTCTCTTGAACCCTGAATACGGCCAGGGATTTGCCGTTGGAACGCTCGATCAGCGCAGGCACGAAAGCGGCCCGATCCGAAAGCCGAGCCGTTCGCAGAACCGTTGTCGTCGCCGCGTCGACGACGCCCGTCAGCGACCGGGTAAAGATCGCCTCCCTTCCTTCAAACGCCGGTAAGGAGGAAGCGCCTCCGCCAGGCTCCCAATCAAAGGCGATATCCAGCGAGACTCCAAGCTTGGAAGCCTGACCCGGCAGCAAGCTGCCGGCCCGGTCTTCCCGGTCCTTCGAAGCGATGCCGATGCGAATCTGCAGGCTTTGGGCCGATCCCCGCTGTTCCAAAGGTTCGATCAGCGTCGGCAAAGGCAATTCCAATCGCCCTAACGCAGTTTCTACCACAATGTCGCCTCCGGGCAAGTCTTTCACGGCAGCCAGCAACCCCTGGACGGGGAGACGAAGCACGGCAATATCGGCCTTCTCGCTTAAGCCGTATTTCAACTTCTGCGAGGCTGCCGGCAGCTTGCGAAGGCTTTCCACCTCCTCCAGCATCCGCGCTTCATGGGCCGTTGCGGTAAAAAGGGTCTGCCCGTTCACGTCCGTTTCCTTCTTCATGCTTAACCGCTCCGGCTTCACCGGCGGCAGCGTCGATCCCTGGCCCCCGTCGGGCGAACCCGAATGGGCGGGCTGCGAGCCGCCGTCGCCGGTCGAAGTCCGAATGATCTGCACCGTTTTGCTATTCGTCTTGAGGTCATCCACGTAAACATCGACCGTGATGGTATTGACGCCCGTAGCTAACGGGATAAGGGCAGTAAAGGTTCCTGATGGAGATACTGCCGCAGGTTCGCCGTTTACCTTCACGGCAGCCGTGCCCGGTCCGAGCACTTCCACCAAACCTTCCAACGGGAACCGGCTCTCCCGGGTCTCCCGCGCTTCGTCATCCATGAGGCCGCTTAACACCGCTGCCCGAACCTGATTCCCCGCATCGTAAGCATTCGCCACGAGTTGGCGGTTGGTTCTCGTGCCCGAAGGATCCATCGCCGATATCACGAAACCGCCGGACGGAATGACGCTATTGTTCTCTTCCGTGGCCCCCCAGCTCCAGTTGATGGCTTGTTTCCGGTTCACGACGCGGGTCACTTCCCCCGTGTTATCCACAACCACCTCGACGCCGAAACGATTCGTGCCGGTGGAATAACCGAAGGCCTCCGTCATGACGTTAATGTTGCCCTCCACCCGGTTCACGTTGTAATAATGGCCTTCCAGGAACGATTCCGGGCTTCCCGGCAAACTCATGCCGAGCTGATAGTCTTTCACCCATTCGCGGTCCTGCAGCGCCGCCTTGGCGATCGCCCAGTTGATTTGGGAGGCGTCGAACAGCATCAACCCGTTCGTCGATTTCAAGCCCGCCTGGAATACCTCGCGCTGCATCGCCGGCGCCTGGACATTGTTCAGCGCGATTCCCGCATACAACGGTATTTCCCCGTTGGTGACGATGTTGCCGAGCGTAATGTACTTCTGGATCTCCTGGCTAGTCGTTTGATAGGCGCCGATCATCAGAAAATCCAAATACTCGATATAGCCGGTATCGTAATATTCCGGCGTATACACGGATTCGTCCGGCATGTTCAGCGCAGGATGGAACCGGAAGTTCTTGCTTCCCCAGTTCACCCCGTTCAAATAATACGTTTCATACCAGGATCCGACATAGGAGGATACTTCGATCTTTCTTCCGGACCGAGCCTCATAAGAATCCACCAGTGACTTCACTTCGGCGAAGAAGCTCTGGATGGTGCCCGAACGGAACTCCCACCAATCCTGAATCAGCGGGCCGTCCACCCTCACGTTGTTTTCATAATAAAAAACGTCGTTCGGCCATTGGACCAGCCGCTTGCCCCGGCTTTGCAAAAACTGCTCGAACTTGACTCTCGTCTCCTCGCTGAAGTCGGCTCCTTCGTTGTCGTATCGTCCGCGGTCGTGCACGACGCCGTCCACCTCATAATTTTTGATGATCTCTTCAAAGGTTTTGAGCTGGTAATCGCGAACCTCCTCGTTAGCCGGGTTGACGAAAGCGACCAAGCCCTGCTTCGCGCTTTCGCGCAGGCGCTTGATCTCGCCGTTGTTCTCCGCGAAATATACGCGCTCCTCCCAGTCCGGATGATCGTTAAGCACGGCAAACTCGTTATGGGCGATCGATCCTTCGGCAAACACGTTTACGGCCGCGTGAACCTTCAAGCCCAGGGCATGGCCGTGGTCAATAAACAACTGCAGCAAATCGAGGTCCGGACTGGCTCCCGCCTTCTCGGGAGCTTGAATTTCGCTGACATACGGCCTGCCGGTTAAGTCGTTCTTCTTATACGACACGTAACCCTCGACGCCCTTCACATCAAACGCCACGGAAGTAACGCCGCTATCCTTGGCCTTTTGCAGGAAGGCCAGAACTTGCTCGCCGGTCTTGAATTTTTTCGCATTGGACGCCTGGTCCACCCAAAGAATGACTTCTTTCTCCGGGGAAAAACCTTCTCGGGCAAACACCGCCAGCTGACGACCATCCTGTTCGATCCCGTTTTTCACGACTTTGACTTCGATATAATTCGTCCCCTGGTTCAGCGCGTAGGCATAACTGAATGAACCGTCGGGATTAAAGGGAACTTCGTTCCCGTTCATCAACAGCTGGATGGCGGACGTATCGTCCATGTTTTCGATCTTTCCCGCGATGACCGTGCTGCCCTCGGTCACCGTATACATCTGTTGGTTATCCAGCAGAAGCCGGGCAATCAGGCCGTTACCGCTCATCAGATCCCGAACCGAGACGACCTCCCCGTTCTTCCGCAGCTTGATCATGTCTCCCGGCTTGAAGTTTACGGCCAGAAAGCGCTTGATGTCATTGCCGGCGTAACTGTTATCCTGGGCCATCAGCACATAACCGTCTTCCGGTATTTCAAGGTTGGTCGGTCCGGTCCATACGGGGGGCTTGCCGTCGATGGATGGATTGATCACCTGCAGCACCCGATTGCTGGCGTCAACCTGCACGGCGACGTTCGTCTGGGGAATCACCAGGGATAAACCATAATCTCTCGTAAATATCGCGACGATGTTGGGCACGCCCGTCACGTCCTTATCCACGTAGTCTATCTTTTTGCGCGGCCCTTCAATATCGATCGAGATATCTTTGGGTGCCGCCTCCACTTCGATGTAATCCTGGTTTGCATTGGCTTCATACGTAATATGGATCGTCTGCGCCTGCAGCTCTTCCCCGGCTTGAAGCAGCTTCACCGTGATCGCGTTCGCTCCGGGATTCAAATAGACGTTCATGCGAAAAACCCCTTCTGCCGAAAGTTCGACCGCTTCTTCATTGACCAAGACGCTCAGGTTCAATTCCTCGGAATAATTGGCGACGAAACCGGCAACCTCGACGAGCGGAATGTCGACGACGGTCTCATTTTCCGTAATCAGGTACAACTCCGGCAGAACTGGCTCCGGATCGGGCTCGGGTTCCGGATCGGGTTGTTCAGGGGCCGGGGGAACAGGTCCGGGTTCAGGTTCAGGCTCCGGATCGGGCTGTTCCGGGAGAAAATCCGCCGCCGCGACCTCCACGCTGGCCCGCATCAGCTTCACCCGGTCTCCCGGCTTATATTGGCGGAAGAGGTTTTGCTGATAGGGCGATTCCTCCCACGTACCGTGGCCGCCGGCCAGAACCACGTAACCTCCTTCCGGAATCGCCAGCAGCATGCCCGAATCCCAGGCGGTCGGCGGATCGTCTTTCGGTCCCACCACGCTTTGCACGCTCCCGCCCGCATCTACCGCGACGGCGACCTGACGTTCCGGGACCCAAACCTCATGGTCATAGACGGAGTTTGTAACGGTAGCGCCGCTGGTGTATAAAGCCAGAAAATGATCTTTCGCTTCCAGCGGCGCACCGGTCACATTGATGTCCGTGAACCCGAGGGACGTCCCGCCGTCCGCCGAAATGAACTCGACCGGCGTTATGTCAGGCATTCCCCCGCCCTCTTCCGGCGCCAGCCCGGCATCGGCCGATACGGACGTGGCAACAGGCACGATCAGCGCCATCAGCAAGGAGATGCTGAGCAGCAAGGATAACCGCCTCAGAAACACCCCATTCATCAAGATCCCCCCTCTTTTGAAAAAGCAGCTGCCAGGGCAACTGCTTTTTCCATCGAATTCATGATTCATTTGGCGGATCGAAACCATTCGTTCGCCGCGGCGACCATGTCGGCCCCGCCCTCCGCTCTCCATTGCGCCAAGAACTGGTCATACTCTTCAATCGGCTTTGCTCCGGAAATGAACTGCAGGACGTTATCATCGAGCAGCGTCGTTAATTTCAGCAGGTTTTTGGAAACGGCTTCGATCGGCGGCGCCGTCGACATCGGGTCCACGACGATGAGGCCTTCGGCGTTCTTCTGAAAGGCTTCGAAATGAGCCTGAAGCACGGGATCCTTGCGAACGCGAGCCTGCCAATAAATCGGATATTTCTCTTCATCCACGCCTGTCAGGAAATTGCTGGCATTGTTCAATTCATCGTTGAAAATCGGCAGAATGGGGTAATACTTGTCGTCCTTCACTTCATAGTGAACGCCTTCCTTGCCAAGAGCGATTCCTTTAAAAGTCTCCGGCTCCAGCTTTGCATTCAGGAATTCCATGGCTGCTACTTTATTTTTGGAGGATTTTAGAATGCCGACGTACCAGGTCGTGTTCGCTTTGGCTCCGACGGCCGCTTTGCCGTCCGGACCTTTTAAATAAGGAATGATCGTCGTTTTGGCTTCCGGGAAGTTTTTCTCCAATGCGGCGATCGTCGTACCTGCGTTCCACCAAGCCAGCTTATACATGGCCACGCTGCCGCCGGAGAATTTCTCGATCGATTTCTGGGCGGTATTGATCGGCGTTTCGGTATCCAGCAGTCCTTCCTTGTACAATTTGTTCATGTAGGCGATGTATTCTTTCATTTCGGGCTGCTCGGCCCGGTGCATGAGCTGACCGTCCACTTCCTTCCAATCCGTGTAAACGCCAAACGTCGCGGCGATATCTCCGTAAATGGAGTCCTTGCTCATGGTCAGCGGAATCACGTTTTTCTTCTCTTTGATCGTTTTGAGCACCGTGTAGAGCTCATCCCTGTTCGTCGGTATCGACAGGCCCAGCTCATCCAGCCAATCCTTTCTGACCACGAGCTCTTCACCGATGCTGACGCCCGCTCCGGTCTCGGGGATTCCGTAAATTTTCCCGTCGATGGTTGCACTGGCGAAGGACTCGGGTTTGATCGACTGTTGAATGTAATTCCCATGGGACTCCAACAGCTCATCCATCGGCTCGAGCGCTCCCGCCGAGGCCAGGTTGTAAAATTGGGCCGCATTCAGCTTTACGATGTCGTAATTTTCCTTGCTGGATACCATCAGGTTCAGCTTCTCATCCGCATTCTCCGCAGGCAGCAGCTCATACTCCACATGAAATCCGGTTCTTTCCTGGATGTATTTGGCCACGTATTCGGTTTTCGGATCAAACAATCCATATTGCATGATCATGCGCAGATCCGGTTTGCCCGCGGTTCCCTCTCCCTTCGTCTCTTCTGAAGGCGTCGTGGATATACCGTCCGAAGGCTGCGCCGCCGGCGTATCCGCCATGTTTCCTCCGCCGCCGCAACCGGATAAAGCCAAGGCAAATCCAAGAATGGCGGCCAATACCGCAGATTTTGGAAGCTTAATCATGAATAACCTCCTTAAGATCGCGTTTTCTCTATTCGTCACTCAAGCCATGTAGCGCGTGCATCACCACCTTTAAGTGCAACCACTTTAAGAAGCGTTTTCGCATCATCCTTTGATCGAACCGACCAGCACGCCTTTCACGAAATACTTCTGCAGGAAAGGATAAACCAGCAAGATCGGAAGGGTCGCCAGCAAAATCGAGGAGGCTTGAATGGATTGCGGCGTCGTGTTAATGGCGGCATCGACGTTGTCCTTTAGAAAATCTCCGCTGGAAGAGACCAGCAATTCCTTCAAATAGAGCTGCATCGGTTTAATGGCCGGATCGCTAATGTAAATCATCGCCGAGAAATAATCGTTCCAAAACGCTACCGCAAAAAACAATCCAATAGTGGCCATAACCGGCAAGGATAAGGGAAGCATGACCGAAAACAATACCCGGATGTTGCCCGCGCCGTCCAATTTGGCCGATTCCTCCAACTCCTCGGGCAGGCCTTCAAAGTAGTTTTTGATGATCAGCATGTTATAGACGTTGACCATCGCCGGCAGGAAGAGCACGGGGAAGGAATTCACCAGGTTCAGGTTCTGCATCAGCAGGTAGGTCGGGATTAAGCCGCCGCTGAACAGCATGGTGAATACAAAGACCAGCAGGAGTCCCTTTCTCCCGCGAAGCCGGTGTTTGGATAACGGGTAGGCTGTCAATGTGGTCAGGAACAAGCTGCAGACCGTCCCGATCACGGTCAGTCCGATCGATACCTTAAGGGAGTTGAGAAACATGGAGTCCTGGAGCACATATTGAAACGTCTCAAATTGGATGCCGACCGGCAGCAACCCCACCTTGCCGGAGATCACGGCGCTTTCGCTGCTTAAGGATTTGGCGAGCAAATTGACGAAAGGCAGCAGCGTCGTTAACCCCAGAAGCAGGAAGAAGATATAATTGACTACCGAAAAGCACTTCTCCGAAAAAGAGGTTTTCATCACGCCGCGAGCGGTATTTAAACCTTCCAAGGCTTGCTTATGATTCATCGTTCCACCCCTTCTTTACCAAATCCCGCGCTGCAAATATTTGCGGCTCATGGCATTGCCGACGATCACTAACGTGAAAGAGATCACCGCTTCGAACAGTCCGACCGCCGTCGAGAAACTATAGTCTTGACTGCCAAGGCCCATCCGGTACACATATGTACCAATGACATCCGATACTTGGTAGACGACCGGATTGTACATCACCAGAATTTGCTCGGTCCCGGCCTCAAGCACGTTTCCAAGCCGCAAAATAAACATGAGGACGATAATCGGCGCGATTCCCGGCAGCGTAATATGCCACAGCTGCTTCCACCTGCCGGCCCCGTCCATTTTCGCCGCTTCATACAGCATCGGATCGATCATCGTGAATGCCGCCAGATATACGATCGTGCTCCAGCCGGTCTCCTTCCAGCCTGCGGAGGTGATCAGTACGCTACGAAACACGCCGTTATCCAGAAAGAAGGCGATAGGTTCCATGCCCATAGCCGTTAATGCCTTGTTAACGATCCCGCCGTTCGTCGACAGAAGATCCATGAACAACCCGCCCACGATGACCCAAGACAGGAAATGCGGAAGATAGATGACGGTTTGCACAGTCCGCTTAAAGATCATATTCCGCATCTCATTGAGCAACAAAGCGATCAGAATGGGGAGCGGAAACAAGATCACGATCTTCAAAAAGCTGATAATCACCGTATTCCTGAATACTTGCGCAAAATCCGGCGACGTAAACAGCTTCTCGAAATGCTTCCATCCGACCCATGGGCTGTCCGCAAATCCGGTGAATATGTTGAAATCTTTAAAGGCAATGCTGATCCCGTACATCGGCGTATATTTGAATAGCAAAATAACCAGAATGCCCGGCACGAGCAGCAGATAAAGATCCCATTCCTTCCTGATGTCCAACCCCAAGCGGCTCCAGAAGCCTCGTTTCCGCTTGATGGCTTCGCGCGGTGCCGGCGTGGGTTCTATCATGGGATTCATCGGCTCGCCCCCTTCCTATTCATTCGTCTCCTTGTTATTTCAAATTGTAATGACGGATGGAGTAGCTGAGTAGGCGAGGGTAATTACTACTTCTGGTAATATGATGTTTAATTGCGGTAAGCCGATCTCGATCGTAAAGCCTGCGAATTCTGCAGTTATTTCACTCCAAACCTTTCATCCAAACCGGATAGCTGCACATTTGCAATAATTTGAGCAAGGTAAGAGGTCCCGGAAAATCCCTGTACGATCCGTGCAACCCCTTAGAGAGTTTGTGCATTGGTGTCCCTCTTGCCGCCTTTGCACGATTATCCCTTTTGTTCAGGGAGGCCATGGGCCCGGAGTGAGCGAGCTTTTGTCCATTTCTCGGCTATCTGATTCAAGGGGATAATCGTGCAAAGCGTCCGCGAAGCGTCTGTTAATCTTGGACAATTACAGACCTCATTTCATTTAGAGTTACATTTTTGTACTTTCTGGTTTAACCCTTAAACTCCCCAGGGTTGGCCCCCCAATATTTGCGGAATACCTTGGTAAAATAGCTGACATCCCGGTAACCGACCAGGCGGGCGGCATCGTACACCTTATGTCCTTCCAGCAGCAAGGACTTGGCCCGGTCCATCTTGCGTTCCAGCACATAATCGGAAAAAGCCACACCCATCTCTTGCTTGAACAGCCGGCTCAAATAAGAGGAATTGATGTATAAACGATCCGCCGCCGTATGCAGGGTCATTTCCTGATCCATCTCCTCATTCAGCAAATTCAGCATATCCCGCACCACCTGATGGCTGGTCGTCTTTCGCTGCTCCTTCATAAAGGCTACGATTTGCTTCACGGTCCTCTCCATCAACGACCAGGTTTGCGTTTTCGTGCCGAGCAGATTCACATTTTGGAAGAACCGCGTATCCTCGCCGAGAACCTGCTTGAGCGTCCATCCCCGTTTTTGGATCATCCGGGTAAAAAAGCCGTTCATAAACAGGACGGCCTCATGAAATTCATCCGAGGATTCGGTCTTCGTCAACGTCTCTTCCCAAAATCCCTTCAGCGCCTCTATCGCTTCGACCTCATCCGCGGTATCGAGGGCGATCTCGAGCGCCTTTTCCATGTTTTGCTTTACGGCGATACATCGAACATCCTGCGGCAACTCCCGATAGGAGATAACGATGTTGTGCCCATACACGATGCGCTCCTGAAGTGCCCGGCTAGCTTGCCGGTATAACACGTCCAGATCTTCCGGCAATCCAACCGAAGCGCAAATGCCTGCGCTGGCCGTGGTCTTTAACACTTCTTTGGTCCGGGAGAGGAGCTTGGACAGGTCTGCATTCACCCCCAGCAAGGCAGCCTTCGGCTCCTGGTCCGCACTCACGACGAATATCAGCAACAGCTTGCCGTCGGAATCGAAGGCGATCCGGCAGGAGGAAGCCGGCAACAGCTCTTTCGCCAAACACTGCATCGTAAATTTCTGCATCTCGAGCTTCTCCCGCTCGACGCGGAGCTCCTGCTCGGATAAAGGATCCAGATCCACGACCGCAACCGCAAAACGGTCTTCCGCGTGCAGTGGAATTTGCAATTCTTTGCTTTTGCCCAGTATTTCCTGACTCGTATACTTCCCGCTTACCCATTGGAGAAAGAATAGGTTCTGCAGATGCGGCAGGTTATTCTGCCATTGCTTCTCCAAGGCGGCATGACGCCGCCACTGCTCTAAATCGCTCTGGAGCTGTTGTTTGGCATCGAGCACCGCCTCCAAAATTTCTTCCTCTCCTCCGGGCTTCAACAGATATCGGGAAACCCCGTGCTTCAGCGCTCGCTGAGCAAACTCGAAATTATCATGCCCGCTCAAAATGATGATCTTCATCGATCGGCTTAATTCCAGCCGAGCCTTGAGTTCCTGCAGCAGCGTAAGACCGTCCATGCCGGGCATCTGGATATCCACCAGCATGATATCCGGCTTCTTCAGGTCAATGAACCTCAACGCTTCAAGGCCGTTCGACGCCGTCCCCACCATTTCAATCCCGTGTTGATCCCAGGGAATATTAAAACCGAGCGCATGGCGCAGCCTGGGCTCGTCCTCCACAATCAACAGATTCATCACGATCCCCCTTCCACCCTAATGGGAGTTTTACGATTGGACGCCGGCTTCCTTGCAACGCTCCAAAGGAATGGATAACGTCACGGCCGTTCCTTCCTCCGGCGCACTTTGAACGGTCAACTGGGCCTCCCGGCCGTAATAGAGCCTCATCCTGCTGAGCACATTGCGCAAGCCGAACAGGTCCTTCGCCTGTTCTTCATCCGGGGAGTAACCGGACACTTTGCGGAGGTCCGTCGTTTCCAGTTCTTGCTGGACATAGCGCAGCCGCTTTGGCTCGATTCCCGGCCCGTTGTCTTCCACGCGGATCGTCACCGTTTGCCCTTGATCGATCCAACTGGAGATGATCAGCAAGCCGCCCGAAGACTTTCCTTCCATGCCGTGTATGATGGCATTTTCCACCAAGGGCTGAAGAAGCAGCTTCAGAAGCGGAATGCGCTTGCTCTCCTCCGCGACCCGATATTCCACGCGAAAATTATCCAAAAAGCGAAGCTGCTGAATGCGTAAATAGTAATTCAAATGAACGATGCTCTCCTCAATCGTAAATGCCTGGCGGCCCTTGTTCAGGCTCAAACGGAAAAAGCTCGAAAGATTCATCACCATCTCGCTGATTTCTTCCGCATCATAATTTTTGGCCATCCAGTAGATCGAATCGAGCGTGTTGTAGAGAAAATGCGGGTTAATCTGGGATTGCAGAAACCGGAGCTCGGTCGTCTTTAAGCGCAACTGCTGTTCGTAATGGTCCTCGATCAAATGCTTTTGCACCATAGCCATCCTGTTGAACGACTGAATCAGGAATCCGAATTCGTCTTGCCGGTTGGTATTCACGTGGATGTTGAGTTCTCCGCCGCTCAACCGTTTCATCCCCTTGGACAATTTCAGCACGGGGGATGCGATTCCGCTGTATACGACCCAGGAAATAATGAAGGCGAGCAGTATGCTGAGTCCGATAATGCTAAATGTAAAAAGCTGCAGTTGATCGGTCTCCTTGTACAGTTCATTTTTCGGTTGAATCAGCGTCAGTTGCCAATTCGAATAACCGGAATTGATCGTAACGCTCATGTCCTGACGCGAGATCGGTTGATCCGGGGTTCTGCCGGCTTCCAGCAGCACCTCCCCCCGCTCGTTCGATAAGGCCACCCGGCTATTTTCGGAAGGCAACAAGGTCTTGATGATGTTCATTAATTTGTTCTTGCTGAAGGAGACGACCAGCAAATTGGCTTCCCGGTCGCTATTGTATAAATCCATCGACCGCAGAAGCGAGAGGCTATCGGCATTCGTCAATCGTCCGAAAGTCACCCCATCGGTGACCAAGTAATCCGACTTCACGTAGGAAATCCCCGTCCCGTTATTGCGCGCCGTTTCGACGAACCACTCTTTTTGCGAATCTCCCGTTAATCGCTTGCCGCCGTAATACGTGGAGAGAAACAGGTTGGACGCCTGATGGTATACCGAGATTTGAGAGATATATCGATTGACCGAAACCGAGTTCGATAACTGCTCCAAAATATAAGAAAAGGCCAGAATCGACTGCGGGGAGAAATCGCTGCCGTTCTTGTTGAGCAGTTCATTCATTTCCGGATCGCCGGCGATCAGCGTTGATATCTCCTCTACATTTTGAAAAACAAGATCAAAATGGTTCATGGCCGACGATAGGGCGGTTTCGGTGCGTTCCACCGCCTGCTCGTACAGAATTTCCCGCGATTTCTCCACCGCAAACAGACTGATCAGAACCAGCGGGAGCAAGATCAGCAAGAAATAACCGGTCAGCCGGAATTGAATGTGATGCGAAAACCGGTCGATCATCCATCGAATCACCGTATCCCTCCTCCCATCCCCGCAAGCCGCCCATCATCTATGCTTGGCATACCATTGGTTAACCTCCTTGGTCATTTCATCTCCTCCCTCCTGTTTCCACAAGGCTGCGTATTGATCGAATGCACCCAGCGGTTCGACGCCCATAATGATTTTGACGAATACGTCGTCTAAAGCGTCCAGCTTCTTGCTGTATTTCCCCATCGCCGGCGTAGGAACTCCATAAAACGCATTGGGGAGGATATTCCGGTTAATCGTTTCTAGATTGTTGTAGAGATTGAAATTCCCAAGGGAGTCGAGCCGCTCCTTAAACAACTTTTCATCGGGGACATCCACCAAGGATTGATAAATGCCTCGGTATAAACTCTCGTCGTGCAAGGCAAAATCCGTCACGATCGCGCCGTCTTCGCGCCACCAAATTTCATGTTCAAAGCCCAGCTTCAGCGTCTTATAATCGCTGGCAATAAAATCCAACAGCTTGATTACTTCGGCGGCGTTCGCGGAAGCGGCGGGAACGACATTGTAGCCACGGATGATGTCCATCCCGTATACGCCTTTAGCGCCTTCGGGGCCGGTCGGATATTCCAAGGGGATCCACCTGGCTTTCGGATCCCGATTCATATTGGCCGCAATCGGTCCGCGCGTGTCATACCAGGCAGCCGAGAAGAGGCCGACCTTTCCCTGTTCGATCTTCTCGAACAAATTCGTTTGCAGGTTCAAGGGGAATTCCCGTTCCAGCAGCCCCTCCTGATATATTCGGGCCAGAAATCCGAGAGCTTCCTTGGTCTCCGGCAAGATGTTCCCGTTCACCAAACGCCCGTCCCGTTCAAACCAGGTGTTCAGCTGCGTGCCGTAGGCGCCGAAGAACGGTGACGACCGGCCGAGATTCGTCGTGAAAGTTAAACCCACCGTGTCCTGTTTGCCATTGCCGTCCGGGTCGTCCCGAGTGAACGCCCGAATGACCTCGTAGTATTCGTCCAGGGTTTCCGGAGGATCCAATCCCAATCGATCGAGCCAATCCTTTCTCGCGTACATCAGCTCTACGCCGGTTACTTCATTCAAGCTTGGCACGGCATAGATTTTGCCGCCGTATTTGACTCTTTCCCACACTTGGGCGGGAATCTTCTCCTTCAGATGGGGACCATACCGATCGATCAGTTCGTCCAGGGGCATGAGCGCCCCCTGTTTGACGTAATTATCGAACCAAACGGGTTCATAGGCGTGCAGCATATCGGGGAGATTGCCGGAGGACATAATGACGTCAAGCTTCTCATTATAAACCTCGGGAGGGGGCGTGTTTACCTGAATATCAAGCCCGGTCTTTGCTTCAATATAGTTCAAGTAGCGGTTGTCGTTCTCGTCCATCCCTTCCGGGAAGGTCATGCCGAGATTGGAGATCACAATGCTGATTGAAGGGGGAGCCTGGTTAGCTCCAGACGGAGTCTCTTCCCCGGCTTGACCGAAATCGAGGCAACCGGTAACGCTGACCAACAGGAAAACCGATAAGGGGAGCCAAATAACGGTACGTTTCTGCTGAAGCTTCAATTCCTTCCTCGCTACCCGCGGAATACGTTGACGACTACCTTCCTTATTCATCGGCATGTCCTACCACTCCCTCCATCCAGGTCACGATTGCTGCCATGTTCAGAATATAGGCGGTATCGGTTTTGAGGCGTAATAAAATAGGACCTCCCCGCGCCGGGGAACTCCTAAGTTTCATAGCTCCAACTACTAGCAACTGATATCATATAGTTCAGATTTTATGTTCAATCCTCGGGAATCAGAACGGGACTCCAGTAGGAGTATCTATGTTTTTGCCAAGCGGCAAACTATCCCCCTCAACTAATCTTGCATCTCAGTACATAAACTTCCTGATTCTCTCGAATCATTTTCTCGACGTCTTCGCTTGTGGTGATCCCGTTTTTATCCTTGTTTCTAACCAACATGCCTAAATCGATGGTTTCATTCAATGTGACGGACGTAGTTTGGATGGACTGGAGAAGAGTACTGTCGAAATCCATGCTTTTGATTTCCGACTTCGTACTGCTTACGGTTCCATGCTCGCGCCCCTTTATCTTATTTTTACTAATAGCTTCCGCTTCTACCTCTACTTCCACGATTATACAACCGTTTGGGGGACCGGGATAGCCCGTTCCCTTTCTTCTTGCCCATGTCCCGATAACAAAAAAGTTTCTTGATCCGTTGATTTACGGTAAGATGATAATCGATGTTTCTTTGAGTAAACTGCGGCGGAAGGGTAGTGTGGACATGGAAAGGCATAAAAAGATCATCGAGCAGGCGGAACGATTTGTTCAAGAAGCGCACGGCAGCGATGGGAGCGGACATGACTGGTGGCATATACATAGAGTAAGGAATACGGCGCTTGCGTTGGCCCGTAAGGAACAAGCGGATTGGTTCGTTTGCGAGCTTGCGGCCTTGCTGCATGACGTGGCGGACGAGAAGCTGAATCCTTCCAAGGAAGACGGACTGAGTCGGGTCCGCGGCTGGTTGGATAACCATGTCGATGATCCGTCTGTCATCGTCGAGGTTATGGAGATTATCTCAACGATGTCTTATAATGGCGGAAAGAACCCTCCCATGTCTACGCTCGCCGGACAAATCGTTCAAGATGCCGACAGGCTTGACGCCATCGGCGCGATCGGGATAGCCAGAACGTTCGCCTATGGGGGTTCCAGGGGCAGATCCATGCACGAGCCGGGGCGGGATTTCTCGGATGTCGATTATCGCAGCCCGGAGAACACGTCCATTCATCATTTTTATGAGAAGCTGCTGAAGCTGAAAGAATTGATGAATACCCGGCATGCAAAAGCGTTGGCCGAATCCAGACACGCGTTTATGCTGCGTTTTTTGGACCAGTTTTACCGGGAATGGGACGCAGCCGACGACGAACAGCCAAGATGAACATAAACCATAACAAATTTAGGTGATACAAGTGAAAATCGCATTTTTTGATTCGGGAATCGGCGGCTTGACCGTTTTACAAGAGGCTATGAAGAAGCTCCCGGGGGAAGATTTTCTTTATTTCGCCGATACGCTGCACGTACCCTATGGGACCAAAACATTAGCCGAGGTCAAACAGTACGTCCAAGAATCGGCGGAACGGATTATGAAGGAGCCGGTCAAAGCGCTGGTGGTCGCCTGCAATACGGGAACGAGCGCTGCGATCGAAGAACTTCGGCATACGTACAGCCTCCCGATTATCGGCATGGAACCGGCGGTAAAACCGGCCGTGAAAAGAAGCCAAACCGCCGGCAAAAGGGTTCTGGTCCTAGCCACCTCCCTTACGCTCAGCCTATCGAAATATACCGACCTGGTGGCCAGAATCGACGATCACAACGTCGTAGATTCCATGCCCTTGCCGGAGCTCGTGCAATATTGCGAGCAGCTTCAATTTGAGCCGCTGGAAATCGAACGCTATTTCAGCCGCAAACTCGCCGGCATCGATCTAGGGCAATACAGTACAATCGTGCTCGGATGTACGCATTTCCCTTACTACAAAGGGATCCTGCGGCAGATCCTGCCGCCCCGTATCGAGCTGATCGACGGCAGCCAGGGCACGGTGGAACGCTTATGCTGTTTGCTCGGGGACTCGGCAAACACGAACAGCGGAGAAGCGAACATCGAATTTTTGTGTTCGGATGGGAATCCCGCCTATCTCGCAAAGATGGCCAAAGCGCTGAATTACCTGCAGTCACAGCCAAGCCAGCACTGATGCCAATCGGGACGAGGACGTACCCCAAACCCGCGAATCTCGAACTGGAGGCGGGCCAAGTCATGAGCGGCTGCCTCCAGATCCGGGAACGGTTGGCAGCAGAGGGTCATGGAGTCACCTCCCTTTCCTTATTCCATATCATTTAGGCAACACGCGGCCCGAATCAGGATTCGGCGACGAGGGGGGTTAGAGATTTCATCTTCCTAGCCATTACTCCATGTCCTCGTTAATAAGCACCATATGGATATGATCTTCCCACTTCCCGTTAATCTTTAAATAATCCCGGGATATCCCTTCATTCACGAAACCGAGTTTTTCAACCACGCGCAGCGAAGCCTGGTTTCTTGGCATGATATTGGCTTCAATCCGGTGTAGTTTCAGTTCCTGAAAAGCGTGCGCAACCACCGCCTCAATGACCTCGGTCATCAAGCCTTTGCCTTGTTCCTGTTCATCGATCCCGTACCCTAAATAGCAGGATTGAAACGCGCCCCTTATTATATTGCTTAAAGCCGCCGAACCGATAATACGGTTACCCAAGAACAACCAAAATTTGCGAAGCGAACCTTTCTGATTTTTTTCGAAGTCTTCTTCCAGCGATTTCTTTTGGAAGGGGTAGGTATAGTACTCCTCCGTTCTCTGTGGCTCCCATTCCCGAAGAAATATCTTGTTCCTCACCACATAATCCAATACTTGATCCGTTTCGGAAGGATCCACTACTTTAAGCAGCAAACGTTTTGTGCGAATTTCATTTCTCATGGGTTACCTCGTGGTATGGTATTTTTTTCAGCGCGATAAATCTTAAGATGTATTCTATTCTCTGATCAATGGCAAAACAAGACACCGTGGGATCGGTTATGTTTCTTGGTGAATCGGCGTAGTAACTTTTTAATCCTCGCCACCTATATGGAATTGATTTTCTTCGGACACCTGCTTTAGATACCCCTTAATTTCGATAAAAGGCTTTGTTATATCCATGCCTGGATGGCCTTCCACCATTTCTTTCGGCGCAAGAACAGTAAGCAGAACCTCTTCTTCAGGTTTTATATTTAACTTATTGTTTCTAGCTTCCATTTTAAAAGGATTTTCTTTAGTTCCGTTCTTCATTTTCAGCGGATAACTTAAAAAAACGTTATTCTGGACAATGGTATGTTTGGATCCATTATGTAATCTTAGTGTATATCTCATCCCTGCAGTTTCTTCCTTACGTTCTATTAGCTCTAACCCAATATTGTCAATGTCTTCCATAGTAATAGTAACCATGCTTCGGTTACTGCAGCTTACCGTAGTTAGTAGACATAAAATAGTCAAAAGCAGAAGTATCGTTTTTTTTCCCATTTCCGTAAATCCTCCCTTCATCATTGCGACTGCACCTCAACCCTCCTTTTTCCTTCATTCAGCATCCTAACGCCGCCTCAGGGATATCCTTGGTTATTAAGCTTCATCCAAAGTGCTTAACCAATGGGGACCTTGCTCTTGATGCTCCACATAGTTGATAATTATGGTTCTGACTGGATGCGGCAATAAATGATGTTTGTCCATATCGGCTACAGGGATCCAATAAAACTCTAAGTGTTTCTCCTTGGATTCAGGATTTATACTAGGATCGATATCGGATAAAACAACCAAAAATAGGTGGTTAATTTCCTGATGATAGATGTCGTACGTTTGATAGGCGGCTTCCACAGCCCCTAAATAACCATGAACCTCACATCGCAAACCTAGTTCCTCATCGATTTCTCTTCTTAATGAGCTCCTCGTGCCTTCGTGAAACTCAACATGCCCACCGGGCAAAAAGGTATTATCCTCCCCTATGCAATGGGCAACCAGAAGTTTATTTCCTGATAAAATAACCCCCCTTGCTAAGACGTGGTACTTCTCTTTTGGGTTATCTATATACTTCATATGAACCTCCCCCTTCCCGGGATCCTCACCAATTCTTAATATATCCGGATTGTTTTATAATCATATAACTGGTGGAGTTCAGGTTTTCTATCGGTTCATCCAGCGGAAAATATCTTAATTCAAGGCCTTCATCATCGTTGATTGTAGGGATTCCGTGAACCTTGGTTGCCTCATATATCGCTATGACATTATAAACTTCATTCCCATGAGGGTACTAATAATAGAAATCTTGTCCCGATAAATTAGTAACGAATTTCAATTCTTCCACGGTTAAGCCTGCCTCTTCAAAAAGCTCACGCCTTCCCTCTGCATTCATTACGATTACAGTCACGCCAACCATAATGATAGGTCTTGGGCCAACCAGTTTACGGAGCTCCATGATATACCCATTTAAAGTTCCTCCTGCTTGTTAATTTCCATTAGACCAAAAGCCACTACTGACCTATCTTCCTGATTCTAGTCCCCGCTTTCTTTCTTGCGGCGAAAAAGCGAAATCCCTCCAAAACCACTGATTACTGCAATATAGAAGCCCAAATCGTACCACCAGCCGATGTTATGTATTTCATATAATCTGATATTGTCTTTAAAAAAGCTAATCATTAAAGAGATCGGAGCAATCCATCCATGCCATATCCCCCAGAAAAATCCCGCCGGATTTTGAGCATGATTGGTACCGTCACCAGGAACACAACCCGATAAGAAAATCATGGATGCAAAAAATAGGAATGCAATCATGGCGTACTTTGTTTTCATTTTCCATCACCTGGCTTTCCTAAAATGTGATTCGCAGTGTCTTCTTATCGACTTATAGCCACAATGCTTCGTATAACTGACTGAATTTCCATAGAATCTTTAATTTCAAAGAAGTGATTGGCTTCTCCCTGTACTGGAGCAGAAACGTTTTCCAGGCCGGATTCCGCAATCTGTCTATCAAGCACTTCGATAAAACTCGAGGCCGTTCTAAATATGGATTTGTTGCGTTTACTGGAACGTACCCGTTCCTCCAAAATATGATCGGGGAGATCGAAATGGACAAGCACACTTTCAAAACCATGCTCATGAAAATAAGCGAGCACCTCCAAACGACCTTTAGTATAACGGTTCGAGTTGCATAGAACGAGGTGCAAATCCGTCATCCGTACAGCATAATCAACAATGGTATTCGTAATATTATACTTCAGCGTATTTGGACCATGTAGAGGTCGTAGAGATAGATAATAGGTATTGACAAATTCAGCATGGTTATCCTGATCAATCACCATTGAATTCTTCAATTGTTGCTCTAATTCTTTAGCAAAGGTCGTTTTTCCGCTGTGGGTCTTCCCTACTGTCATGATGACAAGTCGTTTCAATCCCAATCCCCCATTTCCTAAATCAGTTAGAAAAACTTAGGTGTATCAGCTACGTCAATTCTATTATAGTCATAGATATTCACATTGATCTTCTTCAATGAGCATACCGCCTTCGATTGGTTGGCAATTTCGAATAACTTTTTGTATCATTTCTTTAGTTCTTCATATTTCGCAAGCCATTCCTTTCCCGTACTCCAACCATTCATTTTCTGGTTGATTATATCTTCACATGTTTTCGCCATGATCCATTCCTTCAATCCATCATCTTTGCTATTCCTAAGTTCATGAACTAAAAATTCCAAGCCCTTATCTCCCGTAATTACTATGTTTTCATATAGCTTTTGATTAGCCTTTATATAATCATTAGGATTACTTGAAGCTTGGATCTCCTTGTTATTAATTATGATATCCAGGTTTTTCATTATCTGATTTCCTACATCGCTTTGTTCCTCTGAGCTTATTTCAGGATCTAAGGATTCGTTTGATTGACATCCAAGGATTATGACCATGCACAAAATTGGCATTAAAAAAATGGATAATATTCTTCTCATGGATAGCCCTCACAATATTCTTTTTTGTTCTAATTTCGACTATACAACTGTATTACTTATAATCGTGAGAAAACCGTTCTTTGCTGCTGTATCAATTAACCGATTAATCGATTGTTCTGCGGAATCACAAAACAAATACCACTCATCTGCAGATACATTGGGTGCGCTGTAACTCCCTCATATTATGACGTTCTGTACTATTACTTCCCCCTTCCATACCTTCAAATGATAGATATCCGGATTCCTCATCCGCTTCCATTCTTCATATCCAAATCCATTAACAAAATGCTTTATCATCAAAGACAACAAAGCTCCGTGGCTCACTACTATAAAATTTCTAACTTCTTGTCTGTTCAATAATTCTTCAATAAAACTAATCCCCCTTGCCATTGCCTCTCTTGAAGATTCCCCGCCTTCAAAACTCAAATCCAAATCTTCATAGGTAGCCTCCAGTTTCATCATCCAGTTATCTAAATCAATTGTACTTAATACCCGTTCTTTCAATCGTTCTTCAATAATCACTTCCTGGCCTACTTCATTGGCAAAAGGTCTTATTGTCTCAATTGCCCTTAATAAAGGACTAGAGTAAATCACATCAATATGTTTATCTTTAAAGAAATCAACTAATTGTATGGATTCCTTAACTCCTTGACTTGTTAAAGATGCTTCCGGCTCTTGTCCTGTAGCCTTGCAATGTCTCACAAGATAGATATTCTTCATTAATTGTGCTCCCTTTAAGGAAATTTCGGTTTGTGCACGTATTCAACTTTTTCTGATAACTTTATCGTATTTAAGAAACGGCTGGGGCGTTTGTTGTCTAAGCTTCTTCCATGATTATTCATCCGGACAACCAAGAGGCAATGATACCAGTGTGTCGATGCAGTGTTATGTTATAGGCCCACATTGAAAAGCTAATAACTGTCTCCACCAATAAGTTGCTCAGATCTTACTTTAAACTCTTTCAAATTAATCAGGTTAGCTATTTGTTCTTTATCAAGTCCTCTTGTATCAACTTTAAATTGACCTTGAAAATCCTTATTAGTCAGTGGTAATAGTACTTCATTTACATTGTTTTGTATCTGGGAGTCAACTATTAAAGAAAGCACTGACTTGTCAAGTACTGGTTCTATGGATACTATATTTTTTGCTTTATTTGTTCGATTCCATAAATTCAATGAATAAGTAACCTCAGTAGTTTCTAAATCTTCTCCACCTAATGAGTAAGAGAGACTCATGACCAACCCATCAGAGTCCACTTCCCTGAAAAACCTCTTGCGAACCGAGGGCCGATGGCCCGACCGCGTGCATGCTGTGTTGGACGAAATCAGCGCCTTCCTTGAGTTACAAAATAATTGACTATTGATTACACCCAGTCATCGAAGTGTTCTTCAAGAAATTTTATTTCTTTTTCATAATGAGAAAGATGACCTTCTTCAATTAATTTTATAAATGCGGGATCTCCGGATGCGGCACGTTCTGATAATGTAGTACACATAAATTCTATACGGGAAATCACCCACCACTTAAGGTCCGTTGGAACATCTATTCCGTAGGAATTAAAGTAAATTTCTATACGCCTCCTCCTCACCAATGCATGTTTCTCTCTATTGTATTTATCAACTACATGGTTAATTGGACTCGGTTCAAACTCTGCAAGTGGAACAGATGTATATAAGGTGTAGACAATGTCCCATAAACGTGGACCTGGACCTGCCATGTCAAAATCGATGATCCCTACGGGAAGTTCATCTTTAAATACAACGTTATATAACGCAGCATCATTATGACAAATAACTTCATGTAAAGAACTCACTGGATATTCATTTCTAGAATTTATGGCTGGTTTAAATCCAACAGTCGCGTCATGGTATCTTCTTAAGAGCTTAGCCAGTTCGGATAAAACCTCGTCTGACCACATATATCCTTCAATTTCCGGATAGATATTACCCGGAACTACTCCTTCAAGGTAGGATAGAATCTCCCTGTTTTTTTCGTCTAGCCCCATTTACCACGTCCCTCACTTCCATTGAATGGTTTCTTTTTGTTGTTTCGCCGATTTTTTCTAACGTTCTGCATCTACGACGCGACCCGACCTTAGATAGCTCTTATCTTAGGTCGGGTCGTGTGTTGTCTGAATATTCTTCTTTGCTTTCGCATCTGACAATCTAGGGGCAATAGCCCCATAGCGTGAATGCGTGTTATGTGCTGTTCATGCCTTCCTGGCGAACCCATTTAATTCTCATTTATTCTTAACCATTCTTTCGGCACATTGTCTAGTTTATCTTCTATTTGAACTTGATCTTCTGAAACACCATCTGTTTGGCTTCCGCCTTAACGACAATCTATTATCACTTTAATTACTGGCATAGCGATTATCGTTGTCGGCTATTTGTTTAATATTTTCGTTTAGTTTTTCGTTTAGCAATACTAAAACAAAACAATTGGAGGATGAATGATGATGATTAAGATTTTGGGTTCGGGGTGTGTCAACTGTTAAAAACTAGAAGAACATGCTCGTGAAGCGGCTAAACAGCTCGGAATCGATGCAAGCTTCGAGAAGGTTCAGGATTTAAAAATATCGCATCTTATGGTGTTATGAAAACGCTGGCTCTAGTTGTAAACGAACAAGTAAAAGTACTGGGAAGAGTCGCTTCGGTGAATGAGATTAAAAAACCACTGATATAGCCTTAACGGTAAGATCACTTTTCATGAACTATTTAATGACCACATTGACCATGGTACTGATGATCGTGACACACGGTATTGCCGGTTTTCAAATTCCCTTGCAAGTAGCTGTCTACTGCCGCATCGGCATGACCCGAAACACCGCTGATGACTTCGATTCCTTTTTCGTTAAAAACCTTAACCGCTCCGCCGCCGATCCCACCGGTAATAATCGTGGTCACTCCTAAATCATTCAGGAAATTGGGCAGGAATCCAGGCTTATGTCCTGGATTGGAGAATGAAGTCACCTTTGATATTTTGTTATTTTCCACCTCAAAAATGTTGAAATTTTCACAATGTCCGAAATGTTCCGTAACCATCTTTCCTTCACTAGCAACGGCAATTTTCATATGTACTTCTCTCCTTTTTTCAAATATTCTGCAAGCTTTTTCGCAACGTCATCAAGCCAATTCCCTTCAAAATACTCAATTGTTCCTTTGTCGCAAGCAGCTGTGATTTGGGGATCAATCGGCAATTGGGCCAACATTTCTAATTCATGCGTTTTTGCAATTTCCTCGATGTGGCTTTCCCCAAAAATATCAAATATTTTATACTCCTTACCGCTTTCCGGGCACTTGAAATAGGCCATATTTTCAATCAGCCCGATAACCGGGATGTTCATTGTTTTGGCCATCTTAATCGGTTTTCCTACGATCATGGACATAAGTTCTTGAGGCGAAGTTACAATAATAATTCCATCCATTCTGATGGACTGAAATACCGTGAGCGGGATGTCACCTGTTCCCGGCGGCATATCGATAAACATGAAGTCAATGTTACTCCAAATCACTTCCGTCCAAAATTGCTTAACCGTGCCAGCAATCACCGGTCCTCTCCAGATCACGGGGGCCGTCTCATCAGCCAAAAGCAGATTCATGGACATGATATCAATGCCGGTTTTAGATTTGATGGGCCATACTCCCATCTCGGTTACTGTGGCTTTTGAATGAATACCGAACGCTTTAGGGATGGACGGTCCGGTAACATCAGCATCCAAAATCGCCGTATGATATCCTCTTCGATTCATGATTACGGCAAGCAAAGAAGTGACTAGCGATTTCCCTACCCCTCCTTTATCGCTTAAAATGCCAATCACCTTTTTGATATCGCTTAGTTGATGGGGTTGTTCTAAGAAGTCTATGAGTGTTCCCTTAAATTCTCCGCTGTTTTCACTCACACTTTTTCTCCCCCTTTAGCGATAGAATCAGCATTTGAAATTCTCCTTATCGAGATGTTGCCCAAAATTCCGCCTGCAACATCTTCCGCAGCCGCAAGTTCGTTCGCTTTCATCGTACAGCTGATAATCTCCACCTTCGATCTTCAGCCTGTTTCCGTTAACTAAAGACTCCGCAAGCTTTTTACGGGCATCGTTATAAATCCTCTGAACTGTGGTGCGAGCAACATTCATACGCTCAGCGCATTCTTCTTGCACCATTCCTTCTAAATCGATGAGACGGATGGTTTCATATTCATCAACTGACATAACAATGATCTCACTATCCGAATTTTTTCCATTTAGTGGTCCAAATAAGTCGCTCTCAGGCAAACAGCAAACTTTTCTCCATTTTCGAGGTCTTGGCATAAATAACTAAGTAACTCCTTCCCTATTTAAAAATCTAATTTCCAATCTAGTAAGCATCATACTAATCAAGATCTGCTCAAGTTATGGCTCTTCCCTTTTAGGAGTTATTGACATATGCCCTTTTGATTTTTTATCATACTCTTTTTTCGACATATGTCAATTACTATTCCTAACTTTGAGCAAGAAAAAAGCCGCAAAACCACATTGCATATGGCTCACGGCTTATATATTACATTTTTCTCTAAAGATTATCGCTTTTGTACAATCAAAACATATTGAGCGTTGGCTCTATGATCAATCTCCAGGATAGCAAATCCTAACTCTTCAAACAATCGCTTCATCTCTTCAGAATCAATGCGATGATGAAGTGGAGGTCCCTGATCTGTCACTTTCTTTTCCCACTCCACGCATAGACAGAGTCCCCCTTCATGCAATACTCGGTTAATTTCTGTCAATACCTGATGAAGCGGCTCGGCCTCATGAAGAACAAGAGATGCGATTACCCGGTCGACACTTTCGTTCTCTAATGGAATTTGCTCAAACTCACCTTTTATGGTCCTAACGTTAGGCAGTTGTCGTTCATCTGCCCTCTTGCGTATAACTTCAAGCATCTGAGGTTCAATATCCAAAGCATAAACCGTTCCATTCGTCCGTGCAGCGGCAGGAATGGCAAAATAGCCTGTGCCTGCGCCCAAGTCAAGAACGGTTGAGGAATTGCTCAATGCAAGTTTATCAAGCAAAAGCTCTGGTGGTACGGCGGCTTTACGTTCCGGACTCTCCAGTTTGGCCATATGCTCGGGATTAAATCTGCGATCGTGCATAACCGACGCCCCTTCATCGCTTTAATTTGCCATTCCAGGCGCTAAGTCCACCTTGCAGATGAGCTAGTTCAGTATAGCCGTTCTTTAGCAATATCTTTGCCGCATTCTTACTGCGCATACCGCTTCGGCAATAGAGAAGAATCAGCTTATCCTTAGGTATGTCCCCTAATCGTCGAGGTAACTGAGATAAAGGGATATTACGGGCTCCAGCTATGAAACCACTCTTATATTCAACCGGTTCACGCACATCGATAATGATCGGATTACCAGTATTCCCAATCTCCCTGCTAAAATCGTCTGATTTCAAAGTTCTTAATCCTTTGGTTGGTTTAAAGCGAGTATAAACGAACCAGACTAACAATAGAATGACTACAACGTTAATGATCGTGCTTGGGTTCATTGGATTCTCCTTCCAAAGCAATCTTCGAAACTCGTGTTCGAGTATTCTTTAATCTTGAACTAATTTATCCGTCCAAGCGTTAAGTCCGCCTGTCATATTAATCACATGGAAGCCGTTCTCGCTCAAGAGCTCGCAGGCTAGACCGCTTCGACTCCCGCTTCTGCAAATAACGATGGTTTCGCGTTTAGGGTCCAATTCCTTCTGTCTTACGGAAAGTTGACTGAGCGGAATATGTTTTGCGCCTTCAATATGGCCTTCAAACCATTCCCCAGGTTCCCGCACATCAAGCAGCATAAGGGATTCTCTTTTTTTTAATCGTTCAGCCACCTCGCGAGCTGTAATCTGTTTTATATTTTTGAATGACATTTTATTCTCTCCTTTGAAAAATAACTCTATAGCAATAAATCAGCGGCTTTTGACCAGAAGCTCAACGGCCTCATTGACTATTTTTCCTGTATCCTGATGGCCCGCCGCTTGTTCAGCCAGAATGCATTTTTGCAAGTTTTCAGCCACAATTTGCGCAATGGCTTTATCGGAAGCATTGCGTACGGCGGATAATTGGGCTACAACCTCTTTACATGACTTCCCTTCCTCCATCAAACGCAGAACCCCTCTCACCTGTCCTTCTATTCTGCGTAAACGAGCTTTCAACTCATCCGAATAATTGTATTCCATCAAACATCCACGCCTTCCCTATAATGAAATTTGCGATTAACACTTATAATTACACGCAATATACTAATACCCCTATAAGTATTATACAAGACGCAAAGTGATCAGACAACATTGGCATGAGGCGTGTGTGTAAACTAATTTAAAATGGACGACCATACCTTAACGGCTGTCAGGCCAATCAGGACGATGAGTCCGTACCTCAAAATCCTAACATGGATCTTTGAGCTGACTTTGGAACCGAGCGGCGCACCAATAAGACTGCCAATCACAGTAAAAATGATTGGCCATAAGGGAATAACACCACTTGACAATTTACCTATAACTCCTCCAACCGCTGAAATAAATACGATGGCCAGGGAGGAGGCGATGGCCGTTCGAGTTGGAATTTTTAGCACAGTAAGCATTATTGGAATGAGTATAAAAGCGCCCCCGGCCCCTACGATGCCTGAAACGATACCAATTAAAAAGGCCGCTGTCATCGCAATGCTTTTATTGAATTGCAGACTTCCTGTTTGCTCTTCAGTACCTTTTCTGGGAATGATCATCAGAACAACAGCCAGGATAGCCAGAACGCCATAAATCAAGTTGATTATTTCTCCGTCAATCACACCGGAAACAACCCCTCCGATCAGACTGCCTGCAAGAATACTGCTCCCCATAAACAAGACTAATCCCTTGTGTACAACACGGTTTCCTTTGTTTTTTCTCAGAAATGTAATTCCCCCTGCGAGTGAGGCAAAGAACACTTGAAACATGCTGATCGATGAAACCTCGTGCGCAGAAAAATGGGCCACTCCGAGTAGAGCAGGAATATATAAGAGTAATGGGTAGTTGATAATGGCTCCGCCGATTCCAAGCAAACCGGAAAAGAAGGCACCTACCATTCCCAATACGATTAGGACGACCCAAAGTAAAAAATCCATTTTTCTTTATTCTCTTATTTGTCGTGGACTGCACAGCGATTTGGACCGATTTCCATCTCTCGCTGTTCGTCTTCGCTTGGTGTCATTTTCCCCATATTCGTTTGGCGGATTTCTTGATAAGCATGAGGCTGAGGCGGCAGTTTTTCAGTTACAACATGCTTGAAATCTTCCTCATCCTGAATATTGAGTCCGGGATTGTTCTGGTACAAATCCGATAAACGCGCCATTACTTTTCCGTCTTCCCCGAGTTCAGAAACTTTTCCAAAGTGAGCCGGAAGGACGATTAAACCTTGCGAAAGTCCTTTGTAGCGATGATACAGTGTGTTGCGAAGATCTCCAACCCATTCCCCCGCCTTACCTGCAAGATCGGGGCGACCAATCGATTCGATGAACAATATATCTCCCGAGAGCAAGTACTCATCATCTACAATGAGAGATGTGCTCCCTATCGTGTGACCCGGCGAATACACCGGTTCGATTTGGATGGTTGCATTTCCAACTTTGATATTTCTGTTCTCCTCCAGTTTCTCATACGGAAAAGTTACTTCTTCCGCATCCTTCGGCGGCAGCCAATAAGTCCCCCCCGTTTGTTCCGCCAATTTCCGGCCGCCCGAGATATGGTCAGCATGCAGGTGTGTATCAAGGGTATGTTTTATGGTTGCGCCCTGCTCACTCGCAAAACGTTCAAAATGATCAGTCATTCGGAGCGAGTCTACTACGGCAGCTTCTCCATCCGAAATAATCATGTAAGAAAGACAACCTTTACCGAGTCGCACGAACTGATACAGCGAACCCCCGTTTTTTAATTCCCCGATTTTGACCGGTTCCAAATGTTCACTCCAAGATTTCATGCCGCCTTCCAGATAATGTACATCGCTTCTGCCCGTTTTCACGATTTGCTCAGCCACAAATTGAGACGAACCTTCTTTCGCGCATACGACAAGGACCTTTTTGTCCTCGGGAATTTTGCCGAGCGCCGGTCCGATTCCGTCCAGCAGCTCAAAATACGGAATGTTGACGACATCGACATTCTCGCCCTCGATTTTCCAAGCGTTAAAATCGCTTTCGTTGCGAACATCCAGAATAAACAGCTCTTCCTTGGACAAAAGGATTCGCGCGAGCTCGCCCGCGGACATCATTTTCAATTTTGCAGTTGCCTTCATACGGTCTCCTCCTTCAAATTAAAAAGATAAAGTGACATTGGCGTCTTTCGCAAAATCCAGAAAAGTGACGGCGCCGCCGACTTCGATTCCTTCAATGAAATCCTCTTTCATCAGGTTCATTACATCCATCGTCATCTGGCAGGCGATCATTTTGACGCCCAAATCCTGTGCCATGGCAACCAGCCCGGGAATGGACGGAAGATTGGCATTCTTAAATCCTTCGGCAAAGTGTTCTTTTCCTTCCGGCAACGGAAGATGGAGATAAGCTTGCTTATGAATCAAATTCAATCCTTCAAAGGTGAAGAAAATCCCCACTTCGGCGTCCGTGGCTGCTGAAGCCGCAGCGACATTAAACACTTTGTAAGCATCAAACAACCCACCGTTGCTGGCGATAATAGCCACTTTTGCAGTCATTTTCGTACCTCCAGTTCATTTTTGTAATGTATTTTCAATAGGACCGTCCCATTCGGACATCCCTGGCTGCACATTCCAAACGGAACGGAAGCCTTCCTCCTCTAGCAGCTGGCAGGCCAGATCACTTCGGGAACCCGTCTGGCAAATGACGTGGATTTCGTCTTTCGGATTCAATTCATGAAGCCGGCTTTCCAGTTCGCCAAGCGGAATCGAAATTGCGCCAGGAATTCGGCGGAACACGTATTCTGCAGGCTCGCGAACATCGAGTACTATCACTTTTTCATCGCCCGCCAGTTTTGTCTGAAGCTTTTTATTGGTAACTGTGTGGGGATGCTTTTTTTCGTTTTTTGCTTCCTCCGGTGAAGATTTGCGCAGGTAATGCCTGAGGACTTCGTTCTCTTCGATCGTCCCCAAATATTGGTGCCCTGTATTTCTGGCCCAGCCTTGAATGTCTGCGAGCGAGCCCCGATCTGTTGCTTGAACCTCAATCACCTGGCCTGCCTGAAGCTGATCCATGGCCTTCTTCGTTTTTACGATAGGCATCGGGCATGCCAGACCTCTGCAATCCAGCTTTAAATTGGTTTTCATCTCCGGTACCATTACAACCTCCTAAGTGTTTTGTAGTTGTTTTATACATATACCCCTATGGGTATATTACAAAATAGTACGAATCATTGTCAATATTGATTCGCAAAAAGAAGACATTCTCAAATGGGCTGTACCCCCAAATAGATGCCAAACACAAAGAATAGCACCTCCCCTGTATGGTTAAAGGTGCTACTCACGACTTATAATATCTATAGACATGGACTTTATAAAATTCCTTCTCATCGAATGTAATCGTCACCGGCTCTATGGCTAGAATAAAGATTCAATTTACTTTTATATTATCTTCGAATCACTTCAAAAACACTGTATTAAATATCATAATTATGATAAAATGTATTGTATAACATGAATTTTATGGAGGTAGCTAAAATGCCTATCATTAGACCAATATCGGATCTTAGAAATAACTTCAATTTCATATCTGAAACTTGCCATAAAGATGGGGAACCTGTCTTTATTACTAAGAACGGACAGAGTGACCTTGTCGTAATGAGTCATGCATTTTATGAACAACAACAGGCATTAATCGAATTATACCAAAAATTAGCTGTTGCAGAGAAACAAAGTCAATCCAATGCACCAAGAACTTCTCATGTGGATTTAGTGAAAAAACTGAGAGGTCAAATTGATGGAAAAGAAATACACAATTAATTATCTTCCAGTAGCAGAACAAGACCTTACCGAAATTATTCAATATATCATGCTTGATGATCCTTCAGCAGCTCATAATATGTTAAATCGATTCGATGAGGCTATTTCTGTATTAGAGTTCTTTCCAAACAGCGGATCAGTCCCTAACGATTTAAGACTGCAATCACTAAATTATCGCATGCTAATTGTTGAGAATTACTTAGTTTTTTATACCATCATTGAAGATACGGTAGAATTTCGTAGAATCTTACACGGGAAAAGAAAATACAACTTCCTGTTATAGCTTATGTATTGTCCTGCCCTAATTTCTTATAACGTTCATGCATTCACGAACCCGAGTGGCTTAAGGCACGAAGTGCCGGCCGCTACGCAGTTAGGTTCGCAGGGTTGTCCGCCGACACTTGTTATGTGATGCCAGTGCCTCCTTGAGATACCCACCCTATGTTATGAATACCTTCGTTCTATTTCTTTCTTGAATACATTAATAGGTTCTTCATAATCAATTGGTTTAAAAATCATCTTGTTTAGCCAGGCGCTAAGATCATATGTGTGCTCAAACGCCACATTATCACAATAAAAGGTCATTTCATTCATGGTCCCAAGAACACTCTTGTTGTTTGTCTTTCCAATTCTAACGTCGCCTGCTTCCAAAAAATATTGATCAAATAAACTTTTTCTTAATCCTTCTAACTGTAAGTACTCTTTGAGTCCAGTCATGAAGCTTTCCTGAAGCTTTCCGACTTGAGAACTCCTTATACCATCAATGATTAGACCTAATCGACTGGAATCATTGACAAAAATGATATGTTTTTTTCTTAGTTGCAGAATATTTACATGCCAACTAAATAACGGGTCGATCTCCTCAATTTCAACTGGAGCTGTTTTCATATCTTTTAAAAGTTTTTGAGTGAATCTAAGCGCTAGCATAATTTTCGCTCCTTTTTACATCTTGCACTGGTTTCACATAACGTTCTTGCATTCACGAACCCTCACCGGCTTAGATAGCTCCTATCTTAGCCGGTGCAGGGGTGTCCGCTGAATATGCTGCATCGATAATACTCCTTGAGGACCGAGGGGCGTCAGCCCCGATGCGTGAATGCGGTGTTAGACGAGCCGGAAGGAGGTGAACAAATCCCTCCAGAATGCCTGAAATCCTTATGTGCCAAGGGTTACAGCCGATTGTAAAACTGTTCCAGAAAGCTGTAAATAACCCGGTTCTCCATGAAAGTTATACGAGATCGTATACCAAAATGTTATACGAATCTTCCCTCCCCTAACTCGCTTATCCGCTTTAGCTCGCATAACTCCTAAGGGAGGAAATGCGAAGTGCCAAATCATGATTACCCCAAAATTAACTTATTACTACATCCTAATGTCAATTGGAGTGAGCTCGTCTCTCTGTTTCTTCAAGACTGCAGATCCAGAAATTTAACAAATGAAACGATTCGCCGTTATCGCAATGGGTTGAAAAAGTTCCAACAACATCTTGGGTCCCAAAACTTGAAATTGAATGACTAACCGATCTCCTCCTTAGTCACCGCATCATACCTAGCATGATTGACGAAGGACTTGCGCTTAGAACCGTAAATTGTAACCTTTGCATTCTAAAAGAGTTTTTCAAATTTCTTTGTGAAGAAGGAATTGCTGAAGCCAATATTGCAGTTAAACTACGGCCCTTCAAGGTTAAACCATCTTTGACACATACTTTTACGGATAGCCATCTTCAAAGTTTGTTTGCCCAACCCGAACGGTCGACCTTTACTGGCTACCGCAATTACGTCATCATATTGGTTCTGCTAGAAACCGGAATCCGCCTGAAAGAACTGGCTAACCTTCGAGTGACGGATGTTTTTGGAAGAAGGAATCCTTCGTATACTTCAAGGCAAAGGAAGAAAAGCAAGGCGTGTACCAATTCAACACGTCGCCGCCCTCGAATTGAGACAATATATGCTGGAGCGAGGAACACTGGAAACCGACCGGCTCTGGGTCACCCTGGATAATAAACCCTTTTACTAGGCTGGTATCCGGGTAATGACCTCCCGGTACTGTAACGCTGCGAATATTCAAGGAGTCCAATGTTCCTGCCATACGTTTCGTCATACCTTTGCGAAAAAATACTTAATGAACGGCGGGGATGTTTTTACACTAAAAAGCATTCTTGGGCATGAACGTATAGAAACAATTCTCGATTGCAAGTCCAAAAACCTTTCGCCGCTCACACTTCGGTTTTATCAAGATAGCATTCAGCAAATGAAAGATGCTTTTCAAGAGCAGCAGGTTCCAATTGATATTTACACGATAACTTCCCGCCAGATTAAAAACCATTTTATTGCCTACCTCATTGAACAAGGCAAATCAGACAATACCGTAAACGGCGTATAAAAGCACTGAAACAGTTCTTGAAGTATTTGTTCGAGGAAGGCTGGTTAACTCAGAATGTCGCAGAAGAACTACATGTGGTCAAAGCAGCAAAGTTGATGATACAAACCTTTACCAAAGAGCAAGTAGCCACCCTATTGGAACAGCCCGATCGAAAAACGTTTAACGGTTACCGAGACTTTACCATGATGGTGCTCCTTTTCGAAACGGGGATGCGAATTAGCGAATTATGCAATCTGAAAATCGGGGATCTGTTCTTCAAAGAGCAGGAGATTCGAATTACAAGGGGGAAAGGAGGTAAAGCCCGCCGTGTACCATTTCAACAAACTTCCACCAAGGTTGTTGGCCGTTATTTGGATATCCGCGGGGAGCTGGAGACGGATTCCTTATTCGTTAATATAAACAATAAGCCAATCAGCACGAGAGCATTACAGGAGAAAATGCAGGTATATGGTATTGCTGCGTGTATAAAAGGAGTGAGGGTATCCCCACACACATTCCGACATACCATGGCCAAATTCTATATTTTGAACGGGGGTGACCCATTTACTTTGCGCCGAATTTTAGGACACGCTACGCTTGATATGGTTGACTACTACGTCGAGCTTTTTAGCAGCGATATCAAACAGCAGCATAAAAAGTTTACGATTTTTTCGTTTTTCCTGATCTAATTAACCATAAATGGGTAACCTGCTCAGTAGCTCCCAAAAGAATTGCAGTGAGAATTGCACCAATAAATGTAACTATTGTTCCGGTAAACAAATTTGAAATAAAATAAACTATCAAGGTTGAAGCTGCGATATCCATGAGTGTGCTTATCCATAATGTGCCTTTCTTCAAAAACATGTATTCCATTACCGTCCCTGCTGCGGCCAGTAAAAGCCCGACGATAATCGCTTGATAATACGCGGCAAAATCGACATTGGGGAATAACCAATCAGACACAATCACTCCCAAAGGACAAACAACTAATTTGATCAACAGGCTATTCACTGGACACCTCCAAAGGTTGTAAATAATTTGCCCTCCCTACCGAGAGGGCAAATTAAATCATACTATTGAACAGCTACTGGCTCCTGCACCAGTTGATACATTTTACCTAGAATAGTAAGCGTCGTTTTCGCCACCGGTTCCAATGGATAGTATCCTTTAACCATCCATTGCCAAACATCGTATGCATGATGTGAACACATACATCTCTTCCAAAAAGCATCTATTCCCGGATTGCTCATCTCCGTTGCAGCCCATGCATATTCTCTGCCTGAACGTTTCAAAGTCAGCAAGTACGCTGTTGCAATTTCACGATTATTAAATTGTTGGACGAATGTTCTAGGGGTTACTTGAAAACGTGCCTTCCTTAAGAAAAAACACGTTTTCATTTACGGTATTATTTATTTACTGTTCCACATAACTAGCCTCGTTTACGCCTTTTTCATTAGGTTGCCCTGGGGCAGGTGGGGTTCCGTGGATGTATGGCGGAGATGGTAAGAGCTGAGGGATCTGTCCCATCGCTTCCGGTTTGGAAATATACTCAAACTTAGCTTGCCCATCCATACTCTTTCCACTTGCCCAACGACCTGCCTTACTTTCCTCACCGGCAGAAAAGTTCATAAATGAATATGAGACTTCCTGCTTTTCCAAGTCTTGAGGGAAGGTGCTCGGCACAATGGCTTTTTCCCTCATTTCCAGTTCCTCAATAGCTGCCATCCATTGATTTTGGTGCATCGTATCACGTGCTATCAGGAACGATAACATATCACGAACACCTTTATCTGTTGTCATTTCGTATAAACGACAGACCTGCATTCGACCTTGCGATTCCGCATTTAAATTGGCCCTAAAATCAGCAAGGAGATTTCCGCTCGCTATAGTGTAACGTGAATTCCAAGGATACCCTACACTGTCTGTGGGGGTTGCACCTAACCCAGAAACAATGACGTGCTGCGGGCTCATGCCACTTAATACCGTTTTAATGATTGAATCTTCAACATTCGTACCAGCTAATACAGCATTAAGAATTGGATGTTCAGCCGCTTCTTCCTGTTCCCGAACAGGAGCATTATCCAGTAATTGGGCAATCATTGTTGCGAGCATTTCAACGTGTGCCATTTCTTCTGTTCCAATATCAAGGAGCATATCCCGGTATTTTTGCTCTCCCCTACAATTCCATCCTTGAAAAAGGTATTGCACCATAACGGTTATTTCACCGAATTGGCCACCCAGCACTTCATGTAATTTTTTTGCATAAATAGGATCCGGTTTATCCGGTTTTGCGTTATACTGTAATTCCTTTATGTGAAAAAACATTTTTTACCTCCCATTAATAATTTTATGCTTATTATGCTTTTGCCTCACCAAAATACTCATGTAAAAAACATCCAGAACTATGATAAACGGCGCTTAGAGCATATGAGATAAAACAGAGTATGTCGAGGGTAGGCAAGTGCATAGACAACGGCCCCATAGAATCATATTGGGGTACTCTCAAGATTAGAAATACTACCTCCACAAATGCCAGACTTTTGAAGCGCTAAAAAAGGATATTGATAAATACATCCACTTTTACAACTACGAGCGGTTACGGAAAAATTAAACAGCCTTAGCCCGATGGAAGTTCGAGCTAAGGCTCCTTAATTTATTCCACTGTCTACTTGACAGGGGCACTTCAACTGCAGGCTGACTTTTATGTCTTTATGAAAATTGATTCGTTGTTGTATTTCCGTTCATAATGTTAGGATTGGACATGTATTGAAATGTAGACGACATTTTCCTAACATCGCTTTGAGGCATAGTTGGTACTTCATAGTAACCCCGTTGATTCATCAGTTGAAAAACATCGTAGGCCATTTGTTGACAGTTATTTGCACACATAATATGGAACGAACGTACATCAGGATCTACACATTCACTGGCCCAAAGCATCCCTATAGCAGAACCAGCCTTATGAGAGTTAAGGATAACTGTACAAATTGTAATATCACTTAAACGGTTTCCATTCATGTTAGGGACTGGTATAGTCTGTGGGTTTTGAAAACCTAAGTGAGGCTTATGTTCAACATTGTGCTGGAATCTAATTGAATTATCAATTCTTACTCCTTTATGTTGAAGCAGGTTCATGGCCTGATGATATGTCGAATCCATAATTTGAATATGACGTTGTAACATATTCTTTATCTCCTGATCCGAAGTCATCTCCGCAAAGAATGCATGCAATTCAATATCTGCCGTTAATTTCCGCAACAATTCTGTCGTTTCTAAAAATTCATGAGTTGCCCAGTTTAGCATAAAGAATACCATCCTTTTTTTGTGGTTTGGCTAAAGAGCCGCCGTTATTTAGAATAACTAACTGCAAGAATTTTATTCATTTAGCCTCCTCATCCTGAAAGAATAATGTAGTCTTAAATTGAGCAATTTATAGTTAATATAGTTTTTCAGAACTCCGGGATTTTGTATTCATCATTCTTTCAAATAAGGCTGCAGGTTTTCCAATACCTCTTGTAATTTATCAGCTTGTTCTTTGTACATTTGTTTAGCATCAGAGTTGTTTGTCTCTAATGAAAAAGTTTGCAGGTCTGCATAAACTTTTTCCATAGTGGCCTTGATTAGCAACTTTTGATAAACAGGAACTACTTTAGCTCGATCCCTTCTTAAATCTACATAAATTGAACCATTCGAGGTTATCTGGGCAAAAAACACATCAGAAAAATCACTTGCACCCTGTTTCAGTACTTCACCGTAAAGCCATTCCTTCGTATATCCTGTTTCCCTCAAGTTAGTCTCCAAAACGACTCCGTCAATGATGACCGTATGTGGTTGATGTTCTTCTTCAACTGGCATATTCAGGAGCTTTGGAGTCACCGGCTGTGTCTCCGACTTCTTCATTACACTTAATTTCCCATTCGTCTCCAGTACAGCAAATTCAACATCTGACAGCTTGAACGAATTATTTTGCCTTAACATAAATAATAATTCATTCATCGTCAGCCTTGATTTCTTTAGGTTTTCCTCCAGTATATTTCCATTCTCAACTAACGGCGTTGGACGTCCATCCGTTAATCGTCGAAACCGGTAGGATTTCAAATTGATTATAGAAATTAATATGGGGAGCCCCCCCCATACGATGATCCCCATTAAACCGTTAAGTATCTTTAAATTCTGATCAACCGCCAACATGGCAGCAATGGAACCAATCGTGATCCCTACCACATAGTCGAAAAAGGTTAGCTGAGATAATTGGATCTTCCCCATTAATCTTGTCATCACCATTAGCACAATAAACGAAAACAAGGACCGTATAAGAATAATAAGATACTCCGGCACCTGATTGCCCCCTGTCCATACATATTATCAGTCATTATTGGTAATAATAGGGGAAATATTCAATTCATTAGGAGGTGCTTATTTGTGATGAAATTAATTCATGTGCTCCATTCCTTCGTACTGGCAGGTGCTTTATTATCTGTACCTTTCGATACAGCAAATGCGGCAATCACCGATCCTACGATCAAGCAAGCAGAAGTCGTCCTTGGCTATATTGAGCAGCAGCATTGGGAACCTGCGCTTGAGCACGCGAAGAAATTGAAAAATACTTTTCTCAGTAATCAATGGAAATATCAATTTATTGGAGATGAGGCAGAATACGAGGGAGTAAAACGGAATATAGACAAACTTCGAGCAGCTGTCAAAGAACAAGATTCAAGCGAATCAAAAGTCCTCATTGCCGAAATTGTATCTGTTATTGAGGAAATCTACACCTTTTAGGGGGATATAAGTGACGGTCATTCAAAAAGTAAGACAAGCCATATCAAGTTTGACTGGTGTCCAGGCCAGTTTGCAAACATTTGCCATCCAATCCCAGGACCCTCAGGCAAAAGAGTCCTTTAAAAAGGGCGCGGAAGAAACTCGGTTGATTATCACAAATTTGGAGCATAGAGTAAAACAAATGGAGGAAGAAGAGCCGCAATACAAGCCACCATAAGATGGAGTGAGCCAGTTCAAAATAAAGTCCAATCCCTGTTGTCCATCTTCGATTAAAATTGCTATGATTCCTACGGAAATTGCCACGGGGATCAGATACCTTTTGTAAAGGCCGTCAGACTGATTCATCAAACGGGTCATTGCAACAGCTACGACCCATAGATGGTTGGCCGCAAAGGTTAAATTAAAAAAATAGAAAAGATAATCATGGATAAACCCACCTTTTCTATGAATATTCCCTCCAAGTGAACAATCCGAAACAAATACGGAATACTCCACATCGTACGTTCTGTCAATTCCCATCCCATTAATGCTATAGTCGCAATAAAGCTGACAATAACAACCAGGCCATTGATACCAACTGATATCAAAGGCAACCATTGGGACCGTCTTGTATGTCGATAATAAGGGCTTAACATAAGGAAAAAGTTACTCCCAAAAAACAAGGGCATCAAATAATACATCCCCTCCCCAATATGTATGAATTGATCAACCTTTACGTCAAACCGAACCATCGAATTTGGAAAAAGGCAGCCACACAAGTAAACAAAATACCTAAAGTCGTTAACCAATCGATACCAAACATATTGGGAAACCTTTCGTTTAACACCCCTTGTATCCATCCAATACCTTTCCAATTTTTCTCGAGATGATGAAGATGTAATTCTCGAGGGTTATTAATCAAAATACGTCTGCCTAGACCGTAAGGATCAGCTTTCCACTTTTGAAGTTGCTTAAATGTATCCAGACACTCCTTCTCAATTTGTTCTCCAGCCATTTTTTCGTTTTCCTCCAGCTGTTGCTGTGTTACCTTCTGTTTCCCTCTGCTTATATCTTGGATACGTAATCGGCCACGAATTAAAGCGATATTATCCTCCAGACTTTCAACAAACCCAATTTGTGAACCGCGACTTGTAGTTTCGGCTTCGGGTTGATTTGGTTACCGCTTGGGGAAATTTGATGTCGTAAGCGCGATCCACTCCGAGGTCTCCCCGATTTATCGCTTAGGTTATTCGACAAGAGGCTCCCCACTTTCACAAACAAAAGGTTTGGCGATTAAGCAATCAAGGATAGTGTGGCTATTCTTCTCATTTAATATGCCCCCTTTAGCCCAGGTGAGTAGTCAATGAAACACAAATTGAACTGACGCTGGTATTATACCGACGTCAGTTCGCATCTTAGAGGTTTTTTAAATGTAAATTAAAGGGGTGTCTGTCTCGACCTTTTAATTATATAGAACGACCAATAATTACCAAGAGTATGAAAAGTACCAGAATTACACCAGCACTGGTAAACAAACCACCGCCACCACCAACTCCGGCTCCTGCACCATAAGTCATAGTCATATTCCTCCCTTCGTCCTGTCTATGTCTAGACTATGATTTCATTGGGATGCTGGTTTGGACTTTTATCTTTATGGCCCCCAGGTAAATTATGATCATGTCCATAATTTAGATTGTTGTTGAAAGGATGGCGGGATCAGATATATAGATTTTTCCCATCCAAAGTGGATAACAACGCATGGTACTAGCCTAACCAAGGCAGTGATGATTCCGTCTATTTCGGTCTCCACCCCGATAGGGCTTATTTTATTCATCATTCTATTCATTTCATCCAATTCCACGGCATCCCGGTAAATAATCGTTAAGTCTTCTTGCAAACCTTCGTTGGTGATATCCCCATGGCTCAAGGCGGAACAGGCATGAAGCTGCAATTCTTCCAGTAGTAATAGCATTCTGTAGGAAAGTGGATTAGGGGTATGTTGGAATTTTTGGATTGTCACAACTGCCTCAATGCTGATCTGAATTAACGTGTTAAGCAAATTCATCATCATGCTCAGCACCTCCCTCCCATCATCAGTTTCTCCACTTTGCACGCGGCGTTTTTAAACATCGGTTGCTTGGAAACCATATCCCATGCATCAAGCGTTAATTCATTTGCGGCTTGTGTATCATGAAGAGCCCCATAATGAAAAGGTACAAAAATCATACCGACTGGCGCTGAATCCGTGACTCTGGCGGGAACGATAATAAACCCGCGTCGCGTCGATACTTTTAGCGGGTCCCCCGTTTTAACGAGAAGGTGGCCCGCATCGGTCGGATGAATTTCCGCATATCCTTCCGGTGCAGCCATTTGCAAATTCGGGGCTCTGCCGGTTTTGGTCCGTGTGTGCCAATGAAATACTTGTCTGCCTGTATTCAAATAAAAAGGGTACTCTTGGTCCGGGGTCTCGAGAGGCAAAGACCAATGAATGCCATAAAGAATAGCCCGGCCGTTTGCACCTAACTCTTGGAATTCCTTCTTCGTCCGTGATCTGCCTGTTAAGATGTTCCTGCCGTAAGATTCGGCGTAATCAACAAAAGTGTTGAAAATTCCGTCGGTATACAGCCTTTCCTTACCGTTCGGATATTGTTCATTACATGGCCATTGAATTCCGCCCAGACGTTCCATCTTTTCGTAGGTCATCCCGGACATATCGCAAGGCCGTCCCTTAGAAACGGCCTTCCACTCCTCAAACGCCTCTACCGGTGTCGAATACTTAATGAGCGGATTCCCATCCTTATCTTTAAATCCCATTCTTCTTGAAAATTCAAGCAGTATCTCAAAATCGGTCGGGAGTCCGAATGGTGGGTCAACCGCTTTTCGCAGTACATTCACCCTGCGCTCTAAATTTGTCATCGTCCCTTCTTTTTCGCCCCACAATGCCACCGGCAGCACAATGTCCGCCAACTCTGCCGTTTCGCTTAAAAACGGATCTTGAACAACCAGAAAAACCTTTTTCAATAGTTCAATTATACGTCTTCGATTCGGTAAAGAAACCGCCGGGTTCGTAAACATAACCCAGAACAATTGGATAACACCCTGATCAATCAAATCCATCATATTCATAACATGGGTCTGTGGACCAACGGGGAGGCTCTCCGCCGGAACGTTCCATAATTCCGCGATTTGGCGAATATGTTCGGGGTTATCGCTATTCCGGTATCCGGGGTAAAAACCGGCCCCCCCTACTTCACGGTTGGACATTGCGCTTGGCTGGCCGGCATGCTGAAAAGGACCGGACCCAGGCTTTCCGATTTTACCCATAATGAGATGCATCGAATTCACCAGCGTACCGGTGGCAGTTGCATCCATACTTTGGTACACACCCTGCAACAGTATAGATAAAGTTGATCGGGATTGTCCGATCCATGCGGCTGCGGTAACAAGATCTTCGCTAGGTATACCCGTGATTCTCTCCACGACATCAGGGGTATAATGGATGACCGTTTGATAAAGTTCCTTAAAACCAACTGTATGATTATCAATAAATTCCCGATCAATCCAGTTGTTCTGGATGATGAGATGGATCAGTCCGTTCAAGACGGCGACGTTCGTCCCGCTTCTGGGCATCAGAGCCAGATCCGCCATCCGATCGCTGAGATCATTCCGCGGGTCGATTTCAATGATTTTGGTTCCATTTCTCTTTCTTGCCTCCAGGGTTCTTTCCCAAAGTACCGTATTCGTTTCATTGGAATTCCGTCCAATAAAAACAACGACTTCAGTGATGTCCACGTCTTCCATACAGCTCGGGGGGCCATCGGAACCAAACGATTCGATGAGCGACCATTCCGCAGTAGCTGTGCAAAGCCGGGTATTGGCATCAACGTTATGCGTACGGATTCCGGCTCGCGTTATTTTCGAAATGGTGTAATACTCCTCAAGATAGGCTTGGCCGGTATGGTAAAACCCGACGCCTTTGGGCCCCTGTTTATGCAAGACGGAATTCATCTTCTCAACAATGAATCCCATAGCATCTTCCCAGGTTGCCTGAACTAGTGTTCCGCTGGAATTCCGGATTAAAGGCGTGGATAAACGATCCATACTGTTGTTCGCATACCACTGGTTTTCACCTTTTGGCCCTAATCGTCCGCGATTAACCGGATATTGTAGATTTCCTTTAATACCCACAATTTTATTGTCCTTTACCGCAATAAAACACCCACATCCGTTCGAGCATATATTGCAGGTCGAATAGACCCAACGGTCGATCTGGCCTTGGGTATATACGTTCATGTCTTCCCGCACCGTTTTCCAAGACATGACCAATCACTCCTTTTGCCAAACGAGATGTTGAGGACTGATGATTTGCTGCATCTGTTGATAGGAAGGAAACGAAGGGGAATAGGAGACTTTTCGATAAGGCAAAAACGGGGGGATCGGCGGGCTCATTGTAGAGTAAATTGGGATCAATTGCCTCGGCATCCCTGTTTCCGCACGAAACGGGGTTGTAATCAGCTGATCAAGCATAAGTGCTTGAAAAACGGATAATGGGCGTTGTTGTTCCGGGTGATTCACAAATTTTCACCACCTATCTTCTGTACTACTTCTTATCTATGCAATGCTCGAAGGAGAATAGTACACGAAAACATTTCAGGCTGTGCAAAACGGACAACTCAATGAATTCTACCCCCCTTTTTAAATTTACGAATAGCACTTTAGGATGTAATTCATTCGCTAGCCCCTTCTCCACAATATTTCCGGTCCCAATGGTACCTCAACCAAACCAATATGTTACTCGACTCGATCCTGTTTTTGTCGACCATCTGAGCAGGCATAAGGGGCGCCCCATTTCCTTAATGACAACAGCCGGGAAACTAGAAGGAATTCTCTCGGGCATTGCGATTGATCACGTTCAATTGAGCATGGACCATAAGGCTATCCATGTTAGGATTGCCCAGATTGTTTACTTTGAGGGATTGCCGGTTTCATATCGGTAGACATCATTCCTATTTGATCACTAGAAAAAAATCAGCCTAAATCGCGAGGCTGATTTTTTATACATTATTTTTTATTATTTTTTGCTTATCCTCCGATTTTCATAGTAAAGTACCTTATGCTTATGCTTTACATATATGGCAGCATCAATGGGGTTACCCGATTCCATTGCCCTTTTGTATAAATGAAATAGCACTGAAATGGTCGGATGCAGAAATACAAGGTCGTGAACGGTACCATTCTCATTAATAATTGTGGAATTTGAACTATGGTCAACCAAATTTGCGCGCCTAACAATTAGCTCATCCCCGGTTATTGTAATCTCCCCATTATTGACTCTTTTAATAATCATTAGATCACCTTCTTTTTTCATTTAAAAACAGATTTATGTCAAATGAGCTTGATCGATTCAAAAAAGTTATTTTTTTGCTATTAAGGGGCAACCTAAGCACAAAGTGGTTGTAATTTACTTAAAATCATCAATAAGGAGGGAGCTTAGTTTTGGCAAAAAGAGGAAAGATCATCTTGTTCCTGATCCCCATCATTTTGGCGGGAGGATGGATTACACTGTATTATTGGGAACCTGAATACGCCTATATGCCATCCAGGGAACAAACCCTTAATCAGCATGAAAACAGCCAAGGAGTGGCCCAATCGGAGGTACTCTGGTATGATCATCCTTCCATGCTTTCTCCCGAGAACGGTGTGGTTCAAGTCGACGACAGTTTATTAAAGTTAGGCCGGGCCACCTTATATAAAGAAACCTTCGGCAATGAAGTATTTATGACTGATATCATGGGTATTGTCAACGGGCCGTTAACGATACCGAACATGGCTAAAGCAATCGTTCTACTTCAAGGGAAAGGTACGACAAATTTACGGGTTGAACTTGCTGAAGATATCACGCTGGGAGACCGCACCTACAAAAAGGGGGAGAAAATCAACACCGGTATTGATGTGCCTAAAGGGGCCTATGCCCCGCTAGGCATGCCGGTTAAATATACGGAGGGGAAAGTGAAGGTGGGAATAAGCTGCATGGCCTGCCACGCCACGGTCGACCCCCAAACGAAAAGAGTGATCGAAGGTGCCCCAAATACGGACCTCAATGCCGGTTTGCTCATGGCGCTCGCAACCAATTCAACCGCCTATTTTACGCATACCGATGTGGAGAATGTAGCCAAGTATATTAAAAAATCCACTCCATTACCTGATCCGGCCGCCTTGGAAAAAGCCGTGGACGCCAACCTCGTCAAGTGGCCGAAAGGGAATTTTGATTCCACCATCGATATGAAGAGCAATCCGGCGCAAATTCCAGACTCTTTTACCAAAGGAGGACATCCCTACGGTTGGAGCGGATTTGCGGCAGCCGGCCCCTTTCACGGGCTTAGTGCTTTCAGCAATAACGTTCATGCGCAAAACTCGGATTCCCTGGCGCAAGCGGAAGCAAGCCCGGCTTTATTCGGATTGGATAAAGAGGTGTACCTGGGGACGATATTGCAAAATGCGGCGAATCCCAAATACCGCTATGACCCCAAAAGCGGCCTGAATCCATCGGAATTTTTCGCCAAGGTGGACCCTACTCCGGGCGTACCTGGCGTCAATGAAATGATCAAGCCACCCTCATTTCCCAAGCTGACGTTAATGGCCCCTGATGGATTGTTTATCAGTTCAAGCGGGTATAAGGTAGGTGAACAAGTCAATGCGATGGCAGCATACCAAAACACGATCCTCCCTCCCGGGAACCACGGCGAAACGGATCGGAACGTACTGGGTGTGGGACAAGCCGTATTTAAAAAGGCCCAATGCATCTCTTGCCATGCAGGGGAGGCCTATACCAACCACCGAATTGTCCCGTCCACCATCATCGGCACCGAGCCCTCCCGAGCCCGTGCATTGAAGAAAACGGAAAAAATGTTCGGATACGCAACGATGTTTACCCCAGATACTCCGGTTCCTGTTCCGCCAAATGCCAAGGTTATGAAAGTCCCTTCGGATTATTTGGAACCAGACCAGTTGGAATTAGCCTATGCTTGGGGCAACTCGCCGGGGGGTTATAAAGTCAAAGGGTTGATCGGTCTGAGATGGACGGCGCCATATCTTCACGACGGAGGGGTTGCCGTGGGACCGGTTTTATCGCAATTAGGGATCCCCGGAACCGTGGAGAAAGGAATTGCCCCCGACGCGGCCAACAGCTTGCGTGCATTGATCGACCGCCAACTAAGACAACAAGTGATCGAAGCCAACAAAAGCCAAAAGTCCCTGAAAGATGTTCATGTCGCAGGAAGCGGACACGAATTTTGGGTTGATGAATCCGCAGGTTTTACAAAAGAGCAACAAGACGCTTTAATTCGGTTTTTGCTTTCTCTTAAGGGGAAATAAACATGAAAAAATTTACCTTCCATAAATTGAGCCCCGGCTAAAACAGAAGTCGCCGTAAAGCTGCTTTTATATGAATTTAACTCTTTACAAAATCCCCTTTGAAGGAACCTTGATCCGGCCTGAATAGACAGGCATAAACGGTGAAGGCCCCACTTTGGTTCACGGATGAGGTGACTGAAGAAAATTATCAAGAAGTCTTGAACACTGTTCCCGATGTTAAAATCAACATCACGAGCACCTATGTCACGGTCAAATTCGAGAATGAAACAGACAAAATCAAAGGACTGGGGCCGCTGGTCAACGCCAACTTTTTTCATTTATTCGATGATTTTTCCGAGCACCGGTCCGTGCTTATCCCGCAAAACAGAATGTTTATGACTGACCCTAAAAAAGATGCTAATAACAAAATGATCGCTGGGATCAGCGGGTACCCAGATGCAGTGTTCATCCGCTTCATTCCTGACGATAAAACGATGCCCATCCAAGTTAACTTAATTGAATACGAATGTTATGGACGTTACAAAAAACACGTCTGGAAAAATTCGAGCATCTAAATGGGCACATTATCCCGCAGTTGATGCGGTTCGCATCCACCTTTGGTATTGCTACAGACACAAAAATCAGAGAAGATACGATCCATAAATGGTCCGGAAAAATCATCAAATACATAACGATGATTCGATCATGTCCAAAGCAGCGACGTGGATGCACGAACTGGACCCCGAAATCAAAGAACAGACCATTTCATACAAGCTTCACAGCTTGCTGGACAAGGCAATATCGATACCGGTGAGAGGACTCGAACCTCCACGGGTCTCCTCACTCGATTTTGAGATTGGAGCTATGGAAGGAGGGAAACACTCGTTCGCCAATCGCCGAGATTCCGCATGGGACAAGGTAAGTCGGACATGGATTATTTTTCCACCGCCCCACGACAGGGTTGTGTGCACTCGCTAAACCCACAGATTGAAGCGGCTAAGGGCCGTCAGGCGCGCCAATCTTTTTACCGCACCAAACTCCCGATCCAAATTCCGGGAGGTTTCACATGCAAATTAACTCTGAATCCACTGTAGCATACGATGCTGTTTCGGCAAAAAACCAATACACCGAAGCCGTACGGCTGTTCCTAATGGACTGCCAGTTCCGTAATCTCTCAAAGTTCACCATCGAAGGTTATCACGTTTACCTCAAGTCATTGCAACGCGATCTTGAAGATTGGTGCCTTTCCCTGGATACTCTGACCCCTAAAGACCTCTCCGTTCGCATGATTAACAAGATGCGCGAACAGCAATATAAGCCCAATACTATAAACGAAAAGATTCGCACACTTCAGCAGTTTTTCAAGTTTTTATTCGAGGATGGATTGCTGACGACCAACCTTGCCGAAGGGTTAAAGCCCCTCAAGAACAAACGGCAAGTCGTTCATACTTTTTCCGAAGAACAGATCCAACGCATCATCCTAGCCTCCCCCGATCAAACTACATTTACCGGCTTACGGGACTATGCCATTATGCTTCTTTTCCTTGAAACTGGCATACGCGTCATCGAAATGAGCCATTTGAAAATCTCAGATGTGAATTTCGAGGAAAATGCGGTACACATTCAAATGGGGAAAAGCCGTAAATTCCGATTGGTGCCATTTCAGGCCACATGTGCGGAGATTCTCAAACGATATATCGCAGAACGGGGAGATCAGCCCTTCAACGACCTTTGGGTCACGGTTTTCAATACACCCATGGCGAGAAATTCCTTCATTAAAATGGTGAAGGAGTATTTTCATCGAGCCGGCATTACTGGTGTGAAAGGCGCCTGCCATGTGTTTACAGCGGCATTAACCACACGAACGACAAGTTGATCCATGGTATATTGAATGTACAAAAGAAACCTCTCCTTTTTGAATGGTTGCTCGTCACTTCCATTTTACCAAGGATTGGTTTCTTTTTGTTTACCTAAATGAAAATAGAGGGACGGCCCTCTAGCAACTGGCATTCAAAGAAATATTGAACTAATCATTTAATTTACTTTATAGCCTGTCTTGTTAATGGCTTCTTTAATCTCATCCAAAGAAACTTTATTATCGTCGAACTCAACTGCAACGGATTTGGAAGCTAAATCAACTTCACACGATGCACCAACATTCTCTACTGATGTTTCTACCTTTTTAGCGCAGCCTCCACAGTGCATGCCTTCAACGATCAAATTTGCTTTCATGATTGTTACCTCCATATTTTGATTTCGTTTTTGAATTCACTTTTTATAATTTTACTCTTTGCAGACGAAGCGAATTAAGCACGACGGATACAGAACTAAAGGCCATCGCTGCCCCCGCAAGCCACGGGGCTAAGAAACCTAGAGCCGCGATCGGAATTCCCAAAGAGTTATAAGCCAAGGCCCAAAAGAAATTTTGTCTAATATTGCTCATGGTTTTGCGACTCATATAGATCGCATCCGGAATGCTGTTTAGATCTCCCCGCATTAAGGTAACATCCGCTGCTTCCATGGCCACGTCGGTACCTGTACCAATAGCCATACCTATGTCCGCAGTAGCAAGAGCGGGAGCATCATTAATGCCGTCACCGACCATCGCCACTTTTTTTCCTTGAGCTTGAAGCTTCTTGACTTCTTCTGCCTTACCTTCAGGCAAAACCTCTGCTAATACGTGTTCAATACCTACTTCTTTGGCGATGGCGTTAGCCGTTCTTTGGTTATCCCCTGTAATCATGACAACTTCAATACCCAGTTGTTTTAATCTCGAGACAGCTGCTTTTGAGGTTTCTTTAATTGTATCGGCAACCGCAACCAGCCCAGCATAGGCGCCATCAATGGCTACCAGCATTGCCGTCTTTCCTCCCGTCTCCAGGTCCTCCATATTGGAAACCGCCTCAGCATAAGCGATATTCCGAGAAGTTAGAAGTTTTCGGGTTCCAACCAGCAGCTCGCGGCCATCTACAACGGCACGAATTCCATGTCCGGGTATCGCTTCAAATTGCTCTGTTTCCGGAATGTTGATTCCTTTGGAAACTGCACCGTTTACGATAGCTTCGGCAAGCGGATGCTCCGACTTTTTCTCGGCGGCCGCAACCAAACGCAAGAACTCATCTTCGTTTAATGCGTTTGTTATAACATCCGTAAGCTCAGGTTTCCCTTTTGTAACCGTTCCTGTTTTATCCAGAATAATGGCATTAATTTTATGCGTCGATTCTAAATGTTCGCCCCCTTTGAATAATATCCCCGCCTCTGCGGCGCGTCCGGAGCCGGCCATAATCGAGGTTGGCGTCGCCAACCCGAGGGCGCAAGGGCAGGCGATTACAAGAACGGCAATCAATTTTTCCAGCGCCTCCGCAAAATTGCCTGGCGCTACAAAGAAATACCATACTAGAAACGTTACTACAGCAATAGCTACGACGATTGGCACGAACACGCCTGAAATCCGGTCGGCCACTCTTTGAATAGGCGCCTTCGAGCCTTGGGCTTCTTCAACCACCTTAATAATTTGAGCCAGGGCAGTTTCTTTGCCAACCTTGGTGGCTTCAATCTTCAAAGAACCATTTTTATTGATTGTGGCTCCAATGACGCCTTCACCGGGATTTTTCTCAACCGGAATGCTTTCCCCTGTGATCATGGACTCGTCAACCGACGAAGTGCCTTCAACAACTACTCCATCAACCGGAATCTTCTCCCCTGGTTTGACCACGATCAAGTCGCCTACAATTACCTGCTCTACGGGAAGAGACACTTCTTGTCCATCACGTATGACCAAAGCCGTCTTGGCCTGTAATCCCATTAAGGTTTTAATCGCTTCGGAAGTGCGTCCCTTGGCAAGCATTTCAAACAATTTACCCAAGATGACCAAAGTGATGAGGACGGAACTTGTTTCAAAATAAAGCTCAGCCGTTCCATGATGTCCCCCCATAAACTGCCATTCAAAAGTCTTATATACGCTATAGAAGTAAGCCGCTGAAGTGCCGAGGGCAATCAGAACATCCATGTTAGCACTTTTATTTCTAAGCGCTTTATACGCTCCCGTATAAAACTCTTTCCCGATCCAAAATTGCACCGGAGCGGCTAATACCAGTTGAACCCAAGGGTTTAACAGAAACCCTGGAATCCACATAGAGGAAGTCCACTGGAAATGCGCGATCATTGCCCATAGCAAAGGCAGGGAAAGTGCTGCGGAGATAATTAGTTTCACTTTTTGTTTCCGGATCGCCTTGGCCCTATGGTCCTCTTGCTTTGACTCGCTTTTCGGCGTGGCCTGGTAGCCCAGTTTCTGTACCCGTTGAATCATATCCTCCACAGTAACCACGGAGGGCGTGTATTCCACGTGAGCCGATTCTATGGCCAGATTTACGTTAGCCTTCGTCACTCCCGGTAGCTTATTGAGCCCCTTTTCGATTCGTGTAGCACATGCGGCGCATGTCATTCCCCCAATTTGGAAATCAGCCGCAGACTTTACAGTTCCATATCCAAGATCAGAAATTTTCTTTTCAAAAGCCTCAATGTCGGTTTTATCCGAATCAAAGTGAACCGTTGCTTTTTCTAAAGCTAAATTGACATTAGCCGATTCTACTCCGTCCACTTTGTTTAATCCTTTTTCAATCCTTGTAGCACAAGCAGCACATGTCATACCTGAGATCTGCAAAGAAACCTGTTTGCTTGCCATGTCCGATCCACCTCGTTTTTTCAAGTAAATTGCTCAATCAAAATATACCCTACCCGGGTATCCTATGTCAATGCACTATTTTTATTTTGTTGGTGTTCCTTTTATCGACATTCCTTAGTATTGCCCACTTTTGAAGAGGAGAAGTATAATGGGAGAAGTTTGTATTACCATCGGAGGGTGTTATGAACGAATTGATTACAAAATTAGCTAATGAATATAAGCAAGATAAAGAATCCGTTTACCAAATATGGTTTCTGAAGAATGAGGAAAGATTAAAAGCATTTCGCACGATTAGAAATGGGTTATTCGAAGTGATTAACGCCATAGAAAATAGAACTTTCGGAAATGATTTTAAAGGCTCGCTTTTAGAAACAGTTATTACAGCAATTTCTGAGCAAAAACAAATATTTACTGGAGCAGCCCATGCTTTTTATTGGAAACCCAAACTTCGTATACCCGACATTTATGAAAATGAAAATAATCAATTAGCATTCGGGCGTTTTTGAAAGCTTGCATTTCAGCCACCAATGAAAGACAAATTCTTCAGGAGATTGTGAAACTTGATCAACTTCAAAAGTAGCTAATATCCTTTATTTCTTGCACCCCGCTCTCTTCCCTCCATTTAATACTGCCATTGTTAATGGGTTTAACACTCTTTTTGACATGAAAATAAAGTTAGGATCATTCATTGCAATTACATAAGTGAAGCGCATATTCTAACGGAACAAGCCATATTCATGAAGTATAATATAGGCCTAGGGGGTATAAGCATTGATCTTCTTCCCAATAATTGCATTGTTTTTTCTTCTAGCCGCATGGGTTTATTTGTTTATCATTTCTTTTCGTACACAGTTAAGTAGTATGGCCGGCATGATGACAGCGATGGCAGTGGGAATGTCTGTTGGTTTAGGAATGGGCAGTCTTCTGGCAGTAATAATTTCAGACGACTTAAATTGTTCCGGATATCACATCATTTCTACAAAGAAAACACATATTTTTCGGATACAATTTAAAGAGATATTATTCCGGGGATGACCAACAGATGGAACATAAGCTTAAAAAGGGTGACTTAATCTTAGTTGTTTGCATTACTTTACTGGCTACATTTTTATTGGGAGCCAGATGGCTCACAAAGGATACTGAGACGAACACGAACGAGGATTATTATGCAACGATTAGAGTAGATAATAAGATCTTCAAGACGGTGAAGCTTACCGATGAACCCCAAATGATCGAAGTAAAAACAGAAAGAGGCTATGATATCCTGAAGGTCCATGACAAAGGTATTGAAGTCATCGAATCCGATTGTCCGCAGAAGATTTGCTTCACTTTCGGACTAATCTCCAAACCCAAAGAAGCCATCATTTGTTTGCCATTGCGAATGTATATAGAGGTCAATGGATCAGAAAAAAATAATGCCGAAAACGAGATCGATGCTTATGTAAAATAAGCCGGTGCATAAATAAGGAGTGCTCAATGATGAAAAAAAGTCGGCGTGGGCAGTAGGAGCGTTTTTAATTATTGTTGTCTTGGGGGTTGGAAGCATTTTTACTTATAAATTTATCGGTAGTTCAAGTTCCTTCCCCTTTAATGAGGAGACTTATGATTGGCAAAATAACGGTAAAGAAAAACGGTACATTACTCAATTAATCGAGGGCTATGTGGATACTTTAGTGAAAGGCGTCGTTAAAACGGATACGGATTGCGATGCAGACGAAACAGGAATAAGTAGATGCCAAAATCAAATCGAATTGGAGAATAAAAAAATAGTAACGGTTACTAACATCCATAATATGCAAAACTTCGCCTGCTTCTCCCCAGGTGATGAGGTTGAATTTTCAGCCATTAACCGAAGGATGGGTAACAACCCTCAAAACAAAAGGTGCCAGTGTTCATGATTCGACAAATTAAAATGAATTAAAAAGATGAGCTTATCTTTTAAGACAGCTCATCTTTTATATTAACTTTTTTGGAAAGTGTAATGTAAACCGGGTGCCTTGATTGATTTTACTCTCAACATGAATACTGCCGCCGTGTGCTTCTACGATGGCTTTTACGATGGCCAATCCGATTCCGGCACCGCCTGTTCTACGATCTCGCGATTTATCTCCACGATAGAAACGCTCAAAGATATACGGTAGCTCATCGGACGCTATGCCTGTACCCGTATCTGAAACCGTTACGTTCACATGATCTGCGACTTCAGAAATACTAACATGAATTGAACCTTCGCCGGTATATTTATAGGCGTTATTCAACAGGTTCACAAAAACTTGAACCAGTCGTCCAGCGTCGCCGGTGATAACCACAGGAGTTTCTTCCTGAATGATGAGATCGATCGGTTTCTCCTTAAACTGAGCCTTGACCGTTTTTTCAGATTCTCTGATCACCTCAACCAGTCTAACCGGTTCTTGTTTTAGCTTGAGCATCGGATTTTCGACCGCTGACAAGTTCTCCAAATCATGAATAAGCTTTACTAATCGGATAACTTGCCCATGGCATACCTCCAATTTATCGGGCGTCGCTTCCCATACGCCATCTTGAAAAGCTTCAATATGGCTTTGGATCGTGGCAAGCGGAGTGCGTAATTCATGAGCGATATCGGCTGTTAAATTTTTGCGTAACTGATCTTGTTGCTCCAGTGCATCCGCTAAATGATTTAAAGCGAGCCCCACCTCCTCGATTTCCGTTTGATGATGGGTCAATGCAACACGTGAAGACAAATTCCCTTCCTTCATTTGAGTAGCTATTTGTTTGATGCGCAATAAAGGTCTGCTTAGACTATTTGCCATGATTACGCTAAATAGCGTCACTCCGACAATAGCCAAGACAAAGGCCACCCAAAGTAACGTGTTAAACAGGTTCAAAAACTGGCGGTTTTGCGTTTCAAAATTGCTTGCAAGTCCCTCAATTTCGATCCTGCCGATCTTTACACTATTTTTCGTAATGTCTCGCGCTATGACTTTTGTATTAAAATCAGTGCCTCCTCCCGTCAGTGCAGAGGCATTCATCATTCTCCCCATTGATTTCGTATCCCAGATCAAACGGCCTCCGGCATCATAAATGCTTACGTTATAGTTCCGAAGCATGGCTTGGTGGGATACGGACATTAAAGAATCCATCGACCATCCGCCTGAATTTGCATGATAGGATCCGGCCAAATCTTCAACAATCATATCCGCTTCTGCTTGCTGCTGGCTCTGCGTATACCTTCCAAATGAGAAAGACATAACGAGATAAACAATGAACATGATAAGTAACAGTGAACCGAGGCTTACGCCTAGATGCGAAATTAACAGTCTTTTACGCAGTCCTCCGCTATTCATCAGGGCCCCCCTGAAATTTATAACCCACCCCATAGACCGTAATAATAAACGATGGATTTTTCGGGTCATCACCGATTTTTTGGCGGATGTTCTTGATATGGACATCGATCGTTCGTTCCATACCTTCAAAATCATCCCCTTGTATCAGATTAACCAGTTCGAAACGGCTAAATGCTCTTTTAGGATGTTTGGCTAAAGTTTCAAGTAATTTGAATTCAATGGGGGTAAGCTGGACGATTTCGCCCCTGACTGTTACTTCATGACGTTCCGGATCGATGGATAGGCGGTTCCCGCCGAAAGAAATCTTTTTTTCCTTCAACATATATCCGGCAGACTTCGATCTTCTTAGCAAGCTCATAACCCTCGCCATCAGTTCCCGAGGGCTGAACGGCTTGACAAGATAGTCATCAGCTCCGATTAATAGACCGTGAACAAGGTCATCTTCACCGCTTTTGGCGGTCAACATGAGGATAGGTGTATCCGATTTCTTTCGGATCGTTTTGCAGACATCCTCACCCGAAAGGTCCGGAAGCATTAAGTCCAAGATGATTAAGTCAGGTTGGAGATTTTCAAAAAGCCGAAGCGCCCCCTGCCCTGAATCTGTTTCATAAACGAGGTAATCCTGTTTCTCCAGATAGGCTTTAATGACGCGGAGAAGGCTTGGCTCATCATCGACAATTAAAATTTTTGTCCGTTCCATACAAATCCTTTCATTAAATAAGACAAGACCCCACGTAACTCGCGAGGCCTGTCTAAATTCGTGATTAGAAGTTCATCATATTGCTGCCCATCTGAGTATTGTTCATCATACCTTTAGCACCCGAGCCATTGCCACCATGGCAGCTATTATACATCTCCCGAATTTGCTCTTCGGAGAGATCAGGGTGCATTTGCTTGGCATACGGCAACATTTGTTCGAAGGTGCCTTGACTATTTGCTTTACCACTATCGCCGGTACCGTTTTCGGATGTAGCTGCATAAACACCTGCCGTTCCAATTCCCATAACCAAAGCCATCGTTGCGATTCCAATCCATAGTTTTTTCATTAGTATCTCCTCCTTTTAAATATAATATAAACAGTAAATATGAAGAACTAATTTATAGATTGTGAAGAAGTTATAAAGATCAAACTATTGTATTCAGGGTTAGACTTCTGACGATTGTCGAAAACAACCGCTCGTTTTGTTCAATATCGAGCCCCGCTTTTTCCACATTTTCTATCGTTCTTCGATTGATATTCGCCCCAGACATCTTTACAGTGATTGGATTAAGCAGATCCATGATTTTTCCCACAACCGGGTTATCGCTACGCATATGCTCCAGTAAACGAATTTGTCCTTCCGGCTTACATACACGAGCCATTTCTTTCATCCCTTGTATAGGGTCCGGAACAGAGCAAAACACGCAGGTAGCTATTACATAATCAAAGGTATGGTCCGCAAAATCCATGTGCTCTGCATCCATTTCAATCAAATTTACTTTCATGCCAAGTTCTTCTGCGCGTATCTTGGCGTAATTCAGCATACTGGGACTAAAATCTATTCCTGTTAATGAAACGGAAGAAGAATAGTAAGGAAGATTAGCTCCCGTACCAATACCAACCTCTAGAATATTACCGCTTAATCCTGATAATAAGTTGCTTCTCCAAGTTTTCATCATCTTACTGTCCATTTTGTGAAACAGAGGGGCTACGCGATTGTATCGTCTTTTTATTCTTTCGGTTTGGATCTTATTCAATTTTTTCACCTCGGATTTGAACTTAGGGAACCGATAGGAGTTAAGGTTTGTTTCTTTGCGTGAACCAATATACGGTACCAATGATCGTAGCTATCACAATCATCGATAAACAAGCCTGCGCGATGGAAAGTCCCATTTGAGGAAATGACATGCCACGGAATGATGAAGCCGATACGATTAAACATGCCAGCCCCATAGATATGAGAACAATGACGAACACCCAATCCGCCTTCTTCATATTCGTTCCTCCTGGTGTTCAGGTACAAAGCGGATCTCAAATCTGGTCCCGCGGCCTAACTTACTGAAGACCTGGAGTTCCCCGCCTTGCAGCTCCACTAATTTTTTAGCGATCGGCAAACCGAGCCCTGTGCCACCATACTGTCGTGACCGGGACTTCTCCACACGATAAAAACGGTCAAAAATGTACGGAATCTCATCCTCTGGGATACCAATGCCGGTATCTTCCACCGCTATATAAACATAGGAGTGGTTTTGTTCCAGCTCAACGCCTATGCTGCCCTTCTCCGTATAGCGTACAGCATTTTCCAACAAGTTCAGAAGAACCTGCTCCATCCTCAAGCCGTCACCGTAAATCAGTGGAATGTTGCTGTTGATCTTCGTTTGGAGAGATAAGTTCTTCTCATTTGCTTTAAGCTTAATTTTTTGAACCACGTTGTCCGTAATTTCCACTAAATCAATCCACTCTAGCGACAAGCTGACTTTCCCTTCTTCCATCTTTGCCAAATCGAATAGATCCTCAACAAGGTGCTGTAAACGAATAGCCTCTTCATGAATAATATCTAAATATTTATCCTTCTCCTCCTCTGTTTCATAAAGACGCTTCTTGAGGACTTGTGCATATCCTTCCAAGTACGTGATTGGAGTTCGAAGCTCATGAGATATATTGGCAAAAAACTCCTGCCGCGTATCCCTGTATCGCTGAAGCTCGATGGCCAGATGATTGATGGAATCCGCCAAAACACCAATTTCATCATCCCGCTGAATCGTTAATCGAGTTTCCAACTCGCCTGCGGCAATTTTCCGTGTTGCCGCTTGCATCTGCAGCATGGGTCGGGATAGGATTTTGGCGATGATCCAGGTGATTCCAAGTGCCAGTAGAAAGGCCCCTAGTCCCGACAGCACCAATACGCTACGAACGGCCGTAATGGATTCATCCATATGCCGGGTCGAAGAAAGGACATACACCGCGGCTTTAATATTTACTCCCGTGGTATCCAATACGGGTCTGGCCGCCACGAAGTAACGCTCTCCATTTACATCGGTATGTTCAAGTTCTATAGCTTTTCCAGTAAAAAGAAGCTTCAAGTCCTTGGGCTTAATGAAGGTCCCGTCCGATATTTCATAGGTTCCGGAGTGAGCCAATATGTCTCCTTGTTCAGAAACAAACAAAATACTGACGTTTGAAAAATCAGCAAACTTAAGCAGCGTTTCTTCGGACAGCATCTCAGGCGATTGGCTCATCGCTGTGAAGTGAGTCGTAAGTTCATTTACCTCTGTTCTCATTTCCGAGTTATAGAAATTCGTAAACATTCGATCAACCGTCAACCCTAAAGAGAGAATCACGACAACAAAAGCGACGAGAATCATCAAACCAAGCTTGAAGCCAATTTTATTCCTTCTCATTGGAAGTCCCTGCTCCGTTGAACTTATACCCTACTCCCCACACCGTTTGAATCGGATTATAGCCGAGCCCTGCCTTTTGGGCCTTTTCCCGGATATTCTTGATATGCGTGTCTACGACGCGAATTTCTCCCTCGTATTCGTTCCCCCAGATTAGATTCACCAACTCTTCTCGGTCGAAAGCACGTTGTTCGCTTTTCGCGAGCGCGATGAATAAATCAAACTCTTTCTGCGTGAATTCAACGGCAGTGTCATGGATAATAACTTCTCTGCCCTCCGGTAATATTCTCAGATGGGGAAACTCTAGCGCAGCCTCTTGCCGCCTGATGGATTGTGTAATCGCCGAACGGCGGATCAAGGAATAGACTCTGGCCAACAACTCCTCCGGTTCAAATGGCTTGGTCAAGTAATCATCCGCTCCGATACCAAGCCCGTACACTTTATCTTTCGTCTCCGAACGCGCAGTGAGCATCAAAATAGCTACACCATCCTTCTCCCGGATCTTTTTGCATACTTGCCACCCGTCCATATCCGGCAGCATCAGGTCCAGTAGAATAATGTCGAAATGATGGTTAGCCGCCATTTCCAAGGCTTCATTTCCGTTTGTAGCTTCCTTGACCTCAAACCCTTCACGTGTTAAATAAATCCGCAAGAGATTACGCATATTCCATTCATCGTCTACAACAAGAACCTGTAGTTTTGGCACGCTGCCACCCGCCTTTACCGATTGACTCAATTTTTTACAAGGTGATTGCCTTTGTCTCTTGGTTGCGCTTAAAGAAGAAATACACCATCAAGGCTGCAGAGATCAGGAAGATACTCGCACTGGTCCACTGTCCCGCAGTCCAATTCAAGGCGTACCGTGGCGAATCCCCACGCAAAAATTCAAGAGAAAACCGGACCAGTGCATACATCATATTATAACTTAAGAACAGTCCCCCTACGGGAAGCTTGAGATTCTTCATGGCCATGAGAACTCCAAATACAATCAAATCGAGCTGCCCCTCCCAAATTTCGGCCGGCCATAACGGTACGGCGCCATACCGATCAAAGGCCATTGTCCCTTCTGGATACACGATGCCGAAGCCTGTGCCTGTCGGTGCTCCAAATGCATCACCATTTAGGAAGCAGGCAATCCTGCCCACGGCCTGCCCCAATATGACTGCCGGGGCCAAAATATCGGCGAGTTCCCAGAACGAAAGTTGATTTCTCCGAGTATAAATAGCCAAGGCCGCGAAACCGCCGACTATCGCTCCGAGGATAGAGATTCCCCCATTCCAAATGGCAAAGATTTCGGATAGGTTTTGCGAATAATACCCCCATTGAAAAAAGAATACATGCCATATTCTGGCCCCCAAAATCGCACCGATGAGTACATAGAATACCAGATTATAAATGTGTTTTTGATATTGCGTCCCACGGGCTAAAAAGTACGCTACACCCACGGCAAGCAATACAGCCAAACCCACTACGACGCCATAGGATCTAAGGGAGAATCCCCCGATTTCAAATAATATGACTCTCAAGTCTTTACCCCCTTATTTTTATGGAGTAACACTAATTCCATTTGGCGTTGTGCCTACATTAATCGTTGTAATCACTTTATTGGTTTCATTATCGATTACGGTTACGGTGTTATCGAACATGTTTGTCACATAAATTTTGCAGGCACTTTGATCATTTTCTCGGAATCTAAGTCCACGATTGCGGCTGCATTCTCTGCGTTTAAAGGAACGACCAGGGTTTTATGACGAGTTCGTCTGAAGCCGTGTCATAAAAATAGGCATAACCATTCATTTCATGATCCCCATCTTCACCATGACTGCCCTCTTGATCTTCCGCCTCCGTCATTCCTTCCATGTCCGACATCGATGGAACAACCGTAGCTCCTACCAATTTTACGTCGGGAGAGACCTGGACATTATGAACGGCCCCTTCAACCTTAATGGTCTGGAGGACTTGATTTGTAGCTGCATCTATCTTAGTAATGTCCCCCTTCATCAGCAGTGTAATAGACTGCCGGCGAAATATTTTGTGAAATTGGGGCTTATGCTTTGTTTTCAGAGTTATTCGTGGTTTGATTTGGTTTTGCATTGTTATTCTGTTGTGATGTACCACAGGCAGTAATACTAATGGCTAAAATCGCCACAGTGAATGCTATTATCCAGTTTTTATTCATGTTGTTTTATCCTCCTGAATTTGATTATTCTCATTTTTATATTTATCCTCAAAAAATATAGTGAGCACGCTCACTATATTTCTTGATCCAGTTGCTTACTCCAGGATAAAGACACGGTTTCTCCATTGGGTCCGTCAATTTTCATTTCGACCTGAGAGGTTTGCTCTGTTTTGGGAAACCAGGCCAAATAAAAAGGATGGTGCGAGTCGTTGCTTACGGAAACCAACCGGGAAGGAGATACTTTTTTACCCGTTAAGTCTTGCAGGCTAATCCTCTTCTCATTTAACAAATTAGAAATATCTCCAGTATGAGCGGTTAACGAAATACCATAAATATCATTTGTTTGAAAATCCTCCGCTTTGATCTCCGATAAATTCGGATCACTCCCAAGGTCATTTGCTTGTAACCTTTGTACCGTGATTTGAGCCGGGCCCAGTGTTCCTTCCTGAACGGATGGATCTGAACTAGCGTCAGAGGCGGTTACGTCCGAGGGTTGGACAGGAACGATGATATCTTCCAGTGATATTTCATGCGGTTCGGAGCCCACCGGAATCTTCGCTACAACCTTTCTTTCCTCACGGTTGATCTTTACAATATCGTTCGATTGCCGATTTGAGACAAAAGCCCATACCCCATCGGGTGTAAAGCCTACGTGATTTGCATAAGAACCTGTTGAAATCGTCGCTAATACGCGAAAGGTGTCCGTACTGATCACCGTGACGTCATTTGACTTGTTATTGCTAACCCATAACTCCTTCCCGTCTGGTGAGACCGTTACCCCATGAGGAGCATCGCCCGCTTCGATGTTCTTGATCACTTGCATGGATTTCATATCAATAACAGACACCGTATTCGACTCTACATTGGCAGCAAAAGCATATCGCGAATCCGGCATAACCGCCACCTCGTTAGGCACATTCCCGACAGCAATGGTTTTAATGACTTTTGCCGTTACGGAGTCTACGATCGAAATCGTGTCATCATTCACATTCGCTGTCCAAACTAGGGAACCGTCCGCAGTAACTGCAACATGTGCAGGGCCTTCTCCCGTCTCAACTAGCGATTTTCGTTCGAGATTCGCCGCATCCACGATGGCCAATTTCCCGCCCGTTTTACCAAGTCCCGGATTAAGGGATACGTATAAGTTCTGACCGTCCGGGCTTATATCGATGCCATGCACGCCTTCGTCAAAAGCAAGTTCCTTGATTTTCTTTTTGGTTTTCGTATCGATAGCGATCAGCGTTTTGCCGTCAAATCCGGTGCCGGCGTAAAGAACTTTTTGGTCTAAGCTTAGTGCAATACCGTGAGATGCTTGGTCTGTTCCCAGTTTAATCGTGTCTATTGTTTTTCCTTGTTCGTAATCAACAACAGAGATGGTTCCCTCTCCAGCGTTTGGCACATAAAAAACGGAAGCAGGAGCTGCTTTCCCTTCCGGCTGTTTACCGAAAAGCCAAGTACCGGCAACAAGTAAAAGGAAAAGCAAAACTCCCCCCCATCGATATATATTCTTCATGAACTCATCCACTCCATGTTCTCGGTATTGGGTTTGTTAGTGTCGTTTCTTACTTATCATCGTCATCAAAAGCAGGTGTGACAATGGGCAAATGAGCAGAAGCAAGAATGGAATAATACTTCCCGTCGAACTTGATAATCCATTAAAAATAAGCAGTGCGGCGAATAGAACGATCGGCAGGACGCAGCACAGAATCATCATCCAATGAAGTTTTTTGGAATGGCCGGAATGTTCCCCTCCGTGATTATTTCCGTCATGGTTGTGATTACCGCAGCAACTCATGTTAATTCCTCCTTTGATAAATTTGAATTCTGGATTGGTTTACCGGGATAGTTTTTGAATTTCTTGCTTCATTTGTTCATTTTGCGCTTTTAATTCATCAAGCTGTGTTTGCATCGCTTGGTTATTTGGTGAATGGTCCGAATGAGAGCCATGACCGTGACCATGCCCCTTCATTCCAAACATCATAAATACCATCATTAACGGACAAGCCAACAATAGCAGCCAAGACCAATCCATTTGTATTCCTCCTTCATCATTTCAATAACTTGATAAGTTCATTGTAAAGAGTGATTGTGTAGAAACCGTGTGGAAAGCGTGCGATTTCTATGGACTTATAAAAAACACGACCCGATATTATGGTCGTGTGGCGGATGTTTAAATATCCGACTTCCTAGATCTAAACGTTCTTGGTATCAAGAGAATGAAGAAGAAAGAAAATAGAAGCAATATTGTAAGACCTGTTTTGACGCGTTGATCTTCAATCATCTTAAATTCATAGCCAGCCATAGACTCTAGAAGAATGGACGGGGCTTTTCCGATGCCAGTAGCAAAGAGATAGATCGGAATACGTATTGTGACATTACACTCATAACTGTAACGTTCTGGCGATCAAAACCGTGAGAAACTGCCTGAGAGTACTCATCCGTTGTATACGATGGAACCACAACCTTCTGTTCTTTGAAAGATACTTCTTCTCTAGTTTGAGTGCCTCTTTTCGGTATAACATATAGGAAACAAACGCACCGGCCATTTCACCGATCCAGGATACGAAAAAACCTGTGATCCCCCCAAAAACTAAGACGTTGGTCATCGTGAGAAAAGCGGAAGGAATTACCCCTAAGATGCTGATGACCACATTGAGAACGATGCTAAGGACGTACGCTCCTATCCCCCTTGCCAACCATTCTGCAACATCTTCTGCCTGTAACATTACCAAATTCGCTTCCTATACTAACATCATTATTCCAATTGAGTAAAAAGGCTGTATGGATCATATTAAACAATCCTATACAGCCTTTTACGTTTAATTCGAGTTAGTGGTTCATTCCGGGCATATCACCCGTATTGCCGTTCATTCCACCCATACTTCCATGATCCATCCCTGATGCCGATACAATCTCCAGCATGGTGTCAATTTGTCCCTGAGCCTTGGCAGAAATGGATCCCTGAGAGCCGGTTAGCCAGGCATGGTTATACGGTCCCTCTGTTGGAGATTTCTCATATTTGGGTTGGGCAGACATCACGTAAGACATTACCGAATCCGGCATACTGTCCTTTGTTGTCCATAGAAGCGGCGCATGCTTGCCTAAGTGAGAAAAAGGCGCACCCGCAATGGCCAGTCCCGGATTTTCTAGATTTACAAACGAAAAGTTATGCCCAGGTGTTGTAATTCCCCAACCAAATCCGGTTGCCTTGTCCTTATATTGAGCAAAGGCAACAGCGTTTGCATATGGATCATCGCCAGCGATACGTACAACTTTACCGTATTGCTTAAGCCCGGCGGCTACATCCGCTGAAATGACAGATTCAGGCCCTAGAATATATATATTGGCCTTACCTCCCCGAGTTTGCAACGCTTCTTTGGTTTCTTGGGGAATCTTATCTTTCATGACATACAACAAGGGTTCAGGCATATGAGCGATCCAGTTGATGGCCGGCATCGTATATTCTTGACTTTCCATCGATCCAATAATGACGGATGCAGGATTTTCTCCCGCTACTTTAGCGTAATACGCATCAATGGTTTTAGCCAAAGCTGCAGGATTGTCGGCTTTAATTTTGTCCGTTTTAAATCCAAGTTCCTTTGCCTGATCCTCAACCTTTTGATCGAGGTCGCCAACCAAGATTGCTTGAATCCCCCCGTTACTCTTCACGCCTTTCGGCTTTAATCTTTTCATCTCATTTGCGGTAGCTTCAGGAATACCATCTTTATTGACGAACAAAATGGGGCCGTTGCTTGGATGATGGATCAAGTCGGCACTAACAACTGCATCCTGCCAATCATCTGCAGATGTAAGAATAATACTGCCTGGACGGTTATCCTCACTGGTTGCCATCCATAGTGTTTGTGATACCGTAACCGCCGCCTCCACAGGATTATCCGTGTTTATCCGCGTCGTGTTCTTTGAAGAAATCCATGGAGACACGACTTTCACCTCGGAAACTGTTGTATTGCTTGATGGTTGAACCGTATTCTCAGCCTTGGCAGCATTGTTGTTTCCAGAATTGGTGCAGGCCGATAAAATGAACACCGTAGCTAAAAAAGCTACTCCGAGTTGCACTGGTTTCTTCATAAGCGCCTCCTGTAAATTCTCATTATTTTCTAAATACAGTTATTAGGTGATAACCATTTTAAACAAAAAATTTGTGGAAAGTATGTGGTTTTCGTGGAGATTCCGTTTAATTATTACCTTTTAAGCTTCCAAATATTAAGCCTAAACAAATCCTGAAATCCTGTGTTAGGATGACGTCAGTTTCACAAAAAAACATCAGGAGGAAATTCAGCATGAAGAAATCTTTAGCAATTTTAATGGTATCTGCTTCTCTGGTAATGAGTCCGTTTGGAGCTCCAACGACTCATGCATCAAGCGATATTCCTACACAAGCTAAAGCAACTGTAAGCAGTGTGCGGGAAAATGTTATCGCAAAAGGGATGAAATATTTAGGAACCCCTTACGAGTTCGGGTCCAGCAGAAGCAACACTAAAACGTTCGACTGTTCCGACTTTGTAAGACAAGCCTATTTGGAAGGAGCAGGAATCAAGTTGCCTTCTAACTCGAGGACTCAAGGAGCTTATATCAAGAAAAACGGCACCTATACAACAAACTGGAAAAACCTCAAGCGTGGAGACATTATGTTCTTCATGTCTTACAAAGGCAGCAAAACTTCTGACTACCGAGGAATTAATAAAAGCACTGCCCGTATCACCCATAACGGGATTTATCTTGGAGACGGGAAAATCCTGCAAACTTATTCCAAAGAATCGGGCGGCGTTCGTATCGATAATATTGAGGGCACTCAATGGGAAAAGCGCTTTCTTTTTGGAGGAAGTGTGTTGAAATAGCATAACGAGCCAGTGAGAAATAACTCATTGGCTCGTCCTTTCTCCAAATTATACCTGAAATTGATTAACCTCCTTTCTCATTTTTTCGATCGTTTCCAACATTTTGGCTGAAGTTTCGGATTTTCCTCTGTTCTTTTCACTTGTGAATGGTTCGCTTCCATGATGTGTTGGACATTTTTTACAGTGTCGTTGGAGATTGAAGATACCTTCTGAAATGAAGCGGAAATTTCTTCGGTTCCTGCAGATATTTCCTGAGTTGCCGTAGATATTTCCTGATTTTGCTTAGCTACAACTCCAGCAGAGTTGACAATTTTGCTGAATGCTTGTCCTGCTTCTTGTAGGACTCTTTTATCCCTCGATCAAGCTGCTTGAGTCCCAGCTTTACCATTTCTGCAGCGTCACTTGTTTTCGTTTGAACAGCATCAATTAAAGATCGTTTTTCATGTGAAGACGTTCAGATTGTTCAGCCAATTTTTTTACTTCATCGGCGACCACCGTAAACCCTCGACCATTCTCTCCCGCTCGAGCTGCCTCTATGGCTGCACTCAATGCCAGTAGATGGGTTTGCGAGGAAATCTCTGTTATCATTCCTGCTATACTGCTTACATTGTCAGACATCTGATACAACTCATTAATACTTTCTGCCATTATACGGGTCGTTTCATTAAGCTGATGGATCTCCTCAACCGCCGTTTGGATTGACTGATTTCCCCGATCAGCATGTTCCAACATTTCACTTGAAGTTAGTGCGACAATGGATGTAGTTTCGGCGATATGCTGAATGTTTTCTGAAATATCTTCCATAGCATTAGCACTGGCAGTCATTCCCTGAGCTTGCTTAAGTGCCCCTGATTCAACTTGGGGCGAAAGCCCTGATGCGTGAATACGGTGTTATAAGATGTCCCCGACCACGAAGCATTGACTAATTTACTTGTCTTTTGCTTACATTCTGTATAGTAACTGCTTCAATAGTTGAAATACTATATGAATTCCAAAACATGAATAATACTACAATTATCACGAGTACAATTCCACTTCTTTTGTATGCTTTTATTGCTTATCGCTCCTTTCAGTTTTTTTCTTTGAGTATTATCGGGGATTTCTTATAACGTTCTTGTATTCACGAAACGCCCCAGCCTTAGATAGCTCTTATCTTAGGCTGGGGCGTTTGTTGTCTGAACTTACTTCTTCGATAATTCTTCTGACAACCAAGAGACCGTTAGGTCTCGCAGCGTGAATACAGTGTTAAGTGAAGTCTCCCTCTTCCTGAATAGCTTTTATAATCCCCGGTTTTATCTCTTTTAAATTTCTTGTTGCTACTTCCCAGACTATGCTTTCATCAATGCCAAAGTATTCATGAATTAAAATATTCCTTAGCCCAATCATGTTCCTCCAAGGAATTTCTTTATATTTCATCCTTACATCGTCGCTAAGGTTTCTTGCCGCTTCTCCGATGATTTCTAAATTTCGAATTACTGCATCCAATAGCATTTGATTAGTCAAAAAGCCCTCATATTCAACATTCAAGAGGTAAGTCTCTATATCGATTTATTGATTCTAGAATATCCATCAAGGAATTTAGAGGCCGCTTCACTGATATTGTACCTCACTTAGTATTTCATCTCTCATATAAGGTTTGATGGCACTCGGTGTAACAAGATCAATGGGACGTTTAAATACCGATTCCAAATAATCTTTCAGGTCCAAGAATTCAAATCCCACAGGTTTGGAAAATTCAACTAATAAATCAATATCACTGGCTTCGGTCTGTTCATCACGAGCAAAGGAACCAAATAAACCGATCTTTTCAACATAAAAATGTTCTTTCAAAAAATGTTTTTCGGTTTTTAATTTATTTTCAATTTCTTCCCGCTTCATTGAAGTTCCCTCCTCTGAATCATGATTATGCTTTCATTATAACCTAAAGAGTTATTTTTTTGATCTTAATGTCTTTATCTAGGGAGATTTCACTTAACGTTCCCGTATTCACGAACCCGAGAACCTTAAGGCTCCGGAGGAGCCGGCCGCGACGTGGTTAGGTTCGCAGGGTTGTCGCCTGAAATCACTTCCTCGAAATGCTTCTCGGCGACCGAGCAGCCGTCAGGCTACGATGCGTGAATGCATTGTTAGATGAAGGTCCTCACTTCTTCGAATAACAAACATGATTTTCTCTTTAGATTTTCAGGTTAGTGGGTTATGATGTTATGATTCAGTTTAAATTTGGGTGCTGTTATTTTTGCTTGTTGATTTCTACAATAGATATTCATGGATTCTTATCTCTTTTAAATTTTTTGTAAAGATACCAACCGAACCAGCCTCCAACAAATACAATCAATAGAATAAGAGGGTGGCGCCGAGGATGTCCTTCCTGAAGCAAATTAATGTTAAAAATATAGGCTATGCCTAAGATAACACCGAAAGTCAATAAGCCAGATATGATCCTAATAAAATAGTCTTTCATATATAAAGCCTTTCTCCTCTTCTTTGAAGATTTTTATTGTTTTGTTTATGAGGAATTTCATCTAACGTTGTTTCTCCGACTTCCCACATCCCGCCGAATAGGGGGGATTAGTGCGTTCGTATAATCTTCCATAAATGTATATTAGACGCAGGGGCTGTTAATCCCTTTCTGTCGGGGGTGTACTTTTCAGTAGCCGGTCTATGGGGCTTTGGATGCGGGTAAGGTCCCCCAACCCGACGTGAGTATAGATCTGGGTGGTCTTTAGGCTGGCGTGTCCGAGAAGTTGCTGGATGTGCCGCAAATCCGTGCCGTTTTCTAGCAGATGGGTAGCGAATGAATGGCGCAGTGTATGGATGGACGCACTTTTTAAGATCCCCGCTTTGCGTTTAGTCCGTTCAAAAACGGATTGTGCCGCACGTTCGGTGAGATGCCCTCCAAGCTCTCCACCCCCACGAAAAAGATACCTCATCACCGCATAATTTTTCATATAGATGCGCAGCAGCTCGATCACGGATTCGGACAGCAGGCTGTACCGATCCTTGCCTCCTTTGGCTTGCCGGATGTGGATCAGCCGGCGAGATTCATCCACATCCTTTCGTTCCAGGCGTACGACCTCGCTGACGCGAAGTCCCGAAGAATAAACCAACGTCAGCAGCAGCCGGTGCTTTACGTTGGAAGTCGCATCCAGAAGCGCAGGGCGCTGATGGCTTGGTTTACGTAACTATACGACCGATCGTCTTTGATCAATCCGAGAAAATAACGGTCGAGGTCAGCGGGAGTGATTTCTTCCACCGATAACGCGGTTTGCCGGATGAAGCGCTCGGCATGCCCAAGATAGGATTACGCGTCTTCGCGCTATATCCCTTACGCCGCAGTTGGTCATCGAGCTTTTGCAGAGCAGCAAAATCCTCGGGAGTGCACAGTTTGGCCAGTCCGGGGAACCGCCCCACCATCGCTCGGTCCATAAGCTTGATCGGGACGTGCAGGAATCCCTCTCCTTTACCTAATACCGCGCAAAAAAGGAGATCCCCGCCCAAGCGGAGATCTCCAATGCTTTTGGAAATCGATTAATGCTATCATTATATACGGGAACGGTTTATTTTTCCATCCGTAGCGCCGCTTTAATCTCCGGGACCGACAAGCCGTCGGACCGCAGCTGTTTGATCTGCGAAATCCGCTCAACCGTCGCTTCCCGCCGGTATCGGCGCGTCAGGTTCTCTTCGGCTTGCTCGAACGGCAGCATGCCTTCCTCCGTGTAAAACTTCAGGGTGCTGTAGCGGGTCGCCGTCAGCCGTACCAGCTCGCCGATCGTCACGAAATCCGAACCCAGGATCGCTTCCATGGAACGTTGTCTGGACATGAGGGCAGGACTCCTTTAGATCGGGCGTTTTGGAAGCAACCGCACCCCTTGGATCGGCACGCGCATACCGACGAAATGTGGGACCGCTTCGTAAACCAGATTATCAATTTTGATCGCGGGGATCTCTCCGTCTTTCAATACCGTAAATGCGTGGCCTTGCGACTCGAGCCGCTGTTGGACTGCATCCAGCCGTTTCCGTGAGTTGGAGAACCAGGCCTCCGTCTCGATAAAAACCGCCTGCGACCGCTCCAGCAACGGAAATAGGAAGAGTATGCCGGTACCGACCGTGGTGCGCACGAACGCGGTTTTCAGATGCAAGAAATGCTTCACCGCAATTCCCCATCCCCGGCGAATCCGAATCAAGAACATCTTATGGGCCAACCGGTTCGCCTGATCCAGATCGTTCATTCTTGCCGCCACCTTATCCAATTCATGCCGCGAGAAAAAATCGGGCAAACAGCCGCTTTCCCGCAGCAGCCACAATAAACAAATCGTTTCGTCGTTTACCGGACCGTCCTCGAGGATTTCCGCGCGGATTTCTTCCGTGATCCTCGTGTATTCGTGCATGTCGCACCGATACTCCTTGATCGAAACCCCAGCCGATTCATAAAACATATCGCACCCGAGCAAATTGGGTATCTCCTCCAACATGCCCAAGTCCATAAGCGACCTCGCTATGGCGCGTTCCAATCGGACCAATCTCCGCTTGGACAGCGAGGATGCCCGCTTCAGCCACCACTGCAGTTGAGCGTGGCGCCCATGAGCCCTCGAACGTAACGGCTTTAGAATCAGTCCCCGGTAAGCCGTTAATCCGCCCGAATCCTGCGTATCCTGGCCGATCGCGAGTTCCTCCGTCCCATTTCTGGCGGTAAACCCGCCGTCCAGGTAGACCTCCAAAATCACCGCCGCGGCCATCGCGCGGAGGGCCACCTTTTTCACCGCCGTCATATGGTTGCTTCGCTGCGCATTTAACGCGATCATTGAGAAAGTTTGCGCCAAGGTAAGCTCTGCCATCGTTAATATCCCCCATCTGCAAAAAATGGAGTGACCTGACCTTCCAGGGGAAGAGGGAGCGCGTGAATCTCGATGAAAGTTGGGCCACCCGTTATTCGACGCTTGCTACTTGCCATTCAGCACTTACTACTTATCACTTACTACTTACTACTTACTTTATATTCCTTTTCCCTGCATTTGTCAACCGTCATATGCCTCTTGCCCTCTCCTTCCCTATCGGCCCGAACAAACGCCGAAACCAAAAAAAGCCCCTTCGGCTTCATGAAGAAGCAAAGGGGCTCTGCTCTTTGTCCAGTGCGCCTGTTAGCACTCCAGGATGAGACGCTCCGATAAAGCTTTTTCCAGAAACGGGCTGGCCGTCCCGACGCTATACAGCTCCAAATGATGCATGGCCCGGGTGCAAGCCGTGTAAAACAACCGCCGCAAGCTTTCCTCTCCATAAACCCGTGCCGAAGCATCATAAACGAGGACCGCGTCGAACTCGATGCCTTTGGCCAAATAAGCCGGGATGACCACGACGCCTTGCTTGTATTCGAGTGAGCCTCGGGTTACAAGCTTGATGTCTTCGTTCCCGCCCAAAGCCTCGTAAGCGGCGGCGCTTTCCGCCGCCGATTGGCATATGATCGCGATCGTGGAATACCCGTTATGCCGCAGCTTCGCAACTTGATCCGTAATGCGGCCATGAAGCTCCCCATGATCGGGCAGCACCGTGAGCATTGGCTTCTCACCGTCCCGATTGAAAGGCTCGATCTTTGTGCCGCCGGGGACGATGCTTCGCGTAAATTCAACGATGGGTCTAGTGGATCGATAGCTGCGGTTCAAGGTAATCGTCTCTGTTTGCTCCGGTCCGTACAGTCCGGTAAGCATGCCGAAGTCGACCGCCTCGCCGGCCTGGGCAAAAATCGCCTGGTTGAAGTCGCCGAGAACCGTCAGCTTCGCCGCAGGGAATAATCGTTTGATGAACTCGAATTGAAACGGCGAGTAGTCCTGGGCTTCATCGATGAGCACATGCCGGATCGAGACGTTCGTTTGGAAGCCCTGGATGAACTCGTTCAGCAGCAGGAACGGCGTCGCATCCTCATAGAACAGCTTGCCTTCATCCAGCATCGTTACCGTCAAGCGGCAGATATCGGCCCACGCCTCAAGGACTTCTCCGTTCAGCCATTCGCGAATGTGCAGCGGATCGGCGAATAGTTGTTTGTAGATGCCGGCATAATCGACGTAATGCAGCGTCCTGATCCGCTCCCGCAAAGGCTTCAGCCTTCGGCGTACGATCATCCGGGCCAGCTCCGCCTCGATGAGATCTCCCTCGAGATCATCTTCCGACTCCTCCGTGAGACCATGTTTTTTCCGCAAACGGGCATAGGCTTGTTCATATTCCTCATTGCTGAGCAGTTCGATTTCATCCTGAACCCAGGGCTTGCTTCGCTCCCGACGCTCAGCCTCGTTTATTCGCTCGTTCAGCCACTCCGTAAGCCGGTCGAGCCTGCCCTGGAAACGAAGCGAATCGCCTCCGTCATAGAACCGTGCCGCCATCTCCTCTGCGGAGACAAGCGTGTCCCCCCGAAACTGCAAGCTCTTGAACAGCATGCCGCCGCTTTCCAGCGACAGCCGGTAAGCCATTAACGTATCGAAAAAAGCCGTCGAGGCCTTAAACCGAATGCCCGTCACCCGCGCCAGATAGTCCGCGTCATCCGCTGCCGTCAGCGCATATTCCAGCTGCTCGTAAGCATCCTCCACCTCAAAGGCGCTGCTCAGCCGGTGGTTCAGATACTCCTGAAAAGTCACCTGCTGCATATTTTCCTCGCCCAGCTCGGGCAGCACATTGGAGACATAGCTCTTAAACATCGCGTTAGGGGAAAAAAAAATAATTTGGTCCGCCTTCAGCCTATCCCGGTATTTGTACAGCAAGTAGGCGATGCGCTGCAAAGCCGCCGAAGTTTTACCGCTGCCCGCAGCGCCATGAACGAGAAGCAGCCGGCTGCGGTCATGCCGGATAATCCGGTTTTGCTCCTGCTGGATGGTTGCTACGATACTGCGCATTTGCTTGCTCGCGGATTGGCCCAAGACCTGCTGCAATACCTCGTCTCCGATCGTAAGCGCCGTATCGAACATCGATTCGATCTTGCCTTCGCGTATAAAGTACTGCCATTTTCGCTCCAATAGCCCCTGAATCGTCCCACCAGGCGTAGCGTATTCGGCCGGTCCCGGCGTGCAATCGTAATATATGCTTGAAACCGGGGCCCGCCAATCGTAGATCAGAAACCTCTCTCCGCTAGGATCCATGAGGGAGGAGACGCCGATGTATATCCGCTCCGTCTCCGGCTCCCCGTCCTCGGCGAAATCGATTCGCCCGAAATAAGGCGTCTCCTGCATACGGCGCAATGAAGACAAGCGCTTAGAGCTCTGCCGGTGGCTGCTTTGACTCAATGACAGCACTTCCGCCTGCTGCCGCAAACTGATAATGGTCTCGAGAAAATCGTCGAAGTTATCCTGGTTAACCGTAACGTCTTCCCAAAAATGCTTGCGGATATCGACGACTTCTTTCCTCTGACGCGAGGCATCCTCCTCCAGCTTGCCGATTTGCTCGGCGAGGATCTCCATAACGCGGTCCAATCGCTCCTGTTCCTGACGAAGCTCGTTGTCCATGCTCAGCGCTCCTTTTCGAAAATGGGGGTTGACTGAATCAAATAAGTGGTGTAGAATAAAATTAGGGTAATTATAAATTCACGCGAACTACACAAACGCATGCTATTTCAATATAGCACGCTTCTTTTTGTTTATCAATAGCGCGTAACCCAAGAAAGCCTCGCCAACTCCGCAATCCGCGGCCAAGTTGGCGGGGCTTTCTTAGGTTATCCTGCTGCGGCGGCTTTTCAATAGCAAAACGGGAGATGCGAACCACAGGGGTCGCTTCCTCCCGTTGATATCCTCCTCTATTGCCTCACACCCATTTACTTAACGTATCTTTCAACGTAATATTCCCGGAAATAAGCTCAGTACCTTCACGCTCGAAATCGATCCCCCTACTTGACCCGTCGCTCCCATGATAACGTACATGCGTATCGCCTCCTCGCTTTAATGTGTTTATCCCATCACATTAATTTACATATTTCAATATACAAAATAATTATTTTGTAACTTGAAGATAAAAAAATAACTCCTTCGGTCGAGCCAAAAGGAGTTTCATTACGTTGTATTGCAAGCATCTTAGACCGGTTCAACGGTCGGAGGCGCGGTAAACAATCCAACGGAAATCAAGTGCCAGACGGTTTCGAACCTGTTGTCCCAATCGGACAGTTCCCATTCCGCGGCATGGGCGACATGGTGAAAGGATGTCGTGGCGATAAACACGGCTACCGCGGCCGTCCTCGCATCCTGTACCGCGATCATCCCTTCCTTCATGCCGTCTTCGATCATGGCTGCTAATTGGTCCAGCAAATGATCGCGGTGTACTTGGATCGCTCCGGGCGCTTCCTTGACGAGCGCCGAGTACATTTCGAACAACTCCGGATCCTGGCTGGCGCGGTTCCGTTTAAATTTGCGGAGCGTATCGAGCCAGCGATACAGCCTTTCGCCGGCGGGCGCCGCTTCCTCGACTACCGCCTGCAACGGAGGAAGTGAGCGCTCCAACCAACGTTCGACGACGGCCTCCTTCAACGCGGCCTTATTGTCATACAGCCGGTACAACGCGGCGTGCGTCACGCCAAGCGCCCGGGCGATATCGGACATATTCGTTTTGGCCGGGCCGAACTTGCGCAGCACGGCTTCGGCCGTATCGAGAATCAGTTCTTTGGATAATATTTCTTCTGCCAATGGACAAGCACCTCTAACTATGATCGCTATGATTATGGCTTCATTATAACCGAAAAAATCCCCGTCTGCCGAAGACGGGGAAAATTTCTGCTTAGCGCGGTGAAACCGCCTAAGGCAAATCGGTGATTTTGGCAGAGATCGGTGTTCTGGGTTTGACCGGAGGAACCTCCGCCGGATAACCGATCCCGAACACCCCGATTACATCGTAGTTTTCGGGAACGCCGAGAATCTCCCGGTTATGGGGCAAACCGCCGAGCGACGACCAGAACGTGCCTACGCCCGCTTCATGGGCGGCGAGCAGGAAATTTTGCGCGAAGCAAGCCGCGGCCATCACGTTCTCGTCGCGTTCCACCGGCGTAGCGCCGGGTTTGGACAACAGCGCGATCACGACGGGAGCGCCGCCGAAGTCCGTTTTGTGCTTCAGCTTCGCTCTCGTTACCGGACCGATCCGCCGAATCTCCCAAGGTTCGTTGCAGCGGTGATTCGGCGCGTAACTGGCGGCTTCGAGCCAGGCCAACAAAACCTGCTCACTGATCGGGTCAGGCTTAAACGCTTTGATGTTTCTTCGGGTGGTCATCGCTTCAAGCATGGTCATCACTCTCATTCTCCCCTTCACGGTCGTGGTCATGTTCAGCCTTGCCGGGCGCTTCGGCGGGGAATTCCCGCAACATGTATACAAATGTATGCATTTCGGAAGAAATTGTCAAGGCCAAAGCCGACGCGTTTAGTAGCAGGTTTTTCTTGCGACCTTGGGAAGCTGAAGCTCCGTTACTTATTCTTTCTTATAGCAAAAAAACAGGCCTCTGCATCCGAGACCTGTCTTTCCTAATTGAGTTCGGCACCCGTTCGGATTAATACAAACGCTCCTCGCCGGTCACCGGATTTTTAAAAGCCGATTGGATATCGCTTTTCGTGAGTTCATCGGCAAACTCCGTATCCTTGGCCCGCTTGACGGCATGCTTCGATTTCGGGGTTTGCGCCGGTTTTTCCTCCGGGTGCTTCGAATCCTTGGCCATGGACGGTCGCACACTCCTTTGCTTTACGGGATGTATAAGCATTAGGATACGGTCCCTGGACCGTTTTTATGCAGCAATGGTGTACGCAATAGCGATAACGTCCTTACCGTTCGACGGATCGCGCAAGCCCTTTTGATTAGTAAGCCGTCCAGCCGGCGTCCGCCGTAACCGTAGTGCCGTTGACGAAGCTCGAATCATCGGAGGCCAGAAACAAGGCCACCTTCGCGATATCTTCGGGCTTGCCCAAACCCGGATTGATTCCCATCCCGACTTGCGCGCGTTCCATTCCGAACGGATTCACCGCCGTGAGGGTAGTGCCGATGTTCGTTTCCACCGCCCCCGGCGCGATGGCATTGCAGCGGATGCCAAGCGTGGCGTATTGGAAACCGACGTTTTTCGTGAGGCCGACCACCGCATGTTTGGAGGCGGTATACGCAGCTCCGGCACGGGAACCGAACAAACCGCCGGCCGAAGCGATGTTCACGATGACCCCCGCTTTTTTCTCCGTAAAGATCGGCAGCACCTTGCGGATCGTCCGCATGGGACCCGTCGTGTTCACGGCGAACACTTTTTCCCATAACGCATCCGTAAGGTCGCCGGCCGGGACGAAATTGTCCATGATGCCAGCGTTGTTGACCAAAATGTCTACCGTTCCGAAACGGTTCACCGTATCGTCGATGAGCCGCTGAACGTCTTCCTCCGCCGCCACGTTGGTTCCGAGAGCGACCGCTTCTCCGCCTTTGGCTTCAATGCCGGCAGCAACTTGCCGGGCTTGCTCCAGGTTTAAGTCCGAAACGATAACCTTGGCTCCCTCCGCCGCGAACAACTCTGCAATCGCTTTCCCCATTCCCGACGCTGCACCGGTCACAACCGCTACTTTTCCGTTCAACTTCATGCGCTCAAACCTCCGTTTATATGATAAAATGTACGTATGTTGGTTAATCAACATCTGTATTTCAAGTATAAAAGTCACAATAGACGCCCGCAATCAGCAAAAAACAATGAAATGTTGACTAACCGACAAATCTGGACGATTCTGTCTACTACTTCACGAAAGAGGAAACGTTATGCACCAGACCGAGTCAAAAACGGATCCGAGAATCCTGCGCAGCAAATCGGCGCTGCGCGACGCTTTGCTGAAGCTGATGGCACAGAAACCGTTTAACGCCATCACGATCACGGATATCGTCAAACAAGCCAAATATAACCGGGGCACGTTCTATGCCAATTACGGCACGAAAGAGGATCTCCTTGACGATATGATCGCCGATAAGATCCAGGATCTGCTTCAATGTTTCAGAGCTCCATATGAGAAAGTCAACGTGTTCTACCCGCTTGAACTCCATGCCCATTCGGTCATGATCTTCGATCATATTGCCCGGAACGCCGATTTCTATACCGTGCTCACAAAAAGCGAAGTGCTTCCCGTACTTCGCGAGAACATCTTCGTCTCGCTCAAACGGATCATCATGGATGATCTGATCTTCGAGGTCAACGACGTCGACCAAGAGCTTCTGGTCATCTATTCGCTCCATGCGCTGCTCGGACTGATCTTTCACTGGATCGAAAGCGGTTTTGCCCATTCCCCCTCGTACATGCAGGAGCAGTTGGTGAGAATTTTGCACCAAAATCCTGGCACGAAACTGGAAGTCAAGACGAAAAAATGACGTTTACCGAAGGAAGCCTATGAAAACAAACAAGAGTCTGCCGCCGAGCGGTAGACTCTTTAACCGGATTCTATATTATGATCTTTGTTTTGCAGCCTGTTTGTCTCGATACTCCAGTGGAGACACGCCTTCGAGCTCTTTGAATACCCGAGAAAAATGGCGGGTATTCTCAAATCCGACCGCGGCGCTGATTTCCGACAATTTGAGCGAGCCCTTTACGATCAGCTCCTTCGCCTTGCGGATTCTCACTTTTTTCAGGTAGGTTACAAAGCTTTCGCCGGTATAAGCCTTGAACGCCTCGCTGAAATAGGAATAATTGAGCGATACATGGTTGCTCACCATTGCCATATTAAGCGGACGATGGTACTGTTTCTCGATATACGCCACCGCTTCTTTCATATCTCCGTGTTCACTGTGAGCGGACCGGATTTCTTTGATATACTCATCCAGATCCGACAGCAACTGTTCCAGCGATCTGAAATAATCGTGAAAATGGCGAAAGTTCGACATATCCCCTACTTTGCGGAAAAGCTTAAGCACTTCCACGGAGGCTTCTCCGTAAACCCGGAATACTTCATCCAGCACCTGTTCATTCATATGCCGGCTGACCGCCTCCAGATACGCGATATCGATCTCGGGCAAATGTTCAATCCGGAAAATTTCTTGCAGCAGCGGCCCAATCTCCTTCACCCGATTCGTGCCCAAGATATTGCCGAGCTTGCGGATTCCTTCCTTCGGTACGGGGCAAGACAGCAGCTTCAAAGGCATTTCTTTATACCAGATCAGCCGGGTCTTCGGATAAATAAAGGTATACTTCAGCGCTTCGCTGGCCTGGCGGTAGCCTTCCACCAGATCCTCCAGCCGGCTTCCCTCTTCACTGACGCCGATCAACATCCCGTCAAGCTCTCGTTCCGCCGCCAAGAGCGACATTTCCGCAAACTTTCGTTGCGGCCCCCCGACAAGAATCACTCGCCCCTCCCGGTCCAGCAAGGAAGCGCTAAGTACGCCGTCCACGCTTTCGAACATATGCTGAGCGAGCGACTTCAAGTCCTCCTTCTTCATGCGGGTGCCGTCCTCGTATTTGTAAGTCAGTACAGCGACGGAAAAGGGCCGTACATATTGGTCGAAACCTATTTCGGCGCTCCATCCCCTGGCCTCATCCTCCGTCAAATCCTGCTGCATCAGGAGCTCCTGCAGACGCACCGATTGGACTTGCTGCCGGTAGCTCTCCGTCACGGCCAACTGCTCGGCCATTTGAGAGCGCTTCGCCAAATTGTCCAGGCATTTGCGCAGCGCGGCAAACAGCTCATCCCTGCGGATCGGTTTAAGCAGATAGTCGACGGCCTGGTACCGGATCGCAGCCTTGGCATATTGAAAGTCCTCGTATCCGCTTAAAATAATGATCAGCGGCCGCCCGCTCTGCAAGGTCGGAGGCGGTTCCTCCGAGATCTTCTCAATCAAGGAAATGCCGTCCATCACGGGCATACGGATATCCGTAAGGATGATTTCCGCGCCTGCTGACCGGTACAAATCGAGCGCCTCGGCTCCTTGAGCTGCCGTGAACAATTCATACTGGCCCGGGAATTCGCGTTGAATCATGGTCTTCAGACCGAAACGGATATTCTTCTCATCATCGACGATCAATAGTTTTGTCATCCGAGCCACCTCTCCCTGTTAATAGCACCTTCGGCAATATCATGACAACCCGGGTAAACCGTCCTTGCTCGCTGAATACTTTCAGGCCGTATTCCTTTCCATAGTAAAGCCGAATGCGCTCTTGAACATTGCGAAGGCCAATGCCGTATGGGTTCGACTCCGGTCCGAAACCGCTAGGAACCTTATTTGTCAGGCCCACCTTCTCCAGTCCTTGGTTCAGTGCGAGCAGAGATTCTTCGTCAATCCCTCTCCCATTGTCCGTCACCATAATCCGCACATCATTCTGCCGCAATTCGTCAACTTGAATCGAGATATTCCTCGGCCCCTCCTCCTCCCCGATCCAGGCATGCTTGACCGCGTTCTCGACAACCGGCTGAAGCGACATCTTGAGCATCTCCATATCGAGATCATCGCCGAGAATATCAAGCCGTAGCTCAATAGGCTCATCAAAACGGATATTCATGACCTCTACGTAATTTTCGATATGCCGAATTTCATCGCGCAGCTTCACATATTCCCCGGACCATTTGAAGTTGTATCTCATCATTCCCCCGAGGGAAGTCAGCGCATCGGAAATCTGTCTTTGATTCTCGATTTCGGCCAGCATTTTGATATTTTCCAGTGTATTATACAAAAAGTGGGCATCGATTTGATTGTGAAGCGTACGCAATTCCGCTTCTTTCTTGAGTGCTTCTTTGTATACGGCCTGAGCTACCAGCGTATTGATCGTGTTCATCAGTTTGGAGAAGTGATGCGCCAGCTCTCCGACCTCGCCTCCGCCGCGGATCGCAATCCCACTGTAAGCCTCTCCCCGCCGCACCTTCTTCATCTCTTCCGTCAGCAAGCGGAGATTTTTCAGGATGAATGCATTGAGTATATAGGCAATAACCGCGACCAGCGTAATAAATCCGATATTGGCTCCAATCAGAAGATTGCGAGTATGTGAAATTTCCTTAAGCACACCGTCCATGGACACGATATTCAGCAGATCCGCGTTGATCCGCTCAATCGGCTTGTGCAGCAGCAGAAATGATTTTCCGTTCTCCGTGTAATGAATACCCCAGTCTCCCGTTTCTTTGTAGCGCTGAAGGCGCTCCCGGATCACCTTTCCCAAATCCGGGTTTGCCCTAAAAAACGAGTTCTCCTGACGGGTAAAAATCTGTGCTTCGCTGTCCACAAGCAGCATTTGCGATTCGCTGTCCTGGCCGGCCGAGTAGGTTCTCGGGCTGAATTTATCCAGAAGCATATCCACCTGAACCATGCCGACGTGATGGTCGGCCGGGATACTCATTTCGCGCAGCAGGGACACCTTGGGGGTTGGCGCAGGGGTTTGCCCCTTAAACCGTTCGATCACGTCCGGGTCATTGTACAGGAAAGACCAGGACTCCATGCCCTTCATCCGCTCCGCCTTTTTATACCACGCCTCATTGGCCACACGGCTTTCGCGGAAGAAGATCGGCCAGATTTCCGTGACATTGCTGCTGGAGAACAGGCGAAGGTGCTCCACATTCGGGTTGTAATATTGAATACGCGTCAGATTTTTGAAACTGTTGTTGCTGAACTCCACCAGTTCCTCGGGGCCGGGCTCGGCGGTATTGGCCAGGTAATCCCTCACATCAATATCGTCATAGGCGACTTGCACCGCCCGAACCATCGATTCAATCTGGGTATGGATATGCTGCTGTTCCATTTCAAGCAATGAGACATTCTTGTCCTCGGCATCGCGCACATACATGTTATTAATCGCTTCATATGAATAAAAGGACACCATCAAACTGGGTCCCAAAATGATAAAAATATAGGAAGCGATCAGGCGGCTTTGCAACGAACGGCGCCCGAACCAATACATAAACGAATCCCTTAACGCTGTCCAGCGCTTCCCACTATTCATAAAACAATGACTCCTTTTTATAAACCCAAAAGCCCGCGGTCAGCGGGCGTTTTGGGCAAAGCAATGATTACATGCCTAGTTTTTTCTTGTTCTCTTCATATTTAGTTTGTTGGAATGCTTGCACTTTGGCGAGCCCCAGATCTTCTTGCTTCTTGATGTAATCCGCCCAAACCTTATCGAATTCGGCTTCGGATGGAGCCATCAGCAGCTTAGGCAGCGTTTTACCGCGCAAATCTTTGATTTTGCTAAGAATGATGCCTTCATCGGAGTTAGCTAGCGGATCAATCAGGTCAAATTCGGAGACACTGACTGTTTTTCCGCGAGTCCAGTCTTCCAATTGCTTGTAAGGTTCAACCGATTCCGGCGCCCACTGCTGGCTGATGTTGGTATTTTGCATCATCCAGAAGGTGAAGGAAGAACCATATTGTTTGTCAAAAGCGGAGCGGTCTTTATTCATGAGATCGAATGCTTCAGGCAGGAATTGATCCTTACCGTCAATTGTATCATAGCTCACACCTTCTTCACCAAGGTACAGGTCTTTTTGTCCTTCTTCACTATTCAGGTAGCTCAAGAATTTAATCGCGCGCGCCTTGTCCTTGACGTCCTTGGAGATCAGGGTTACCGTCCAGCCGGAGATGGAAGGACCGTTCAGATTAGGCGCATCCAGTTTGGAGTTGGCCGGACCGTCAACCGCGATGTAGATTTTGTTCGGATCTTGCTGGTACAGTGTTCCAAGTTGTGCTGCAAAGTCGGTGCGTTGATACAGCATTGCGAAGTAACGTCCTTGCGCGATTTTTTCTTCCATTTGAGCGCGCTTATCGATAAAGATATCCTTCGCCAGCAAGCCGTCTTGGTTCGCTTGGCGCAGCGTCTTCAACCAGGCTACATATTCCGGATCCGTTTCGCGGTTGTACAGCTTGCCGTCTTTTTCTCTCGGGATGGCCAGGAAGTTTTGAATGTAACCTTCCAGGGAATCGTTGCCGGTTGCCGTGAATTCATGCAGACCGAGCGGAATCAGCGGCTGGCCGTCGATTTCGGGGAATTTCTCTTTGGCAGCCTTCAGAGCGGCCAGGAAGCCTTCCGGCGTGCGCATGTCAGGGCTACCGATCGCTTCATAAATATCCTTGCGTACAACGAACGTTTGGTTGGATACATAAGTATCGCCGTATTTTTCATAGTCTTTCGGAGACGAAGAAGAGTTCGGATAGCCGTACACATTGCCGTCAGGTTGCGTATACCATCCCATTTTGTCCGGGTCGGATACTTTGAAGAAGTACGGGTCGTATTCTTCCGCCAGTTTGTTCAGCGGCAGAACCAGGTCTCCTTCGATCATTTTCTTCACGCCGTCTTCCCACCAGCCGAGCGTAATGAAATCCGGCAGTTTGCCGGAAGCGATCAGCGTGTTCAGCTTCTCGTTCTCGTTACCGGCAGGTACGATGAAGTTGATATCAACGCCCGTCTTCTTGGTTACATATTGGGAAGTCGGGTCTACGCCCCATTTATTAGGGAACCAAGCAAAGTTCAGATACCAGTCAAACGTGATTGGAGACGTGTCGGATTTCCATCCCGGTTCGTCCGCCGATGGAGTCGCTGCCGGCTCGGTAGCTTCCTCCGTAGTCGTGTTGGCCGCGGTGTTGTTAGCGCTTTCTTTATTGGCGTTGCCATTTCCGTTGCCGCCGCAAGCAGCCAGGGACAGAACCATGATGACTGCCATCAGAAGCATCCACATTTTTTTGGTCTTGCTTTTCATGCCCATGCTTTTTACCCCTTTTCCGAATTTGTATGAATCCTTTTATGTGCAACTCCAAAGCCGCCGTAAAGCGGCTTGGAGGAGTTACTGCAATCAAGTAATGCCGGCTTCGCGCTGCCCGCTCAGCCCTTGATGGAGCCGATCATCATCCCTTTGACGAAATAGCGCTGCAGGAACGGATACGCAAACACGATCGGAAGTGTGGTGACGACCATCGTCGCCAGCTTGATCGATTGCGAGGTCACCGTTTTGGTCACTGCGCTGCCCTGCACGGCTGTGGTCATGATATTGGAACTGGACTGAGCCACAACCCGGTATAGAAAGGTCTGGACCGGCTGCAGGTTCTCGTTATTGACGTAAATAATCCCCGTAAAATAATCATTCCATTGATATACCCCGTGGAACAAAGCGATGGTTGCGATAACAGGCATGGATACCGGAAGCACGACCCTCAGAAAGACCGTCCAGTCGTTGGCGCCATCAATCCGGGCCGCCTCCTCCAGTCCATCGGGGATTTCCCGGAAGAAGGTCATAAAGATGATAAGATCAAAAAAGCTGAACAGTACCGGAATAATATAAACAATGAATTTATCGAGCATATGCAAATCACGGATGAGCAGGAAAGTCGGAATGAGCCCCCCTGAGAAAATCATCGTGATGGTTCCCATGAAAATGTAGAACCTTCCGGCAATCAGGTCTCTGCGGGAAAAAGCATAGGCGACCATCGCGGTGAAGAAGACGTGCGCTACTACGCCAATAACGGTTTTGGCGACGGTAAGCCCCATCGCGGTCATAATGCCGGGATTGTCGAATACCGCCTTAAAGTTCTCAAGGCTGAACATCCGCGGCCACCAGTAAATGCCGCCAAGCATCGCGTCCTTCCCGTCGTTGAAGGCATTGATCAGTACGTACCAGATCGGGTACAGCGTGACGAAGCAGATCAGAACCATGCCCAGATTATTAACCCAATCGAAGACGACTTCGCCTTTCGTTCTGCGGCTTAATGAAAACATGTGCAGTTCCTCCTTGGCCTAAAACAACGAAGTGTCGTTGAGTTTTTTGGATACTTGGTTCGCAATCAGCAGCAGAATGAGCGCAATCACGGACTTGAACAATCCGATCGCCGCAGAATACGAGTAACGGCCCGAGGAAATCCCCGTATAGTAGACGTAGTAATCGATAACGTTACTTGCGCTGTCATTCAGCGAGTTGCGCAATACCAGGATCTGGTCAAAGTTGGAGTTCAGCACGCCGCTGACGGCCAGGATGAACAAAATGCTGATCGTGGCCTTGATAGCCGGAAGCGTGACATACCACATTTGCTGGAATCGTCCGGCGCCGTCAATGGTCGCCGCTTCATACATTTCGGGCGAAATGCTGGTAATGGCCGCCAAATAAATGATCGCGGACCAGCCCAGCTCCTTCCAAACATCCGAAGCGATGACGATGGTCCAGAAATATTTCGGCTCGGCTAGAAAGGAAATCGGCTGGTCGATAATATGCAAAGCCATAAAAATATCGTTGATGATGCCCACATCCGCCAACCAGGTAGCAAGAATGCCGCCAAGCACTACCCAGGAAAGGAAGTGAGGCAAGTATGAAATCGTTTGGATCGCTTTCTTATACCGCAGCGACCGCACTTCGTTCAGGAAGAGTGCAAAGATGATCGGCAGCGGAAAGGTTAGCAGCTTGAGCAAACTGATGCCGAGCGTATTCTTCATGACGTAGCCGAAATTTTCATCCGCCAAAAATTCCTTGAAGTGCGTAAGTCCCGCCCATGGGGCTTCGGCTATCGTCCGGATAATGTCATAGTCTTTGAACGCGATGATGACGCCGTACATTGGAATATAGTTGAAAATAATCATCCACGCAATGCCGAGCAAAGCCATAATTTGAATATGTCTTTGCGAGTAAAGTTTCTTCAGCCATTTCCGCCTTCCCGGTGGCGGCGTTTCTGTTTGTAGCATGGCTGTGGGCTGTGTTGACGGTTGCATCTCCATCCCCTCTGACCTCCAAGCTGTTCTAGTCTGAGATTGTAAGCATTTTCATCTCTTGCTCTTATTGTACTTGCGTTCCGTTCCCGGAGTAATGCTCCAGATTTCGTATCGGTGTCTTCTTTTTCGGGTATGCGGCTAAAAAGATAAGAAATCCCCTCTCCGCTGGCAAGATCGCTTGGCGAGGATGAGGTAGTTGTCCTTAGGGTTCGTGTCTTGATGTCCCTGCATGCTCCTTTGCACGATTATCCCTTTCATTCAGTGACAAGAGTTAGGGAGTTGATAGGTGAGGGTGAGTCATAAAAAAAACGAGGCGATTCAGGTGGGATTTTCGACTTGTCAAGAGAACGTATGTTTGGTATAATGAAATAAAACGAACATACGTACGTGGATTCTTGATTCGGGGTGAGCGGACATGGAAGTCAATGCGGGTACGGATCTTCAACCCTTCAGCAGTCGTTATCACAGCGAGCAGGCCTGCTTGGAGGCGCTGATCGCGATGAAGTGGCCTAACGGCTTTGTCTGCCCGCGCTGCGCTCACACCCGGTGCAGCCGCCTCACCTCCCGGCGCATCCCCTTGTTCGAGTGCGCAAGGTGCGGGCATCAAACGTCGGCTTTGGCCGGTACGATTTTTGAACGGACGCATCTGCCCCTGTTGAAGTGGTTCCGGGCGCTAGAGTTGTTCTTGCTTCCCGATGGCATCTCGGCGATGCGGCTGAGCCAGGTGATCCGGGTTACCTACAAGACCGCCTGGTTAATGCTGCACAAAATACGCCATGCCGTCGGGGAGTTTGATGCCCGGGAGCTGCTCTGCGGAGATGTGAAGGTGAACAGCGATCTGTATGGGCAGGATCCATCCCGGTGTCAGTTACTCCATCCGTATGCCTCGGCGCTCGTAGCCGGCTGCACGGTAGAGGAGTCGGGCGAGCCGGAGCAAGTTAAAATCCACCTGTTGCCGCATAAGAGGGGAGACGGAAAAAGGGTAAGTCGTCACGAACTCGCCGCGTTCATCAACGGGTATGTGGATGTCCGTACATCAGTGGTGCAGTCGTTCCCTCTAGCCTTTCGGCTGTATTTGCCCCTGCGAAAAGTGGTGAGAGAGGCGTGGGAATCGCTGAAGAGTACGTATGTAGCCTTGGGACTGAAGCATCTGCAGGCATACCTGAACGAATACACCGTACGCCGCCGGCTGCGCCTGCCCGGAGCGGAAGAAACGATGCGGCAGACGTTGCTGCGCATGTGTGTGGCAATTCCGGCGATTACCTATCGCCAATTGATCGCGCGCCAACCGAATCAGCCGCTTGCGGCTGCCGCCTGATCGAGGCGCTTGAACGGTGAGGATTATTAGCTTGATTCGGATCAACTGGTTCAACTTGAGGGGTGTGGGTTAGCATGAACGGTGCGAGCGGTGCCGCATACGGGAGGGTTCAGGATGCAGCAATTCACGATCTTTTCGTTCCCCGCGTCCTGCCCTTCAGCTCCCGTCCGGCCTGCTTCACTTTCTCCTAAACCTGTTTCCTTCTTTTAAACGTGCTTTCTTCTCCTATGCCCGTCTAATGATCTCGAACCTATCTGCTTCGCCACAACATATTTTCTTCTCCCGAGATTGTCTGTTTCTCTGCCATCTGATCAAACGGGATAATCGTGCAAAGCATCCGGAGCGGTTAACACCGGTGAGATTAGTAAATCCTGATTTGAATTTCTGCATATTAGTTCAAACAGATCATTCGGCGGGTTCCCTTTTTATGATAATCTCGTTCTTGAGTGTGCTTGGCTTCTTAAGGAATTTTAAAAGATGGGAGTAGAGAAACGAGTGAAGAAGAGGTTAACCACTTTAGGACTGGCGGTTTGTTTGATGTTCATGAACATCGTCCCCTCCCCGGCCCATGCGGAGAACGGGCTCGCGAAAGCACTATGGGTTTGGGATTTTTACGAAGCCGCTTCCGATTCGAACAAGATAACGCAGTTGCTGCAGTTTTTGAATGAGCAGGACGTTAACTTGTTGTTCATCGGAACAAGGAAGACATTGCCGGATCAACCCACAACTTATGAGGAATTGATCCGTAGAGCGCATGAAGACGGGATACGCGTGTTTGCTCTTGCCGGAAGGGCCAACTGGGCTCTGGAAGGCCATCATCGCGAAGCGCTTACGGAGCTTCGCGAAGTACTTGCTTTTAATGCAGCCCGCCCTGCCAGTAAATTTGACGGGATCCAATATGACATTGAACCGCACACGTTGCCCGAATATGTAAGCCAAAGGGGCTCTGTCAGCTATCAATATATCCAGGTTCTGAAGAGAATAGCGAATGAGATTGCCGCCAGCGGCGATCATCTGGAGTTTAATGCAGCCATTCCGTGCTGGTATGCCACGGGGGAAAATGCGGTTATCGTTGAAACCGGCGGGGAGCGAAAACCGCTTAGTTATTTTGTGTTGGACATCGTGGACACCGTATCCATCATGGCGTATCGCGACACGGGCGAACGGCAGATTCGCGCATCGCTGGCGGAAGCCGATTACGCGGCGAGTTTAGGCAAGAAAATTTACGTCGGCGCAGAAACCAACCCTCCCAACGGTTACACCATTCCTTATGAAATTACCTACTATAACAAAGGCAAAGATTATATGAATCAGCAATTGAGTACGGTCATCCAGTATTATGCGGACCATTCCGGGTTTGGCGGAATCGCCATCCACAACTACCCTGCATTCAAAGTATTGGTGCAAGACCAATGACCAAATTCTTCATCTGATCCATATTCTAGTTGTGGAAGATGACCGCCATGCCAGAAGACTGCTTGAAGCCGTACTGAAACGCGAAGGTTACCTGGTGTCTACCGCCGAAGACGGAGTTCTGGCCATGGGCGTGTTCGAAGAGCAGCATATCGATCTTATCCTCCTTGATATTATGATGCCGAACATGGACGGGTACGAGTTCGCCAAGGAACTCCGGGATGCCGGCATCCAGATTCCCATTCTGATGGTTACCGCCAAGCATCTGCCCGAGGATAAGAAGAAGGGTTTCCGGCTTGGGACCGACGATTATATGACCAAGCCGATTGATACCGAAGAGATGCTGCTCCGGATTCAGGCCCTGCTCCGCCGTTCCCAGATCGCCAGCGCCCGCAAGCTGGTTGTTGGCCAGGTAGTACTGGATTACGATGCTTTGACGGTTTCGCGCGGCGAGGAGAAGCAGACTCTTCCGCAAAAAGAATTTTACCTGCTGTACAAGCTGCTGTCTTACCCGGACCGCATCTTTACCCGTATCCAGCTGATGGACGAAATCTGAGGGATGCAAAGCGAAAGCACGGATACTACGGTCAACGTGCATATTAATCGCCTGCGGAAGCGATTCGAAGGGTATCCCGAGTTCGAGCTTGTGTCCGTCCGCGGTCTCGGCTATAAGGCGGTGCGGCATCCATGAACAGATTGGGGAAATGGGTTAAAGAAAAAATTACCCTGTCGTTCGTATTTTCACTTATTGTCTTCATTATTTTCCTGATTCCCGTCGTGATTACCGGCATCCTGTTCTTTCTGGCGAATTTTCTGGGATTATTAAATGAGAATATCACCCAAGGCGGAACCGCCCTGTCCATTATTATTCTGATCTCCTGCATTCTTATCGGAACCACGATATCCGGTTTTGTCAGCCGCCGAATGGTCAAGTCCGTCCGAGAGTTCATCGACGCGATCAGGCGGCTGGCGGCCGGCGACTTTTCCACGCGACTGCACTTGAAGAGTCCTCCCGAATACCGGATTTTGTCCGAGAACTTTAACCGGATGGCCGAGGAGCTCGGCGGCATCGAAATTTTGCGCACCGACTTCGTGAACAATTTCTCACACGAGTTCAAAACACCCATTGTCTCGATCAGAGGTTTTGCCGAAATGCTGAAATATGATGATTTCTCCAAAGAAGAACGGGACGAGTACCTCGATATCGTTATTGAAGAATCCGCCCGGCTCGCCTCGCTGGCCACGAACGTGCTGGAGCTGTCGAAGATTGAGACCCAGACGATTCTGACGGACAAGCAAAAGAATGCCGATGTCATTCTGGTGCTGAAGGACGGCGACATCCTGGAGAGCGGAAGCCACAGCGAGCTGCTTGCCAAAAACGGCTTCTACGCCGAGCTGTACAACAGCCAATTCGAGCAGGCTTCTTAAAGGGCATGACGTAATTAAATCGGACAGCATAAAAAGACAGCATGAAGATGAGTTCATGCTGTCTTCATGCTGTCAAGAAAGCCGAGATTCCTCTCGGCTATTTTTGTTCTTTACTCGCCCGTTTCGGCAAATTGCTTGATACGAGCGCCAATTTCATCGCGTACTCTTTGGAATACGGCCCATTTCTCTTCATCCGTGCCATGCGCTTTTGCCGGGTCGTCAAATCCCCAATGCTCGCGTTTTACGTGCGGTGGAGTCATGGGGCAGCGATCGGCAGCGTCGCCGCACAAAGTGACGACCATATCGGCATGGTTAAGCAATTCCATATCTATGATATCCGACGTTTGTGCGGAGATGTCGATGCCAACCTCCTGCATCGCTTTGACCGCATTAGGGTTGAGTCCATGCGCTTCAATGCCGGCGCTGTATACGTTCCATGGATCGCCCAAATATGTTTTGGCCCATCCTTCAGCCATTTGACTGCGGCAAGAGTTCCCTGTGCACAAGAAATAGATTGTTTTCTTAGCCATGATTCATTTCTCCTTTAGGGTCTGAGTTAGTTCGGCATCAAAATACTTGCGTTTGAAGCGTAAAGCCACATTCACTAATGCGATCAACACGGGGACTTCCACCAGCGGCCCGATCACGGCCGCGAAGGCTACGCCCGAATCAAGGCCAAACACGCCGATCGCCACCGCTATGGCAAGCTCGAAATTGTTGCTGGCTGCCGTAAATGACAACGACGTAGCAACGGGATAAGATGTCCCTGATTTTTTGGAAAAGAAAAAGGACACTACGAACATCACCACAAAATAAATGATCATCGGAATCGCAATGCGTACGACATCCAGAGGCAGCGTTACGATCAGGTCGGCTTTTAATGAGAACATAAGAATAATCGTGAATAATAAAGCGATCAAGGCGAGCGGGCCGATTTTGGGAAGCAACACTTGTTCATACCACTCCGAGCCTTTTAACCGGATCCCGATCACGCGCGTCAATAATCCGGCCAGAAACGGAATGCCCAAATAAATCAGGACGCTTTCGGCAATTTGCCCCATGGAAATATTCACTTCCGCGCCTTGGACACCAAACCAGCCGGGCAAAACCGTGATAAACACATAACTGAACACGGAATAAAACAGAATTTGAAAGATGGAGTTAAAGGCCACCAGCCCCGCGGTGTATTCCGGATCTCCCTTAGCCAAATCGCTCCAGACCAGAACCATGGCGATGCAGCGGGCCAAGCCGATCATAATGAGCCCAATCATGTATTCCGGCAAATCGCTCAGAAACAGGATCGCCAGGAAGAACATTAAGATCGGGCCGATAATCCAGTTTTGCACCAACGAGAGCAGCAATACCTTCCAATCTTTGAATACCCGTCCCAGCTTCTCGTATTTGACTTTGGCGAGCGGCGGATACATCATGACGATCAGACCGACCGCAATCGGAATCGAGGTGGTTCCCACTTGCATCCGCGACAACACGTCCGCAAAACTAGGAATCAAGGTTCCGAGGATCAATCCCGCACCCATCGCGCCGAATATCCAGAACGTCAAGTACCGGTCGAGAAAGGACAATCTTTTTGTTGCGCCTTGACTCATTTCAAGTATCTCTCCTTTAAGAAACCCTTACTACAATCTAATTATACACTTATCATTATATAAGTAAATAATAATATGTTTATGTAATTTGCGATTTCCATAAGAATAAACGTCCGGAGCATCGGTAGCTCCAGACGTTCATACCAACCCGGGATTAATCACAAGCCGTAGCCGTTGTTTGCCGGTCCAGCCAATCGATTCTTGCCGCTTGAGAAGGGAGATGCTTCAAAACTTCTTTGACGTAAGGCTTATCTTCAATCGTCAAAGAGTAATAAGTCCACTTCCCTCTGCGGATTTCGCTGACTAAACCGCCTGCCTTCATTTTGCGTAAATGCTGGCTTATGCTTGGCTGCGACATTTGGAGCATATCCACGATGTTACAAACGCATAATTCCCGTTCTTTCAGCAGTCCAAGGATGGTAAGTCTTGATTTATCTCCTAACAATTTAAAGGTCTCGGCCATCGTATCCAAGGTATCCATCCGTTTTCTCCTCCAAAAGGATCACGAGTTTTCAAAACGTATATTTATATAATTGTATTATAATATATATGTAATGATTTGTCTTCGATGCTGTCATGGTTATTGCCATCGTAATACATCGGCTTGTCTGCCGGTTTATAGGCATCGATATGAAGATCGTTGTTACTGACGATCACCCCCTGGTAAACGAAGCCTTTCGTCGGAAAAGGACTGGTCGCGTAACACAGCTCATGCATGACTCGAGGAATAGATCAAGTAATTGGTATTGTCCTTTCTTTCGGATGGAAGGAGCCTCAAAAAATGCACGCCTATTCATTGAATCAGCATAACCGGCACATCAAAAAAAGTCCGCGAAGCTGTCGCTTCACGGACTGAATGTGATATTGCTTATTTCACGTTTTTATTCCTGATCAAAATAAACGATTTTCCCCGTTTCGGCGGATTGATATACCGCTTCCAAGATTTGAGAAACGATCATCGCTTCCCTCGGTTTAACCAAAGGTTCGGTATCGTTCACGATGCTGTGAATCCATTGTTTGGCTTCATACTCGAAATCGGTTAGTACTTCCCCCCGGAAAAGTTCTCTTGCATTCGGGTCCACATCGATCTGGTTCAAAAACAAACTTCCGTCCCTCTCCCCATTAATCCGGAGCTTATTGTGATTGAAATCCGCGCCCCCCTTCGTTCCGCACAGCAGGTTGCCGCCACCGTCCGCAATGTTTAGGGCCCAACTGGTTTCAATGATGACCGTTGCTCCATTTTTGAATTTCACGTATCCGAACGCGGAATCCTCGACCTCGAATTCATTTGGATCCCAGGATCCCCATTCGTTCGCGGCATTCTCGGTATGTTTCAGTTTATGGAAGACGCTGCCGACGACGCTTTCCGGTTCATAGTTATCCATCAACCATAGGATGAGATCAAGGGAATGGGTTCCAATATCGATCATAGGACCGCCCCCCTGCTTCTCTTTATCCAAAAACACGCCCCAGGTAGGTACGCCTCTTCTTCGGGTCGCGACTGCTTTGGCGAAATAGATGTCTCCAAGCTCCCCATCAGTGATCATCTTTTTTAGCAGTTGGCTTTTGGCGCTGGAACGGCTCTGGTACCCGACGGTTAGCTTCTTGCCTGTTCGCAAGTGGGCTTCGTACATCGCTTTCGCCTCCGCACCGGTGACGGCCATGGGCTTCTCGCACATGACATGCTTGCCGCTTTCGAGCGCATCGATGGATATCGAGGCGTGAGAACTGTTCGGGGTTAACACATGGACGACTTCGATCTCTTCGATCGCTAGCAGATCTTTGTAATTCGTGAACACCTTGGCTTCCGGCGTGCCGTATTTTTTCGCGGCTTCCTCGGCTCTTTCCGGGATCAAGTCGCAGAAGCCCACCATCTGTACATTGTCCAACTTCGCTAAACTCGGCATATGTTTGTCATTCGCAATCAATCCGCAACCGATGATCCCTACTTTTACCGTTCTCATAGACTCACCCTCCCCCGCGTTATTTGAACTCCACCGTTCGGTTTTCCCTATGTGCAATGTATGCCGCTTCCAAGAGCTCCGTTAATTTCGTCCCCTCCTCCAACCCGAAGGGCATTGGCTTATCATCAAGCACGGCATCCACCCATTGGAGGATCGGAAGCGGCTGCTCTGCTGGGAGTTGATGAGGCGAAATCCATCCGCCAAAGGGTAAATCAAGATTTTTTGAAGTGACTTTAACGGTATGATCCGAGACGATCAAAGTCCCCTCGGTGCCGTAAATCTCAAGAGCAGAAGGAGTTCTGTACGTAACCAGGCTGGTTTCGACCAGGGCGATCGCGTTGTTGGCGAACTCAATGGAGCACTGCGCATTATCTTCCACGGCACGATGCGTGAAGTAATGAAACATGGAGGTGATTCGCTTCGGCTTACCCAAATACCAGCTGGCAAGGTACATCGGGTGACAGCCTAAGTCCATCATGGCTCCGCCCCCGGCTTGCTTCTCATCATACCAGTACTCCGGGAGCCAATGATTCAAAGCCCCATCGTGACCATTACGAATGCGTAGAAGCGTAACATCTCCTAAGATCCGGTCATCGATCAGTTGCTTCGCGAACAATTCGTGGGGTCTCGTGCGGGCAGGAAATGAAATGCCAAACTTGACACCCGCTTGGCGTACCGCCGCAGATATTCGATCGCATTCCTCCGTGGTAAGGGCCATCGCTTTCTCGGTGAAAATATGTTTACCGGCCTGAGCGGCCGCTACCATAACGTCCGCGTGCATGCTTGTAGGGGCATCCACCACGACGCCATCGATGTCTTCGCGCCCCAGAAGAGTATCCAAATCCGCCTCAAAATCCGCGCCCAATTGGGCAGCCCATTCCCTCCCGCGTTCGGGTTCTTCGTCCCAAACCGCCGTGATCTTCACCTTCCCATGGGATTGCAACCTTCTTGCGTAATCCTCCGCATGCACATGCCATTTACTTAACATTGCAACGTTCAACATATCATGTTCCCTCCTTCGTCTTGAGGATGAGCAAGGTTAGAACCCTACATCATCTCGTTCCGCCGCTTTCTGAGCCACAAACTCCGCCATTTCTTCCACGCCGGCAGCTCTAAATTTGTCTTGAACTTTATGGAGCATCGTTAAAGCTTCTTCGTCTGACGCGGCAAACAGTGTCTTTTTAAATTCCTCATCGAAATTCAAACTGCTGGTTTTATCGATAAATTCCTGATATTGGGGCCATTCTCTCGCCAGGTAGCTGGCGCTGACTTTATCGATGATTTTGATCGGCAATTTGGCCGAGAAGCTCTCCTCCAGCTTTTGCCACTGCGTTTTCTGATCTTCTGGCGTAGGCCAAGTGACGGTATCGGAGAATGCGCCAATGAACCTTCCCGGAAGATAATTGAGCCCTGCATCTCGTTTCAAATCCGGATTCTCATCGAATTGTTTCTTCACATCCGAAATCCATTGAGGGATCCCGTTCTCCAGGGTGTAGTGCGTTCCTTCAATCCCGAAGTACGAAAGCAACCGGCCTTCCTCACTGTTGACATAATCAATGTACCGTAAGGCCGCATCGGGATCTTTGATTTTCGCGCTTAAGAAAAGGACCGGGAAACCGGATCGGCCGGGTTTTTCCACTTGCGTCCGAATTTCTCCGCTCTTATTCTTCATCGGTCCAAGCAGCTCGTATTGCATTTCCGGATTCGTCTTATACAGCGTTTTGGATAATTCAGGCAACATGGGTTGAGCTCCGAATACGGCAAGCTTGCCTGTAGTAAGCTTTTCGTTCGCGGTTGTGCTCGTATTGCTGAAAGCTTCGAGATCAAACAAACCTTCCGTTAATAACTTCCTCATATACAACAGTCGATCTTCATGATCCTTGGATTGCGTCCAGTGAATCAGCTTTCCGTCTACCTCGCGGTAGTCCGAAATATTGTAGTCCGTCCAACCGGCAAGGAATTGACCATAGTCCCATCCATTCCACATCGTTCCGGCCGGGATCACCGGCTTGCCGGCAATATCCTTGAACCCGCCGTCTCTGATCTTGACCAATAAGTCATACAGTTCCTCTTGTGTATCGATATCTTCTGCTTTCACATTTAACGCCTTGAGAATATCTCCCCGGGCAAAAAGGCCGTAATTCCAATTATGAATGCTCTCCGGAGTTCCGTCCGGGGTTTCCGTAGGAATGAGATAGGTTATCCCTTCGAAATCCGGGCCATTGAGATCGAACTCGTTAAAATCCTTCGCAATCCCGGTCGTCACAAGTCTTTTCACATTCGGGTATTTATCGAGATAAGGGGTTAAATCCAGAAGCTGTCCTTCCATCGCCGCCTTCTTGATGACTTGCCCTTCCCCTCCTGTGGTCGACCAGAAAGGGGCGTTCACGATATCCGGAACCGTCCCGGAAGCAAAGATGGTGTTCAGTTTTTCGACTTCGCTTGTCGTGATGGATTCCAGTTTTAAGGTCACTCCCGTTTTTTCCCGGATTTGCCTAGCTACGGGATTATTCTCCTGATCCTGCGGGAAACCGGCTCCTCCTCCGTTCCAAGCACTGAGGAAAGTCAAGGTTACCTGCTTCATTTCTTCCGTACCCGACTCCTTCACGGTACCCGCCTCATTCGAACCCGTGTTACCCGTGCCCGCTTCCTCTTTCCCCCCTGTTCCCGTACATGCCGTCATGGTTACGAATAGCAGTAAAGCGATCAGCGGGATGCCAAGGATCCCCCTTGACCTGTTCTTTCTCATACTGCACACTCCCCTCTCATTTGGACATTTTTTTATATAAAAGGCTTGGCCTCTTATACCAACTACTCCTTCAGGGAACCTACCAATACGCCTTTCACGAAATACTTCTGCAGAAACGGATACACACAAATGATCGGTGTCGTGATGATAATGACGAAAGTCATCCTCAGGGCTTCCGGGGTGACCCCTCGCAGCTCCCTCTGGGATTCGGTCATGTTTTGAATCGCAGATCCGCTATTACCCGACGACGACGTCATCGATTGGAAAGACGCTTCACTGATCATTTTGTTCAGGAATGTTGCTGCAGGCTGCAGCTTCTCATTCTGGATGAAAAACTGCCCGGTGAACCAGTCATTCCACACGCCTACCCCGACAAACAGGGCAATGGTAGCCAGCACCGGCATCGAAAGAGGCAATATGATTCTTGCGAATACTGATAGCTCTCTGGCGCCGTCGATTCGGGCCGACTCCGATAGAGCTTCGGGAATCCCGTCGAAGAAGGTTTTCATAATAATCGCATTGAAAAAGCTATAAAGGGAGGGCAAAACCAATACCCAAAACGTATCGAGAATGTGTAACTGCCGGAAAAGGATAAAGGTCGGAATAAGTCCCCCGCTGAACAAAGTGGTAAAGAAAAAGAAAAAAACGATGTACTTTCTTCCGGGCAAGCCTTTCCGCGAAAGAGCATAGGCCAACAAAGCCGTCAGAAATACGGATCCCACCGTGACCACAACGGTTCGAGCAACCGAAACATAAAACGAATTTAAGATCAACGGGTTGGTAAACGCCTTGGCATAGTTTTCTAATGTAAACACTCTAGGAAAAAAATAGATTCCGCCCTTCATCGCATCGTAGCCGTCATTGAAAGAAAGGGCTAAGAAATAAATAAATGGATATAGCGCCGTGGCGCAAAAGATCAATAACACCGAGTAGTTAAGCGCCATATAGATTCGATCCGCCGGCGTCAGCCTTTTCGCACCCATGCACACACCTCCTCATGCTCGACGTTGGCCTATTACCATAGCGATACGTCGCTCACACGCCTTGAAATATGATTGACTACAACAATGAGAAGCAAAGAGATTGCGGATTTGAACAAACCGATGGCCGTGGAATAAGCTAATTGCCCTTGTTGGAGTCCTGTTTTTAACACATACGTGTCCAATATCTCCGAAACGCCTAAGGTCGCCGGGGTTTGCATCAGCCAAATTTGGTCAAAACCCGCGTTCAGGATTCCGCTGAGGGAAAAGATCAGCAGGATGGCAATCGTCGGCGTTAGGCACGGCAGCGTAATTTTAAATAGTTTGCTCCACCTTCCAGCCCCGTCGATTTCCGCAGCTTCATACAAGTGCGGATCGATATTCGTTAACGCGGCCAAATAAATGATCGAACCCCAGCCTACCCCTTTCCAGACGTCGGAAATGATGACCAAAGGATAGAATAACTCCGGCTTCCCCATAAAAAAGATCGGATCCAAACCCATTTGAAAGCGAATGTCGTTGATCAGCCCCACGTTCGGAGACAGTATTTTTTGAAGTAAGGTCACGACAACGACCCACGAAACGAAGTGCGGCAGATAGGAAATCGTTTGAAACACTCTTTTGATTTTTTTGTGCATGACGGCATTCAGCATTAAGGCAAGGATCAATGGAGCGGGAAATCCGAATATCAGTTTTAGCGCGCTAATGGACAACGTATTGCGGAGTACATCGTAGAAACTGGAATCGTTTAAGAACTGTTCGAAATATTTAAACCCTGCCCAAGGACTCCCCAAGATGCCCAGATTGTATTTGAAATCTTTGAATGCTATCAAAATGCCATACATCGGATAGTAAGCAAAAACCAGAAACCAAAGGATAGCGGGAAGCAAAAATAAATAGATATGCCTGAAATGCCATATTTTACTCCATCTATTGGGTCCCATTCTCCGATCACCTCCTGGATCTTCATCGGATCGCTTCTATAGAATAGTCCATCTATAAACCGGCAGCATCGCGGCTCCCCCCTCTCTTGCAAGCGGTTTCATTTATATGCTTATAAATATTCTATATAAATGAATATATTCAATATGCTATAAGAAAAATTCCTAAATCGACGCAGTTAGCAAATGATCAACCACAATCCATAATGAGTATATTCAATATATACATATTTTTCTAAATCCAAAGAACAAAAAGAGGGCGTCTCAAAAGCAAACTTTTGAACACCCTCTTTTTGTTCTTTACTCGCTCGTTATAGCGAACTTAGCGGACCGACGCAACGATGATCATGACCGTCTTCCCTTCTGAAATTCCCGAGGGCCGGACCGAGTAAGCATCCACCGCCGCCGGGATAACGGCGGTTTCGGCATAGTGTACGTCAAAAGGAGGAAATGCGCCGCTTTTGCTGTAAATCGTAATCTGCCCGCCTTCCACAAGGTTCAGCATCTGTACGCTGTCCTTGCAGGCCATCTCTACCGGCGCCGAAAAGGTGTAGCGGAAAGTCTCGATGAATTGCCGGGGATGCAGGCCGGTTCGCTCCACCTTACGGTGTTCTGATTCTTCCAGCACCTCCCTCTGATGAATGAGATTCTCCTTTATCCAAGATGTGTCCCGATCCCATTGTATATTCTTTAGCCCGTGCTCCAGATGGGTGGGGCGAGGTAGACCATCCAAGCCCATGCGGCCCCAATCCCAAAGTTTAAAAGTAAATATATAAGGGGTCGCGCTAATCTCCAGCACCATGGTATCCTTGCCTGAGCAGTGGATGGTGCCTGCAGGAATAAGCACATGATCATGCTTTTTGACCGGGATTTTGTTTACGTACTCCTCTGCCGGGAAGGGTGCCTCACCGCTTTTCGCGCGGTACAGGTCGCTCGCCATGCGTTTGCTGTCCACATTTTCTTTTAGTCCCAGATAAACGTAAGCATCTCCGTTTTCAGCTGCGTCCAAGATATAGTAGCTCTCATCCTGGGTATAGTGCATACCAAAGGTCTGTTGGATGTATTCGGTCAGCGGATGCACCTGGAGGGACAAATTCCCGCCCCCCATCGTGTCCAGCAAATCAAACCGAATCGGGAATTCCGCCCCGAACCGGGCGTGAACCCGCTCGCCTAGCAAATGGCGGGGGCAGAAAAGTACCAGGTCAATCGCTGGAATCTCCAAGGTAACCTGTCCGAAACGCAACTGGAGGCTGTTCTCTTCCGGTAAACCGTCAAAACTCCAGGCATAGTTCGGCGGTCCCTCGGGCAACCCGAAATTCTCCTTCATCCACTGCCCGCCCCATACACCCGGATCAAAATAAGGCTTCAGACGGAATGGCCGTGAAGCCGCCGCTTTGAGAGCGGAGCGAAAGGCGTTCCCGGAAACCATGTTTGGACGGCCCGGCGAGGTGGTTTCGATCAGATAATCCAAGCTCCCCAGCAACTCGGTTTTATGCCGGTCCGCAATGCGCCACTCTACAAAGAAACCGCGTTTGTATTTTTCCAGGATTGGCGCATCGGGATTGTCGGCCAGCCAGTTCGTCATTCCCCGGCGATAGCGCAACTGGATTTCCCAACGGGGCAAATCGAGGTATACCAGCATATCACCTTTGGTTACGAGTGACGCGCCTGTTCCATAGAGAAATATCGGGCCATCGGATCGTTCAATTTCTGTCCGCAAAGCATCCAGGGAGGCGGGGTCAAAGCAGCTTTCCAACCTGCCATAAAACATGACACCGAAAACCGGGTCTTGCGGAAGGCTGGGGGCAAGCCTCTGTTCCAGCTGCTGCGGCGGGAACAGGCAGGTTTCACAGTCCAACATCAGCGCCGGAGACAAAAGCGCCAACTCCTTAGCTACTTCCTCCTTGTCTGTTCCTGGATAAAAATCAAAAACAAATACCCGACATTGATCCATATGCCGCCCCAACTCTTTCCGGACTGCTTCCCACCCCGAAAAAGCATGGTTGTCCCAGCCTTCGATGTCCAGTACCGGCTCCAAGTCATAGTTATGGTATTTCCCGTGTTTCATATCTAAAGTGCTCCTCATCGGTTAAATATAGAATGCGAGCAAGCCCTCGTTATAAGCCTCGCAAATGCCCATAGCAGCTTCGGTTGTCTGCTTTTCCCCGGTGGAAAGCGTAAAAGCAAATTCATAGAAGCCGCCCAGGTCCACCTTGAAGTTTGTCTCCCAATAGTTGTTCATGGCCCAGGCAAAGGTTTCCCCTCGGTTCAGTTCCCAATTGTTGCCGTCACATAGCCGGATCGGTTTTGCTTCAAGGGGGCCAAACGTAAGCAAAGGCGTGTCTTTGACGGATACCACTACCTGCCGTTCACCAGCTTGCATCACCAGTCCGTTTTGGATCAGGTAGAATTCCATATTGCTTCCCGGCAGTTGATCAATTCCCGGGCGAATGAGGCAACCGGTTTTGTCCACATACTTCACCTCATCGTCGCCCGCAGTGAACGGCAGCGACACATAAAGGTTTTCCGGCTCCCACACACTATCCTTGTGGACGCGCACCATGGCCTCGATTTTATTGATTTCCCGGTACAGCTTGAGGAACACCATGTAGAACCGCGTGCCCTCCAGGCTGTAGTCGAGCTGCAAAGAGACAAACAAAGGCCCGCTCTCGACAATCTGGATATCGGTCAGGCGAGCTTCATACCGTCTGGTTGCCGGGGACTTGCGGTTGCGTCCCATTCGCCGACGTTCCTCCGTCGGGGTGGTGCGGATATCGGTAACCTCGTAGATTCCGGTAAAGGGGGCGTAAACGGCATCCTGCCGGACTAGATTCTTCCCGCTCGTACGGTCTATGATCGAGGTAATCCCCCGCTTTTGATCAAACTCCACCCGGTAGTGCGCAGTCTCCACGCAGGCAACATCTTCCCGCAGCACCCCGGGCTGCAGTACATCGGCAATCCCCTCCGCGCCAATATGCGCATGGCTCTGGGAGGTTTGATTATTATACCGGCCAGTCGCGCGCACCCCGACGCAACGTTCCTCTTTCGGCCCCATGTTGAGCGGGATTTCGATTTCATAGGCTCGGGCGATTCTTTTTACCTGGTGCTTCATTACCTCATCGGTGGCCAAATCAAACACTTCGATTGGAACATCAAGGCTATAGTCCAACCCACCGACATACTCCCAAAACTCAATATAGATTTTGGCGGTAGTCTCCACCGGAATGTCGTGTGGATTCATGATCCGAAAGTGCTGCGGCCGGTCTTGCCGGATGGCCACCTCACCTTTATTCGCTAAAATCCTGTCCAGGTTGTCCGCTGCCTCGGTGTTGCCATTGATAGCGTATGCTGATTTTTTTTGCTCCAGCTCCCCAACCAAGGTTTCCCAAGGTTCCGATACGGAGGAGGAATAACCCCAGGTGTGCTCGCTGTAGAGGATCAGATTTTCCGCCGCTTTCTGCATTAAGCCGGCATCCCCAAGGGCGGAATCCGGATCCAGCTTTTTGCAGAGGTTGTACTTTCGCTGGCCGTCCCGAAATACCTTGACCACCGCCGGTGTGGAGCCAACTCCGTCTGCCCACCAGTCGTTCCAATCCCCCTGGTAAACCGGAATGTCCTTCCACGTCGCTTCCAGATGATCGAAAAACTGGTCCAGCGTGGCCATTTGTACTTCCAGCGTTCCGGCGTACTTCCGGTTCAGCAAGGCGACCCGATCGGCGATCCCTACGCTTGGCGGGGCGTTGTCGGTAATCGCGCCCGAAATCATGAAGGGCACAATATCGCCAGGGTACCCCTCCTCCTCCAGATTCTGCAGATAGCGCTCCAGCCGTTCATCGAGGATGGCCAACTCGACTTGATCCGTATCCTCGGGGCTGGTGGTCAAGATCTGGTTTCCTCTGAGCTTCTTGCCTACTTCATCGTGAATCATATAAGTAGAAGCCGCATGGGGCGAAAAACAAAGCTCGTTGCCAAAGTGGTAGTGCTCACCGTTCCATACCAGCACCTTCCTTCCGGATGGCCCCTCCCAGTAAAAAGGAGTCTGCTTTTTATTTAGGGGGAACATTCCGTGATGGGGATGCAGGCAGGAAAACAGGCGCTCCACGCCGCACTCCCGCAGTACATCGGCATATCCCCAGGCAAACCCGTTGATATCGGCGCTCATGCCGCTGCGGACTGGAAAACCAATCTGCTCGCCGTACACCTTGGCTTGAATCGTACAATCGTATAGGACATTTCGGCTGACAAGTTCGGTTAAATTCAAATAATTTCCTGAAAGTCCAATCCGTCCTGCCCGTACATATTTTTCAAAGTCCGTAATATAATCCGAAGGCGCATGGTCATAAAAGTTTTTGACCTGCCAGTGATTTTCACACTGCCAAACAAAGCCTTTGCGATCCTCATTGCCGGTGCGATCAATCTCCCGCAGAATATCCACCGCCTGCTTTATAAAATCGCAATGATAATGGATAATTTTGTCCTGCCGCTCGGTGTAGCCAATATCGGTGTGGGAGTGGTGGATGAGGAATACCTTCCATTTTTTCGACAGCTTCATAACAATCGACTCCGTTCCTTAAAAATTACTTGCTCTGGTAAGCATACCCGGCTTCAAAGTGTTTGTTCAGCAGGAAAAACAGCAGCAGTGTCGGGATAGATGCTGCCACGCAGGCCAGAAGAATAACCGGCACATTCGCTTTGTCCATAAGCGTAATCGCAGCCATTACCGGACGGATTTCCCGGGATTTTGTGAAGGTCAGTCCAAACATGAGCTCGTTCCACACCCAGTTGAACTGGGTAAGGAACACAACGGACAGCGGGGCGATCGACATAGGGACAAAGATGTGCCCCAAAATTTGCAAGCTGTTGCAGCCGTCGATCCTTGCCGATTCGCAGATTTCCTTGGATATGCCGAGATAATAATTTCGCAGTACAAACATGCAGAAGGGCACGCAGATGGCGGTATAGAACAAAATCATCCCCAAGTGGGTATCGTAGAGGTTCGTGGCCGTCAATCCTTTGTAAACCGGAATCAAATAGACCTGGAACGGGAAGATGGTCCCGCTGTAGATAAATAGGAACCAGAGCATCGGCCGTTTGATCTTGAGATGGGCGATGGCATAGGCTGCCAGGGTAGCGATGATGACTGCCGCCCCGGCCGAGGCAGTGGCATACAGCAAGCTGTTGAACATTCCCTTGACGATGCCGAAGGGGCCGGCGAGTCCCTTTAAATTTTCAACAAGGCTTATTCCCTGTGGCAGATCCCAGAAGTTTCCCAGGTTATATTCCTGTTTTTTCTTTAGCATCCCGAAGAGGGCGAATATCGCCGGGAATATCCATAGAATAGACAGAATAATCAGCACTGCATTCACGACTATTCTTCCATTGCTTACTTTTTTCATATTGAGGGCTCTCCTTTCGCGCTTCGCTCAGGCAGTCCGGTCGGTGTCTCCGAAGGTGTTGCGGATATTGAAATAGGAGACGAGCAGGATGATCATGGTGAGTACCACAGCCACTGCCGCACCCACACCAAACTTGCCGTGGATAAAGGACTCCTGGTACATCGTCAACGCCAAGGTTTCGGAGGTTCGGTAAGGGCCGCCCTTCGTCATTACCCAGATCGAGTCGAACACCTTAAAACTGTTCACAAGCGACATCAGCAACACAACCACCGTGGTCGGCTTGAGAAGCGGCAGAATGACCTTGTTGTAAAGCTGAATCGTCCGCGCACCTTCAATCTTGGCAGCCTCAATAGGGGAATCGGGAATGGTGGCCAGCCCGGTGATGAATAGAATGGTGTTCAAGCCTACGCCTTGCCATGTTCCCATCAAAATCATGATAAATGTATTTACATAAGGGATGGCCAGCCAATCCCGAACCATACTCTCAAATCCCAGCAGGCCAAACAACTGGGGAATGCCGTATTTAGAGAGAATAGCCACCATGATAATGCCTCCTATAGTGCCAGACAGAGCCGTGGGATAGTAAAAAATGTTCTTAAACCCACCGACCCAGGAGCTGTTAGTAATCAAAATGGCCAACAGCAGCGGTAGCGCCAGTGTGAACAAAAGGGAAAACACGACCCAGATGACGGTGTTCATTAATGATATTTTGAAGTTTGCATCCTGAAACAGATAACGGTAGTTCTCCACTCCCACAAACCGCATGGCTGAAAATCCGTCGTATTCATAGAAGCTGAGACGTACGGTATACACAATGGATGTGACAAAGAAGACGGCAACCAACAGAACCGCCGGCAGCAGATAAAGATAATTAGTCCAAACGAAGTTGCTCTTCTTCAAAGGAACCCCCCCATTCAGCCGAATACTTCGTCCGCCTTGGCCTGGATGTTATTCAGCACACCGTCAATATCCGCGCCGCTGTACATAAAGCGAGAGAGCTCATCGAGGGCAGTATTGCGTAAATCCTCGGGAGTATTTTCATAAAAGCGAAGCATGAGCTGGTAATGGGCAGAATCTCCAGTCATATCCAAAATATGCTGAATGGTCTGGTTTTCCACGGATATCGCACTTATGTTGGCAATGCCGTGGTCGTTGACCATCACGGTTTGGGTTTCGGGTTTGTAGAAGCTGCGCAGAGCGGCGAGAGCCTGCTCCTTGGAGGCGCTAGCCTCGGTGACGACAATCGGCGAGGCTTCAAAGAAGATGGTGCCCTTCCCGCCATTCATGCTGGGCAGGATAAAGGCGTCGATATGGGTTCCGGGCTCCATGCCGTAATCGCTCTGTAATCCGGTTACGGTAGGGCTGTCCTCCAACATCATGGCGACGACGCCGGTAGCAAACTCTTTATGGAGGTCGCTGTAGATAATGGGTTCCCCAAAATAACCTTTATCAAACATCTCTCTCCAGATCGACATAACTTCCTTCACCGCATCGTCGGTGTAGGGTTTGGTGCCATCGCAGAGATCCAAATACAGTTGGGGATCATAGGCTGCAATCAACTGCTGGAACCAGATGAAACTGGCCCATGAATCGTTTTTCAAGCCGATGGGGGTGACGCCGCTGGCCTTGATCTTCTCGCAAGCCTCCAGAAACTCGTCGAATGTGGTGGGAACAGCCACGCCAGCAGCCTCAAACACTTTCACATTATAAAGCACGGACGCATATCGGAGACTGTAAGGAGCGGCGTAGACCTTTCCGTCCACCGTGAAAGCTTCCTTGACATCAGCGGAAACACCGTCGGCGATGTAGTTATCCCATTCCGCAGACAGATCAGCCAGCTTGCCGTTTTGGGCCAGAGTTTCCAATTGGGGGCCGCTCCACCAGGTAAACAGGCCCGGAGCGCCGGGGTCGTCAATCGTTTGCTGGATGGAGGTCTGATAGGCCGCTACATCAGGGTAATTGGTGAACACGACCTCGACCCCCGAATCCTTCTGCCAGGCTTCGGACAAGCGAGCCGCCTTTTCCGCATCGCCCATTTTATCCAGCCAAAACTCCACTTTTCCGCTGGTCTGGGTAGGTGTATTCTCCGTTTTAGCAGAATTTTCGGTGTTTCCGGAGGTGTTCCCTCCACCGCATGCTGCAAGGATACCCGTCATAAGGAAAACGGCAAGAATTAGGGACAGAATTTTTTTGCCAGACATAGAATTATCCTCCTCGTGAAACACATATTCGATCAGCGTTATATTCCTTGCTTCACAGCAGTTGCCTGATATCCTTTCAGGTAAGCTGCGCCAATGATTCCGGCATCATTGTTCAGTTTGGCGATCGTAATTTGCGGCAGCGGAACCTGCTTGCAGTACACCCCCTTTTTTACATTGGCAATGATGGGCAATAACAGATAGTCGCCTTCGCTGCTGATTCCACCGCCAATCACAATCATCTGGGGCTGAAAAACATTAATGATGTCGATGATCCCCTCCGACACAAAATAGTAGTATTTGTCCAGCAGCTTTAAGGCAGTCGCATCATTTTGCCTGGCGGTATCAAAAATGTTCTTTCCGTTGAATTGGCCGGAGTGCCTCTTCACCTCGGCCAGAAGGGAATCCGGAAATTGCTCAGCCATCTCCTCAGCCATACGAACCAGCGCAGTGATGGAGGCGTAGGACTCCCAGCATCCTTCTCGCCCACAGGTGCATCGCACCCCCCCGGACACAATGACCATATGTCCGATTGCATTTGCCGCCGAGTTAAATCCGCTATGAATACGTCCCCCGAGTATAACCCCCCCGCCAACGCCGGTGCCCAGCGTAACTGTAACCGATGAACTTGTCCTTTGGGACGCTCCGCAGAGATATTCTCCCAATGCCGCGCAATTGGCGTCGTTGTCCACATAGATTTCCTTTGGCACATATTTCTGCAGCGTTTTTACAAGCGGTACATTCTCCCAGGCAATATTGTTGGAGTAAATCACTTCACCCTTTTGCTGATCCAATATTCCCGGGCAGCCAAGGCCAACCGCTTCCACATCATCGAGCCGGCATCCGGCTTTGTCCAGAACGGAATAAACCGAATCCGCGACATCACGCAGCACATCCGTATATGGCCGTCCCCCCCCTGTATCAAAGCTTACTTTTGAAAGAATGGTCTTATCCTCTCCGATCAGCGCACACGATACCTTAGTGCCGCCAACATCTACTCCTATCCGCATAGCAAAATCCATCACTCCCTTCGAATCCCCGTAAGTTCATCTCAGATCGCTTGACCTATTTTTTGATCCGAAACCGTAAGGAGGCTGCGATTCCATACGGGAATAGCAAATAGTAATTATCTCTTACTATTGGGATTATAAAACCGCTTACATCCATATGTCAATATAATCCCAATTGTTTTAAACATAATATTTTTCTCTTCATCTACTGCTTTTCATGGATAAAATTATAATTAATAATTAACATTTACTATTAATGATTCCGGATACAATAAATGCTATTATACTGTTGATAGAAACGCATTTTTACCAATTGCGCGTTAATGTGTGATATAATACGAATCATATACTTTCAAGATGTGAGTGGGTAAATATTATGAATACATATGGAGATGGCATCAATGCGGGGCGTTAATCATCAGAATATGATCGAAACCAATAAGTTTCTCATCTTAAAGACCATCGCAACATGCGGCCCAATATCCAGAATCGAGCTGAGCAAACAAACACAGCTGAGCAAAATGACCATCACTTCGCTGATTGCTGATTTTTTGCAGGACGGTATCGTACGCGAATGCGGCACTACCGCATCAATCGCCGGACGGCGCCCGACCTTATTGGAAGTGGTCCCCGACAGTTTGCTGACCCTGGGCATTAGCGTAGGGCGGGACTATTTGCAGGTTGGAATCATCAACCTGACCGGTGCCATTGTTCTTCATAACCAGGTTCCGATCGGGCAATTTACTACCGAGGACAGCTTTATAAGCGGCTTGCTGGCCATGTGCGAAATCATTCTCCAAAATGTCCCCATCCAGAAGGTCTGGGGCATCGGTATTGCCAGTATTGGCCCGATCAATATGGCGGAAGGCGTGATCATTGATCCTCCTGATTTTAACATCGACATGATCCATATTGTTCCCCGGCTTAAGGAGCGTTGGAACCTTCCCGTTTATATCGAGAATGACATGGCCGTATCTGCTCTGGCAGAGATGTATTACGGAGGCGGGAAGCCGTATAACAATTTTGTGTATGTGGGCGTAACAGCCGGGATCGGCGGGGGAGTCATCATCAATCAACGCTTGTACACCGGCACGAATGGGCTGGCTTCGATTATCGGCCATATGATTGTGCTGACCGATGGTGAGCTATGCGCATGTGGACAGCGCGGTTGCTTGGAGGCAATGAGCAGTGTACGCGCTACCCTCAATTGGGCTCATAAGAACGGCGCGCCGCACGATATGGACTGGATGCAACTGCTGATAAAGGCAGAAGCCGGTGATGCAGTCTGCTCCTCTGCGTTGGAACGGATGAACCGATATCTTGTGAGCGGCCTGATCAACATTGTGAATCTATATGACCCGGAGTGTATTTTTATCGGAGGCGACCTGTGGTTTGCAAAAGACGAACTGTTTCAGCATTTTGAGCAGGAGGTCAACACCCGCATGATCGCCGCGGGCAACCGCCGTAAGGTACAAATCTCACGCTCAAAGTTCCCTGGAAACGCGTTTTTTATCGGCACCGCAGCCCTCGTCATGGAAAACAACCTCGAGTACCGCAGAGTCAATGGAAACGGATGATGCAACAGGTGCACCTGGCCGTGATATGCCAGAACATAAAAAAAGATCGCCAATATCCTGGCCAAGAGGGCAAGATAAGGCGATTTTTTTTCTTTTACCCCATTGAGTACTCTCTTACGAGCACTTGCTATACCCGCAATTGCTGCACGTTTTGCAGCCCTCGACGTTGATCAGCGAGGCCGAGCCGCAGGATGGGCACAGGTCGCGGGACGTGGCCGGCGCACTGCCGTGGCCATGGTCGCCATGCGAACCGACGGAAATACCGTGATCGTCATGATGCGCGATCGTCGCCGCTACCGGTGCCGGGTCGTGGTCGCCATAAGGACCGTTTTGCACATGGGTTTCCAGCGCTTTGGCGACGGCGTCCGCGATCGATTCGACGCGGTTGGGTCCGAAGCCGATGGCGCCGGTGCCGCCGATGCCTTTGAGGTGCTTGATCAGCAGCTCGACCTTCTCGCCGTGGTCGCCGTAACGCAGGAACAACGAGCACACGCGGCCGAGCGCTTCAGCCATGGCGAATACGTCGGAGCCGGCCTTGCCGACGTTCAGGAAGATTTCCCCCGGAATGCCGTTCAAATCGTTGATCGTGATATAAGCCATGCCGAACGGCGTGTTGATTTTATAAGTCGCCCCGTGCAGCACTTGCGGACGTCTCTTGTATTTGTTGTCGGTTGCGGAAGCCGCACTGTCCTGTGCCGCGGATTCCACCGCAGCCGGTGTCGCAACCTCTTCCTTCTTGTCTTCTTTTTTCTCCGTTTGCAGGACCTGCACGTCGCGGCTGCCGTCGCGGTAAATCGTTACGCCTTTGCAGCCCAGATCGAAGGCCAATTCATACAGGCGCTTCGTCTCTTCGACCGTGAAGTCGGACGGGCAGTTCGCCGTTTTGGAAATCGAGCTGTCCACCCAGCGCTGAATGGCGGCCTGCACGCGGATATGATCTTCGGCCGACAGGTTCATGGCGGTCACGAAGTAATCCGGCAGTTCTTCGCCCGGATGCGCATCCATCCATTCCTGCGCGATCGGCACGAACTGCTCGTCGAAGCCCAGACGGCTTTGACGATAATATTTGAAGGCAAAGTACGGCTCGATCCCGGTGGATGTGCCCACCATCGTCCCCGTACTGCCGGTCGGCGCCTGGGTAATGATCGTGACGTTGCGGACGCCTTTTTCGCGAACCGCTTCCCCGACTTCCGGATAAACCTCGGTCATGACCTTCATAAATCCGCTTTGCAAATATTTGTCCGCTTCGAAGGCCGGGAACGAACCTTTCTCTTCCGCGATGTCCGCGGAGGCCAGGTAAGCTTCCTTGGCGATGAAGCCGTACAATTTATCGAGGAATTCCAGCGATTCCGGGCTGCCGTAACGGATGTTCAGCTTGATCATCAGTTCGGCCAGACCCATCGTACCGAGGCCGACGCGGCGCTCGTTCTTCTGGTTTTGCTCGTTTTCTTCAAAATGATAAGGCGTTTTGTTGATGACGTTGTCCAGGAAACGGACCGAATAACGCGTCGTCGTCGCCAGTTCGTCCCAAGCCACGTCGTGGTTCGCTTCATCGTAGAACTTGGACAGGTTCATCGCCGACAGGTTGCAAACGCCCCACCCCGGCAGACCTTGCTCGCCGCACGGATTCGTGCAGATGATCGGGTTGAAATACCAGCTGTTGGACATTTGATTGTAGTATTCCATAAATACCACGCCCGGCTCGGCGGATTTCCAGGCCGATTCGATGATCGTATGCCAGATGTCGCGCGCTTTGACGGTACGGTAGTGGATCACGTTGCGTCCGTCGGCTTTCCATTTATCGAGGTCGCCGTCCCACACTTCGTTGTAATCTTCATATGTCGTATCCGGGAACACCAATTCCCAATCGAGGTCTTCCTTCACGGCTTTCATAAAAGCGTTGCTCACGCAAACCGACAGGTTCGCATTCGTGACTTGACCCATCGTTTGCTTGACGGTGATGAAGTCGAGCACGTCCGGATGCCAGTCGTTGATCATGAGCATCAGCGCGCCGCGGCGGCTGCCGCCTTGCTCGATCAGGCCGGTCGTGTAGCTGAACAGCCCGCCCCAGGAGACGGCACCGCTCGAAGAGCCGTTGACGCCTTTGACGACCGCGCGGCGCGGACGCAAAGAGCTGAGGTTAATGCCCACGCCGCCGCCGCGAGCCATGATCTCGGTCATCTCCGACAGAGTTTCCATGATGCCGCCGCGGCTGTCTTTCGGCGAAGGAATGACGTAGCAGTTAAACAAAGTCAACTCGTCGCTGGCGCCGGCGCCGGCCGCGATTCGCCCGCCCGGTACCAGCTTCCAGTCGTCAAGGATAGATCTGAACTTCTCGGCCCACTCTTCCTGCAGTTCCGGCGTTTCTTCCACGGAAGCCATCGCCCCGGCAAGCCGATCCCACATTTCTTCCGGAGTTTTCTCGATATTGAGGGTCAGTTTCTCCACATCGGATTCCACCAGCTCACCCCGCCGTGTTTTGACCGTAACCGTACGTCCTTCGCGGGCGACGATTTCCCCGACTTCCTTGGTCGGAAATTTCGGATCGTCTTTGGTCAATACGAGGACCACATCGCCGACTTGGGCATGGCTGGGGTCAGGATTTTTCCAGGCGTACCGATCCAAGAAGATTTTTTCGCTAAGCCCCTCAAGGCGCTGTTTTTGCACGGTTTTCAAAGAAAACACCCTCCCAAAAGTTTTGTAAAAGCGCTGCTTTCACGTACAGTCCGCACGCTCAAAGCCGACTACGAAAGCACCCGCTTCCTTCGAAAAGCATCCTACATTATATCGGTCATCCGCGTCGGTCCCTAAAGTCGAAATAACGCGAAAAAATCGAAAAAATAGCCGTTTTAGGCCGGCAATCGCCTGCCGCAAACCGCTGCGCACACCCTACGAACGTTATCATCATATGTATGTATCACAACATATTGTGTGCGAATACCATTATACTATACAATATCTCGTTGTCACAGCAGGCCAGGATGAAATTATAGGCTTTTATCCGAATTCGGCTCGTCCAAGCACCCGTTTGCTCCGATTCTCTCTATTTTTCAGACGGCCCCTATGAAAATGCTCTGCATCCGTTTCCATTCCCCCTATTCGCCGGACCCTCCCGTGAAGTACAAACCTTGCTCCTCACGGACGCCGAACCCGCGAAGTTATGAACTTCTTCTTTTTCGTCCATACTACACCTACGTCTGCAAGAAGCAGCCATCCGGCATGTCCGGAAACTTCGTTTTTCACTGAAAATCATCTTTCGTATAGGCGAACACGCAAGATAAGGGAGGTTTTACATCATGAATCCTCAGCCCCTCAGCCATTCCCCAAGCATGTTGGCGGAGCCGGCCCTGCACGACCGGGTTCCCGTCGAGTTCGACCGGAGCTGGTTCAGCGAACTTCACGCCCGGCAGGAGAAAGGCGGCCCCTGGGACGATTGGAAGCTGTTTAACCTTGCCCTTAAGGCCGAAACCGCTTCGCTGGTCACGAGCTTTGAGGAAATGCAATGCCTGAAGCATCTGCAAGGCGTCACGCCGCTGCCGCACCAGACCGAAACCGCGCGCAAGGTGCTGTTCGAAATGCGGGGACGCGCCATACTCGCGGACGAAGTGGGACTTGGCAAAACGATCGAAGCCGGCTTGATTTTAAAAGAATACATCGTGCGCGGGCTCGTCCGGAAGGTGCTGATCCTGGTGCCCGCTTCTCTGGTGCTCCAATGGGTGCGGGAGCTGAACCAGAAATTCGCGATTCCCGCCGTGGCCCAGAAGAAAGAGTACTCCTGGCAAAACGACGTCGTCGTCGCCTCCATGGATACCGCCAAACGCGATCCGCACAAACAAATATTGCTCGACAATGAATACGATATGGTCATCGTGGACGAAGCCCACAAGCTCAAGAACAAGAAAACGACCAACTACCAGTTCATGGTGCAGCTGCGGAAAAAATATTGCCTGCTCCTCACCGCCACCCCGGTGCAAAACGACCTGGGCGAGCTGTTCAACCTGATCACGCTGCTGAAGCCCGGGCAACTCGGCGGTCAAAGCGAGTTTGCGGCCAATTTCGTCGTCGACAAACGCCAGCCGAAGAACGAAGGGCAGCTCAAGGGCGAGCTGGCCAAGGTGATGATCCGCAACCGCCGCGGGGACGGCGAACTGGAGTTCACCAAACGGATCGTCCGGAATATCCACGTGGAGCTTTCGGAGGAGGAGAAAAATCTGTACGGCGGCGTGACCTCCTTCGTGAAGGATCAGTACCAGGCTGCCGGCGGCGACCTGAACAGCATGCTGTCGCTCGTCACGCTGCAGCGCGAGGTATGCAGCAGCCGCGACGCCGTGTTCGTGACGCTCGTCAATTTATCGAAGAAGCTGGCCCCCGATTCCCCCATCCGGGACAAAATCTGGGAGCTCGTCCACTTGATCAAGGCGATTCAGGCCAACAGCAAAGCGGAGAAAGCGATGGAACTGATCCATGACATGAACGACAAGGTGATCCTGTTTACCGAATACCGGGCCACGCAGGAATACTTGCTGAAATATTTCCGCGACCGCGGCATGACGGCCGTCCCTTACCGGGGCGGGATGAACCGCGGCAAAAAGGACTGGATGATGGACCTGTTCCGCGGCAAAGCCCAGGTCATGATCGCGACCGAAGCGGGCGGCGAAGGCATCAATCTGCAGTTCTGCCACCAGATGATCAACTTCGACCTGCCCTGGAACCCGATGCGGGTAGAGCAGCGGATCGGCCGGGTGCATCGGCTGGGGCAAACGAACGACGTCAAAATCTACAACCTGTCTACCAAAGGGACGATCGAGGAGCATATTCTGAACCTGCTGCACGAGAAGATCAATATGTTCGAAATGGTCATCGGCCAGCTCGACGTTATTTTGGAGCGTTTCGAGAAGCAGCATTCGCTGGAGAAAAGCATCTACAAAATTTTGCTCGAATCCGGCAGTGACGAAGAAATCGCCAGCCGCGTCGAGACGTTGGGACGCACGTTCCATACCATCAAAACCGAGCTGGATGCGGAGTCGACCGAAGCGGACGGCGGCGGCGACCTGCAGCAGCTGTTAGGAGGTTGATCAAGCCGTGTCCATGACCAGCGAGCAGATTCGCGATTTCGTCATGACGTATTTGGAGACGACCGATTGCCAAATCCTCGAAAAATCGCCCCACCACGTGACGGTGAAATTATCTCCGCGGGCCGACAAGGACTTAACGAACCGTCCGTATTATTGGGGATTCATCGAACGGACCGGGACCGAACCGGAAACGATGTCGTTTTCGTTCATCTTCGACTCCGAGAAGCACCAGGCCGCCGAGGACGCGCGGGCGGCCAAGCAGAGCGATGCCCCCGGGGCGGGAGCGCCTAGGGCGCCGGGGGGCCAGCCGCCGCAGGAGGATGCCCTCCTCGGCCGCTATTTCGGCGCGGTTCGCCCGCTCCCGATCCTCGGACCGGGGCGGATCCAACGCGAGGAGCTGGCGTTCGGGCACCCCAGACTCAAACAGATTTTCGAAGCGGCCAAACGGGGCGGCCGCTACATGTATCTGTTTGAGGAGCCAGGGCCGCGCCAGCGCATGGCCCTGCTGCCCGCCGCCTACGAGCCGTGGCTCGGCGCCTGCTTTAAAGTGGAGTTCTGCTGCGATATGAAGCGCGAGGAACTGCATTTTTACGGCGTTTCCTTGCTCACGGGAAACATCGACGAATCGTTCCGGACGCGGCTCGCGGCGACGAACCTCGCGCCCCGCCTGCCGGAGAACATCCATATCGAGCCGACCCGGCTTTCGCTGGACGATGGCCGCGCAGCTCTGGAAGCCAAACTCGCCGACCGGATCGAAGCTTACGATAACAGCTGGTCGGCGGGCGCCCGCGAACGGCTGAACGACGAGCTGGCCTTGATCGATGCCTATTACAAGGACCTGCTGAAGGATCCCGACCAAGAGCGGGCTCAGGGGGCCCGGGAGCAATACGAAGCGAGGCGGGGAGAAATCCGCTGGCAGTACGAGCCGAGAATTGTCGTATCGGCCTTGGGCTGCGGCATCTTTCATCTGCGTTCGCCGCGTTGACCAGGAATAGACCGATCTCGCTAAAAGACCGCAAAAATAGAAGCCGTTCGCAAACTAGCCGCGCGACAGGTTGCAACATCCTTTTCGAGCCGGCTTCGGTACAATGGACAAGCATCCGCTAAACCGGACGAAATGCTGAAAACCATTCGCAAAGGGGAGACGATGATGCCAACGATGACGCCACTAATGAAAAAATCCGGAACGAAGCTGTCCTTAGCTTTCAAGATTCTCTTGTGCGCATGCACTGTATATACGGCAGGCCTGCCGCTGCCGGGACCGGCCGGCTGGCCGGGTGCCTCGGCCGCCGAAGCCGCGGCGGCGACGGCGACGGCGACGGCCGCCGGGCTCGCCGGCCTGCAAGCGGGCGAGCCCACTCCCGAGGCGGTGCGCCGGTTCGCCGCGGACGCTATCGGCCAGCTGGCGCAGGCCGAGCCGTTCACCGCCTGGGCCGGCGCCGCCACCGCCATCGAGCCGCTGGGGCCGGGCACGCACAGCTGGCTCGTGACCGTCGCCGCCGCCAGCGCAACCGGCCGCGACGGGGCCTCGCCGCTGCCAGCCTCGGCGCAGCGCGGCTACCTGATCATCTCCGCGACGGAGAGCGGAGATTACAAGCTGGTCGAATACGGAATGGGCGCCTATTCCGTATTCGATCGGGCCTTGCTCGAGGCCGCGCTGCGAAGCAGCGGCCTCGGCGCGGCGGAGACGGCGGGCGGGGTGACCGCCGTCCCGCTTTACGCCGGCCCGGCATTGGCCGAGTGGATGGTTCGCCTGCCGGAGGGCGGCGAACCGCGATTCGTCCATGCCGCCGACGGCGAATGGCTGCCCGAAACCGCGGGCAGCTGGGACAAGCAGGCGGCCGGGTACGCCGCGCCCCGGCTCGCGGCGGGCAGCCGCGACCCGCTCACCCCCGGCCGGATCGTGTACACGTCGGACCGCTTCGATCCGTACGACAATTTGTTATGGATGACCGGCAATCCGCTGACCATCCAGCCCGATACTTTTATCGACAAGCTCAAAGCGAGCAAGCAGCTCGTCTACGCGGCCTCCGGGCCCGAACGCACTTATTCCTTTCCATTGCCGGTCTACGGCTTCCAAACCTGGACGGATCGCGGCGAGCCGAACGATCAACGAACGCCGGCACCCGTGTACGTCCTCACCGGGTCCGATACCGCCATCCGCCTGATCGCGCTGGACGCGTTGCTCGGCAGCGGCAAATTCGTCGCGTTTTAGCTAAAGAAAAGGCGAGTCAAAACCGATATCAGAGCAGGGTTCGTGTCTTGTAGTCTCTGCATTGCCGCTTTGCACCATTATCCCTTTCGTTAAGGGAGCCAGGGTCGGGGCTAGGAGAAGTGAAGCAAGCAGACCGGACGGGAGATCAAAGACAAGGCGCGGTGGAAACGAAAAGACCGTGATTTGGCAACCCCTTCCGCCGCCTGCGGTAACGCCTGCATCGTCATGCTAACCCCCAACCTGCTTCTTTGGCTAAGCTCGTCTCATGATCTCGGACCGTTCTG